>NZ_CP055156.1:4641865-5304989 GCF_014217805.1 Adhaeribacter swui
TCTTCGGTTCGCCCGGCCAGAGGCCTACCAAATAGTAGCCACGAGCGAAGACGCTCGCGCCAGCATTGATTTTTTAATATTTAAATAATAGACCTAATACCAGTTTGACTATAGAGGGTCGTTTAAGCGTAATATACCGAAATATTTACTTTTGTAGGAACGTGCCGCAGCACGTTCCTATTCGCCCAAATGTTAACAAACGAGAACCGGCTCCAAGTAATAACCTTAGCATCCAGTCAACCACCCCTGCCCCTCCTAATCTTAGGAGGGGAGCTTTTTTTAAATTACCATTTACCAGTTTCCATTTACCAATTACAAATAATTCAAAACCTACTACATACTACATACTACATACTACCTGCTACCTAAACTAGAACTCAATAATAAACCCCAGAGTCGGTACCAGATTGCCGTCGTCGTTATTTAAGATTAAAGGAATAGCGTTGCTGCCGTCGTCGCTTAACAGGTTGCCGTCGGTGGTGGCGAAGCCGGTGTTGTCGGCGTTGCGTTGGAACGTATAGCGGTCGTAGCCCGGTGTTTTACTGCCCAAAACGTTGGCAATATCCAGAAACAGGTCGAAAGTGAATTTATTAAAATTCCACTTTTTATCTACCCGGATATCAAACTGACTGAATGGCCGCAACCGCTCGGAATTTAAACGGGAATAATCCAGGATGCCCACGCCCAAAGAACCGTAATTGCGTTTCGAGGCTTCTAAATCGAATGGCGTAGTGGGTGCGCCGCCGGCAAAACGGTATTTGGCGCCGAGCTCCCAATTACGGGGCAGCTTTTTACCCAATAATCCCGAAATTAAATGGCGGTAATCCCAGGAACTTGAAACGTATTTACCGTTGGTGCCAGCAAATTCGCTCACTACGTAGGTATACGAAAGCACCGAAAACACACTGCTGGTCAGCTTCTTTTGCAGGTAAAATTCCAACCCATAAGCCCGGCCTTTGCCGTTGGTAACTACAGGCTCGTTGCCAATAGAGCCAAAATCACCGCCCTGGTTGGCCAGCGAAATGCCGTCGCGGATGGATACCGGGTAGTTGTTGTATCTCTTGTAAAAACCTTCTAAAGTAAACCGCAGATCCAGGCGGGGCAAAAATTCGGTTCCTAAAACGTAGTGCGTAGATTTAATGTAATCGGCTGTTTTGTTCAGGTATTGGCCGTCTTGCTGGTAACCCAAAACCGTGTAGGTGGGCAGCTTGTAGTAAATGCCGGAAGAAGCATTAATCGTCCATTTATGCGAAACCACATACGAAATAGCGCCCCGCGGCGACAAAGTTTTTAAAGGCTTATTGCCGTTTTGGGTAAACGAATTTAAATCTGTGCGAAGACCAAATGACAAGCCCAGTTTATTATTGAAAATTGATTTTGAAACTTGGGCAAAAGCGCCATAGCGGAAAAAATCGAGATTGGTGTTGTAATTTACAGTTAAGCCGGGTTGCACCACGGCGCCTTCTTCGTTTATTAATTCCGGCCGGATAACGTTAAAAACATCGTTGGTGAACTGCACGTATTGCCCCGACACACCATAGGCGTATTTAAACCCGTTGCGGAATTTGTTTACGTCCAGCCGCAGTTTGTTTTCGGTTTCGCGGGAGTTGGATTTTAAAGTACGTAGCGCCGGATTGTTGTTTTGGGCATCGGTAAATTTTTCCAGGTCGATGTTAAAGGCATTACGGCTGAGTGCCAGGTTGATGTACCCGTCGTTTACTAATCTTTTTACCGCTACCCCCGTGGTGTAATTCCATTGATTGTTCAAGGGAATAGACCGCAGAATGTATTCGTTTTCGGGGGTACTGTTGCGGGGTATGCCAAACGAAAATTCATCGATAGCGCCTACGCCGATAAAGGAAAGCGAAGTTTTAGCGTCTATTTTATGGTCTACTTTGTACTGAAAATCCCAGTAATTGGGCCGGATAGGTAAATCCAGGAGCTTAAACAAAAACTGCAAATACGAGCGCCGCGCCGAAACTAAATAAGTAGTGCGTGACGAGATAGGGCCTTCGAAAGTAGTCGAAAATTCCGAACCGCTTAACCGGATATTACCCGAAAAACGATCGGGGTTGCCGTAGCGTTGCCGGAACTGAAACACCGACGATAGGGCATTGTCGTAACGAGCATCAAAAGCCGAGGAGCTAACTTTTAAGTCTTCAATAAACGATACGTTCAAAATCCCGGTCGCCCCGCCCGCGCTGCCTTGCGTGGTAAAATGGTTGATCAACGGAATCTCGATGCCATCGAGGTAATACACGTTTTCGCTGGGTGCGCCTCCCCGGATAATAATGTCGTTGCGGCTACCGCCACCCGCGCCATTGCTGGCCACCCCCTGTAAAACCTGCACCACTTTCGAAATATCAAAATTGCCACCGGGGTTACTTCTAATTTCTTCCAGGCTTAAACTTTGCACCGAAAGTGGCGTGATTAAATCGGCCACCGCGGCGCTTTGCCGGCGATTGGTGGTAATTTCCACTTCCTGCAAGGTGTTAGCAGTGGGCGCCAGTTCAAAATTTAAAATCTGGATATTGCCCGAGGTAACGTTGATGTTAAACTTGCTCTGGGCTTGATAACCAATATACGAACTTTGCACGGTATAGCTGCCCAGCGGAATGTTTTCGAGGCGGTACGTGCCGTTTTCGTTGGTAACCGTGCCCAATTGGGTATTGGCTAATTGTACCGTAACCCCAATTAAGGCTTCCTGGGTATTTACATCGCGTACGGTACCCGTAATAACGCCGGTTTGCGCATAACTAAATACCGGTAACAACCAAGCTAGTAAAAGTAAATAACGCATGTGTTATGTTTTAATAATAAATTTTTATGATAACATAATACTCCATAATTTGTTTTTAAGCTGAAGACTTAAGCAAAAAATTTAAATTAAGTTTAGGTGCAGGAGCTGTTTTGTTACTGGTCATTCCATTTACTAATAAGAATCGTTTTGGATTGAAATATTAGAAAAATCATTACCAACGGAGCTTACTTAAAAGTAGTCAGGGAAGACACTGTCCACGGCTGCTGCCATGGGTTATATCGGAATAGCCAAATTTAGAGACCTGCTGCCGTTAGTTGTGGCGTGATGCCGTAGGTTGTGTCATCACAGCCTTCCTTTTGCATAAGTCTTAGTGAAACTACTTCATTAACATTAATTTTAAAATTTTACCAAGCCTATCTATATGTCGGCTACCAAATACCAATTACTGCAGGAGCTTTTGCCTTACCTGGACCGCTACGAGCAGGAGCAGGGCCCGGCGGCAGTAAACTTACCGGATTTTCAGAAATGGCTGGGCGAGCGGTTGCTGCAGGAAAAAGAAACCATGCCCGCCAGTACCCCGGCCGAAGCACTGGACGGAGAGATTGCCCGTTATTTAACGTTACTTAACCGCTACGCCAAGTTTTACATTAAAAAAGCCCTGCACCACACCGAGTTTGTTTCGCTGGATGATTTTGGCTACCTGATGCACTTACTCGATGGCGGCCCCACAACCAAATCTACCCTGATTCAAAAAAACATTCAGGATATTCCGTCGGGCACCGAAATTATTAAACGCCTGATCCGGCAAGGCTGGGTAAACGAAGCCCGCGACGAAACCGATAAGCGAAAAGTGTATTTAACCATTAACGACCGCGGAAAAGCGGCTTTGTTTGCTTCGCTGGGCCAACTCCGCAAAGTTTCCCGCATTGTGAGCGGCAACCTGGACCTACTCGAAAAACAGCAATTGCTTCGGATTTTAAAAAAACTCGAAAACTTTCATCAGCATCAGTTTGTCCCAAATAAAGATAAATCCATAGATGAGTTTTTATAATGGTAGTGTATTAAAATAAATGGCGATAAATTAGTCTAACCCGTTTTTTTACTAAGCCAATAAATTTTTTTAGCCGAATAGAGGCGCAGGTAACGGAACTAAAATGGTCGGGGTGCAGGAGGATGGTTATTATGAATTCGATAGAAGCGCTAACCAGAAAAAAACATACCTGCCCTGTATCAGCAAAAAATAAAACTGCCGAGTTTCCCGCCTAATTCTTCCATTATAACAGCATTAAAGAAGAGGAGCTTACTGTTTATGGGTGTTTTTCTTCTCTCGAACGCATGTTCTGTTATTAAATCCGGTTATTAAATTTATTTAGTTGAGTGTAAGGTTATAACTAAAATTTCCGAACTATTTATAAAGGTGCCCGTTTGCGTATAGCAGAAATCAAATTAAATAAGCTATGTTTCATCACGTAAAAGACTTACAATTTAATGCCCGTGTATCTAAGCCAGATCCTCGGTTTGCAACATTATTATTGGAACAATTTGGCGGCGAAAACGGTGAACTGGCGGCAGCCATGCAATATTTTACCCAAGCTTTTGCAGCTAAAATGCCTTATCCGGATAAGTATGATATGCTGATGGATATTGCCACAGAAGAATTTAGCCATTTGGAAATTGTAGGGGCAACTATCCAGATGCTACTTAAAGGCGTAAACGGCGAGTTAAAAGATGCTGCCGATCAATCTGAAATTATGGAAGTGATGAACGGGAAAGCGGCCAAAGAAAATATTATTCACCAGGCTTTGACTAACCCGCAATTTGGCACCCTTAGTGCCGGCGGACCCCGCCTTACCAACAGCCAGGGCATTCCATGGTGCGCTTCCTATATTCATTCTAACGGCGACTTAACCGTAGATTTGCGCTCCAATATTGCTTCCGAATCCAGGGCCAAGCTGGTGTACGAGTATTTAATGCAATTTACCGATGACCCTTACGTAAAAGAAACCCTCTCTTTTTTAATGACCCGGGAAGTAGCCCATTTTGAAATGTTTCAGGCGGCTTTAGAAACTATTAAACCAAACTACCCGCCCGGAGTATTACAAGCCGACCCGCGTTTTACCAACCAGTACTTTAACTTGTCGCAAGGCGAAAGTGCCCGTGGCCCCTGGAATGAAGGCGAAATGCCCAAAACCGGTAAATCCTGGGATTATATAGCCGACCCGCTGGCGCACGTGAAAGAAACTACGGGATTGCAGAATCGGGAGAAAGGCATTGAAAAGGAAATGAAGTTAACTGAAAAACTAAACAAAGAGTTAAGTAAAACCAAAAGTGCCGAAATTACCAGTGCCGAACCAAAAGGGGTAGCGCAATGGAGCAATTACGACGGAGAAGATTCTAAATAACGTTCCGGGTTATTTTAACCTACTTAGTTGGATAAAATAAACCCTTAAATTTAAAGTTATCTTTTATTACTAAGCTAATGCAGAAGCTTGTTAGGTTTAACCTGGCAAGCTTTTATTTTTTAATTATTTAGCGGAAAGCTTACTTTTAACTACCGCACCATAGTGTGCTTCCAATTAAGCCTTGGTTACTTTTTATTATTAGAAAGCTTGGTTAATTGTTGTAAATCTGTTAAGTCCTGGCTTCTTGCTGATGATTCTTTATTGGTAATCATATCTTGTAATCCAATAAAGCTTATTTCCAGGTCTTCAAGTTTAATAGTTTGCTTATTTGGGTAAGCTTCGGTAAAAGAAACACCATCAATTGAATTTAAAATATCAATCCGTAAAGGTAGGTAACCAATCTGGCTCACATAACCTTTTTTCAGGAAATCAGCCTGACTTAAACCTAATGAACCTACGCCAAAAGCTTGCAGTACATTTACCATTCTATCCGAAATGTTAATCCAGATATCCAGGTCGCCGGTGTGCCTTAGCCGCCTACTATCAAATATTCTACTTTATATTGATTTAAGAGCGAGATAAAATCCCGGAAGTCTGGTAATAACTCTATGTTTTAAGAGGCCTTTAACTTTCTGGTAAGTATTATTGATTTATCTAAGCGTTGACCCGGCTTTACCGATTGACTTACAGTAACGTTACGGCCCGTAAACGTTCTGCTATCGGGCGCGATAACCAATAGTTAAAATCTTCATCTTCCGGAATTTCTTTCATCGGTCTCGAAGTAACCACCAATTGTATTTCCCGCATGTAAGTTGCTATTTTAAGGTAAAAAATAAATATACGAATAATCAGGCAATAAGGGCAGATTGTATTTGATTCAGTATTTACAACGGCCAGCAAATTTTTTCAATAAAATTAAGGTTCGCGTTTTTATCATAAACAACTTTGGCCAGCACTATTTTACCAAGTGGTTCCTCCTTTTCCTTTTAGCAACACACCTACACCAGGAATAAGAATGTAAACACACCCAAAACGTTAGTTTTTATTAGGTTAATACTCCGAAAAAATAATTTTTTTAAAATAGGTATAGCTATATGGTTAGTTTAAAGATGTAGAAATAGCTATGACTTTTAAATTGACCCGTAAAATTTTTAAGCACAATATACAAAGTAAAGAGACACAAGTATCTAGATATTAGATGTTAGACTTTGCGTAGGTAAATAACTAAAATTCAATTACTTGTTACATTAAAATCGAAACCAAGTATTGTAAAATTAATTTTGTCCAGGTACTTATCTATTCGTAAACCCCCGATTTGCAAACAAGTTACAGGGTTTTGCATACAGCCAGCTTTACCGGCTTAGTTAATTTTGAATTGTAAAATTAAACACTATGGAAATGCAAAAAATAAAATTAGGAAATCAGGGTTTATCGGTTCCGGTTATTGGTTTAGGGTGTATGGGTATGACCGGCTTTGAAGAAGCTAACACGTATGGCGAAGCAGATGAGCAGGAAGCCATGGCTACCATTCACCGATCATTGGAATTAGGCGGCAACTTTCTGGACACCGCCGACCTATATGGGCCCTTAAAAAACGAGCGGCTTATTGCCAAAGCCATTAAAGGCAACCGGGACAAATACATTATTGCTACCAAATTTGGTTGGGAAATAGATGATAACGATAAAATAACCTGGGCTATTAACGGTAAAAAAGAATATGTAAAAAAAGCTTTGGAGCGTTCTCTCAAAAACCTCAACACCGATTATATTGACTTATATTACATGCACCGTCTGGATAAATCCACGCCTATCGAGGAAACGGTTCAAGCCATGAGCGATTTGGTAAAAGAAGGTAAAGTAGGGTATATCGGCTTATCAGAGGTATCTTCCGAAACCGTGAAAAGAGCCCATGCCGTTCACCCGGTTACGGCAGTGCAAAGCGAATATTCCTTGTTTGAGCGCACCGTGGAAGAACGCGGCGTTTTGCAAACCCTTCAGGACTTGGGAATAGGCTTTGTTGCTTACTCACCCCTAGGTCGCGGGTTTTTATCGGGGCAAATCCGGAGCATCAATGATTTACCGGAAAACGATTTTCGCCGGTCAATTCCCCGTTTTCAGGAAGAGCACTTTTATAAAAACCTGGAGTTGGTTAAAGCAATCGAGACTATGGCCGCAGAAAAAAATGTTACTTCCTCGCAGTTGGCCTTGGCTTGGGTCATAAGCAAAGGCATTGTTCCTATTCCGGGCACCAAACGCCGGAAATATGTAGAAGAAAACATAGCGGCTACCACTATCCAACTTACCGAATCTGACTTATCTAAATTAGAAAGTATTGTGCCGCTAGGTACTGATACCGGTAAACCCTACGATGAATTCAGCATGGGGCTGATTGATTAATTTTTTAAAACGGCTGCATTTATTAATGCAGCCGTTTACATTTCTTATTAACTCATGTTACACAAAGTAATAAGTCTAAAGGATTGTAGATTACACGGAGGTAAATACTGTCAATCTGGTTAAAGCTTAAATGATTTTTTTTAGTAGCATCCGTTGTTAAGTAATTAAACAAAAGCACTCTAACATAGTTGAATAATTAGAACTTTTATCAAAATTTTGATTATTCAATTACTTAATCACAAAAAGTCTAACATCTAATATCTAAATACTAATGTCTCTTTCCTTAATTACTATCGTTTTATGAACGCCATTAAATCTATTTCCGAATTTCACCGGTTATTGTCTTTGCCGGCACCCCGGCACCCACTGGTAAGCGTGATAAATTTGAACGAATGCATTTTTTTGGAAGATGAGGTGTGGCAAGGTTTTGTAAACCAATTTTACTGCGTTGCCCTAAAACGAGAAGCAAAAGGAAAAATTAAATACGGGCAGCAGCACTACGATTACGACAAGGGCGTATTAAGCTTTACAGCCCCTAACCAGGTACAATCTTTGGATTTGCAGAATATGGAATGCGGCTCGGGCTACCTGCTTATTTTTCATCCGGATTTTTTGCTGAAACATACTTTGGCCAGCACCATACATCAATATGGCTTTTTCTCTTACGCCGTAAACGAGGCCCTGCATCTTTCCGAAGAAGAAGAGGACGATCTGATTACCATTTTAAATAAGATTAACAAAGAATGTGCGCACATCGACCGGCACACCCAGGAAATTATTTTATCGCAGATTGATTTACTGCTCAACTATTCTAACCGTTTTTACGAGCGCCAGTTTATTACCCGTAAAAACAACAACCACCAGCTTCTTACTAAATTCGAGCAATTAATTAACGAGTACTTTACTGCCAACGATACCGCCGAACAAGGCTTGTTAACCGTGCAGTATATTGCTGAACGCATGAACCTTTCGCCCAACTACCTGAGCGATATGCTGCGGGTGCATACCGGGCAAAACACCCAACAACACATTCACGAGAAATTGATCCAGAAAGCAAAAGAAAGGCTATCCACTACCAACTTATCGGTCAGCGAAATAGCCTATGCCCTGGGCTTTGAACATGCACAATCGTTCAGTACGCTTTTTAAGAAGAAAACGAACATGTCGCCCCTGGAGTTTCGACAGACATTTAACTGAATACTAATCGATGAAAGACGCTTAAGTTCAGACTTTATGCATTTACTAGCGCGCTTTTAATGCAGTTTATGCAAAACTTGAATGTTCTCTGCTGTAGACTAGGTTTTAGTTTCAGATTAAAAACTATTTAAATATAATTATTTCCAAAATAACTTTTGTGCGCGTTATACTGCGTTAGACGCGCGTCATAAAATGTTCTGGCTAGGAAGGTTGTTTATTTTGCCTATTTTATACTCCGCATTAGCTACTTGCAGTTTGGTCTTAAGGCTTTCTAAATCTTTAAACTGAGTTAAATCACCTACCTGGTTCCACCTAATGGCTTCTAAGTTCTTCGTTAAAAAATAATCAACCAGAGAAGCATCATTCCCTCCTCTGACCATTCACATGGTTGTTTGTTGTGTATTTAAAATAAAATCCAAGATTAATAATGTAATTATTAATTAATAAAAAAATATATTCAAAATGTATTAAAGACTAAATATTCTACTTTTGAATTAAGGATTTGTAAAAACATTTACTTCCATCTTTGTCATATTTAAAACAATCATAAAATGAATCAATCTGACTCATAAAGCCTAATAAGGTTGAAGAATTTAAACTCATAATTGAATTAGTTTCAAAATGGCTTAACCAATTTCCAAGAATAGAAGGAATAATTGTTGTTTGTACTGCAAGAGTCTGATTTGCATCAAGAATACAAATGTTTGCTAATTTTGTTAATTTAATATGGGCTTGAATTGCGTTTAAACATTCGCTAATTGTTCTGGTATCTTCTTTTAAGGCCATATCAAAAGGAACTGGTATTCTAAGCTTTCTAATTATATCTAGTGATACATATTCCAAATACTGCCTCATTAATGGAGTTGCAATATTGATGTTGCCAAAATTTAATTGGTTAATAATTGTAGTTTTTAATTGCTCATTTTCATTATTAATTATAAGAACTTTTCCATGTGGCGCTAATCCTTGTAATTCAATACTTCTCCATTTACTTTCTGGTTGAGATGATTGTGAATTAAAATATTTCCTTAAGAGACCATCATGGCTAAGAATAATTATCTGTAAACCATCGGGATTAAAAGCAGTTGAAATTTCATTATATAACAAGTTCATTAAGCTTAATTGATTCCCCGCATCAAAACTTGAACATATATCATCAAAAACTACAAATTTAGCTTTATGCTTGCTCCTCATTAATGAAGCTAAAAAGATAGAAATTGCTAATGCGTTTCTATAGGATTCAGAGAGTAAGGGAGTAGCGTTTAAATTATCGGTGTTAAAGAAAGTCTCCAGTTCAAGGTCAAGGTCCTGAGATTTTACAGCTCTAGTTAAACTGGGTACTATATTATTGTTATTAATTATTTTACTAAAATAATTTCTGGTATTACTTTCAATATCAACACAAATAGTTTGATTTAACTTTGTCTCTGCACTTGAAATTTGTTGTGTAAGGTTAGAAAGATAATCTTGCCACTGTTTTATTTTAACCACTTGTTTTTTTAATTCTTTACCCTCTTCTGTTACTTCAACTAGCTGTTTAATTTTAAAAACAAGTTGCTTTACATTATTTATTTTCTCAAAAGTTTCTGAAATTGATGCAGGAAGCTTCGCTTTTAAGTTTTCTACTTCTTCAAATAACTTATTTTGCTCTTCAGAAACTTTTTTATCTGTTTCAATTAGATAGCTAACTAGCTTATTGTACTCTTCTTTATTAATAGATTCTGAGCTTATTAGTCTTTCAGCCTCTGTATATAAGTTTATGTTCTTATTATTTTCTAAATATAAACCGATACTTATGATTCGTTGCTTTCCAGAAAATACATTCCACTGTTTTTTAATTTGTAGATTCAATTGCTTTATTTCTTCAAAATCTTTTAGCTTGTTAATAATTACATCATATAAAGATTTATTGCCGTCAAATATTAAATCGGAAGAATCACATAACGGGCACGTATCTTTTTGCAGATTTGATTTTTCAAAAATGTCTTTTGCTGTATTATATAGGGTATTAAACTCTTTTCCTAAAGTTGAAACTATTAATTCATCTTTTGCCTTAATCAATTCGCCAATTTTAGATAGTTCTTCAAATTCAGCAGTTGAATTTTTACTTTGTAGTAAAGCGAGGCTTTCTTTTCGTTTATTTTTTTCAACCAATTCATTCTGTGTTTTTCCACCTTCTGCCTCCTTTAATGTAGCTATGAGAAGGTCAAAATTTACTTTTAGCAACTCCTCTTCAATAAGAATTTTTTCTAATATGGGAATACTCCTTAAAATTAAAATAGCTTTTTTCTCTAAAGTAGCTAAATCATTATAATCAACATCTTGTAATTCTAATTTCTCTAATAATGATGTAATTTCTTCTGCTATAGTTTTATATCTATTCCTTGTATTATTTAGTTTGGTATTTAAATTTTCAAAGTTAAAATCCGTTTTAATATTCCTATTTAATGTATCAAGACTTTGTTTTAATGCTGATATTTTGGAAAGTCCAATTAAAGAAGAAAATGCTCTTCCCCTTTCAAGTGGTTTGTTATCAATAAAAGAGCGGAATATGTTATAATCAACTAATAGCCCATCATGGTTTAAAGAATTTTAAAATTCTTTGATATTTGATTCTTCGGGAGAAGTTATTGAGTATCCACCTGTTCTATCCTTTCTAATTTGAACATTAATAATTTGGGATGAATCGTCAGGTTTAAAGCATAAATTAATAATTGAGTTACCTGTTGAATGAAATTTATTGATATAATAATCCTCTGACTTTTCTTTAGAATGTAAAGCCTTAAGTCTTGGTATTTCATCTTTAAGGGCATAACTTAATGCATCGTATATGGAGCTTTTCCCAGAAGCATTAGGTGCAAAAATAGAATGCACCTTTTTATCATCTATTTTAATCTTCAATGGAGAAAGTTCATTATTAATTCCTCTGAAACCCTCAATTTCAATTGAAGATAAAAAATACCTTTTCATTAACTTTTTGTATTAAGGGCTTCTTGAACTTCTTTAGTGATTTTTGTTCTTATTTCTAACTTTTTAGGGTTAGAGAGATCATTTTCAAATTGGAGCAACAATTCTTTATTATTATATAAGATCTGACCAAGTATAGGATTCTTTTCAATAGCGAATGCAAAAAAAGACTCAAGATTTTCCTCTTGTGAATCAGACGGTTCAAATTCGAAATTTTTCATAATTATATATTTTTTTATTTTAACTATTTATTAAGTAAGTATAAATATTTAATCGGTTAACTCCCCTCTACAATAGCAATTACAATAGCAATCTCCTCCGGCGTAAGCTCATAAAGTTGATAAAACAATTCATTTAGCTGCTTTTCCAGTGAAGTACCAGGTGATCGGGGTTGTAAAAAGTATTATTCAGCAAATTCATTAAATGGATTTTATAATTTTCTTTGCTTTCCTTCTCGTCTTTCTGGCTGAGCAAATGCACCAAATTGGTTTTTGATGCCTCCATGATGGCGCTATTAGTTTTGATTAGGCAGTAAGCTTTATTCAGACTTTGTTTAATAGAAAGCGAAGAGGAGGTAATCATGTAAGCTTGGTACAAGCTGGAAGCTACAATATAAATAATAATATCATTGCTTGGTGCAAGCTCCAGCTTAAAATGACTATTAAATGCTATATGGTTGAAAATAATCAGTAACCTAAGTGCCGATTACTTATTAGGGATAAATAGTAGCTGAGTTTAGTTAAGTATTGCTGTCATTTTTATTAATTTTTAATTCTCCATTCGTAAACTCTTTCCACCTGAGTCGGTATAAATCCCAAACACTTATAATAAAATACCATGGAAAGACAGATGAAAGCGGCGGTTTACGAGGAGTTTGGCGGGGCCGATAAAATTCAGATTCGCAGCACGGCCATTCCGGAAATAAAAGAAGGCGAGGTATTGGTCCGTTTAAAGGCGGCCGGCGTTAACCCGGTGGATGCCGCTGTGCGGGAAGGTTATTTAAAAAATTACCTACCTTATACTTTCCCGATTATACCGGGCTGGGACATGGCCGGCACGGTAGAAGACCGGGGTTTTAGTGCCCGCCGGTTTGCGGTTGGCGATGCCGTCTACGCCTATGCCCGACGACCCATGGTGCAGTACGGAACATTTGCCGAGTACATTGTTATTCCGGAGAGTTATCTGGCGCACAAACCCGAAAAACTGTCTTTTGAAGAAGCTGCCGGCATTCCGCTGGTCGGGCTTACGGCTTACCAGTCTATGTTCGATGTAGGTAAGCTGCAAGCAAATCAAACCGTGTTGATATTGGGAGCTTCCGGGGGAGTAGGTAGTTTGGGTATTCAGTTAGCCAAAGCCAAAGGCGCGCGGGTAATTGGAGTAGCCAGCGCCAAAAACCACGATTTTATGCAAGAACTGGGCGCCGATCATACGATCGACTACAGCCAGGGCGATATTGGGGCTGCCGTAAAAGCGTTAGTACCCGAAGGGGTAGATTTAATTTTTGACTGCGCCAGCGGCGATACCTTGCAGCAAAGTTTATCGGCCCTGAAATCCAAAGGCAAACTGGTTTCCATTCTGCACCACGGCGAAGGCCTGGACCCAGATATTGATTTTCAATACGTGTTCGTGGAACCCAATAGCACCCAATTGGAGCACATGCGCGAATTAGCCGATCAGGGAAAATTAAAGGTACACGTAAGTAAAACGTTTACTCTGGACCAAACCGCCGAAGCTTTAAATCAAATTCAAACGAAGCATACTACCGGCAAGATTGTGATTGTGCCGTAAACGAAAAGTTGTTAGAACTAATTTTAACGTGAGTTCGAGATAAAAAAAGAATTAAACGCTATCCTTCTCTAAGCACGTCATTCCGGAAGAACCTAATCGGTTACCTACTGGTTAGATCTTTCCGGAATTCTTCGAGTTCTTGCAGGATGACTTAAATGGACAGCAAGATCCAGAAAAATAGAATTTTGTCTTGTTAACACAGCTATGAATTTTTTCTGTATTTAAAATTAGTGCTTACATCGAACACACGTTAATTTTATCAATAATTTTAAAAATTAGTAAAAATTCCCTTTTGGAAGTTCGGAAAGATGGCGCGAGCGTCCTCGCTCGTGGCTACCATGTGGTAGGCCTCTGGCCGGGCGAACCGATATACTAGAATAAAAAGCAAATCAGCAAGAATTTCCTACCGGCCAGAGGCCGGACGATAATCATCACGAGCGTGGACGCTCGCGATATGGATACATTCAGAACTCATTGTCCCCTTTTGAGGGGGTGGGGGAGGAAATAACGATTAAACCCGTATGTTTGAGGTAGTCCTTTTTAAAACTAAAACTAACTGAATCTATTTCATATTGGCGCGCCGCACCAGAATATCGGCAATATCGTCGCCATCTTCGCGGTGTTTATCTATCTCGATGATGCGGGTGCGGCAGCCTACCTCTTTTAAAATAGTTTGCATGCGCAAAGCTCCTTCGCGGCCGGTTTGGTGCATATCCGGTATAATCATCACTTTGCGGCCTTGTAGTACGGCCGCTTTTTCTTTTTTTAAACTAACTGCCCCACCGGTAGCTACCCAGATAAAGTCCGGAAAATGCACGTGCCCGATAATGGCCGATTTTTCACTTTCAACCATTACTATCTTGGCCGTAGCCGGATATTGCGCCAACTGAAATTCCCCGAATAAGCAATATTCGTAACCTTCCTGGTTGGTAAATACCAATGGGCTAGGTTTACTGCGGGCTTCGTCTTCGCTGGCTTTTACCCGGTGCCCATCGGGCTTGTAGTAAATGCGTTTGGGTTTGCGGTAATTACCGGCTTTGTCCTGGTACCAGAAAATAGTACCGCCGGCTTTGGTGGTGCCAATCGAAAAATACTGCAGTAAGTAATCGGCGGTAGTGGGGTATTTGGTTTGCAGCCAAACGGCAAAATTATTGTGTGCGTAACTTTTTAAAGTTTGCTTCACTAAGTCCGCGCTGATTATTTGCAAGGGCTTTTTAGGCGTAGGCGTAAAAACCGGAAGTACAAAATTTTCCTGAGCAGAGGTGTTTGGGAAAAAATTTTGGCCGCAACTGTGGCAGTGTCCGAATGCCGGGTTAGGTACACCATCCAGGATAATAGGCGAAAATTTACCGTCCCGGTTATTCTTTCCGCACGGGCAGGTAGGAGCTACCTTATACCGGTTCGACTGCACAAATTTAAAAATCATAACCTTCTCATTCGTTAAGTAATAGTAAGCAATTCTCCTGGAACCCGGTAGGATAATAGCATAAAAGATAAAAGTTATTCTACTCAACCAGTCCCATTAATTTTTTATATCAAAGCTGGCGCGGGCGTCTTCGCTCGTGGCAACTAGCCGGTAGTTCCTCTGGCCAGACAAACCGATATACTAGAATAAAAAGCAAATCAGCAACAGAATTCCAACCGGCCAGAGGCCGAACATAAGCATTACGAGCGAGGACCCTCGCGATAGACTGTAAACAGAAGAGAATAGAAGAGGCGTGATTTGGCTCAGTAAATTTTTAAAATTTTAGCAGATAAACCCTACCCACTGCAGGAGAAGCACGCGTTATTTTATTACATTACAGGCTAATGCGTACTTAAAATTAGAATCGTATGAAAGCCAAGTTATGGATTTTAACAGTTTGCTGTTGCGCTTTGGTATTAAGCATTCTGGCCTGGAAGCCCAACGCAACCCCAGCGCTTAACGCAGATAAAAAAGCGCCGGGTACCGGGCGCTACTTGTACGTGGCCGTGCCGGGCATCCGCGATTACCTGGGTTACGGCGGACACGGCATCCTGGTCTTTGATATGGATAACAACCATCAATTCGTAAAACGCATTAAAACAAAAGGATTGCGGGAAAATGGGAAGCCCTCCAACGTGAAAGGCGTAGCCGTAAGTGTGCCGCTCAACAGCATTTACGTGAGTACCCTGCAATCGGTGCAACGCATCGATTTAACTACCGACAAAATTATCTGGGAAAAACCGTACGTGGGTGGCGCCGACCGCATGGCCATTTCGCCGGACGGTAAAATTATGTACTTACCTTCGCTGGAAAATACGTTCTGGAATGTGGTGGATTGCGAAACGGGTAATATTTTAAAAAAAATAGAAGTAGTGGGCCGGGCGCATAATACCATTTACGGGCCTTCGGGCAAATACGCTTACCTCGCCGATATTGCCTCGCCTTTGCTGCACGTAGCCGATACCAAAACCCATACCATCGTGAAAAAAGTAGGTCCGTTTGGCCGCGGCATCCGTCCGTTTACCATTAATAGCACCGAAACGCTGGCCTTTGTTACGGTAGATAGTTTGCTGGGCTTTGAAGTAGGCGATTTAAAAACCGGTAAATTGCTCGAACGCAAAGTGGTAGAAGGTTGGAACAAAGGGCCCGTGCGGCGCCACGGCAATCCCAGCCACGGCATTGGCTTAACCCCCGACGAAAAAGAAATCTGGCTTGCCGATGGCCATAACATGCGCCTGCACGTTTTTAGCGCCACGCCGCCGTACCAGCAGCTTACCACCATTCCCCTGCAAGACATGCCCGGCTGGATCACCTTCAGTATGGACGGCAAATACGCTTACCCATCTAGTGGCGAAGTAATCGACGTAAAAACCCGTAAAACTTTACTTACCCTGCAAGACGAAAATTACAACAACGTGTCCAGTGAGAAAATGGTGGAAGTGCACCTGGTTAACAACAAAGCCGTAAAAGCTGGCGACCAGTTCGGCATTGGCCGGGCCACTACCCGGAAGCCCGATTTTTAAAAAATTAAAATTCAGAATGGATTCAGTCAGAGCGTTTCCAAAATAGCTATCTGGTAGTAAGTCGTTTTTATAGTTGATGGCACTAATTAACCACTGCAGTAAATTGAAATAAATAATTTTTAAAAAAGTTTCACGGCTAGCTAAACCGGGTATACCACTCCACAAGAGTGTTTTACAAACTTAATAAGGGAGTTATGGTACATTTTTAAGTTGCCATTGAAAAAAAGAAATGAACCTTAATGGCTAAATACCTGTAGTAAGTATATAACAATATTATATGAATAACGGAACAGTAAAATTTTTTAATAACCTGAAGGGATTTGGGTTCATCAAAGGAGCAGATTCAGATCAGGATTATTTTGTCCACGTTTCGGGCTTATTACAAGACATCAGAGAAAACGACCAGGTTACTTTTGATTTGCAAGAAGGTAAAAAAGGACCAAACGCCATAAATGTGAAGTTAGCTTAGTCTAATCCATAAGAATAAACAAAAGCCTTACCCACGGTAAGGCTTTTTTATTTTACTCTTTTCATCAACCGTTTAAGATAAAATAGTAATGCAACGGAATTTAATTAAAAAACAAATACATGAACAGAAGATATTTAGTAGATAGCACTACTCGGGAGTATTTATGCGTGGCTTTGCAAAAAGGAAGTGACTGGACACCCAACAACGAAAAGTTTCTCCCGCAATTTTTAGATTCCCGACCGGAAAAAGACCGTCCCGATTTTGAATTACTTTCCGGCGAATACAACGACAATTCTTTTTTTGAAAAATGGATTCGTAACGGCACTAACTACAAACTTCAAGGCTAGTAGCAGTTAAATCAATAGTTGAAAATAGGAGGAGTTTAGCTGAATTAGCTATTTAGTTTAGGGTGTGGTATTACAAAAACCAGTTGTTATGGAAGAAAAACAAGGTATCTTGGCCTTAGAAGATGTTAAAAAAGAAATTCTGGAGTTTTGCTTACTGGCCCACGACCGGGAAGAAATCCTGACACATATTAATCTGGATTGTAATCCGGTTAATTACACCCGCTACATTGGGGCCTTGCTGTCTAACCGGTATTTAAAAACCAATTTACTCGACAAACGAAGGTCGCGGCAGGAAAAATACCTGGTTACTCAAAAAGGATTAAACTACCTGAAAGCAATTGCCTATTAAGTTTAATTCCAGGTAAGTCCACGATAACTTCACCTATGGATTAATTTTTATTGCATCCCTTATCATAAAATAAAAAATTTAAAAATCAGACTGATTTTGGATAGACAAAAGCCAGGTGCACGATTTATGCACCTGGCATTTTAGTGATTTTTTAAAAATTTACCAGATAATAGCATTTAAATTGGGAGGTTACCATATCCATTGCAAACCACCCGTGCCGCCTACATAAAGCGCTTTCAGGTTGTTACCGGAAGTGTGGTCCCAGATGTAATGCTCCGTCAGGCTTTTTCCATCGGGTGTGTTTGTTTGAATAAAGTTAACGCTGGGGCCGGCAAATATTTCCAGGTTCGGACTGATTTTAAAAGCGGGCATCAGGCGTAGGGCCGAGCGGGAGTAATTGCCTTTTTTAAAATCGCTTAAGTTTACTGTTACCGCTTCGGCATTTACCCGGAACCGTTTTCCTTTGCCGATGTGGGCGCCAATACCTCCTTCCAAAGCGTATTTATCATCTGAATTTTTAAAATTATAACCTACCCCGAGGATACCGTACAGCACCCGGCCACCCGACCGGAAAGTAGCTAAAGTTGTAAGGGTTTCGTCGATGCTGATGCCCACGCTTTTTTCGCCGTTTTTAATAATATTAATGATGCCAATCGGGTAGTCGCTGCTATCGGCTATGTTTACCAAGCCCGCCAGTTGCACGCCTTTTACCTTTTTAGCTTTATTTACTAAACCGGCAATCTGCACGCCATCCACCGTTTCGGCAGTATTAATTAATCCGGCCAATTGCGCGCCTTTTACCCGGTTGCGAGCAATATTAGTTAAACCAGCCACCTGAAAACCAGCGGCGCTATCATAAGTATTGACTACGCCTGCTATTAGTAAACCTCTAGAGCTACCACCCAAATGGTTCGATACGCCGGCAATTTGAAAACCAGAGGCATTTTCTTTTATTACGTTCGTTACGCCCCCAATGGTTAAACCTTTTTCGGCGCGCGATACTCCCGCAATGGCGTTTAAAGAAAACACGTTGGTGTATTGGGCAGCCTGTACTCCGTGGTTGCTGATCGGGTAAAACAAACCCACGTGAATAGAACGTTGCTCGTTTGTTTGCCCTTGGGCCACCAAAGCGGCCGCTAAAAATAAAATACTCAGGAAAGTTTTAAAGCAAACAAAAATAGAAGTACGGTTACTGGTTTTTAATTTAGAAGAAATCATAAGGGTAGTTGTTTTGTAAGTTTTAATCATGACAACTACCCACGCTTTTACCCCTATGCACTCTTGTTAATTCTTTTTACTTTATTTTAAATAGTTATTAACTACAAAGCTGTTTTGTATCTGGTTTAAAACAAAGCTGCTTGCCAGAAGCCATCGCTGCCCATTTAAAATGCATTGCATTGCCGCCAGCTTAAGCTGGCGGGTATTCATGAAAGGAAATAATGCTTCAGTAAAAAGCAGATTTTTAAATTTTTAAAAATTTAAAAATCCTAAAACAAAGAAATACCAGTTTCCCATCCCAGCCAGCCTTTTACATCGGAACTAAACGAAATGGTTGGGTAATTTTTAGGCGGTAAATTTTGGCTGAATTCGGCAGGAGTTAATTTGTTGGAGTTGGTAAAAAGCGAGAAAGTAGGGCCTGCAAATACACTAATTTTCTTGCCGCAGTTTACCTGCAGCTTGGCCTTGGTCCGGATGAAATCGTAAAATTTGTCTTGGTTCCGGAAGTACATATTTACCGAAGTTAATTCGGTAGATAAAGCAAAACGCTTGCTGAGCAAAAAATCATGGCCTAAGCCAAATTCCAGATTATACCGTTTGGAGGTAGCCGGAGCTACATGTACGCCCGCACTAATAATGCTGTATAAGGTAGCATTGCCGGTTTTTAAAGAAATATTGGTATTGGTTAGCTCATTGGCCGACAACGAAACTTTGCGGTAACCGCCTTTAATAAAATTTAAAATTCCCAAACTGATACCCGCGGAAGAGTCGGCTTTATTTACGATACCTACCTGCAGCCCGCGTAGTTTTTTGGCGTAGTTATACAATCCGGCAATTTGAATTCCGTGTATTTCACCGTGGCTAATATTTGCAAGTCCGCCTATTTGGGTGCCTTGTAGGTTTTTTCTGGAAATATTACCCAATCCGGCAATTTGCCAGCCTTTTATATCCTGGTTAACGATGTTTAACAAGCCGGCTACTTGTATGCCCTGCAACTGGCTTTTGCTGTAATTACTTATTCCGGCAATTTGAGCCCCGTTTACTGTTTTACTTGCTGTATTTATTAAGCCCGCGGCTTGCACGCCGGTATGGGTGCCTTTAGAGCGATTAAACAAACCGGCGGCTTGTACGCCGTTTACGTCGTGCAAAACGGTGTTGCTTAGGCCAGCAAACTGAACTCCACGCATGTTGCCGCCCACCATGTTAAACAAGCCGGCAGCCTGCATGAACTGCGCGTTTTTTTTATTAATGTTAAACGCGCCAGCCCATTCAACGCCATTTACCCCGGCGGTATATCCCCCTAAAACGTTCAGCGAAAACTTATTGACTACCTGGCTGCTGAGCATGCCGTGCGAACTTAAGCCGGGGGTTAAAGAAGCCTGAAATGGACTATTCGCAAAAAAGCCCGACAAATTCAGGCTTTGGATGCGTTGCCGGGAAGAAATTAGAAAACGGCCAAAACCGGTTCGTTCTACCTGCCTGGATTCCTCCGGATCATAGCCAAAAGCATTATTATTACCCGGCGTAATGGTTACCGATGACAGAATGTTTACAGTAATTTCCTGATAAAGTTCTTTGGTTACGGTTAGTGCCAGGCTGTGATCCTGGGTTTTTGCCTTAATTTTAAAAAATCCATCTGCGTCGCTTAAAGTAGAAAGCAACAAGCGTTTTTCGTAAATGCTGGCGCCAGAAATTTGAGCGCCGGTTTGGGCATCTACCACGTGGCCGCTGATAATATAGCCGTGTTTCTTCTCCTGAATTTTATCGGTTTTTAAAAGTAACTGGTATGGAGCCGGTCTTAAAATAACGTAGCGTGGCGCTTCTTTATACTCAAAGTAACCGGGTAATATTTCATCCAGCACATCACGGATGCTTTGGTTCTGCGCCACTACCGTAACCAGGCTGTCTTCCGGAATAATGTTGCTGTTGTAAGAAAAGTAAAAATTGCCTTGTCGGCTTAATTCATCCAGGGCATCGGCCAGCCTTTGTTGCTGCACATTTACCGAAACCCGACGTGCTAAATTATTTTGGGCTGAAGTATTCTGGGCAAAAGCAAAAACAAACCATAATGCCGATATAAGCAGAAATAATCTGTTTGGTTTTGCCATGTACAAAGGTAATTATTTCAAAATAATCTCATCGCCTCTTTTTTCAACCTGTAAGCCAACCGTTTGGCTAATAACGTTCAGGTTGTCTTGGAGCGATTGATTTTCAAAAATAAAGGTACTGGTAAGCGGCACGTCGCGCAACTCTTTTCGGGCAATTACAATGTTGGCGTTGTATGCTTCATTCATTACTTCAATCAACCGCCACAGAGGCGTATTGTTGGCTATAAATTTCTTGCTGCGGTAATAAGTATATAATTGATCTGTAGTTTTAGCTTTGATTAGTTTCGCCTCGCCGGCATGTACCACCACCATTTCTTTCGGCGTTAAACTCACCGCTTGGGCTTGCTTGCTAACCTGTACCTTACCAGTTTCCACAATTACTTCGGTAGCTTGGGGACTGGTTTTTACGTTAAACGAGGTGCCTACCACTTGTACGGTTACTTCGTTTACTTTTACCCGAAATGGCTTGGCTTTATCGGGAGTAACGTTAAAAAAAGCTTCTCCCTCGAGTAATGCTACTTCCCGGGAGTTTCCTGTAAATTGCTCTGGGTAGCTAAACTGGCTGTTTTTATTCAGGGTGATTACTGAACCATCGGGTAGAGTATCGATTAAAGTATTTTGGGTAGTTTTTAAATTTATTTGAGCGTACGATACTTGGTTTTGCCGGGAAAACATTAAATAGGTAGCCCAGGCACCCACGGATACAAACAGTATAACCGCCGCTACCTGCAGCCAGTTAAAGCTACTGGTTTTAGGCACCGCTATTGGGCGAATAACGGCTTCCGGGGGTTCTTGTTGCGCTCTTTTTTGCTTAAACCGTTGCCAGGCTTCGTGTTCATTCACGGTACTTTTTAAAGCCAGTTGTTTACTGGTATCCCAAATTAGTTTAAAATGGGCAAATTTCTTTTTGTTATCCTCGCTCAGCGCCAGCCATTGCGTAATGTTAGTATTTTCTTCGGGAGTGGTTTCGCCCAGCAGGTATTTTGTCAGCAACTCGTCGTTCATGGCCCTCTAATCTAAAATGTAATATGGTTACTCAACAGCATTAAAATTAAAGGCAGAAAATCTACCAGTTTTAAGCGTAATAATTTTAATGCTTTGCCCATTTGGTTTTCCACGGTTTTAATCGATAAGTTCAGGTGATCGGCAATTTCCTGGTATTTTAGTTCTTCGAAACGGCTCAACTGAAAAATAGTACGGCATTGTTCGGGCAGTTCGGTAAGGGCACGTTGCAACTGGTTTTCCAGCTCGCTTAACTGCACCCGGTTGGCGGCGTTGTCGGATTCGTTTTTCATCTGGTAAACCTGGTGGTTCTGGTATTTTAATTTTACTTTCTGGTGCTTCAGGTAGTTCAGGCTATCGTTGTAAACCGAGCGGTACAAATACGCTTTCAGGTTGGTTTGCAAATCCAGGGTTTCTTTCTTTTCCCAGAGCCGTAAAAACAAGGCTTGTACAATTTCTTCGGCTGTTTCCTGATCTTTCACGATGGTGAAGGCATAGGCATGCAGCGCTTTGAAATGGGTTTTAAACACTTGTTCAAAAGCCAATTCATCGCCTTCTATTAACAACCCGATTAGTTCGGCATTTGTAAATTCGGTGCGTTCCACTACAAGACAATTACTTAGCATCAAATATATTTTATTTTATCATGCCCACGATACAGAAGCATCAGATAGCAACCGGAAAAGGTTATTGGTGGAGGTAATAACCTTTTCCGGAAAATTAAAAAGCTGATTAGAAAATTTTAAAACCGACGGCCAGCGAGTAAGTATTGGCTTTGGCATCCAGGTCTTTGTTGATATTGGTAAAACCGCGGCTGTAACGAGCATCCAAAGTAATGTTCCCGATATCAATTCCGGCATTTATGGCGCCGCCGACGTTAACTCTTTTGTAGTCAAAGCCCGCAGGCGCATCTGGTTTGTTTAGCGTATAGCCAAAGTCGGGGCCAACAGCTACCCGGAAATTTAGCGCATCCGAATTAATTAGTTTGTAGCCCACCAACACCGGTACGTTTACCTGTTTTATTTTAGGATGGTACGACTGGGACGTAATGGCATATTTGCTTGCCACCGTGGTAAAATTAACTTCCGGCTGAATGAACAATGCATCGCCCATTCGGGCAAAAATACCAACGGTGTACCCGGCTTTGCCGCTTTCGTTGCTTACTTCGTTTAGATCGGCGGGCATTTTGGTGTAGTTCACCCCGGCTTTAATGCCGACATTAAATCCGGAGGTTTGGGCTTTTACCGTGGTAAGACTCAATACCAACAAAGCCAATAACGATAGAAAAAGTGCTTTTTTCATGCTTTCTTTTTTTAAGATTAGTTTTTTGTGTTTTCTGAAACCATGACAACCAAGTAAAACTTTACCCCTACGCGGTTTTAAAATTATTTTAAAATTCGGGAAATGGTGCAGTAAACCAGAAGTGGAATTTGCCTGATGTATGAAGGAGGATAAACGTGAATTTTAGGTAAGTCTTAGGTTTGGATGGGCTGCGTATTTGTACTTACGTATAACTATTCCGGGCTTGTGTCGTGAAAGGAGAGGCTGGCGAACGAGCAGTTTTTAGCCCCAATACAAACTTTTACTTACTATTCCACTCATGACACCTATTTACCAACTTTTACTAAATTTTAAAAAATGGCTGCTTCCGCAATATTTTAGGCCAGGTTACCATTTTCTCCGGATAAAAAAATTAACCTTCATTTTAAAACAAATTCTTCTTTTTGTTTCATCATCCGCAAACTACAAATTTGTATTCTCTAAATATTCGGTCTTAACAAGTGGGCTCATCTTTTTGGGTTTATTACTGGGCGGATGCGCTACTTCCAAGCTGGGTTCGGCGGGGCAGAAAAAGACGGCGGGCAAAACTTTTGTGATTGTCGGGGCTTCCAGCGGGTTTGGTAGGGGAGTTGCCGAGCAGCTGGGGGCATACAAAGCCAACGTAGTGCTGGCCGCCCGCCGCACCGATTTACTCGAAGAAATTGCTACCAATATTCGAGCGGCCGGTGGCACCGCCCTGGTAGTTACCACGGACATCAGCAAACCCGAACAAGTAGAACAACTTATGGCCACGGCCCTGCAACAGTACAATAAAGTAGATGTTTGGATTAACATGGCTGGTGTAGGAGGTATTGGCCGTTTCTGGGAAATTCCATTATCCGACCAGGCGGCCATAGTGGATATTAACCTGAAAGGTGTGATTTACGGAAGTTATGCTGCCATCAAGCAGTTCCGGACGCAGGGCTACGGTACACTCATCAACCTGGGCTCGATTGAAAGCGAAAACCCGCTGGCGTACCATGCTACGTATGCGTCTACCAAAGGCGCAATTTTAAATTTTGATCAGGCTTTAAATCAGGAATTACGCCTTAGCGGACATAAGAACATTAAAGTAGTAACTGTAGAACCCTGGGCAGTTGATACGCCTTTCTGGCGCCACGCCGCCAACTACAGCGGGGGTACGGCCCGCATGGCCGCTATGGACCCGCCCCAAAAAGTAGTAAAGGCGGTAATCCGGATGAGTCTGCGGCCGCGCAAAGAAATCCCGGTCGGTTGGAAAGCCCGCGGTACCTGGATCTCGCATCATTTATTCCCGCACTTCACTGAACGCATTGCCGCTAACATTGTGCACCGTTATCAAATTAAAACCGCACCTCCGCAAGAACCTACCTCCGGTTCGGTATACCAGGCCATGGAAGCTGGCCACGGCGTAGACGATGGCGTACGCAAGCGTATGAAGGAAGAGAAGAAAATGCGCAAAAGGAAAAAAGCTTAATAAGTAAAAAATTTAAAAAATTCTATATATACTAGCCAGAATAATCTTGTTCAGAAAAGTAGAAATTTAAAAATTTGGTAGTGGATTATGCTTTAACTGTCGTTATGCGGAGAGACCGCACCAGCGGTCTCTCCGCATTTTCCGGACAGCCAATCTCTGATTGGCAGCCCCAAAGTACTTAGAGCACTGCACTAACTCTAAGCACAACAATTGTAAATTCCAGGAATCAGAAAAGCCGTTGCTAAGCGCAAAGATTCCAGTTTGGCTATTGAGCACCTGCTAGGGTTCCGGTTTTGCGGAGCAAAATTCCGCAGCGGAGCGAGGAAAGAGAGTCTAGCGAGTGCGAGAGAGCCAAACGAGGCCCGCCGGCCACGAGGAAAAACTTGTAGCTAGCAAGCTAGATAGCCCTGCAGCCTGGAGACTTGCAAAGGCTCCAAGTAAGTACGGTAGAAAAAGCACTTAAATTTTTCTAAAGAATGAAATTACTAAAAATTCTTTTAAGCAGCTTGCTTCAGCCGACACGGGTTCCAGCTTATGGCCGGAGTAAAGTCGGAGACTTTACTTTATATGAAGGCACAAGTTTGAAAACTTGCGCCAGAGAAAGAGCCAGAGAAAGGGGTGGCCAGTATATGGGGGCAAACTCTAAAGGACATTAACGATATGGACATCTATATAGCAAAAAATTAAAAAAGGTGAATTTTTAAAAAATTCACCTTTTTGAGAAAATAAAATTACTAAACTTCCGCTAAATACTTATGCACAAAGCTAATTGCCATGCTGCCTTCACCTACTGCCGAAGCAACCCGATTCATGGCGTTGGCGCGCACGTCGCCGGCGGCAAAAATGCCGTGGGCGCTGGTTTCGAGTAAGTAGGGATCGCGTTTTAACTTCCAGATTTTGTTAAAAGCATCGTAGCGCTTGGCGTCGCGCCCGGTTTCGATAAAGCCTTTTTCGTTGCGGATAATTTCTTGTCCAATCCAATCGGTATAAGGCCGGGAACCAATAAAAATGTAAAGAGCATCGGCTTGTTTGGTTTCGCTTTCGGGGTTATTAATCGGGCCAATTTTTACCTGCTCTAATTTTCCGTTGCCCATTGCTTCTTTTATCTCGGTTTTGCCCAGTACCTGAATGTTGGCCGTACCGCTAATCTGGTCAATCAGGTACGACGACATGGAAGATGTAAGATCTTCTTTGCGGATAACAATGTACACGTTGCGAGCAAATTTCGATAGATACATGGCTGCTTGTCCCGCCGAATTACCGCCACCCACAATGTACACTTCTTTGTCGGTGCAGGAGGCAGCTTCAGTCATGGCGGCACCATAATAAATGCCGGCGCCAGTAAAATCTTCTACGCCTTTGGTTTCCAATTTGCGGTAATCTACGCCGGTAGTAATAACCACCGTGCGGGTATTTATTTCTTCGCCGCCCTCCAGCATCACACGTTTATAACCGTCTTTTTCGTGAATGGCTTTTACATCTTGCGGCGATAAAAACTCGGTGCCAAACCGGGTAGCCTGGGTAATGGCCCGGCGGGTTAAATCAGAACCGCTTAAGCCTGCCGGAAAACCTAAATAATTTTCGATGCGGGAACTGGTACCGGCTTGTCCGCCCGGGGCGTGCCGCTCAATGAGCAAAGTTTTTAATCCTTCGGAGGCGCCGTAAACCGAAGCGGCTAAACCCGCCGGTCCGGCCCCAATGATAACTACATCGTAAATATCGTTTTTCAAAGTGGGCGTTAAACCCACTTTACCGGCTAAGTCGCGCAAGGTAGGCGATTGCAGAAAGGTACCATCTTCAAAGAAAACAGCCGGTAACTCTTTGGTTTTAATTTGGTTTATTTCCAGCAGTTGCTTGGCATCTTTGTTACTTTCTACATCCAACCATTGGTACGGAATCAGGTTGCCCGCCAGAAATTCTTTAATGGTATGCGACTTGGGCGAAAACTGGTAACCTATGAGTTTAATGCCTTTAAAATCGGGTTGGTAATGGTGTTGCCACTCGTCGAGCAAGTCGTCAACAACGGGGTATAATTTTTCCTCCGGTGGGTCCCAGGGTTTCATTAAATAATAATCCAGCCGCACTTCGTTTATGGCTTTAATGGCGGCATCGGTATCGGAGTAGGCGGTAAGTAAAACGCGTTTGGCTTCGGGGTAAAACTCGGTAGCTTTTACCAGAAAAGAAACGCCGTCCATTTCGGGCATGCGTTGGTCGGCAATAAACATTGCAATGGTTTCGCCTTTATTTTTTAATTCCAGCAAACTGTCCAGTGCTTCCTGCACCGAGGGGGTACTTAGTATCTTGTATTCTTTCCGGTATTGCGCTTTTAAATCCCGGTTCAGGGCCCTTAAAACCTGAACGTCGTCGTCAATCGAAAAGATAATAGGCTCATTCATAAAACCGTAAGTTTGAGAAAAGGGATGGGAATAAAGATAAATTTAAAATTTTTAAAAATTTACAATTCAGTCCTGGCCGTTCAGCGGAAAATACACGCAAAAAGTGGTTTGCCCAGGCTGGGAATTAAATTTTATGTGCCCGTTATGTTGCTGTACTATCCGGGTTACCACGTCTAAACCTAAACCGGTACCTTTGCCTACATCTTTGGTGGTGAAAAACGGGTCGAAGATGCGGTTTTTAATTTCTTCGGGAATGCCGGGGCCATTGTCAGTAATACTAACTTCCAGAAACGAATTAACTTGTTTGGTTTTAATGTCGAGACGGCCATTCGGAACGCCATCTAGGGCATCCAGGGCATTATCAATTAAGTTGGTCCAGACCTGGTTTAATTCGCCCACGTAAGCGTTAATGCGGGGCAGGGTAAGGTCATATTCTTCTACCAGTTGCACGTTGCCTTTTTTTAACTTATGGCCCAGCATGGTTAAGGTGTTTTTAATGCCCCCGTGAATATCCACGTATTCTTTGTCGCGGTCGCGGTCCATGTGGGTAAAGTTTTTAATGGCGCTTACCAGTTTTTCGATGCGCTGCGAAGCTTCCTGAATATCGGTTACCATTTTTTCGGTTACCAGGTTATTGTTAATCCAGTTTAACATCGGCGACAAGTAAGCCGCCGGAATCAGTTCCGAAAACTCGGTCATGTCCTGGCAGGTAAAGCCAAACTCAATAAAATTTTCGGCAAGTTCCTGGCTGTTATCTACGCTCATGTCCTCTAGACATTCGGCTAGTTCGTCTTCCAGGGCGGTGCGTTGCATTAAAGTTAAAATTGGCTTTTCGGGACGACCTAATACCGCAAACATTTTATCGTTTACTTTATCTACGTCCTCCGGACTCATGCGCACCGCAATCACTTTTTTAAATGTATCGGGTACCAGTTGCAAGTGTTTTTTTAAAGAAATAGAACCCCGCACAATCGCCGAAGCCGGATTGTTTAACTCGTGCGCCAAACCAGCCGATAACTTGCCCAAAGCCATCATTTTTTCGTTTTGCTGCTGCATGGTAGTAAAATCGCGCACCCGCGAAGTCATGATATGCACCAGCGCCTGAGTGAGTTCGTAATGCTGGACAATTAAATCCTTCATCTTCTCCACCGGAAAAATCATTACCTGCAAAGTTTCCTCTACCTGACCGTTGGCACTGGCGGTAGTTCCGCGCGAAAAAGGCAGAAAACCCGTGATATCTTTTACCTCGAAATAGCCCAGTTTACGGGTATTATTTTTTTGCTGCAACCACATGCGCACCCGGCCTTGCACGATGACGTAAGTGCCAATAATGGGCTCGCCTAATTTAAATAAAAAGCTTCCTTCCGGCATTTCGCGGTGCACGCTGTTATCTAACCACCATTGCAATTGATCCGGGGGAACATCTTTTAAACTTTCAATGGATTGTAACCATTCTGTAGTGGCACTTTGCATAAAACAAGGATATATTAATAAATATACTACAAAATACAATACTGATTGATAATTCTGGAATTGGCAAGTAAGCGGGTGAAATTTCTGAAAGATACCTGCGTGCAGCCGGTACAACCTCTATATCTGGTAGTTGAAGCGCAATGTACTAATTGGTTTAATTAGGCCTACCAGATTTTTATTTAGAATAATCCACTTACGTTTAGGATAGCAAGTTACTGGGGTATAGTAAATTCTAGTAAAAAATTAAATACTTTGGGCAACTTTAAAGTAAAGCCGGCGCGAATTGCTTGTAATCGTTTATATTTTGATTTTTTAAAAATTAAAAATTTAGCTATGGTAAAAGTAAGCTTAAAGTGTGGGCCGGTTCGGGCAACGCTTATGTTTTTAATTGGTGTTGCATTGACTACCGCAGATCTATTGGCGCAGAAAACCCGAAACATAGATTCGCTGGCAATTTGGCGCCGGGAAACGCAGGAAAAATTTAAAATTAATCCCGAACAACCTTTACAGGAACGGGTAAAACCTGCCTCCGCAGAAACATTGAAAATGTTTAGAGACGCTGGTATGGCACCTACCGAACATACTTTAACCACTGCCGAACGCCAGCAGTTACAAGAAGTATTTGCGGCTTTGCCTCCTTTGCACCAGCAGGTACTCCAAAATCGTTTGCGAAGTATTAGTTTCCTGGACAACATGCCCAATACTGCTTTAACGGCCACGGTTAATCCCGATGCAAAATTTCCGGTATTTGACTTAACTGTGCGGGCCGCTATTTTTAAACAAACCGCCTCGGAATGGATGACCGAAAAAGAGCGCACTTGCTTTAAATCTACCGGATCATCGTTGGCAATAACTTGCGATATTGGGTCGTTGAGCGCGATGCTCTACGTAATATTACATGAAGCTACGCACATGGTAGATGTAAGCTTGCAAATAGGGCAAAGTGCAGGATTTAGTAAAAACATCTGGAAAGACCGTACCCATCTCACCGCAACTTATAGCCATAGTCTGCTGGATAGTACCCGCTACCGGGGTGGCAAACCCATACCCATTAGTAAAGCAAAAGCAGTTTACCAGGCTTTATCCCATACGCCACTGGTTTCTTTATACAGTACTAATAGCTGGAACGAAGATTTAGCAGAATATCTTTCTATTTATCATTTCACGCAAAAGCTAAATCAACCTTTTAAAATTACCCTGCGCAATAAGGGCAAAGAAGTATGGGTATTTGAGCCTTTAAAATCAAAGCTGGCGCGGCAACGCTTCGGAGAAATGAAGCGTTTTTACCAAACCCCACCTACTACTGCGGGGTAGTTTTTTGGAAAAGCGCTAGAAGCAAAATAGAAGCTATAATCTTAAAATTTTTAAAATTATAGCTTTGTGGAGGACACCATTCGACAACTTTTATCCTACTACTGGGGCTTGTATTCTCCTACGTACTCTAGCGAAGGTAAAAATCAAACTTTGCAAGCACTTTTTAAAATGAAGGATAGTTTAATTTTTCAAACACAATAAGGTTTGAAATACAATATAGAAAAATATCCCCTTTGCAACAGGTAGCTGTTCCTGGTGCAAGGAATGACGATAAACTGTTCTGTTGTTCAACGAGTTTTAGCGTCTTGCGTTTTTTTGGTTCTGGGGGTAGGGGCCCTCTTACTTTGTGTCAAGACAAAAAGAACAAGAAGCGAGCAATGAAACAACTCCACTTAGAAATCAAAGCCATAGCAGCTGCTATGCGTACGAAAGCTTTTTTGATTTACAAGGCACGGAAGTAAATCCGCGCCATAGTGCATTAAGTAGCAAAATGTGAAATTTTGTGGATGTATAAAACTAAATTTTTCATTATATAATTTCTCACTTCTCGCTACTTAATCTTTAGACTACCATAATTGTAAATACGCTTGATAGAAAAAAGGCACATTATGGAAGTACGATGCTTATTTATTTAAATAAACTACCTAAACCACCACCTAAATTACCCAAGGCGCCACCACCCAAGCCACCAAAGTTAGATAAGGCTTGCGAAATACTATCTGGAGTGATGCTGGAGTCGTTGGGATCGTTGGCTTTGTGCGAAAACTTTTGTAACAAGCCCGGCAAAGCTGCGGCAATAGCCCCCGTAGCAGCCGGCGGTAAACCAAACTTACTACCTAAAGTACTTACCAGTCCGCCTTCAATAGCGCTGGTTACTGGGTTACCCGACGATGCACCTCCTTGTAATAATGAAAGTAAACCGCCTACACCACCTTGCGTAGCTGCCTGGCTAGCTAAGCCACTAGTAACCTGGTGTGCAATTTCTTTATGAACCGCATCTTCCTGGCCTGCGGGAATGGACGAAGCAACCTGGGGATTGCTACCTATCTGCTGTTTAACAAGGTCTAAAATTTGATCAAGCATAATTTAATTCTTATTTGTATGGGATATAACCTTATTAACGCGCCCTAACCTAAATGGTTAATTAATCCTTAAAACAGTTACGTATTTAAACTGTATATGAATAACCGGAGAGCAGCAACTTAGTATTAAATTAAGAATTTTTAAGATTGTATCCTAAAATAGATAAATGTATTGTAAACTGTATAATGTCGAAATAGCGACAGTTTGCAAAAAACTAGAAATTACAATTGATTTTTATCAGTTAACCAATCCAAAGCTTCGTAATGATGTTGAAAGTTGGCAAATTCTGAATTGGAGTTATTTTGTTTTAATATTTTTTGGTACAAATTCGCCATTAAAGAATCGTAGAAAGTAACGCCGGCTCCTACCCGGGCAATCTTTTTTACTGCTGGTATCGGATAATTTTCGGAAAAATATTTTTTAATTAAATCTTCATCAATTACCGGGCTTTTATCTACGTCCACGTGCGTGGCATCCAAAAGAATTCGTTCAATTTCGTATTTATTTATTACTCCCGCTGATTTAGACCACAACGATGCCAATTCTTCTAGATCTAGAATTCCTATCCATCTTATTTCTACCATCTTTAATTCGGGATGGTATTCCAATTCCATATTATTTTGGTTGAAAACAATCATCTTTCTTGTGTTTAAGCCTTCCGGACACGTTTGTAAAGAAAGGAACATGCCACGTATAACTTGTAATGAAAATCAGGACAACCAATAAGAATGGAGCGCAAAGTAAAAATTGGGTAAAATATAGTATTTTTATTTTATAGTATACGTTAAGTATGAGAAAGCAACTACTTACAAATGTTATAAAATTTAAAATTTTTTAATTTTTGGCAGAATTTTGATTCATATTTGTTAAAAATAACTTATAAAGTGCTATTTGTAGTCTATTTTGCAAATAATCTTTTTTGTGTTAAACTTATTTAAAATTAAACTTTGCTGGTACTGGCGGATGTTGTTAGGTTATCTTCAAGATAAATAGCCCGAAGATGGCGCTTACTTAATACAATTTTATTGTAATTTTAAGAAAATGAATTTACGCCAATTAATAGCAAGCGAGTTTGTTACGGTAGAGGTAGACCTGGATACTAGTTTTTTGCAAACTACCTGGCTGCAGCAACCCGACAGTGCCCAGTTTAGGGAACAACTGCAACGCGTAATTGATTACATTTTAACGCACCAAATTAATAAGACCCTGTTTGATACAAGGGCTCGGGCTTATTTAGAAATAGCCGATCAAAATTGGGTGATCCGGGAAATTTTTCCGTTATTCAAAGAACGTGCAGTACGCTTTGCTTATTTAATTAGTCCGATGGCGCTCGAAGCTTTGGATGTATTCCGGATTCAATTTGCCTTGGAAACCGACGACTCGAGTACAAAGAAAATGCAAATAAAACTTTTCTTATACAAAGATGAAGCGCTGCAATGGTTGTGGCAAACAGAGTAAATCTTTCGGATTAATTCTATTTTAAAATTTTTGCTATTTATAAATATTTGATCGATAAGGAGATAAGCTTTGAAGGAGTAATGGCTCAGAAATGGTACTAAGGCCGGTACATAATATTGTTGCAGACTAATCAGTGCAGCTATTAGGCAAGGGCAGCGGCTATGGATCAATTTTATTTTCCGGAAATTTTAAAATTTAAAAATATTGGCCTCCAAATACACTGTAACAAAACAATAAACATGTTTTTGGTCATTTTCAGAATGGAATTTTTACAAGATAGATTAAAGTCAATTTTAAATTTACCAGTAAAGCTGAAGGGCCAACTTTACTGGTAAATTTTTAGTTACAATTTTTACTGAGTTTAACCTGGAGTAAATTTTTCCGGATTTAAGCTTGATCTATTTCTTTAGCAACCCGGTTGGCCGAGCGGGTAGCGGCCTCCATGCCCCAATTTAAATTATCGGCATAAGCGCCGGCAAAATGGATGCGGCCATGCGGCTGCATTACCTGAGGCCATAATTTTTTAAGTGATCCCATCGGAAAATTCAGTCGTTCGCAGGTAAAGGCATATTTTTCGCGGGGCCAATCTTTTACTAGGGCTTGTTCAATGGTGTCTTGTTTACCCGGATAAATTTCCCGGAAAGCGGCTACGGCTTGGTCGGGGGTTGTACCGCCCGGGCACATGCCCATTAACGCTACCCGGTGGGTGTCTACTTCTTCGGCTACCTGCCAAATGCCCCCAATATGCGGATGGTTGAGCTCCATGTTAATGCTTAAATTATCTTTCAGCCAGAATTTAGAACTGGCCTGAAACACAAAACGTGCGTACGAATCGTAGGCAATATGTTCTAACACATACTGTTTTTCGGGCGGTAAGGCTGGGGTAATTGGGATCTTACTAAAGGCTGGTAACGGAATGCAATTTGCCAGATAATCGGCGGTCATTTCTTTTTCTTTGCCAAACTCCAGGTATGTAACACTTACTCCCCCGGCATGGTGCTTAATGCTGGTAATCGGCGCATTTAATTTCACGCGCTCGCCTAATTGTTTCGCAAAAGCATTGGGTAAACTTTGATTGCCATTTTGCAAGCGGTAAACTTTTTTCGGGTAAAGGGGCAAACCCCGCATCTGCAAAATGGCCTGCCGCCACAGCTCAAATTGGGCAGAAGTATCTTTTCCGCTTAAAAATTGTAAAGCCGCCGGCGAAGCGCCTTCTTTCCGGTAAATTTCCGAAATGGGCATTGTGTCTAAATGATCGTAACCCACGCCAAAAGGCTGGTATTCGTCGGTGAACTTAGCCAGGTAGGGTTTGGTATAAAGTAAATCCAGCTCCGGCCATTCATTCTGACCTAAAAATGTTATTTCGCGGCTATTAAAGCCAAAGTTTTTCAAGACGGCCGGGTCGCGCAGCATTTCTTCGGAATAAAATTTACCGTTGATGCGGCGTAACACGCTATCACGTTTGGGATAAGGCAAAACCGTTAAGTTAAATTGTTTGGCGTAGTCCCAAAATAATTCGTAACCCGGTTTGGTGATGTTTTCGGCCCCAAAATCGGCGTACAATCCATCCGATAAGCCATCGCGGACGGTTAACACGTGCCCGCCGTGGCGCGGAGAGCCTTCCAGTACCGTAACATCGTGTCCGCGCTTCATTAATTCGTACCCGCAGCATAGTCCGGCAATGCCACCGCCGGCCACAATTACTTTTTTACCCGCCTGATTAGATGGAGTTGTTAGCTGGGTAGCCGGGTTGCTTTGACTTACGGAACTGGCTTCTAGTTCGGGAGTAAACAGGGTAGTTCCTAAACCTGCCACTACCGTGGACTTTAAAAAGTCGCGACGATTAACTTGTTTCATAAGAAGATGAATAAGATAAATGGTAAATAAGGTAGGGCAGGTTAAGCGGTAGGTAATATACAAGTAAAAACGATTATCAATATTATTTTAAGACAATTTTTTAAAAATTAGATTTCACAGGTATTGTTTTATTCTTTTTGCCTTAGAGTTGGTCTGTTAAACCCGGAGCTTTCAAAGCCTGGATTTACTATTATTTTACCGGTTTAACTCTATTATTTTACTTTATAACTTGATATCCAGAATTTGCGCAAACGTTTGCGCAACCCCGAAAAGCCTTATTTTGCTGTTTTTTTAAAATTTACTCTGACTAATGGCTTGATAATAACTCTGAAAAAATCTATATTGGAGTTATAAGTGGCAGTTTAAGATTCTCTCCAAAGTTAAATTTCTTTCAGCTTCGTTCCGGTCCGGTAAACTTAATTTTATCCTCGGTGCAGAAGCATGGTTTACTCCTGGTTTTTGCCAAAAGCACCAGCCGAGGCAAAGGGCATTATACTTATTTTTTAACGCGTTTTTTTGAAGTTAAAGCTTTGTAATTGTTTTCGGTACTTGTGTTTACGGGCAGGTAAATAAAACTTTATTTAAAAAAGCTAAAGTTCTGTTACAGCAGATTAAACCTTATATAAAGGGTAATTTGCTGGTTTTTTAGGTTGTACATTTTTTTAATGCTAACAGTATTTCAATGATAAACCTGTACCTATAATGAGAAACGCTACTCTGAAATTATTTTTAAATTTTTTATTTCTAACGACTTCGCTTTCGCTTTTGGCGCAGGAGCGAACGGTGCGGGGGAAAATAACCGATGCCGACAAAGGCGATGCCTTGCCAGGAGTTTCCATTGTAGTAAAAGGTACTACTACGGGTACTTCTACAGATGCTAACGGAAATTATGAGTTGTCTGTGCCGGGATCTAATGCACGTTTAGTGGTGTCGTACGTGGGCTATGTTTCGCAGGAAGTAGCGGTGACCAGCCAAGGTGCCATAAACGTAGCCTTAAAACCCGATGTAAAGGCATTGGAAGAAGTAGTAGTAGTCGGTTTCGGTACTCAGAAAAAAGCCGATTTAACTGGGGCCGTAAGTGGCATCCGGGGCGATGACATTGGCATAACGTCCAAACCGGTTTCCAGCCCCGACCAGATTCTGGCCGGCCGGGCTACCGGGGTGAACATCTCCAACCGCAGCGGCGACCCGGGGGCACCCATCAACGTGCGCATCCGGGGCATTGGCACGCCGGGCGTAAACCAGCCTTTGTGGGTAATTGACGGCGTACCGATTGTGCAAACCGAAAACATGACCGTAAATACTGGTTCTTCCACCGAATCAAATCCTTTGGCCGGTATTAACCCCAGCGATATCGAAAGCATGGACGTGCTTAAAGACGCTTCGGCGGCGGCTATTTACGGCGCCCGGGCGGCCAACGGGGTTATTATTGTAACTACCAAACGAGGCAAAGAAGGCAAAGCCAACGTGTCTTATGACGGCTACATGGCCAAGGGCAGCACCCAAAAACGGATTGATGTGCTTAATGTAGACCAGTACATTGATATCCAGCAGCAATTAGGTCGCGACTTCAGCCAGTTCCGGGGTCAGCCTTTCGTAGATTGGCAAGATGCCGTTTTCAAAACCTCCACCATTAAAAACCACAACATTGCCGTGAGCGGCGGTTCGGCCAATGCCAACTATTTTATCGGGGCCGGTTACTACGACCAGGACGGCATTGAGCGGGGGCAAGGATTTACCCGGTATTCCATTAAAGCCAATTCGGACGTAAGCGTAGGTAAAAAATTAAAATTTGGCGAGTCGCTGCTGCTAAGCTCGGTAAACCGGCTCACCCAAACCGAGACCGGTTTATTTGCGGGTTACAATGCAGCCCTTAACGCGCCATATTTTAAAATCTATGACCCCAACGGACCTTTAGGCTACAACCCCGAAAATGTACAAACTGTAGGCGAAGGCGGCTACGGGCAAAATTTAGTTTTACGTACCGACACCCGGGTAAACTCCACGCGCATTATTACCCGCAAAGTACTGGCCAGCATTTACGGCGAGTGGGAAATTATCTCGGGCTTAAAATATAAAATTACCGGGGGCGTAGACTACAACGTGGGCAGCGGTGACTTTTTCCAGGAAGCCATTGCCTTCGACAACATTACGCCGCGGAGTTCTATTTTGGTGCAGGAACGCCCTATTGAGCTAACCACCAATTTAAGCCACACTTTAACCTACAACAAAGTCTTCGGCGACCACAGCTTAACCTTGCTGGTAGGGGAAGAAGAAACCAATTTCCGGTTTGATAAAGTGAGGCTACAGGGGAACAACTTATACAATTCGGCCATTCAGTTTGCTTCTACCGGTTCCTCGGTTTCGGCGGCAAACGAAGCTGACCAATGGGCGTTGCGCGGGTATTTAGGCCGGATCAATTATTCGTACAAAGGACGTTATTTGTTTACCGCCAACGTGCGGAACGATAATACATCCCGCTTCGCGAAAGGCAACCGTTCCCAAACTTTTCCGTCGTTTTCGGCGGGCTGGCGCATCAGCGAAGAAAGCTTCTTCCCGAAAGGCGACATTGTGGATGATATTAAAATCCGGGGTAGCTGGGGACAATCCGGTAACCAGTTCACCGGAGCAAACTTTGCTTTCTTATCTACCCTCAAAACTACTATTTTTTACCCCATTGGGGTAGGCCAGGTTATTACCCGCGCCCCGGCACCCGTTAACTTTGCTAATGCCAATCTGCGCTGGGAAACCAGCAACCAGTTAGATATTGGTGCCGACATTAGTTTACTGGCCGGCCGCATCGAAATAACCGCCGATTACTACCACAAAGTCACCAAAGATGTATTAATTGGTTTGCCCATACCGTTTACCTCCGGTTATTTCCTGCCCGCCGATGCCAACGTGGGTGAAATTTTAAACCGGGGCTTTGAGTTTGCCGTGAATTACCGCAACCGCATCAACGATTTTAATTACAGCATTGGTGGCAACATTACTACGGTACACAACGAAGTGTTGGATTTAGGCTCTATCCCGGAAATTATTACGGGCGTAAGCGGCGCTTCTACGCACCGCACTACTGTGGGCGAACCTTTGGGTTATTTATACGGCTACAAAACCAATGGCATTTACCAAACTCAGGCCGAAGTAGATGCCGACGAAAATATACCGGATTCTTTTTCTTCCGGCAGGGCGCCCGGCGATATCCGCTTTGTGGATGTAAATAAAGATGGCAAAATTGATGCCCAGGACCGCACCAAAATCGGTAACCCGAACCCATCTTTTTTCTACGGCATCAACGCCTCGGCGGGTTATAAAGGCTTTGATCTGACGTTGTTATTACAAGGCGTAGGCGGCATTGACGTGTACAACGAAGCGCGGCGCAATTTAGAAAACTTAACCGGCAATAATAACTTTACCGCCCGTGTGCTCGACCATTGGACCGAAGCCGGCTCCAGTAATTCTATGCCCCGTATTGTGCCCAACGACCCGAACGGCAACAACCGCTACTCCGACCGGTGGATTGAAAATGCCAGCTTTATGCGCATTAAAAACTTACAAATTGGCTATGCCTTGCCCACCAACAAACTGCAAAGCTGGACCAAAGAATTTGTATCGAAAGCCCGCGTGTACGTAGCTGCCCAAAATTTATACACCTTCACCAAATACCTGGGCTTTGATCCGGAAGTTACCCGGGGCTTTAGTTTCCAGAAGGGCGATATCGTGTTGGCCAACGGCCAGGACCCCGGCAACTCGCCGCAGCCCCGCATTTACCAGGTAGGGGTGCAAGTAACTTTTTAAAAAATTTAAAATCTGCTTTCTTAATTACCGACTCAAACATGAAGAAGATATCTTTATCCCTGGTAGTTGCTTTCTTGTTCCTAAATTCGTGTAACAACCTGGATTTAGTACCCCTGGATAAGCTTACCGCTGATAATTTTTATAAAACCCGCAGTGAATTCGACGGGGCCATTTTTGCCGCTTATTCTTCCATTCAGGATTTCTGGGGTACCAGTACCGAAACTTTAGGCGAAAACGGAGAATACTGGAAAATATCCGTGGTAACCTCCGACGATGTGGTTGCCGACCAGGAAGCCGGCACCGATGATATTTCCCGGGATGCTGATAATTTAATAATCCGGAGCAGCGATAAGCCTTTTGCCGCCGTGTACACCCAGATTTACGAAGGTATTTTGCGCGCTAACCTGGTGATCGAAAATTTAAATAATCCGAATACTTTAAGCGACGACGAAAAAAAGCTACTCGACGGGGAAGCTAAATTTTTGCGGGCTTTCTTTCATTTCGAAGCCATGAAACTGTGGGGTACGCCACCACTGGCCATGAAGGTGCCCAGAGATTTAAACAATTTGGCGCTGCCCAACGCTACTCAAGAGCAGCTATACACCCAGATTCTGGCGGATTTATCGGATGCCTACAATGCCTTGCCCGTATCCTGGGACGATGCTAATAAAGGCCGTGCCACCAAATACGCCGCCCAGGCTTACATTGGCAAAGTAAACGTCTGGAAAAAAGATTGGACCACGGCTATTACGGCCTTTGAAGATGTAATTGCCAATGGTTCGTTTGCTTTAATTAATACCGGTAATCCGGTGAAAGACTTGGAAGATGTTTTTGCCTATAACAATGAAAACAACCAGGAAGCCATTTTTGAAGTGCAGTACGGCGGTCCGTTTTCCGATGATAACGTGTGGGTGTTCGACGATACGCACTCCGAAGCATTTAAAGCTTCGCAGGGTACAACCCGTAGCTGGTACTGGGATGCCGGTAATGGCGCCCCGGGCGGTAAACTGGGCTGGTGGGCGCCTTCTACGGAACTGGTAAATTCCTTTGAACCCAATGATGCGCGATTAAGCGTGTACGTGTACAAAGCCGGCGATACCTATTATACCACTACTTTTACGCCCGTGCCCTACAATCCGGAGTGGTCGGTTACGGGTTTTACCATGAAAAAATACGGCGGCGCCCGCAACATGGTACCCGCCGACAACTCCCCGAACCAACAAGCTAATTTTAACAACGAACGGCTGTACCGGTTTGCGGAGTTAAAGTTGTTATACGCCGAGGCCTTAATTGCCCAGGGCAGAACTGCCGATGCTACCCAGCAAATTAACGATATCCGGAACCGGGCTGGTTTGCCCACTTTAACGGCAGGGGTAGATCTTACCGAAGCCCTGCGGCACGAAAAAAGAGTGGAACTAGCTTTTGAACCGCACCGCTGGTTTGATATTGTGCGCTGGGGAATCGGGCCGCAGGTGTTCGGAAATAAGTGGCAGGAACGCTATAACGTGTACCCTTTCCCGCAAACCGAAATCGACCGCACCGGTGGTACCTTAAAGCAAAATCCAGGATACTAATTTTATAAAAACAACACCAACCCACCAGGAGGAGCCCCAGGTTCCTCTTGTTAGGCTGGCCGGCTTAACATCTCCGTTGTGACTTTTATTTAATCCGGTTCAAATTTTTAAAAATCATAAATTTTAAAAAAGTCAGAATAGATCCGGGATTTTGTGGTACCGGCTTTATTTTCCTGTTGTCTTTTTCATCGGCTTTTTTTTCTGGGGTATTAAAAGCTTTTAGTTGTTGGTAGTTTATTATGCAGCAAAAGTCATTGAATAAATATTTATTAAAATTTAGCTTACCTTTTTTGCTGTTGCTGCTGGCCTTTACTTTATGGCAGTGGACCAGCCGCCCCGAGAAATTATTCCGGACTTTGCCTGCCTCCGCTACCGGTATTGCCTTTACCAACATCATTACAACTTCCGATTCTTTAACCGTTCTGGATTTTGAATACCTGTACAACGGGGGCGGTGTAGCCATTGGCGATATCAATAACGATGGCTTGCAGGATATCTACTTTACGGGCAACCAAACCACCAGCAAATTATACCTGAACCGCGGAAACTGGAAGTTTGAAGACATTACCGAAACTGCCGGGGTAGGCACGCATACTTGGGTCAATGGCGTAGCCCTGGTGGATATTAACCAGGACGGTTACAAAGATATTTACGTGTGCGTAGGCGGCAACCGCAACACCCCCGAGCAAGATAAAGCCAACCTGCTTTTTTTAAATAACAAGAATAACACCTTCACGGAAGTGGCCGAACAATATGGTTTAGCCGATACTGGTTATGGCATTCAGGCCGCTTTTTTTGATTACGATCGCGATGGTGACCTGGATATGTATTTGCTGCGCAACGCCTTCGTGGATTACAACCGCAACAATCCCCGGCCCAAGCAGCTAAACGGCAAAGCAGCCTCCACCGATAAGTTGTTTCGCAACAACGGCAATAACACGTTTACGGATGTTTCTACGGAGGCCGGTATTTTAATCGAAGGCTTTGGTTTAGGCCTGGCCATTAACGATATCAACCAGGATGGCTGGCCTGACGTGTACGTGTCCAACGATTTTATCACCAACGACCTGGTCTGGATTAATAACCAGGACGGTACTTTCTCGAACCAGGCTAGTCGCTACCTCAAACACCAAACCTACAACGGCATGGGCAACGATGTGGCCGATGTGAATAATGATGGCCTGCCCGATATAATAGTAGTGGATATGTTGCCGGAAGATAACCGCCGCTGGAAACTAACCACCATGGGCAATAACTACGATGAATTTGAAAATACTTTGGCGCGCGGCTACGAACCCCAGTACGTGCGCAATACCTTGCAACTGAATAATGGCCTTAGCTCTAATGCACCACTCGCTTTTAGTGAAGTAGGGCAGTTTGCCGGGATTGAAGCCACCGAATGGAGCTGGGCACCTTTATTCGCCGATTACAACAACGACGGCCAGAAAGACTTGTTTATTACCAACGGCTACCCCAAAGATATCACCAACCTCGATTTTATAGTTTACGGACACCATGCCGGTTTTATGGGTACTCCCGCCGGAAATTTAAAGGAACGAACAAACCGGTTAAACCAACTGCCTGGCGCTAAAGTAGCCAACTATGTATACCAGAATAACGGAAATTTAAATTTCAAAAATCAATCGATAGCCTGGGGAATAACCGAACCGGCTTATTCCAACGGGGCCGCTTTCGGGGATTTAGATAATGATGGGGATCTGGATTTAGTCGTAAATAACCTGGACCAAGAAGCTACAATTCAGGAAAACCGCTTAAACCAAATTAAAAAATATCAGCCGCAAGCAAATTATCTTCGCCTCGCTTTAAAAGGACCCAATCTTAACCAGGAAGGCCTGGGTGCCAAAGTGTACCTGCGAAATAAAGGGCAGCAACAATACCAGTATTTTTCGCCCTATCGCGGTTATCTTTCTTCGGTGGAGCCTTTCCTGCATTTTGGTCTGGATAGTATGCGGGTAGTAGATAGCGTGGAAGTATACTGGCCGGACGGCAAGTACCAGTTGCTGCGCCAGGTTCAAGCCAATCAGGTTTTAACAGTAGATTACGCGCAGGCTGGTGCGGCACCAGCTCATTCTTCTCCGGGGGCCAAGCCCTTGTTTACTTTGCTTTCGGAAGATACGGGTTTACGGTACCAGCACCGGGAAAACAACTTCGTAGATTTTAAGCTGCAACCTTTGCTGCCCCACGGCCACTCGCGGCAAGGCCCCGGCTTAGCGGTGAGCGACGTGAACCAGGATGGCTTAGCCGACGTGTACGTGGGCGGGGCTACCGGCCAGGCCGGGCGTTTGTTTCTCCAGCAAGCTTCGGGCAAGTTTGTGGCTGCCCCCACGCCCGGCATCGACAGCTTAGGCGAAACTTTGGGCGTGCTGTTCTTTGATGCCGATCAGGACCAAGACCAAGACTTGTATTTAGTACGGGGCGGCTCCGAGCAAGGGGCCAGCTCGCCCCAGTACCAGGATGCACTCTACCTCAACGATGGCCAGGGGCATTTTACTTTAGCCAAAGATGCTTTGCCCCAGATGCGCGGAAGCAAAGCCAGCGTGGTAGCGGCCGACTACGACCAGGACGGCGACTTAGACTTGTTTGTGGGCGGGCGGCTCACGCCCGGCGCGTACCCCACCACGCCCCGCAGCTACTTACTGCGCAACGAGAGTATAAACGGCCGTTGTCTTTTCCGGGATGTGACCCACCAGGTAAGTCCGGGCTTAGCGCAGGCAGGCATGGTGACGAGCGCTTTGTGGAGCGACTACGATAACGATGGCTGGGTAGACTTAGTGCTGGCGGGCGAGTTTATGCCCCTGCGCTTTTACCATAATCAGCAAGGTAAACTGGTGGAGCAAACAAACCAGACCGGTTTGCAAAATACAACCGGGTGGTGGAACAGCTTAGTGGCCGGGGACTTTGACCAGGACGGGGACATCGACTACGTGGCCGGCAACTTAGGATTAAACTCCCGCTACCAGGCCAGCACTCAGGAGCCCTTGTGCGTGCACGCCAAAGACTACAACAAAGACGGAAGGATCGACCCGGTACTCAGTTACTACAACCAGGGCCAGCAGTACATTTTTCATAGCCGGGATGATTTAATCGACCAGATCAACACCATGCGGGGAAGATTCCCTACGTACCAGTCCTACGCCGAAGCTACTTTTCAGCAGTCGTTCTTGCCCCAGGAGCTGGCCGGCGCCCAGGTGCTATGCGCCGAGCGGATGGAAAGCAGTTATGTAGAGAACTTAGGACACGGAAAGTTTAAGATAAAAGCTTTGCCCAGAGAGGTGCAACTGGCGCCTATGTACGGCATGGTGGTGGGGGATTACAACCAGGACGGCTATTTGGATGTGCTGGCAGTGGGCAACTCCTACGCCCCGGAAGTAAGCACAGGCCGGGCAGATGCGGGGCTGGGCTGGTACTTACGGGGCAACGGTAAAGGCGGTTTTACCAATGTGCCAGCTAGCCAGAGCGGGTTTGTGGCCGAGCACGATGCCAAGAGTTTGGTGCAGGTTAGCCGGGCTGATGGCCGGCAGGTCGTGGTGGTGGGCAATAACAACGGTGGCTTAGAAGTATTTCAACTGCAAAAGCAAGGCAACTATTATCCGGCGCAAAGCCGTGATGCCTGGGCCGAAGTAAAGCTGAAAAGTGGTAAAACCTACCGGCACGAGTTTTATTACGGCAGTTCTTTCCTGTCGCAATCCGAAAGAGGATTGCTGATAAACGAAGCCATAGCCTCGCTGACTATTTTTAAATTTTCAGGTGAAAAAAGAATTATTCCGGTTAATCTACATGCGCTCCATCACTAAACTACTCTTATTTTTAAATTTTAGCTGGTTCGCTATCGGGTGTAAAGAGCAGGTGGCGGTATTTCAAAGGCTACAGCCTAGCGAAACGGGCATTCATTTTAAAAATACGATCCAGGAAGACGATCAGCACAACGTATTTACTTACACCAACATTTACACCGGAGCCGGCGTAGCGGCCGGCGACATTAATAACGATGGCCTGACGGATCTTTTTTTTAGTGGGAGCATGGTTTCGGGCCGTTTGTACCTGAATAAAGGCAATCTGCAATTTGAAGATATTACCCTGCCGGCGGGAGTCACGAGTAATCGCTGGCAGACCGGAGCCACCATGGTAGATATCAACCAGGACGGCTGGCTGGATATTTATGTTTGCGTGGCCGGTAATCAAGCGGGTCAGGAACGTGCCAATTTGTTATACATCAATAACCGGAATAATACTTTTACCGAAAGTGCCGAAAAGTACGGCCTGGCCGATACCCGCCAAATGATGCACGCTGCTTTTTTTGATTACGACCACGATAACGACCTTGACGTTTTTATGATTGTCAATCCGGCTTCGTTGCGCGACAACGTAAACGTAATCCGGACCCGGCAATTAAAAGGCGAAAGCGCCAGCACCGACGTACTTTACCGCAACAATGGCGATCATACTTTTACAGACGTGTCGCGGCAGGCGGGCATTTTGGTGGAAGGGTACAGCCTGGGTCTGGCCGTGAGTGACATGAATAACGATGGTTGGCCGGACGTGTATATTTCCAATGATTTTATTAGTAACGATGTATTGTACATTAACAACCAGGACGGCACCTTCACCGACAAAGCCTCGGAATGTTTAAAACATACCAGCTATGCGGGCATGGGCAACGACGTCGCCGATATCAACAATGATGGTTTGGTAGATATTGTGGAGCTCGACATGCGCCCGGAAGATAACTACCGCCAGAAATTGATTATGCCGGCAACGGGGTACGACCGCTTTCAACTTACCCTAGATAAAGGGTACGATGCGCAATACAGCCGGAATACTTTGCAGCTAAACCAGGGAAACGGCAAATTCAGTGAAGTTGGATATTTAACCGGCATCAGCAGTACGGATTGGAGCTGGAGCGCTTTGCTGGCCGATTACGATAATGACGGCGACCGGGACTTGTTTGTAACTAACGGATTTTTAAAAAATATGGGTGACCTAGACTACGTGCATTATCAAAACGTGTATAACGGCCCCATTGGCTCGGAGCAAAGCAAGATCAAAAACAAAATAGAAGCTATTAAATCTTTGGCCGGTGTGCCGCTCAGCAATTATTTGTACGAAAATCAAGGCGATTTAAAGTTTACCAAACGATCGGAAGATTGGGGGTTAAACAGCAAAGGTTTTTCGAACGGGGCCTTATACGCTGATTTAGATAATGACGGCGATTTAGAACTGGTGGTGAACGCCATTAATGCCGAAGCCCAGTTCTACGAAAACAAAAGTAATGAACGTCAAAATCGTAATTTTTTAAAAATTAAGCTTGTTGGCAGCTCGCAAAACCGCAATGGCATTGGTGCTAAGATTACGGTTAAAGGAAAAGGGCACAGCCAGTTTTACGAACATTTTCTCTCTCGTGGCTATGAATCTTCGGTTGATCCCCTGATCCATTTTGGACTGGATAGCACGCGGGTAGTAGACAGTGTGGAAGTATATTGGCCGGATGGCAAGTACCAGTTGCTGCGGCAGGTCAAAGCCAATCAGGTCTTACAAGTAGATTACGCTAAAGCGGGCCCGCCACCAACTAGATCGCTTGCGGCAGACCCGCCCTTGTTCACCTTGCTTGCTGAAGATACGGGTTTAACTTACCCGCACCGGGAGAACAACTTCGTGGATTTTAAGCTGCAACCTTTGTTGCCCCACGGCCACTCGCGGCAAGGTCCCGGGCTGGCTACCAGCGACGTGAACCAGGATGGCTTGGCCGACGTGTACGTGAGCGGGGCTACCGGACAAGCCGGCCGCTTGTTTCTCCAGCAAGCCTCGGGCAGGTTTGTGGCCGCCCCAACGCCCGGCAGCGACAGCTTAGGTGAGACCCTGGGCGTGCTGTTTTTTGATGCCGATCAGGACCAGGATGAGGACTTGTATTTGGTGCGGGGCGGCTCCGAACACCTGGCCAACTCGCCCCGGTACCAGGATGAATTGTACCTCAACGATGGTCAAGGGCATTTTACTTTAGCTAAAGAAGCCTTGCCCACAATGCGCGCCAGCAAAGCCAGCGTAGTAGCGGCCGACTATGACCAGGACGGCGACTTAGACTTGTTTGTGGGCGGGCGGCTAACGCCAGGCGCGTACCCGACTACCCCCGCAGCTACTTACTGCAAAACGAGAGTAAAAACGGGCACTGTTCTTTCCGGGATGTAACGCCATCTAACCTGGCCCAGGCGGGGATGGTTACCAGCGCCCTGTGGAGCGACTACGATAACGATGGCTGGGTCGATTTACTTTTGGCCGGGGAGTTTATGCCGCTGCGCTTTTACCGCAACCAGCACGGCAAACTGGTGGAACAGACCAATGCAACCGAACTAGCGAACACAACCGGCTGGTGGAACAGCTTAGTGGGCGGGGACTTTGACCAGGACGGGGACATGGACTACGTGGCCGGCAACCTGGGCCTGAACACCCGCTACCGGGCCAGTGCCCAAGAGCCCTTGTGCGTGCACGCCAAAGACTACAACAAAGACGGGCGCCTGGACCCGGTACTGAGTTACTACAACCAAGGCCAGCAGTATATTTTTCACAGCCGCGATGATTTGATCGACCAGATCAACACCATGCGGGGCCGCTTTCCTACGTACCAGTCCTACGCGGAAGCCACGTTCCAGCAGTCGTTCTTGCCCCAGGAGCTGGCCGGCGCCCAGGTGCTCTGCGCTGAGCGGATGGAAAGCAGTTACCTGGAGAACTTAGGACAAGGAAAGTTTAGGCTAACGGCATTGCCCCGGCAAGTACAACTGGCACCGGTGTACGGCATGGTAGTAGGCGATTACAACCAGGATGGTTACTTAGATGTGCTGGCCGTGGGCAACTCCTACGCCCCGGAAGTAAGCACAGGCCGGGCAGATGCGGGGCTGGGCTGGTACTTGCGGGGCAACGGTAAAGGCGGTTTTACCAATGTGCCAGCTAGCCAGAGCGGGTTTGTGGCCGAGCACGATGCCAAGAGTTTGGTGCAGGTCAGCCGGGCTGATGGCCTGCCGGTATTGGTGGTGGGCAATAACAACGGTGGCTTAGAAGTATTTCAACTGCAAAAGCAAGGCAACTATTATCCGGCGCAAAGCCGTGATGCCTGGGCCGAAGTAAAGCTGCAAAATGGCAAAAGCTACCGGCACGAGTTTTATTATGGCAGCTCTTTCCTGTCGCAGAGTGAGCGGGTTTTAAAAATTACGCCCAACATGGCACAGGTTACCATTGTCGATTCCCAGGGCCAAAAGCGAAACCTGGATTTATCGCCCGGTTTAATTGCGGGCCGCCTAAGTCAAGATAATGATGCCGGAAAATAAAATCTTTAAAAATTAAAAAGTATAACCAGAGCCAGAACGGCTTACATCAAAATAAAAATTTTTAAAAAATTACGAACGCGTATGTTTAAAAACCTCCTCCTGTTATTTGTTTTCCAAGTTTTAGTTGTTTCGACCGGTGCAGCGCAAGACGTAGAAAAGCTCTTACTCAAAGATTACCGGCCTCAATCCATTTATAAAATTCCGGTTACCAAAGTAGAAAAAGCCAAGTACCCCATCATTGACTTACATTCGCACCCCTACGCCCAAACCGAAGCGGAGCTGGACCAATGGGTGAAAACCATGGATCAGGTAGGAATAGAAAAAACCGTGATTATGTCGTATGCGACGGGCGCTAAGTTTGATTCCATTCAAAAACAATACAGTAAATACAAGAACCGGTTTGAGGTTTGGTGCGGCTTTGACTTTACCGGCAAAGATAAACCCGGCTGGATAAAAAAAGCTGTAAAAGAACTGGAGCGCTGCTACAAGGCAGGGGCGCGCGGGGTAGGCGAGTTGGGCGATAAAGGTTTAGGCGAATTTTACTCCCTGCCTACTTCGGGTTACATGCACATAGACGATGCCCGAATGAAACCGCTACTGCAAAAATGCGCGGAATTAAAAATGCCCATCAGCATTCACGTGGCCGAACCGTATTGGATGTACGAACCCATGGACTCGACCAACGACGGTTTGATGAACGCCTATAAATGGAAAATTGATAAAACCCAACCCGGTTTACTGGGCCACGCCGAATTAATAAAAACCCTGGAAAATGCGGTACGCGATAATCCCAAAACAACTTTTATTGCCTGCCACTTTGCCAATGCGGAGTATGATTTAAGCATTCTAGGAAACTTATATGATAAATACCCGAACCTGTACGCCGACATTGCAGCGCGTTTCGGCGAAGTGGCGCCGATTCCGCGCTACATGAATGCATTTTTTAAAAAATACCAGGACCGCCTGGTTTACGGCACCGATATGGGCAACAGCGCCCGGATGTACCAGATTACTTTCCGGATACTGGAAACCCTCGACGAGCATTTTTACGAATTCGAGCACTTTGGTTATCACTGGCCCTGCAACGGTTTTGGCCTGGATGATGAAACCCTGCGCAAAGTATACCGCGACAATGCTTTAAAAATCTTAATGAAATAACCGCCAGTAAGCGAGTATAACTTTAGCTAAAACAAACCTTGTTGGTTATGCAACCAGGTTTGTTTTTAATAATTTCCCAAGATCAAAATCTGTTCGTTCATGTTCTTTTTATCAAACTCAAAAACCTTGCTGGAAAATTAAATTTTTAAAAAATTTAATTTTAAGCGTTTACGGTTGGCGCTGGATTAGTTTGGATTTTATAATTACTTCGCGGCGGGTGGCAGTGTCCGGATTGGCCACGGCGGCCATTAAAATTTCCGCGGCTTTTTCGCCCATTTCGTAAGGGAATTGTTCGATGGAAGCAATGGGCGGATGATCGAGGTACGAGCAAAAAGAAAGATTCGAAAAGCTGACAAAGCAAATATCTTTATTGATGTGCATGCCCCGTTCTTTGCAAACCTGCATGGCATCCAGGGCAATATAATCGTGAAAGGCCAGAATAGCCTGGGGCGGCTCGGGCAAATTTAAAAGTTCGTTGGTTTTCCGGATGGTATCTTCGCGCAACAAGTTTACGCTTTTAATGTAGTGGATATTTACCCCTATGCCATGCTCCTGCAAAGCTTTAACGTAGCCGTTTAAACGTTCTTCGGTGGCTTGCAAAGTATTGGGGCCATTAAGTAAAGCAATGCGGGTTAGGCCCCGGGCAATCAAAAAAGCAATGGCCTCGTAGGCGCCCACCATAATATCCGAATAAACGCAACTGTTGGGGGCTTTTTTTATTACCCGATCAAATAACACAACCGGAATGCCGTGTCTTTGGGCTTCGTCGAGGTGCCGGTAGGTTTGGGTTTCAGAAGCTACCGAAACAATGATGCCATCTACGCCATGTTTAATAAGCGAGGTGATGGCCGCCTGCTCCCGCTCAAAATTATTCCGCGATTGTACCACTAACACACTATACCCCGATTTGGCAGTAGTATCTTCAATGCCCGAAATAGCTAATGAAAAAAATTGCTCCGTTAAAAAAGGCAAAACCACGCCAATGTTATACGTGCACTTCTTTTTTAAATAAATGGCCGTGGAATTAGGCACGTATCCCATTTTTTGCACCAGCTCGTGTACCTGTTCGCGGGTGCGCAAACCAATGCGCGGATGGTTTTGTAAAGCCCGCGAAACCGTAGTAATGGAAACTCCCAAATGTTTGGCAATTTCTTTCATCGTAGGCACATTAGCAGCCATAGCCGGTGGGTTTAATTGTTTAAATACGAAACACTTACCGGTATTAAAGCTAGCAAATATTTTCACATAGTAAATAGCTTAATTTGCGCAATCGATTGCACAACAAACAAGCAGTATTTAGCCAGATTATCCGGTTTGGTTCTTCAGAAATAAATTGAAATTGCGATAAAATAGCCTTACATTTTAATCGGAGGCAGGTGTAATTATGCAGAAGATGAAAAATACAATTTCATTAACTAAATCTTAATACTGTAATTTTTAAAAATTGGTAAAAGGATAAAAAATTAGCTTAAAACCAGAAAGCAAATGAATGCTGGAAATAAAGCATTTTATCTTAGCTCATGATGATTTTTTAAATTTTACCTCAGCTTCTTACTTAAATAATCGATTGCTGTTCGTGTTTCTATAAACTTTTAATTTCATGGGGTATTTAATTAACCGGCGGGAGTTTATCCGGCAGAGTTCGGGGGTTTTGGCAGCAGGGTTAGCCAGCAGTTTGATGCCCGGCCATGTATTCGCGCAAAATACAGCGCCTAAAGTCAGGTTGGGTTTTATTGGCGTGGGTTTACGCGGTAGAGATCACTTGCACAATGCCTTAGCTTTTCCGGAAGTAAGTATCACGGCTATCTGCGACATCGACCCTGCCGCCATTGCAGCCGCCCAGAAAATGCTGCGCGACTCTGGACGGAAGGAAGCTAAGGTTTATAGCAAAAACGACCACGATTTTGAAAATTTAGTGAAGAGCGACGATGTAGACGGGGTGATTATTGCAACTCCTTGGGAATGGCACGTGCCCATGGCTTTAGCCGCCATGAATGCCCGCAAATACGCCGGCGTTGAAGTATCGGCTACCGTAAAACTAGAAGAATCCTGGGCTTTGGTAGATACTTTTGAAAAAACCGGGGCACACTGCATGATCCTCGAAAACGTGTGTTACCGCCGCGACGTAATGGCCGTGTTAAACATGGTGCGCCAGAACCTGTTCGGGGAAATAATGCATTTGCAGTGCGGCTACCAACACGATTTACGCGGTATTAAATTTAACGACGGCAAACAACCGCCCGGTGTTGGGGTCGAGTTCGGGCCCAAAGCGTTTAGCGAAGCCAGGTGGCGCACGCAACATTCCATCGATCGCAACGGCGACCTTTATCCTACCCATGGACTTGGCCCCGTGGCCGAAATGATAAACATTAACCGTGGAAATCAGTTTTTGTACTTAACTTCCATGGCTTCTAAGGGACTTGGTTTGCACAAATATATTGTAGATAATGGCGGCGAAAATCACCCGAACGCTAAAGTAAAATTTAAACTGGGCGATGTCGTGCAAACCATGATAAAATGCGCCAACGGCGAAACCATCTTAATTACCCACGATACTAACTCGCCGCGCCCGTATTCTTTAGGGTTCCGGGTGCAGGGCACCAACGGCCTTTGGATGGACGATGGCAACCAGATTTATATTGAGAAAGTAAGCAAAACCAACGACGAATGGGAACCCGCCGACCCTTATTTAAAAAAATACGACCATAAACTCTGGCAGCAATTCGAGAAAGTAGCCGAAGGCTCCGGGCACGGCGGTATGGATTATTTTGTGATGCGCGACTTTGTGGAAGCCATCAAAAACAAAACCGCCCCACCCATTGATGTGTACGATGCTGCTGCCTGGTCGGCCATTAGTCCTTTATCAGAACAATCGATTGCGCAAAACTCAGCTTCAATCCCCATTCCGGATTTTACCCGCGGCAAATGGAAAACCCGGCAACCGGTGTTTGCGGTGTAAGTGAAATACTGGTATAATGTGATGAGGTAGAATTTTTAAAAATTTAAAAATCTACCATTAACGCTTTCATCCGCCTCATCTGAGTTATTTTAATTGTTCGCCTTGTTTTGCCGCCAGCAGGTAAATGAGCGAGGCGGTACCGTCCATGGTGGGCTCATTGGTGCTGTAATCGCCGTAGTCGTCGTGGTATACTGCCACGTCACTCTGGAAAGGTTCATACTCGTCCGGGTCATTTAATTTGATTCCAATCAGGTTCTGGTAAATTTTAGTGTACACCGGTCCATCCACCAGGCCGCCATCAATCGGGTATTGTTTCAGGTGTGTAAAGGCCGAATGCGGATCAACCGGCGTGTCACCATTGGCGGGTAAGCCATAAACCATAGACGTGCCCCAGGGATTACAGCCAAATAGCCAATCCAGGTTGGCTTGTTCCAGCTCTTCGAACTGAGTATCGTTGGTAAGTTGCCGGTACCAAAAACACTGGATGGCAAAAGAAGTAGTAAGATTGTTACTGCACCAGATAAAAGGCACGCCCCGGTTAAAAGCGTTGGTTTTAGCTTTGTTTTGCACCAACGCAATGCCTTTCTTATAAAAATTAACAATGGTGTCGCGGGATGCGCCGGTAAGTTGTTTCGCTAACTCAAAATGCCCCAGGTTAATAAACGGATACCACTGATAATGGCTGGCCGTATCGGTGCCCAGCCACGGGGTTTGTGGCTCCTGGCGGGCATATTTTTGCGCTTCCTCTAATTTTCCTGCCAAAGTGGCTGCCAGTTCCATATCGTCTACCCAGTTTTCTTCGGCGTAGATGTAAGGCGATTTTACCGAAACCGTTTGGGTAACACCCGGCTTTTGCAAGGCATATTGGTAAGCAGTTAAAGATTTTTCCTGAAGTTTACCGGCATAAGCTTTGTCGGCTGCATTAAAAATAGTGGCTCCCAGGGCAAACGCGCTGCTAAACTTGCAGGCAGTAGAAGAGGTGCCCTGCGTATTGTTCAGGAATTTACCGCGTTGTTGCACTTCGCCGTTAATAAAGTAAACCGGCCGTTGGTAACCGCGGCCATAAACGCTATCCATTTTGGGAATGCGCATGGCGTAATGGTCCCGGTCATCGCCAATCTGGTTAAACATTACGTTTTTTTGCGGGTGCATTTTTAACAGCCAGTCCAGTCCCCACTTGGCTTCATCCAAAATATCAGGTTGCCCATTTTCTCCATCAAGGCCATTAGCTTGTTTCTGGTCTTTAAATACCGCCGGAAAATCGCGGTAAGCGGCTAACAAATTGTAGGTAGCATTGGCCGAAGTAGTAGCGTATTGTAGGTAGTCGCTGGCATCGTGCCAGCCGCCTACTACATCTACGTAGGTACTGTCTTTTAAACCAGCTTTAGCACCATATAAGACATATCCATCCTGGGTGTGGCAACTATCTTTCAGGTACGGATTAAAACCCGTGCGCTGCTGGCGCATATACCGCAAACAAAACTCCGCCGCATTATCGTATACCTGTTCGTTAATCGCAAATGCCGGCGATTCTGCTTGCCCGGCCCGTATCTTAAATTTTCCCGGCTTCTTGTACTCCGAAAAATTTAAGCGGTAGGTTTGGGCGAAAGGACCGTAGCTGCCGTATGCTTTACCGGTTTTGCCTGTAAATACAACTTTATCGGTTTGTACATCAATTAATTCAAAATCAGTTAGGGCTTCGTCAGACTTGGCGCACCGAACGGCCACTTTCGGGGAACTGGGGCGATACCCCAACTGATTGATGCGGATCCAGGCCTCCGGATTAATTTGTTTCGTACAACCTGTTGAAAAGAAAAATAATACCAGAACACTAAAAGCGATGATGTTTCTTGCCATAAATAACATGAGAAATGCAGTTGCAATATAAGTTGTTCTGCTAAAAGGCGGCAGTAGTAAAATTTAAAAAACTGCTTTTTTTAAAAATATTCTTTGGCAGAAAGTTAGGTGTTCTTTAAAAGGTAGGCAGGTACAAAGTTGGAGTAAGTAGCTGCTAAGCTAACAAGTGTTCCGGCTTTATTTGTTTTTTATTTCATTTAGATTGCTAATTTCACTCCGATGAATATTTTAATTGTAGAAGATGAGCCCAACGTTGCCGCTTTTTTAAAAAAAGGGTTGCAGGAACAAGCTTACGAAGTGGAGGTGGCCTACGATGGCACCACCGGTAAAATGCTGGCCTCGCGCAATTCGTATAGCCTTATCTTGCTCGACGTAATTATGCCGGGCATTAACGGCCTAGAGTTATGCAAAGCCATTCGCAGTTTCGACAAAAAAACGCCTATTTTAATGTTAACTGCCCTGGGCACTACCGACGATGTGGTAACCGGACTGGATAACGGCGCGGATGATTACATTGCCAAACCGTTTAAATTTAAAGAACTCCTGGCCCGGGTGCGCGCTTTAACCCGGCGTAGCTCCATGAAAGAAGCCGCAATTTCCATGTCCTTAGCCGATCTGGAACTAAACCTGGATACCAAAACCGTCAGCCGCAATGGCAAAGAAATAAACCTGACGGCCCGGGAATTTGCTTTGCTCGAGTATTTTTTAAAAAATAAAGGCAAAGTACTCTCCCGGATGGACTTGCTGGAAAACGTCTGGGATTTTAACATGGATTTGGGACCCAAGGTGGTGGATGTATACGTGAATTACCTCCGCAACAAAATAGATAAAGACTTTCATCCCAAGTTAATCCAGACCGTTATTGGCATGGGTTATTCTTTACGCGAACCGGCTTAACTCCACATGACCATTCGTAACCGCCTGACTTTTACTTTTACGGCCCTTATTGCCATTATTATTTTTATTAGTGGTTTAGCGGTGTACCTGCTAGTGGCCAATTTTACCAAGCGCGACTTTTACAACCGCTTAGCCGACCGGGCTATTCTGGCCGGACAGTTGCAACTGGAGCAAGACGAGCTTAGTGCGGCTTCGCTGGCTAAACTAAAACAAAAATCGAGGCAAACCTTAATGGGCGAGCAGGTAAACGTTTACGCCAAAGAAAAGAAAAGCTGGTTAACCCGGCCTCCGGAAGAAGCAGCGGTGCTGCAAAAAGTGTTACCGGAACTAAAGCGCAACGAATTTAAAAGTTTTGTTTTAAACAACAACCAGGCCGTTGCCTATTACTATACCGATAACGAAGGCGATTTTTACATATTGGTTTCGGGAGATGATGCCTCGGGAAGAAGAAAACTAAAGTACTTGCAATTGGTCTTATTGGCTAGTTTTATCGGCAGTATTTTACTCGTGATAATTGTGGGTAGAGTAGTGGCTAACCAGGCTTTAAACCCCATTGCGGCCATCATAAACCAGGTAAATAAAATTAGGGCCACCAATTTGCATCTGCGCCTGACCGAAGATGCTAACCAAGACGAGATCGCGCACCTGAGCAATACTTTTAACCAGATGCTCGACCGGTTGGAGAATTCTTTTGTCCTACAAAAAAACTTTATCGCCAATGCTTCGCACGAATTACAGAACCCGTTAACGGCTATTGCGGGCGAAATAGAAGTTACCTTAACCCGCGACCGCAGCCTCGCAGAATACAAAATTTCGTTGGAGCGTTTGCAAAGCGAAACCGAACGCCTGGAAAAATTAACCAAGAATTTGTTAAAACTCGCGCAAACCGATCAACCGGAAGTGGAGAGTCAGGCCGAGCCATTCCGGATTGATGAACTAATTATGGAGTTGCTGGAAGAAATAAAGCAGCCGGCCATCCGGTTAAACTTAGAAGACTTACCTGAAAACCCAGACAACTTAATTGTTGCGGGCAACAAAGCATTATTAATAACGGCCCTGAAGAACCTACTGGAAAATGCCCTTAAATTTTCGCACTACCAACCCGTTTTTGTTACTTTAAAAGCCGAAAATCAAATCATTGCAATTACTATCCGGGACCAGGGCATTGGCATTCCTGCCGCCGACTTAAGCAATATGGCCCACCCGTTTTTCCGGGCGCATAATGCCCGAGGCATTCCGGGTACTGGTATCGGGTTAAATTTAAGCAATAAAATTATTGCCCAACACGGCGGTAGCTTACTCATTAAATCGCAGGAAGGAGAGGGCACCGAAGTAATGGTTACTTTGCCGGTAGCGGCTTAAAAAAAGGCAGGTCAAAGCTATACAAATTACTATGCCTTTTATGGATTACTGTTTATTTGCCTCGTTAATTTATTACCTTTTTCTTTATCGCTCTTATGATTTCAGGATAGCTTTGCTTTACCGGTAACCCAATCGATGGCGGCGTAGCGATGTTCAAAATTTTTAAATTCTATGCCGGGATTGGCGGGCATGCCAGAGGTATATTGGTCTTGTACTAGCTGGTCGTAAGTACTGGAACCGGAAGCTACCCGGGCAATCTTTTTTAAAGAAAGTATAGCACTTAACCTTTTAATGTAAGTGCTTAAAGGTAATTGTTGCACCACCTGGATACTTGGTTGGATTTCGGCATAGCTGGCGTCGAATATAATACTTTCAATCTGGTAAGAGTTACCAACTTCAATTAATTTAGGTACCAGAATCTCCCAACTATGGGGTTCAATTACTTTAATCCAACGAAGTTCTAAAATTTTAAAATCCGGATGATGTTCAAACTCAACAGTTTCAATTTCAAACACAAGCATAATAGGCGGTAAGGTAATACTGGTTAGGCAAACTAAAATATAGCTTGCAGAATAATCAAAAAAACAACCAGTGAGTCAGCGCGGGAATTTGAATAATCAGAGTGGAGCGTTATAGGCATTTTTAATTCTATAGGCTCATCCAAACACGTACAAATTTACAATCTTGTACGAATCAGGATTAATTAAAAACACGAATATATTGATAGAAGTATAGCACTATTTTTAAGTTTTTAATTTTTACGTGGCGCCTCATATTGAGTTAACCTGGGAAATAAATTTAAGAAATACGCGCAATAGTGATTCGCTACCCTACAAACTATTATAGAAATAATTCAGCCAATTTTAATCCTGAATCAACTAGGCATAAGCAATTATATGCTGGGTACTTAGGCTTGGTTCTACTTGGTTAAAAGAAAAAAGGCAGCCTGCAGCTGCCTTCTTTACTACGTATATTAACACTTTAACCATGACAATTATTTACACAATTAAACATTAGTTTATTTCCACGCGCTGCCATTGTACTTTCCGTAACTGTTTTTTCGCTTTCCGCACTTCGGCGCGGCGGTAGAACACATCAAATATGAGCGGGAATACAAACAGGGTAAGGATGGTACCGCTGATCAATCCACCGATTACCACAATAGCCAGGGGTTTCTGGGTTTCGGAACCAATGCCGGTAGAAAGGGCTGCCGGCACCAACCCGATGGCCGCCATTAAAGCCGTCATGACAACGGGGCGCACCCGGCTTAAAACCCCATCTTTTACGGCTTCGGTCATGGGCATATCCAGATTTAAATTATTTTTAAAAACAGAGATCAGAATTACCCCGTTTTGAATACAAATCCCGAACAAGGCAATAAAACCAATACCCGCCGATATACTAAAGTTAATGCCCGTGAGCAGCAAGGCGGCAATGCCCCCGATAATGGCAAACGGTACGTTTACCAACACTAAGCCGGCGTCGCGCATATTGCCAAACAAACTAAACAAGATAAAGAAAATTAACAGCAAGCTAATTGGTACTACTTGCATGAGACGGTCTTCGGCGCGGCGCTGGTTTTCAAAATCGCCGGTCCATTTAATGGTATTTTCTTTGGATAGTTTAACAGCCTGACTTACTTTTTCCTGGGCTTCTTTCACGGCACCGCCCATGTCGCGGCCCCGCACCGAAAACTTAACCGCGATAAAACGGTGGTTATTATCCCGGAAGATTAGCGAAGGACCGGTAATCGTGCGAATCGTGGCAATTTCGCTGATGGGTACCTGGGCGCCGTTTAAGGTAGGCACCATTAGTTTAGCTAATTCTCGCTCGGTTTGGCGGTAAGGTCCCTGATACCGGATGCGCAGGTCAAATTTGCGTTCGCCTTCGTAGATCTCGGTGGCAGCTTTACCGCCAATCGCCATTTCTACCACGCTCTGGGCATCGGCGGTGGTAACGCCATACAAGGCCATTTTGTGTTCGTCTAGCTCCACGCGCATTTCGGGCTGACCGATATTTTTTAAAATTCCTAAATCTTCGATGCCCTGCACGGTGGCCAGTTGGTTGTACACTTCCTGGATTTTCTTTTCGAGCACGTTTAAATCCTGACCGTAAATTTTTACCGCAATAGAACCTTTTACGCCCGAAGCGGCTTCTTCTACGTTATCCGAAATAGGTTGCGAGAAACCAAACACCACGCCCGGGTACACGGCCAGTTTTTCTTTCATACGCTCGATTAGCTCATTTTTGGTTTGTTTCACTTTCCATTCTTCTTTGGGTTTGATATCCACGTGGAATTCGATGTTGTAAAAACCGGTAGGGTCGGTGCCGTCATTCGGCCGGCCGGTTTGGCTCATGACCTGGTTAACTTCTTCAAATTTTAAAAAAGTGTGCCGCATTTCGGTACTCAGCCTTACCGATTCGTCCAGGGAAATGCTCATGGGCAAGCTGGCCCGCACGTAAATCGAGCCTTCGTCGAGTTGCGGTAAAAATTCGGTACCCAGAAACTTAAAGCTGAATAAACCAATGGCTACGGCAGCAGTGGCTAATAGAATAGTGGCTTTTTTGCGGGCGTACCCAAAGTTGAAAATGCGCATGGAATTGCGGGTAATAAACTCCACAAACACGTTGTGCTTTTCGCGCACGTTTTTCTTCAGAAGCATACTGGCCAGCACCGGCACCAGGGTGAGGGTAAAAATTAAAGCCCCCAGCAAGGCAAAACCTAAAGTAAAGGCCAGCGGCGAAAACATTTTTCCTTCTACTTTCTGGAAAGCGAAAATGGGCAGCAAACAGGTAATGATAATGAGCTTCGAGAAAAATACCGCCTTGCCCATTTCGGTGCCGGTTTTCCGGATTAAGCCCAGCTTCGACATGCGGTTAAATTTCTCCATCCCGACCCGCTTTGCCAAATGGTCTAGCGACACAAAAATACCTTCCACCATTACCACCGCACCATCCACGATAATCCCAAAATCGATGGCGCCCATGGATAGCAAATTGGCCGACATGCCCCGCAAACGCAAGCAAATAAAAGCAAACAATAAAGCCAGCGGAATAACAATGGAAATAGTAACCGTGGTGCGCCAATCGGCCATAAACAAAAGCACAATAAACGATACCAGCACAATGCCTTCTACCAGGTTATGCGATACCGTGTTTATGGCGTAGTTGATCAGGGTTTCGCGGTTGTAGAAAATATCGATGTTTACATCCGAAGGTAAAATGCGGGTGTTGAGTTCTTCAATCTTTGTTTTTATCCGGTCGATGACCACCTGAGCATCTTCGCCTTTGCGCATCACCACAATGCCTTCCACTACGTCGTCCTGGTTAGCGCGGCCCACCTGGCCCATGCGCGGCATTGCTGATTCATTTACGTCGGCCACGTTCTTTACAAATATGGGCGTTCCGTTAATGTTAGTAACAATGATGTTTTCAATATCTGGAATGTTGTTGAGCAAGCCAATACCCCGCACCACGTAGGCCTGGTTGTTTTTGGTAATTACGTCGCCACCCACGTTAATATTACTCTTCGAAACGGCTTCGTACACGTCCAGGGGCGTAATCTGGTATTTAAGTAATTGCGTAGGGTTCACGCTGATTTCGTAGGTTTTTACTTCGCCGCCAAAACTCACAATATCGGCTACGCCGGGAACGCTGCGTAAATTCCGGTCGATTACCCAATCTTGAATGGTTTTCAAATCACGGGCGGTGCGGCCTTTGCCCGTGAGCGTGTACCGGAAAATCTCACCGGTCGGGCCGTAGGGCGGTTGCACTTCCGGGTTTATGCCTTCGGGTAAATCCACGTTCATGAGCATGTTATTTACCTGCATGCGGGCGTAATCGTCGGTTACTTCGTCTTCGAACAAAATTTTAACCACCGACAATCCGAATAAGGTGGTAGAGCGCACGTCCGTTTTTTTCGGCACCGAGTTCATGGCAATTTCTACCGGCACGGTCACAAACTTTTCAATTTCTTCGGCGCTGCGGCCCGGCCATTGCGTAATAATGGTAATCTGGGTATTGGTAACATCCGGAAAAGCTTCGATGGGCGTATTGCGGTACGATACCACCCCGGCAATCACCATCACGGCTGTTACTATAAAAACAAACCCTTTGTTTTTCAGCGAAAATCCAATCAGGTTGGAGATAAATTTTTTCATGTATTTTTAAATTTTTCGGCTTTCGGTGCCGGCTACAAAGGCAAATAGAATAAGGGCGAGTCTAGCTGTTCAGGGCGTTGTACACGAGCAATTGGTTCTGCGAAATAAGTTTCTCGCCTTCCTTTAAGCCGCTTTTAATGTAGGTCTGAGCGCCCGAGGTTTTAAAAATTTCTACTTCGCGTACTTCTACGTCGCATTTTTTGCGGTACACCACTACAAAGTTGCGGCTGTTATCAAAAATGATGTCCTGACTGGGGATAGTAATGAGCTTTTCGTTGTCGGGGTAGCCGTATTTTACCCGAACGGTAGTAAACATCTCTGGTTTGAGCAGGTAATCCGGGTTTTCCATCCGGATGCGTACTTTCATGACGCGAGTTTCCGGATCGATGATGTTCATGGTTTTATCAATTTTACCCCGGAAAATTTTGTCAGGATAGCTCAGGGTAGTAACTTCTACATCCTGCCCGCTTTCAATTTTAGAAATATCAGTTTCGTACACGTTGGCCATTACCCAGATCTGGTTCATGCTGGATATGGTAAAAATGTTATTGGCATCGTCGGAGCGGATTTGCGTGTCGCGGTTAATCCGCTTTTCAGCAATAAAGCCCGAAGCCGGCGCTTTTACCACGTATTCGGAGTTGCGGGAAATATTATAAATTTTAAAAATTTCCTGAATTTTCTGGATGTCGGCCTGGGCATTCTGGTGTTCTTTTTGGGCCGCAATTAAGTCGCGCTCCGAGGTTAAACCGGCTTTAAACATATCCTGCGCTACGTCCAGGTTTTTGCTGGCTAATTGTAAGTTGGCACGGGCATCAATCAATTGCTTTTCGTAGTCGGCAATTTCGCCGCTTTTAATTACAGCCAGTATTTGTCCTTTTTCCACGAAATCGCCTAAGTCGGCTTTTACATCCAATACCTGACCACCTACTAAAGGAAAAATTTTAAAAACTCCTTTTTCGTCGAAATCCACTTTCCCGGATAAGGTAAGTTCATTCTGTACGGGCTGCATCAGGGCAGTATCCAGTTTTAAATTAGTGGCCAGCGAATCGTTCAGACAAAATGAGCTGGTGGGCGGCTCTACTTTTACCGTTGGCGTGGAGTGGCAACTGCTGAGGGTGTAACTAGCCACAAAAAACGCGATATAGCTGAATAATACTTTTCTTTTCATAAGGAATGCGGTTTATTGGTATTGAATGACGGGGGTGCCCACGGCAAAATTTATTTCTTCTAAAGCTTTAATGCGGTTGGTTTTTAATTGCAGCATTTGGGTAATGCTTTCGGTGTAGGTTTCGTAATAATCCACAAACTCAATCAGGCTGATGTTGCGCTTGCCGAAGCTCTCGGTAATGCCGTCGAGTAGTTTGTCAAAGTCCTGGGAAAAGTTGGCGTAGTGGCCCAGGTAAATTTTATCGGTTTCGCGTACCTTGTTGTAAGCCGACATGACTTCTTGTTCTACCTGGTTTTGATATTGCTGCAAGTCAGTTTTGCTTTTATCCACCAGTATTTTGGCGGCTTTAATGTTGCCCTGGTTGCGGTTTAAAAATGGTAAACTAAACTGCGCCTGTACGCCCACGTAATCGCGGATAAAAGACCCTTGCCGGTCGTAAATAGCGCCTAATCCCAGGTCGGGCACGGCCAGCGCTTTTTGGTAGTTTAATTGGGCTTCCTGCAGGTTTACGTTGGTTTGCACCAGTTTTAAATCGTAGCGGTTTTCGGTGGCGGTTGCCAGCAACTGCTCGTAGGGTAGGGTGGCATCTGCCCGGTTTAGTTGGGTTTCGTTAAAGGTTGGTAAAATAAAAATAGTGGGTTTGGCGCCCAGCAGTAAACTCACGCTAGCTTCGCGGTCATTAATCTGGTGGATTAAGTCCAGCCGCTCGTTCTCCAGAGAAAAAATCAGCGCTTTTAAACGGGTTACTTCTTTCAGCGAAACGTTGCCTTTTTTTAACTGCGATTCGTAGGCAGTCACCAGTCGGCGAATGGGTTCCGTTTTGCTTTGGTATATGGCCAGGTTCTGGATTAAATAATTAAGCTCTACCAACGAGGTGCGTAACTCAAACCGCAGCGAACGGAGTAAATCAAAGTATTGAAATTCGGTGATTTGGGAATTGAGTTGTTCGATTTGGATGCGTTTGTTGCGTTTGCCAGCCAACTCAATCATTTGTTGAAACTCCACAATGTTCTGCCCCGATTTACCCGTATCGAAATATTTTTGGTTGTTGGGGTTGTAAATGTTTTGCTCCACCGACAGGGTAGGGTTGGGGAATAACCGGGCCTGAATAATGGCAGCCTTGGCCGCATCAATATCCAGCCGCTGCGAAAGCAAAGGCAGGTTATTTTTTAAAAATATTTCTTCGGCTTGCGCCATATTTAGCCGAAGGGTATCGGTGCGGGCATTTATTAAGTTTTCCGGTGGACTTTGGGCGGCCCCCCGGAAACCGATTAATAAAATGAAAACAAGTAAAGTAAGTAATCGCTGCATAACTCAAGTAAGATGAAGTGCAGCAAAAGTAGATGCGCCGTATTAGGCTGGCGTTAGAGAGAGATTAGAATACGGTAAGAAAGCAGGAAAAATATAAAATTTTTAAAATATTTTAATTTTTAGGATGGGTGGTAGTGGTGTTTGTAAGTTGGAAATTATTATGCGCTCTTTTTAGGTATGAAGCTAACTCTCTTTGCTATATTTAAACCATGGTTTTCAACGAGAACACCCGCGTAAAAATTCCTGCAGTTCTACACCTTACCCGATTAGGATACACTTATCTCTCCTTAAAAGGCACTTCTTGGAACGAAGATGTCAATATCTTTCCAGATATATTTAACGAAAGTATCTTGCACATTAATCCGGATAAAAACCTGGAAGTAGATGATGGCGGTTCCTTCCACTACAGCTAAAAAGCCTCTTTGTTTTAAACGAAGAGGCTTTTTAGCTTTTCTAAAAGATTTTCCTGATACAATTAACGGCAATCCGTATTAATTTGTACCTGCTTAAAATTGTCAAATCGACAGCTATTCGTAATTTGGTGCTTCTTAACTCATTATTTTTAAAACTATAATAAGGCTTTAAACCGGCAGACGCCTAATTGGTAGCTTTTTAAACATGTTTAGTAATTCCAGATTTGTAATTTTATTTAGAGTATAATGAAAATAACAAGAATCTTTTTCCTGGCTGCTTTATTAAATTTAGTAAACACCGCTGCTTTTTCGCAGGACAAAAATCTGTATGTATTCCTGTGCTTTGGTCAATCGAATATGGAGGGCAATGCCAAGTTTGAACCCCAGGATACTACGGCAGATAAACGGTTTATGGTTTTAGAAGCGGTTGATTGTCCGGATCTGGGAAGAAAAAAAGGGGAGTGGTATCCGGCTACGCCGCCTTTAACAAGATGCAATACCGGCTTAACCCCCGCCGATTATTTTGGCCGAACCTTAACCGCTAACCTGCCCGAAAAAATTAAAGTAGCTGTTATAAATGTTTCGGTGGGTGGCTGCAAAATTGAATTGTTTGATAAAAACAATTACCAATCCTACGTGGCCACAGCTCCTGACTGGATGGTTGGTTTTATAAAATCTTACGATGGGAATCCTTACGGGCGCCTGTTGGAAATGGCTAAACTGGCTCAGAAAAAAGGAGTAATTAAAGGAATCTTACTGCACCAGGGAGAGTCGAACACGGGTGATAAAGAATGGCCTTTAAAAGTAAAAGGGGTTTACGACAACCTGATTAAAGACTTGGGCTTAAAAGCTAAATCGGTGCCTTTGTTAGCCGGTGAGCTCGTAAGCAAAGAGGAGGGCGGAGCCTGCGCCAGCATGAACGAAATTATTGCTACGCTGCCCCAGACCATCCCGAACGCGCATGTTATTTCTTCGGAAGGTTGCACGGCCGTACCGGATCATCTGCATTTCACGGCCGAAGGTTACAGAAAACTAGGAACCCGATATGGGGAAAAGATGCTGGCCTTGTTGGGTTACAAAAACGTGCAAACGAAGTAAGTTTATAGGTTTGTGTCAAAGTAATTTATTAGCCAAAGTCTAAATTATACCTTCTCTATTTATACATTTTTAATTTTTAACAAGAATTGGGTTTCTGAACCTCAATACACCTCAAACCACATGAAAAAATCTTTATTAAATTTCTCATTCTTAGTTGCGGCCTTGTTGCTGACTTTTACTTCTTATTCGCAATCTAACTTTAGTAGTAAGTTAATTGGCTCCGGAGTAGTGGTGTCGGATTTAGACAAGTCTTTAGACTTTTATGTAAATACCATTGGTATGGTAAAAGCCTATAACTTTACCATTAACGCAGATTTTGGGAAACGTTCCGGTTTATCGAACGGGGTGCCTACGGAAGTAACGGTTTTAAAATTAGAAAACAGTCCGGAAGCGAATGAGTGGAAGCTGATGAGTTTCGGGAAAAAAGCCAACCGACCCCAATCCAAATTTATTCAGGACGATACCGGGGTGCAGTACATCACCATTAATGTAAAAGCCTTAAAACCGGTTATAGACAGGTTAAAAGCGAAAAACGTGAAATTCCTTGGCAGTACACCTATCCCCTTAAACGAGAAATCGCATTTTGTGCTGGTGCAAGACCCCGACGGAACTTTTATAGAACTGATCGGGCCGATGGAGTAAGCAATAATTTAAAAAATATTCCCTAATCAGTCAGCAATTAAATGCATTTTTTAAATTTTTTTATGCTGGCGATACCCAATAAAACGAATGATTAAAAAGATTCTTCCGTTTGGATTTTTTATTCTTATAAGCCTGTGCCTGGTATTGCCTTCGCAAGGCCAAAGTGCCAGAAACCCGATTATTTTTGCCGATGTGCCGGATATTTCCATTATCCGGGTTGGCAAAGCTTATTACATGAGCAGCACTACCATGCACCTGAGCCCGGGTGTTCCGATCATGAAATCGACTGATTTAGTAAACTGGAAACTGGTAAATTATGCGTATGACACCTTAGCCAGTAAAGATGAACTTAACCTGGAAAACGGAAAAAGTACGTATGGCCGGGGTTCCTGGGCCAGCAGCTTGCGTTATCATAACGGCACCTACTACGTTTCTACTTTTGCACAAACTACCGGCAAAACGCATGTTTACTCCACCAAAAACATCGAAAAAGGCTCCTGGAAAGCTGTTTCTTTTTCGCCGTCCTATCATGACAATTCTTTGTTCTTCGACGACGATGGCCGGGTTTACATGATCTATGGGGGTGGCCAACTTAAAATGGTAGAATTAACCGCTGATGCTTCCAGGGTAAAACCCGGAACCACGGAGCAGGTTATTATCGAAAACGCCAGTGCGCCGTCGGGTACCGGTGGTGGACTCCCGGCCGAAGGTTCGCAGTTGTTTAAAGTAAACGGCAAATACTACCTGTTTAACATTACCTGGCCGAAAGGCGGCATGCGTACGGTAGTTATTCACCGGGCTGATAAAATTACCGGACCTTACGAAGGCCGCATTGGTTTACAGGATTTGGGAGTAGCGCAAGGAGGTTTAATTGACGATGCGCAGGGGAATTGGTACGCATATTTGTTCCGCGATTATGGGGCAGTGGGGCGCATACCGTACCTAGTGCCGGTAAAATGGGAAGATGGTTGGCCGGTGTTGGGAGTAAATGGCAAAGTGCCGGAAACGCTGAACTTACCGGCCAGCAAAGGATTAATCCCCGGCATTGTGGCCTCCGATGAATTTACCCGGAAAGCGGGCGAGCCCGCCTTGCCCTTAGTGTGGCAGTGGAATCATAACCCCGAGAATAAATTGTGGTCAATTAAAGAAAGGCCTGGGTTCCTGCGGCTAAAGACCGGAAGAATAGATACGTCTTTTATTTTAGCCCGCAATACCTTAACCCAGCGCACCATTGGTCCGGTTTCATCGGGCATTACTGCCCTGGATGTGTCGCATTTAAAAGACGGTGACTTTGCCGGTTTGGCCTTATTGCAAAAAAATTACGGTTTGGTTGGGGCTAAAGTAAATGGCAACAGCAAAGCTATTGTCATGATCAATGCCAGCACCGGTAAACCCATGGAGGCACAAAGTATTCCGCTAACCCAGAAAACAGTTTACTTTAAAGCAGAATGCAATTTCACCGATAAAAAAGACGTCGCTAACTTCTTTTACAGCCTCGATGGCAAATCCTGGAAACCGATCGGTACCCAACTAAAAATGGCGTATACCATTCCGCATTTTATGGGCTATCGGTTCGGGTTATTTACCTACGCTACTAAAAATGTGGGTGGCTACGCCGATTTCGACTTCTTCCGGATAGAGGAAAAAATTACCCAAAACAAGTAATTAAACGTTCCCTGTTCTGCCGATGTCCTGCATGAGGGCGCTGAATTCGGCTTATTTTTAAAATTTTTAAATTTTATGAAATTATTATTTACTACCTGTTTAAGTATATGGTGTATGGTTATTTCGCTGAAAGGTGTTGCCCAGGATTTAACCGTGTTTAGCCCGGATAAACAATTAAAAGTGACTATTCTGGTGCAAGATGGTAAGCCGATGTATAACGTAAGTTTTAAAGGCAAAACCCTGCTAGAAAATTCACCACTGGGGCTTACTACCAACGAAGGCGATTTTACGACCGGCATGAAATACCTGGATAAAGAGGAAGGTGCGGTTGATAAAAATTATACAGAAACCAAAATAAAGAAATCGCAGGTTCATTACGTGGCCAATAAACTTACTTGTACTTTCGAAAACGCACAGCAAAAAAAGATCAGCGTGGTTTTTCAGGTGAGCAATAACAACGTTGCTTTCCGGTACGAACTGCCTACCTGGGGCGAGCGGTTTTCCTGCGCTGTAGAAAAAGAAGCTACCGGGTTTAAGTTTCCGGCCGTTTCTACCACCTTTCTTTCGGGGATGATGAACCCCATGACCGGTTTTGCTCGCACCGCACCCAGTTATGAAGCTAGTTACGAAGCCGATGCTCCGCTGGTAAAAGCAAACCCTCGTCCGGAAGGTTACATATTCCCGGGACTTTTTCGGGTGGGCACCAACGGATGGGTGTTAGTTTCCGAAACTGGGGTAAGCAGTTTGTATTGTGCTTCCCATTTGAGTGAGGCCTCGAAAGATGGTACTTATACCGTAGCTTACCCAAATCCGAAGCAAAACAATGGTTTTGGCAGTTCGGGAGCGGCTATTTCCCTGCCGGGTGTTACTCCATGGCGCACCATTACGGTAGGCGAAAACCTGAAGCCCATTGTAGAAACCACCATTCCGTATGACGTGGTTGAGCCGTTATACGAACCTTCTCAGGAGTATAAGTTCGGGCGTTCTACCTGGAGTTGGATTGTGTGGCAGGATAACAGCATGAACTACGAAGATCAGGTAAAATACATTGATCTGGCCGCCGCGCTTCAATACGAGTATATTCTGATGGATGCCTTGTGGGATACCAAGGTGGGCAAAGACAAAATGAAAGATTTGATAAATTATGCCAAGTCCAAGAATGTAGATGTATTTTTATGGTATAATTCTAACGGACCGTTTAACGATGCCCCGCAAGGCCCCCGAAATAAAATGAATACGGCGGTAGAGCGTAAAAAAGAAATGAAATGGCTCCGGGAAGTGGGTGTAAAAGGTTTAAAAGTTGATTTCTTCGGCGGCGACAAGCAGGAGACCATGCGCTTGTACGAAGACATTCTTTCGGATGCTAACGATTACGGCTTAATGATTATATTTCATGGTACTACTTTGCCCCGCGGTTGGGAACGCATGTACCCAAACTTTGTGGGCAGCGAGGCGGTACTAGCTTCAGAAATGCTGATCTTTTCCCAAAACGTGCGCGAAGCCGAAGCATTTAACGCTACCTTACACCCTTTCATTCGCAATGCCGTCGGGAGTATGGAATTTGGCGGGGTTTTACTGAACAAGTATCTCGTGAAAAGTAATGAAGGGCGGAATAAACGGCTCACCACCGATATTTTTCAGTTAGCCACCGCGGTTTTGTTTCAGAACCCCATGCAGATATTTGGCCTCACGCCCAACAATTTAACCGATGTGCCGGCTTTTGAAATAGAGTTCATGAAGCAGATACCCACCACCTGGGACGAAACAATTTACGTAGATGGTTACCCTGGAAAGTACTGCGTTATTGCCCGGCGGCATGGCGAAGAGTGGTACGTGGCCGGCGTAAATGCCACCAAAGAACCGCTTAAACTAAAATTAAATTTACCTATGCTGGCTGGTAAGAAAGTTAATTACTATAACGACGACAGCAGTAAAGCGCCTTACAACAAAGATATTACTATCAAGAAAAATGGCATGCTGGAAGTTGAGATACAACCAAACGGCGGAATAATTTTAAAAAAGTAAGCTAGAGCTATCAGGCTTTTCTCACGTAAGTTTGAGCTAAGCCAAGAATCAATCAAAGAAAAGCTATTCTGTTTCTTTTCCATCATCTCGGAGGAATCTTACCAGCAAGTAATGGATTAGATTCTTCCGGATTTCTTTGAATTCCGAAGAAAGACCTAAATAGACTTAAACAATAGCAAAATTATAGTTCTAGCGTTTTAATGAGCACTTCCGTAGTCTGAATTAGTAAATTCTTAAATCGTACTCTCGTTATTTTAGTAAGTAGCTATAAGTCGATCCAGCCATTAAAGACATTAATCCGGTGAACCAAAGCCTGGTTTTACAGTCAGATAATCAGCTCCTCCTGCCAAAGAAATTTAATTGTTAAAAAGCTTTTGTTTTTTCAATTTTAATTGTAGTTTTCACACTTGTTAATAATTTAATTCTTCGGAATTAAAATTTTTTTGCTTCTTTTTATAATTGTTGTTTTTACACTTTAAGCAGTAAATAATTTTATTTCTGAAGTAGTTTAAACAGGCTGAATCCTTATGTTAAAGCAGGTTCCGGTTTTACAATATTGCAGGAAAATGACGCTGGATTACACTTAAACATATTGCCTATACATTCCGGGCTATGATTTAGTAATTATTTAAAAACATAGCTGGGATGCAAAAGCATTAACCAGTTGCTTAAAGTTCTTCGGGGGTGTAAGCGGAGTAGGGGGGATTATCCGGAGTAATCGAATTTTTAAATTCTATCAATACCTAAATACTTCACGTGTATCTCTTATGCGAAGAATGCTTTTGGTCTTTTTGTTATTAAGTACTTTATCCGGCTTTTCCCAGACTAAACCGGGTTTAAAGTTGTGGTATAAAACCCCCTCCGGAACTACCTGGGAAAACGCCTTACCCATTGGCAATGGCCGGTTGGGCGCCATGGTGTACGGCAACGTAGAAAAAGAAATTATCCAACTCAACGAGCATACCGTCTGGAGCGGTGGCCCCAACCGGAATGATAACCCCATGGCGCTGGATTCTTTAGCCAGAATTCGCCAATTAATATTTGCCGGGAAACAGAAAGATGCCGAAAAAATAGCGAACCAGGCTATTATCACGAAGAAATCACACGGGCAAATGTTTCAGCCGGTGGGCAACTTGCAATTGGCTTTCAGCGGCCACGACACTTATACCAATTATCATCGGGAGCTGGATATTGAAAAGGCCGTTACTAAAACTTCTTATACCGTTAACGGCGTAACCTATACCCGCGAAGCCCTGGCCTCTTTCCCGGACCGGGTAGTGGTAATGCGCTTAACCGCGAGTAAACCGGGCAGTCTGTCGTTTAATGCGTCTTTTACTAAGCCTTTGCCTAATACTACGGTACAGACTACGGCCGCCAAAGAGCTAACTATCTCGGGTACCACCATGGACCACGAGACCGTGAAAGGCTTGGTAAAATATAAAGGCGTTGCTAAAATCAAATTAGATGGCGGGGCACTCACGGCTAACGATACTTCGTTGATTATAAAAAATGCCAACACCGTTACCATTTACATTTCCATTGCTACCAATTTTAATAATTACCACGATGTAAGCGGCGATGCCGATGAAAGAGCCGCCGATTATTTAAATAAAGCCTATCCAAAATCTTTAGCGGCTATTTTACCGGCCCATGTGGCGGCGTACCAAAAATATTTTAACCGGGTGAAACTGGATTTGGGAAGCACTGCTTCGGCTAATTTGCCCACCGACGAACGGTTAAAGCAATTTGCCACCGGCAATGACCCGCAGTTGGTAACATTGTATTACCAATATGGGCGGTATTTACTAATTTCTTCGTCGCAGCCGGGCGGGCAGGCGGCTAACCTGCAGGGCATCTGGAACAATAAAGTAAAACCGCCTTGGGATAGTAAATACACCATTAACATCAACGCCCAGATGAATTACTGGCCCGCTGAAAAAACCAATTTATCGGAGCTGCACGAGCCTTTTCTGCAACTGGTAAAAGACTTATCAGTTACGGGTCGGCAAACCGCCAAAGAGATGTACGGCGCCCGGGGCTGGGCGGCGCACCACAATACCGATATCTGGCGAACCACCGGGGCCGTGGACGGTGCTACCTGGGGCATCTGGAATGGGGCCGGCGGCTGGACGAGTCAGCATTTGTGGGAACATTATTTGTATAACGGCGACAAAGCTTTCCTGGCTTCGGTGTATCCGGTTTTAAAAGAAGCTTCCACTTTTTACGTTGATTTTTTAATCGAACACCCCTCTAAAAAATGGCTGGTAATCAACCCGGATATGTCGCCGGAAAATGCCCCGGCTGCGCACCAAAACTCTTCCCTGGATGCCGGTACTACCATGACCAACCAGATTGTGTTTGATATTTTCAGTACGACCATAAAAGCGGCCGAAATTTTAAAAAAAGATACTGCTTTTGCGGATACTTTAAAACAAATGCGCCAACGTTTACCCCCGATGCAAGTCGGGCAGCACGGGCAATTGCAAGAGTGGCTCGATGATATTGACGACCCGAAAGATAACCACCGGCATATTTCGCATCTCTATGGCTTGTTCCCGGCTAACCAAATTTCACCGTACCGCACCCCGCAATTATATAGCGCTGCCAAAACTACTTTAACGCACCGCGGCGATATTTCTACGGGTTGGAGTATGGGCTGGAAAGTAAACTGGTGGGCCCGCATGCTGGACGGCAACCACGCCTATAAATTAATTCAGGCGCAGCTTTCGCCGGTAAAGATAGGTCCAAGACAGTTTGGGGAAGGCGGCGGTTCTTATAATAATTTATTTGACGCTCACCCGCCGTTCCAGATCGACGGCAATTTTGGTTGTACTTCGGGCATTACCGAAATGCTGATGCAAAGCGCCGATGGTGCCGTACATTTACTGCCTGCCTTACCCGATGTGTGGCAAGCCAGTGGCAGCATCAGTGGTTTACGCGCCATTGGCGGTTTTGAAATCGAGAGCCTGCAATGGAAAAATGGTAAAGTGGTGAAAGCGGTTATTAAATCTAAACTGGGCGGTAATCTGCGGTTGCGGGTTCCGAATGCTGTTACGTTGGCGGGTGGCTCTTTGAAGAAAGCTAGTGGTAACAATACCAATGCATTTTACCAGGTAGAAGAAACGCCGGCTGCTTTGGTGTCAAAACAGGCCACTATTACCCCGGTGAATTTAAAAGAAACTTTATTGTACGATGTGCCGACGCAAGCCGGTAAAACTTACACGTTAACGGCCCTTTAAATTCTAAATTTTTAAAATTTAGGTTTTACAAGTGCTGGCAGAGATAGCCATTTTAGTAAAGCTCTTAAATTTTTCATACCCTAAATAATAGATTTATCAGTACCCGGAAAAAGAATAAAATTTTATAATGAAAGAATACCCATTTACTTTTGCTTCGCTGCTCAAGCAATCCTTATCTGTAATACTGGCTACTACTTTACTAGCTTCTTCTGCATCGGCACAAGGGACCAAGAAGGCCGCCAAAGATGCCCCGGTTTTTTCACAGTTTTCTTATAAAGGCGACGATAAAATCTACCAGGAAAATCCGCTGCAACCCGATGAGTTTTATACTCCCATTCTGCAAGGCTGTTATCCGGACCCCAGCATTACGCGCAAAGGCAATGATTATTATTTAGTAAATTCTTCTTTCGCCATGTTTCCGGGGGTACCCATTTTTCATTCCAACGATTTAGTAAACTGGAAACAAATCGGCCACGTTCTGGACCGGACTTCCCAGTTAAAAGTAGAAACTTCGGGTATTTCGGCGGGCGTGTATGCTCCGGATATCAAGTACAACAAGCATAACGACACCTTTTACATGATTACTACCCAGTTTTCTGGGGGCATGGGGAATATTGTGGTAAAAACCAAAGACCCGGCAAAAGGCTGGAGCAACCCGGTGAAATTGCAGTTTAACGGCATCGACCCATCACTCTTTTTTGAAGACGATGGCAAAGCCTACGTGGTACACAACGATGCGCCGCCCAAAGGTACGGAACAGTACGAAGGGCACCGGGTAATTAAAATTTGGGAGTACGATGTGCAAAAAGACCAGGTAGTACCGGGCACCGACAAAATTATTGTGAATGGCGGTACCGATATTACCCAAAAACCCATCTGGATTGAAGCGCCGCATATTTACAAAAAGAACAACCGCTACTACTTAATGTGTGCTCAGGGCGGTACCGGCGACAACCACACCGAAGTGATTTTTTCCAGTGATAAGGTAATGGGGCCATATGTACCCGCTAAAAACAACCCGATTCTGACCCAACGGTATTTCCCGAAAAACCGTCCGAACAAGATGGATTGGACCGGCCACGCCGATTTAACCGTAGGACCGGATGGCAACTATTACGGGGTATTTTTAGGCATCCGGCCCAACGAAAAAGACCGGGTAAACGCCGGCCGCGAAACCTTTATCTTGCCCGTTGATTGGAGTGGCGAGTTCCCGGTATTCGAGAACGGACTGGTACCTTTAAAACCCAAATTAAAAATGCCGGCTGGGGTAAAAAATCAAACCGGGCAAAACGGCTTCTTCCCGAACGGCAACTTTACTTTCACCGACAACTTTACGGCTAAGACTTTAGATTACCGCTGGATTGGCATGCGCGGTCCGCGGGAAGAGTTTATTACTACCAGCAAAAACGGCTTGCAAATCACGCCTTTTGCTAAAAATATTAAAGAGGTAGCGCCTATCTCGGCGCTGTGGCACCGGCAGCAGCATAACCATTTTGAAAGCACGGTAATTATAAAATACGCGCCCAAATCCGAAAAAGACCTGGCCGGTTTGGCGTGTTACCAGAGCGAAAAATTTAATTACGTTTTAGGTATCACCAAGAAAGGCAACGATAATTACCTGGTGCTTGCCCGTACCGAAAAAGGCAACACCACCGTGCTGGCCAGTGAAAAAGTTGATATTCGTAAATCCATTCAACTTCAGGTAGCAGCACAGGGCGATGATTACCAGTTTCGTTACAGCACGGAAAATCAAAATTTTAAAAATATAGGCGGTACGGTTTCCGGGGATATTCTTTCTACCAATGTGGCCGGTGGTTTTACTGGGTCACTGATCGGGTTGTATGCCACATCTGCCAACGATATTCAGCCATAATATAGCATCATCCACTCCTAACTCATAATTCATGAAAAGTAAAGTTTTAGCCACCTTATTTGCTTCGGTCCTTACCGGTAGTCTGGCCTTGGCGCAAGACAATGCCGCTATAAAAGAAGATTTTAAACCATCGGCTTTTAACCAGCCCTTTCAGGACTATCCGCAGGTAAACTCCCAGGGGTATGCCCGCTTCCGGATAGTAGCGCCCCAGGCCGACAGCATACGGGTAACCCTTGGCCTGGGTGGAAGAGGCGGAACCCGATTAACCAAAGGAGCGGATGGTGCTTTTACCGGAACCACCGAAGGGCCATTGGATGAAGGTTTTCACTATTACCACTTAATAGTAGACGGCGGCGTATTTAATGATCCCGGAACTGGTAATTTTTACGGCTCGCAGCGTTGGGAAAGCGGCATTGAAATACCAGCCAAAGACCAGGATTTTTATACTTTAAAAAATGTGCCCCACGGCCACGTGCACCAAATATTATTCCCTTCCAAAAGCACGAAAACTTCCCGCGTGGCTAATGTGTATACGCCGCCCGGGTACGAAAAAGGCAACACCAAATATCCGGTATTATACCTGCAACATGGCTGGGGCGAAAACGAAACTTCGTGGGCTATTCAGGGCAAGACTAACCTGATTATGGACAACATGATTGCCGAAGGCCGCATAAAACCATTTATCGTGGTGATGACTTATGGTATGACCAACACCGGTGGTAGACCAGGTATGCCGCCACGTCCGGCTGCTAATGCAACAGCTGCTGCGCCGGGTGCAACTCCAGCGGCCGGTGCTGCTCCTGCACCTGCTCCACGTCCTGCCTTGGGTGCACCTGGTGTTGTGCCTAACGGCGTAACGGCTGGCGAACCTACAGGGGTTGCCGCTTTTCAGACGGTTTTATTGGATGAGTTAATCCCGTATGTAGATTCCCATTTCCGGACCATCGCCAACCGGGATAACCGGGCCATGGCCGGACTATCCATGGGTGGTTTCGAAACCCACACGATAACCTTAGCTAAACCAGAAGTTTTTGGTTACTGGGGGTTAATGAGTGGGGGTAACTATACGCCAGAGCAGTTACAAAGCAAAATGAAACCGAAGCTTTTATTTATCACCTACGGTAGCAAAGAAACCCGCGGAGCCGAAGCGCTGCCCAAAGTGGAAGCGGATTTAAAGGCGGCTGGCTATAAAGTGAATACTTATGTTTCACCGGGTACTGCCCATGAGTTCCAAACCTGGCGTCGCAGCCTGTATCAACTAGGTCCGCTGCTTTTTAAATAATTAAAATCCAGGCCAGCCCTGGTTATAGTTTACGTCACAACTTATCTAAATTAACTATTTCGGAAAAGTACCTCAGTTCCCCTCCTAAGTTAGGAGGGGTTCCGGGTGGTTGTTTTTCTTAAATTAATTGCCTGCAAGTTCCGTGGTCGACTATAAGCAAATGCATATTTCAAATTTTTATTATTCCATAAAGTGAAAGTAAAGCATACGCGCCGTTTCCTATTTTTAAAAAAGCAAGTAGTGGCTGGCCTGGTTTTATTCTTGGCTGGTTTTACAGCCAGTGCCCAGGAAGTAATTGATTTATACCCCGGTACTATTCCCAATGCCAAAGTTTTTCAGGGAGCTAATAAAGGTAACCTGGAAGCCGGTGGACTGGTGCGCCGGGTAGTAAAGCCAAGTTTAGAAGTTTATCTGCCAGCCAAGGAAAATGCTTCCGGGGCGGCGGTTATTATTTGTCCGGGTGGTTCTTACAAAGTAATCGTGTTCCAGGGCGAAGGCGTTGCAACGGCCAAAGAATTTGCTAAAAACGGCGTAGCCGCTTTTGTGCTCAAGTACCGGTTGCCGAATGATACCATCCTGACGGACAAAAAAATCGGCCCTTTGCAAGACGCGCAACAGGCCATTAAACTGGTGCGGGAAAATGCCGCAAAGTATGGTATTGATGCCAATAAAGTAGGCATTGTGGGGTTCTCGGCCGGTGGGCATCTGGCCGCCACGGCGGCTACGCATTTTGCCAAGCCGCTTATCCCAAATCCTAAAAACACCAATTTACGTCCTGATTTTCAGGTGGTGGTGTACCCGGTTATCAGTATGCAGGAAGGCCTGACGCATGCCGATTCCAGAAGTAATTTATTGGGCAAAAATCCTGCTAAAGAAACAGTAGATTTATTTTCCAATGAATTGCAGGTTACCGCCAATACTCCCCCGACTTATATCACGCATGCCGCCGACGATAAACTGGTAGATGTAGATAACAGCATTGCCTATTTCCAAAAGCTGCGGAATCAAAGTGTTGAGGTGGAAATGCATATTTATCCAAAAGGTGGGCATGGGTTCATCTTCAAGCAAAAGGACTGGATAGAACCTTTGTTCCTGTGGATGAAAAAAAACAATTGGATAAATAATAATTGATTGATGACTTACTCTTTTCCGAAAACGAAGCATTTTATGAGTCGTGCGATAATAACCTGTATTCTCCTGTTGCATTCCGGGCTTTTGTTTGCGCAACAACAGCCGTCGGTTTCTATAGCGGTAGATGCCTCCAAATCTATCGGGGACATGAAGCCGTTCTGGTCTTTCTTTGGTTACGATGAACCAAATTATACCACCCGGAAGAATGGCCAGAAATTGTTGACCGAATTACAGCAACTGAGCCCGGTTCCGGTTTATGTACGGGCCCACAACCTGCTCACCTCCAAAGGCAACAGCCCCGGCCCCGACCTGAAGTGGGGCTTCACGGATGCATACACCGAAGACAAGAATGGCAAGCCTGTTTACAACTGGGTTACCGTCGACAGCATCGTGGATACCTACGTGCAAAGGGGCATGAAGCCGCTTATGGAAATCGGGTTTATGCCCAAAGCCCTTTCTTCTAAACCCGAGCCGTACGAACATAAATGGAGTGCGGGCGGCAATATCTGGACCGGCTGGACTTATCCGCCGAAGGATTACAATAAATGGCGGGAGCTGGTATACCAATGGGTAAATCACTCTATTCAGCGTTACGGCAAACAAGAAGTTACGACCTGGTTATGGGAGTTGTGGAACGAACCGGACATTGGCTACTGGTCGGGCACCTTCGAAGAATACTGCAAACTTTATGATTATACCGCCGACGGCTTAAAGCGCGCCTGCCCCGAATGCACCATTGGAGGTCCACACACCACCAGCCCCCGCGGCGAAAAGGGATACCAATACCTGACTAAATTTATAGAACATTGTTTGCGGGGTAAGAATTACGCCACTAAGAAAACCGGAACGCCGCTGCAATTTATTGCCTTTCATGCCAAAGGTGCACCGGAACTGGTAAACGGGCATATCCGCATGAATATGGGGGTACAGTTAAAAGATATATCCCGTGGGTTCACTGCCGTTAATTCTTTCCCGGAACTGAAAAACATACCGATTATAATCGGGGAAAACGACCCGGAAGGATGTGCTGCCTGTTCGGAAAAGAAAGAACCAAAATACGCCTACCGCAACGGTACCATGTACCCCAGTTACACGGCGGCGGCCTACGCCCGCATTTACGAATTAATGGACCAGCACCAGGTAAACCTCCGGGGAGCGGTAAGCTGGTCGTTCGAGTTTGAGAACCAGGAATGGTTTGCTGGCTTCCGCGATTTGGCTACGAATGGCGTGGATAAACCGGTATTAAATATATTCCGCATGTTTGGGATGATGAACGGAGATAGAGTAGCGGTTCAAACAGCTAATGGTATTAAAGCCGCGGATATTATCTCCTCTGGCGTAACCGGTAAGCCCGATATCAATGCCCTGGCCAGTAAAAACGACCATTCTATTTCGGTGATGGTTTGGAATTACCACGATGATGATGTGGCGGCGGCGGCCTCACCGGTTGAGCTAACTATTGATGGCGTTGCTAAAGACAAGGTGTTCGTCCATCATTACCGCGTTGACCAGCAATTTAGTAATTCCTTTGAAAAATGGAAGGCCATGGGCAAACCTCATAATGTTTCAAAAGTCCAATACCAGGAACTAGAAAAAGCCGGCCAATTGCAATTGCTTACCTCACCAACCTGGCAGAAAGTAGATAAGGGTAAAACCGTTTTAAAGTTTGATTTACCTCGGCAGGGCGTATCGTTTATCCAGCTTAGTTGGTAACTGCGGGCTTTATTTAATTAAGTAATTACTGTTTTAGCTGTTTCAGAAATTGAAATTTTAAAAAAAATCTATTTTGTAAACCGTGCCTCGATATGCATAAAAACTTACTCTATTACTTAATGATTTGGGTAACGCTTTGGGGTTTGCCCCAATTGGGTTTGAGTCAGGGAAACAACGCTCCCGTGGTGGTATCGCCCGAGGTGCACCCGGATAATACAGTTACTTTTCGGTTTTTGGCGCCGTCGGCCAAAGAAGTGAAACTGAACGCCCAGTTTGAAAAAGCACCGCTTACCATTACGAAAGACGCTTCCGGAATTTGGAGTGTAACGGTTGGTCCGGTGAAGCCCGATATGTACCCGTATAGCTTTGTGGTAGATGGTATTCCCGTAGCCGACCCTAAAAATTCTGCCATATTCCCCAACGAAGGATTTCAAAATAGTGTGGTGGAAATTACCGGTAACACGCCCTTGGTACACACCTTGCAGAATGTGCCGCACGGTACCCTGGCTTATCGCTATTATACTTCCAAAGAATTAGGAACCCGATCGGTAGTAATTTATACCCCGCCGGGGTACGAGAAAGAGCAAGCCAAAAAATACCCGGTACTTTACCTCTTGCACGGCACTACCGATACCGAAGAAACCTGGAGCAAAGTAGGACGTGCCAACATTATTCTGGATAACCTGATTTCCCAAAGCAAGGCGCAACCCATGATCATTGTAATGCCCTACGGCCGGGCCTATCCGGTAATTAGTAAATCGTCGGGGAGCCTGCGGAACTGGGAGAATCTGCAGGAATTTAAAAAAGATTTTCTGAATAACCTGCTGCCGTTTGTGGAGCAAAATTACCGCGTAAAGAAAGACAAGAACAGCCGCGCCATAGCCGGGTTTTCGGGCGGCGGGGGCGAAACCTTGTACCTGGGCTTGAATAATCCGGATTTGTTTGGCTGGGTTTGCGGCTTTGCGCCTGGTATGCTCAAAGAAGAATTCGACCGCAACAACGCCGTGGCTTTTGCAAATCCCACGCAGACGAACCAACAGTTAAAGTTATTCTGGATAGGAGTAGGCAAAGAAGATTTTTTGTACCCGGTGGTTCAGGATTACCTGAAAGTGCTGGACGAAAAAAAAATTAAGCACGAAACTTTTATTTCGGAAGGCGGCCATACCTGGATGAATTGCAAACTTTATCTCTCCACCATTGCCCAAAAGCTTTTTAAATAATCAGAATTTTTAAAAAAATCACCTGTAATTAAGCAAAAAGCCACCGCTTTTAGAAAAAAATACCACCGAATAAGTAATTCTTTACCAACAATATACCTATGCAAGAAAAATCAGTTACCCGACTATTGCTGCTTTTGGTAATGTTTTGTATTTCCAACTACGCGATTAGTCAGCCGCCGCGGGGGCCTTTGGTGATTTCGCCCCAAATTCACCCGGATAAAAAAGTGACTTTCCGGTACCAGGCACCCTCGGCTAAAGAAGTAAAGTTCAGTGCCCAGTTTGAGAAAGCGCCCGTAGCCATGATTAAAGATACGGCCGGTATCTGGAGTGTAACCGTCGGGCCAGTAAAGCCCGATATTTACCCGTATAATTTTGTGGTAGATGGCATTTCGGTGATGGACCCGGCGAATGTGGCTTTTTTCCCGAACGAGCGTTTTAAAGCCAGCCTGGTAGATATTCCCGGCGAAACTCCGCTGATTCACGCCATGCGCGATGTGCCGCACGGCTCGGTTACGTACGAATATTATCCTTCGGTTTCCGGTACTACGGGTTCTTTAGTGGTGTATACTCCGCCGGGTTACGACAAAGATGCTTCTAAAAAGTACCCGGTTTTTTACCTGATTAGCGGTACCACCGACACCGAAGAGACCTGGTTTAAAGTAGGCCGCACCAATGTAATACTGGATAACTTAATTGCCGAAGGCAAAGCCAAACCTATGATTGTGGTAATGCCTTACGGAAACGTAGAAGCCCGGATTGCAGCGCAGAAAGGTGGCCCCAAACCCGCCGACCCCATGGGCCGGGAAAGTGAAGAAGCCATAACACGCGCTAAAACTTTCGAAGCCGATTTAATGCAAAACGTGCTGCCCTACATCGAAAAAAATTACCGCACCATCAACAACAAAGATAACCGCGCCATTGGTGGTTTTTCTAGAGGCGGCGGCCAGACCCTAAGAACGGCTTTCAGCAACATGGATAAGTTTTCCTGGGTGTGCTGCTACAGCGCTTACTTAAGCCCCAAGGAAATGGAAAGCAGTTACAAACCCATCTACGAAAACGCCAGCCGTACGAACCAACAGTTAAAATTATTCTGGATCAGTGTGGGTACCGACGACTTCCTATATAAATCCACGGTGGAGTTTATGGATTTTCTGAAAGCTAAAAACGTGAATTATAAAAGTTTAGTAACCGATGGCGGCCATACCTGGATGAACACCAAAGTTTACCTGACCCAAACGGCCCAATTACTTTTTAAATAAGCCTGCTATGAAACATATTTTTAGCATAATCTTCCTGCTTTTTGCCCTTGCCATTACTGCCTCTGCCCAACGACCGCCGGCCATTAGCTCCCCGGACGTACACGCCGATAACACCGTAACTTTCCGGTTGTATGCCCCCAATGCAAAAAAGGTAAGCTTAAGCGGCGAATTTTTAAAATCCAACCAATTACTCACGAAAGACAATGCGGGTATTTGGAGCATTACCGTAGGACCGATTAAACCCGATATTTACCCCTACAATTTTGTGGTAGATAGCATCGGCGTAGCCGACCCGAATAACACGAATATCTTCGCCAACGAACGGTTCAAACGCAGCATCGTGGAAATACCGGGCAGTACGCCTTTAGTGCACGCGATGCAAAACGTACCCCACGGCAAAGTGAGTTACCGGTATTATAAATCGGGTACGTTAAAAACCACCCGGCAATTACTCGTTTATACGCCGCCCGGCTTTAACCCCAACGCTAAAACGAAATACCCGGTATTGTACCTGATTCACGGAGGCTCCGATACCGAAGAAACCTGGACCAAAGTAGGCCGTGCCAACCTGATTGCCGACAACCTAATTGCCCAGAAAAAAGCCAAACCCATGATTATTGTAATGCCCTACGGGAACGTACGGCCGGCACCCATGCCCGATTTCACCCAAGATGTTATTAAGGATATTATTCCGTTTATCGAAGCCAATTACCCGGTACTAACCGACACTAAAAACCGCGCCGTAGCTGGCTTTTCGGTAGGAGGCGGGCAAACCCTGAATATTGGACTTACTAATCCCAATATCTTTGCTTATATCTGTTCGTATGCGCCCTACACGGCCACCGAAGAATTCCAGAAAAATTTCACCAACTGGAACCCGGATGCCGCTGCCCTGAACAAGCAACTCAAACTATTTACCATCAGCGTAGGTACCGAAGATTTCCTGTACGAACCGGTAAAACAGAATATTGCCATGTTCAAAGAAAAGAACATCAAGCTGGAAACCCTGATTGTACCGGGCGGCCACACCTGGATGAACTGTAAATTATTCCTGGCAAACTCTCTACAGCAATTATTTAAAAATTAACCTGAAGACAATTTTGAATTTTAGGCACCAACTTAAAAAAGTAACCTAAAATCCTTAAGTGGTATCTGCTTGTGGTACCTGCTTCCAGTTTAACGCAGTGTAACTGGGAGCTTTTAATAGTGGCCAGTTTTCAACTGGCCGGAAGTTGAAAACTTCCCCTTATTATTCCCCACCAGCTATAAGCTGGCGGGAGATGCTGGGAGGAAAGGCTGTGAAGTATGCAAACAATATTTTAAATAATATGATTGCAGGTTTCTACCAGAAAGTAATCCATTAATGTCTAGATAATTAGTGTTGGTATCACTACCAATATCAACCATTTTTAAAAATTTATGCACTTAGATATTTCTATTACTATCCATTTTAACACTAAAAACTGATTTCCGCCTCAAGAATATAAACTGATAATTAAACTAACATGAAACATTTTTATCCACTACTCGCTGTTTTACTGCTGATTAGTGTAGCAACCAAAGCACAGAACATTGAAAAAGAAGCTCCCACGGGGTTTGATGTGGTGCAGCAAAATATTGCGCACGGTAAAATAGATACCATTACTTACGATTCTAAAACGGTGGGCACCAAACGCCGGGCTTTGGTATATACACCGCCCGGGTATTCCAAAAGTAAAAAATACCCGGTATTGTATTTACTACACGGGATTGGTGGCGACGAGAAAGAATGGCTCAAGGGCGGTCAACCCCAGGTAATCCTGGATAATTTGTACGCCCAGAAAAAGGTGCAGCCCATGATCGTAGTGCTGCCGAACGGCCGGGCTATGAAAGACGACCGGGCCATTGGCAATGTTTTCGATCAAGAGAAGGTGCAAGCCTTTGCTACTTTCGAGAAAGATTTACTAAATGACCTGATTCCTTACGTAGAGAAAAAATTTCCGGTGCGTAAAGACCGGGAAAATCGTGCTATTGCCGGCCTATCCATGGGCGGGGGACAATCCTTGAATTTTGGCTTAGGTAACTTAGATAAATTTGCCTGGGTTGGAGGGTTTTCCTCGGCGCCCAACACCAAAAAACCAGAAGAGCTAATGCCGAACCCTGCCGAAGCAAAAAAGAAATTAAAACTACTCTGGATTTCTTGCGGCGACCAGGATGGCCTGATTACCTTCAGCAAACGCACCCACGATTATTTATTTACCAACAATGTACCGCATGTTTATTACGTAGAGCCGGGCGGGCACGACTTTAAAGTCTGGAAAAATGGGCTGTATATGTTCTCACAGTTCTTGTTTAAGCCGGTAAATACGGCTTCTTTGCCCAAGTACACCGTTTTAGGAACTCCGGCAGCTACCAACATCCGGTCAGCAAAGTACCCGCAGATATTACCCGACAACCGCGTAGTATTCCGGACTAAGGCGCCCGAAGCGCAAAAAGTGCAGATTGATCTGGGTAAAAAGTATGATATGGCAAAGCAAGCCGATGGATTCTGGGAAGTAACCACCGATTCCATTGGCGAAGGCTTTCATTATTACTCCTTAGTAATTGATGGTTTGGCTGTAGCGGATCCGGCTAGTGAAACTTTCTACGGCATGGGCCGGCAGGCCAGCGGCATCGAAATTCCTTTCCGGGGTGGGGATTATTACGCCGAAAAGGAGGTGCCGCACGGCGAGGTGCGCATGAAACGCTATTTTTCTCCGGTTACCAATTCGTGGCGGCGGTTTTACGTGTATACGCCAGCAGGCTACGACCAAAATACTACCGAAAAATATCCGGTATTGTACATTCTGCACGGGGGCGGCGAAGATGAACGGGGCTGGGCGACGCAAGGCAAAACCGACTTAATCCTGGATAATTTGATCGCCGATAAAAAAGCCAAGCCCATGCTGGTAGTTATGCTCGATGGCAATATGGGTATGTCCGGGTTTAACGAGAATGCTTTTAAAGTTTTTGAAAATGAATTGAAACAGGCGGTTATACCCGTGGTCGAAAAAACTTACCGGGTTCTGCCGGATGGTAAAAACCGGGCGCTGGCGGGCTTATCGATGGGTGGCTTGCAAACCTTACACGCTGGCATGCGCAACACGGATTTGTTTAACTATTTGGGAGTATTCAGCTCCGGTTGGTTTAGTAATCAACCGGCCTTATCTAATCCGCAGTACGAATTTATTCAAAACAACTCAACCACCATTAATAACAACTTAAAACTGCTGTGGGTAGCCATGGGCGGCAAAGAAGATATTGCTTACAATAACTGCAAAGAAATGCTCGCCAAGTTCGACCAGATGAAGGTAAAATACACTTATACCGAATATCCGGGTGGTCATACCTGGCCGGTTTGGCGCAACAATCTGTACAACTTTGCCCCGCTATTATTTAAATGAGCAATCAAAGGTCCGTTTGCCAAATCCAACGATTGTTGGAGACTAAAAATTTTAAAAACTAAAAGTGCTAATGTTCCAAATACTGCTTTAAAATTCATTAAATTATAGCTGGTGTATTATGCATGAAAATAATTAGCCTGGCCCTGGGAAATTCTGGCTTGTTTAAATTAACTATAGGTTAATTCTTTCCTGTTCACCACAACAAATTTTAAATAATACAAAATGAAACAAAAGCTTACCGGTGTTTTTATTGCCCTCTTATGTTTATTTGCTTATTTCAGCTTTACCCCGGATTCCTCGCTATCTGATGATTATGCCAAATGGCAACATTACGGCGGCGGACCAGATCAATCGCGGTATTTTAAAGGTTCTCAGATTACTAAAAAGAATGTCAGTAAGTTGCAGGTAGCCTGGGTTTATCCCACCGCCGATTCTGTACCTAATTTTTTTAGCCCGATTGTGGTGGATACCGTTATGTATGTAATGGCTAAAAATTATTCTTTAGTCGCCATCAATGCCCTGACGGGTAAAGAAATCTGGATCCATGCCAACTTACAGGGATTAACCCGCCGGGGCATTAACTACTGGGAAAGCAAAGACCGGAAAGACCGTCGGTTATTATTTACCCTGAATAATTCCTTGCAGGCCATTGATGCCCTAACCGGAAAATCTATCCTGACCTTCGGCAACAACGGCTATGTGGATATGCGGGAAGGCCTGGACCGGGAAGTATCCAGCATCCGCCGAATTCAATCCATGATGCCCGGGGTAATATTTGATAATTTAATCATTATGGGATCTGCTCCCGGCGAAGCGTATTTCTCACCGCCTGGGCACGTAAGAGCTTATAATGTAATTACCGGTAAACAAGAATGGATATTCCATACCATTCCGCATCCAGGGGAATTTGGTTACGAAACCTGGCCGAAAGATGCGTATAAGTATGTGGGTGCCGTAAATGTGTGGAGCGAAATATCCGTGGATGTAAAAAGGGGAATTGCTTACTTGCCTTTGGGCTCACCAACTTATGATTACTACGGAGCCGACCGCATCGGAAGCAACTTATTTGGCAATAGCCTGGTAGCTTTAGATGCCCGCACCGGCAAACGCTTGTGGCATTTCCAGACGGTACATCACGATTTGTGGGATTATGACCTGGCTTCAGCGCCCCAATTAATAACTGTAAAACATAAAGGCAAACGCATTGATGCGGTGGCGGCGGCTACCAAGCACGGCTTTATGTTTGTATTTGATCGGGTTACGGGTGAACCCATCTTTCCGATTGAAGAAAAACCGTTTCCGGCCAGCGAAATGCCCGGCGAACAGGCCTGGCCCACGCAACCCATTCCGACGGTGGTACCCAGCTTTACCCGGCACGAGGTTACCCAGGAAACGCTTAACCCTTATTATTCAAAAACCGAAAGAGAAAAGTGGCAGAAGCGTATTGCCGAAGCTAAATCGGGTTTGTACATTCCACCATCCGATAAATACGAAACCATTGCCGTGCCGGGGGCTCTGGGCGGGGTAAATTTTGGGAATACGGCCGCCGATCCGAAAAACGGAATGGTGTACATTTTAGCGCAGGAATACCCATCGGTTTACAAGCTTGAAAAAATTAAAGCACCTACCGAATTAATGTCACAGGATGATGTAGAAAAAGCAAAGAAACTGTATGCGAGTACCTGCCGGTCTTGCCATGGCGAAAATATGACTGGGGCGGGCATTGCGCCTTCTATTGTTAACGCCGGACAACGCATAGGCATTGATGATTTTAAAGGTTTGTTGGCCGCCGGCCGCGGACAAATGCCAGGTTTTGCGCATATCCAGGAAGAACAGGTAACCGCTATTTACCGTTTCTTAGGTGGAAACCCCGCCATGCGCATGGGTTTTGGCCGCAAAAATGATTCTTCGAAAATGCCGGAGGGCCCGGTAGTGGCGTCCGGTGGGGCCAAGGTTAAACCAGATGCTAAAGTTGTGGCGCCTATGTCGGAATACCCCGAAGATGTAGATCATCCGCAAGATCGCTATACCACTGATTATGGTACCTTCTGGCCGGGTTTATTAAATCCGAAGTGGTCCAGGGTGATGGCTTATGATTTGAATACCGGTAAAGTTAAATGGGAACACACCATTGGGGAGGATACCCTCTCGCTAAATAAAGAAACTCAAAATTTAGGTACACCGGGCGGAGCGCAAAGAAAAGGCATGGTGGTCACCTCCAATGGTCTGCTATTTTGTACAGCGAAGGGCGGAAAATTATATGCTTTTGATTCGGAGAAGGGCAAGCTGTTATGGGAAACAACCCTGAGCCACGAATCGAACGCGCAGCCAATCATGTATGAAATAGCGGGGAAACAATACCTGGTAGTGAATGCTACGTCAAACTTTACCCGCGATGGGATTAACCACGCCAAAAAGCCGGGTGCTTTACCCAGAGGCTATGTGGTATACGCGCTTCCGGGTAAAAAATAAATAATCGGGTGCTTTTTTAATTTAATATGTAGAATGATTATTAGGCTTTAGGATATCATACAGTTCCTTTAGGCCTAATTTCTAATTCATAATTTCTAATTTTTAATTTGGCGTAGCACTAGGCTTGCTGATAGACTCTATTGAGAAAACCTGTATCAATTTTTTAAAATTTTAACTTACTACTTACTACTTATTTAGTTAACTAAACCTCTTGCGAATCATGAACCATTTGCTTGCCTTATTATTTACTTTTATGATGGTTCCGGCTACCGGCCAGCCTACTAAAAATCGCGTTGTGCCTAACGACCCGGCTAAATACCGGCAATTATCGGCGGTACATGCCGGAGCCGGGAAAATGGGATTTACCCAGTTAATCGGGCGCACCGAATTATCAACTAACTTTCTTTACTTGCATTCCGGGGTTATAGATCCTAAATCTGGCATTGGGCATCATTTTCACCACAACATCGAGGAAATGTATGTACTGCTAACCGGCGAAGCTGAATTTACCGTAAACGGCCGCACTTCTAAAATTAAAGCGCCGGCAGTAGTGCCTTGTAAAATGGGCGATGCACATGCCATTTATAACCCCACTAACGAAAAGTTAAAATGGCTGAATTTTGCGGTAAGTAAAGTAAAAGGTCAGGCCGATAATTTTGACTTAGCCGATGCCCGGGTGGGTGTTAATCTGGATCCAATACCGGTATTTGTGTCCGGTCGCATGGAGCGGAGCACGCTTAAAACCAACAATGCGGCTTTCCCGGGTAATGGGGTACTGTACCGCCGAGTGTTGAACGCCGATATTTTCCGGACGAACTGGAACCACGTAGATCATGTAGTCATTCCGGCCGGCAGTACCGCCGGACCCCGCGAACTGGATGGGATCGAAGAAGTTTACTACGTGATAAAAGGCTCGGGATCAGTAGCGTTAAACAATGAGAAAGCTGCTATTAAAGCAGATGATTCTTTTTATGGGTTATTAGGCGAAAAGTCTACCATTACCAATGATGGCAAGGAAGACCTGGAATTGCTGGTGATCGGGGTAGCGGCTGCTAAACCAAATGCTGCAACCTTGCAAACGTCACCGGGAAAAGCAAAAGCCATAGCGTTGCAGATGGATTTTAAAGTTCCGAAAGCCGAAAGCGAAGCATTTGAAAAAATATATCACACCGTTTATGTACCTGCCATGAAAGTGCAGACCGGCTATTTAGAATCTAAACTGCTGCGCCTGTATCCGGAAAATCTGGCTAAAGAAATCCAGGCCGAAGCGACTACTTATAATTATCAGATCCAGATCTCGTTTGACACGGAAGAAAACCGGCGCAAGTGGGTGGCCAGCAGCCAACACCAGATTGCCTGGCCGGCAGCCTCCAAAATTGGCAAAGAGTACAAATGGCGTGGTTATGATGTAATGGGGGAGGATAATAATCGATAAATATCTCAGAAGTAGTTTATAATAGTGCTATGTGTGAAAAATATGTAAATTGAAATAGTTTAGCTTTTTAATTTGAAATAAGAACCAGGAGGTAATCCCTATAAAATAGTAATAACTTCACTAAAAAATAAGAAGTCTCCTTAATATTCAAGGAGACTTCTTATTTTAATTACTACTTCGATTTGTGTAGTAATACCACATAGTAAATAGCAGCTTTCTTTGCAGATGCAAAAGCTGACCTTTGGAGCCGGTTCCCGGCTCCATGCTCGGGTGCTATCTAACTTGCAGCCTACAGGTTTTGCCTCATTGCCGGCTGGCCTCGTTTGGCTCTTCCGCACTCGCTAGACTCTCTTTCCTCGACTCCGTCTGCGGAATGCCTCCGGCACCGGAACCCTAGCAGGTGCTCCACAGCCAAACTGGTGTCAGTTGCTCTTAGCTTCCGCTTTTCATTCGCACTCAGTAGTTATAAGGAGTAGTAATATTCTTTAGGTGCAACCAACCACCAGAATCAGCGGAAATAAGTTTAATTTCTTTACTTTCTTCCCGCACCTAGTTGGTTGTTAGATCATGCCATTGGATAATACTATTCTGTCATTTTGCCCATTCACTAACTCTAAACAGGGTAGTAGACGCAGCTAAGGGCAGTTGACATCAGTTTGGCTGTGAAGGGCCTTCTAAGGTTCCGGTGCGCAGCATTGCCAGGCACGAGCAAAGGAAGCTTAGACCAGCCCGTAAGAGCCAAACGGGGCCCGCCGGCCATGAGGCAATACTTGTAGGCTGCAAGTTAGATAGCACCCGAGCATGGGGACTTGTAAAGGCTCCAAAGATCAGCTTTAGTAAATGTTCTTTCCCCTTTTTGGACGCTATTTTTTGCTATTCGGTATAACTACTCTTTACCAAAATATTTTAAAAAATCAGGTAATAGGAATTTATAAATGATTACGCATTTCTAATACTAGGCTTGTTGACTTAGTAGTAAAAAAGAATTACTGCATTTTCACGCGGAGCAGGTAATTAGAGGCAGTGATATAAATGGTTTTACCATCGGGAGTTAAAGCGCAGTTAGCCGCCACTATTCCGTTTAGCTTTATCTTACCGAGCAACTTGCCGGTTTTATTAAATATCCAAAGCCCGCCCGGTCCGGTAGCAAACACATTGCCCGCTTTGTCTATTTTTAAACCATCGCAACCGCCCGGTTCTTTTTCCTGTTTTGCATTATAAAATACTTTGCCGTTGGTTAAAAACCCGTTCGCCGCAATATCATACGTGTACCAGCCATTGTTATTTTCAGCCGAATTAGATACGAGTAAAGTTTTGCCGCCCGGGAAAATACCAATTCCGTTTGGCTGGGCAATAGTATCGGTTAAAAGAGTTACAGCTCCTGCCTTATTCATTTTATATACGCCTTGGTAGGAAAGTTCTTTTTTGGGGTCACTATCACCACCTTCAAAACCATAAGAAGGATCGGTGAAATACAGATCGCCGGCAGCCGTAAGGAAAAGGTCATTGGGGCTGTTTAGTTTCTTGCCTTTATATTCCCCTGCTACGGTAACATAGTTCGTCTTTGGCGCATTCAGTGGAGCGTCCATTTGGGCTATTCTTCGGTCACCGTGCTGGCAAAGCAACAATTTTCCATCCTTACCAAGAAGCAGCCCATTTGACCCCAGAAAACCACCCCGGGATTCCTGGCCGGTATAACCCGAAGGCTTCAAATAAACTTCTTTCCCTTTTGCCTCGGTCCACTTGTAAATGGTATTAGCCGGCACATCCGAAAACAACAGCATTTTTTCTTTCTCTATCCAAACGGGCCCTTCGGTAAAGGTAAAACCTTCGGCTAGTACTTCAATTTTTGCGTCTTTCTTAATCACCCTGGAAAGTTCATTTGAGCTGAATTCAATAGTACCAACAGAGGGTTTATTTTCCTGGGCGAATCCCGAAAAATAGCTAGCAACTAAAAATAAAAAAAGCGTACACTTCGTCATATAAATTGTTTAAATAGATAGATGAACCCCTATAATCGCACAAGTAAGATTTAAAATGCTGCCTGTTGTAGTTTTTTGATTTTGGCGGAATTTTAAAAAATTTAAAAAATGCCTCGAACCTTACCAATACAGCCCCTATAAGCGCTTCTGTAGATTATAACCAGCACGAAAAATAGTTATTTCGCATCAAGTATCAAACTTCTTTTTCTTTACTATCCATTCTTTCACATTATTCCCAAGCTTAAGATTAATTGGTTACTACATTTTATGATTTACATCAATTAAAGCCCGCAATAGAGCTTTTAAAAATGAAACATTTTAAATACAGATTGGTCTTGCTTAACGATATTTCGGAATGAGTAATAGGAATACCGGGCCCGGCCACTCATTTTTTAAATTTTTAAAATTCCAGGGGATAATCAGAAGAATAAAACAATTGAAGCGGTTGCAAAAAAGAATCACAGATTAGTTGTTCTAACTTTCCGGTGCGAAGAGCGTTTAAATAATTAGTACCTTGAAAAAGCAAGCAGAAAACAAAATACTCGATAGTGGTTCCTGATTGGGAATTTAATCCAATTTGGTTTTCAACTATTCCAACTATTTTATGCTTTTCCTGCCGAATTTGCTTATTCTATTTACAAACTTATTGGTATGTCCACTTTTATTGCACTTTATTTTACTATTCGAAAACCTACTTTGGGGAAGTGGCTTTTTAGCTTCGTTTTCAGTTTTTTAGCCCAAAGTGTTGTATTAGCCAACGAAGTTATTTACCGGATTAACTCCGGTGGCGGCGATCTTCAGACTACTACTGGCTTATTCACGGCGGATAATTATTTTTTGCCAGATCCTGGTTATATTTCCACCTCTTCCAATGCGATTGCCAATACTACCAATGCTGATTTTTATCAGAAACAGCGGGGGGCCACCACCAATAATGGAACGTTCCGCTATAATTTACCGGTCGAGAATGGGGCATACCAGGTAACGCTTCATCTGGCCGAAACTTACTGGACCCGGGCTGGGCAACGGGTTTTCGATGTTACGGCTGAAGACACCAAGGTGCTGGATAATTTTGATATTTTTAAAAAAACCGGCGCGAACACCGCTACCACCGAAACATTTACCATTAACGTGGCCGACGGCACGCTGAGCTTGTATTTTAGTGCGCTGGTTAGCGATGGCGGCGTAAACCGTCCCCAGATTGCCGGATTAGAAGTAGTAAAAGTAACGAATTCGTCTAATCAGCCTCCGGTATTTTCGACTAAAACCTTGGCTTATACACTTTCGGAAACCACTAAAGTGGGTACAGCATTGGGCACCTTGCAAGCCACCGACCCAGATGCCGCCGATGCGCTTGCGTACACCTTAACGGCGGGCAACACCAACCAAACTTTTACGCTTAATGCCACTACCGGCGAACTAACTTTAACTAAACCATTAAACCACCATGCCCAAAGTAAATTTACGTTAAAAGCACGGGTTACTGACCGGGCCGGTGGTTTCGACGAAGCAATTATCACCATTCAGGTTAATCCGGCTCCTTTGGTGCCTGCCTTTACCAATTTAACCTGGAGCACCAAAACCAATCAGCCTTATGTGGTGAACGAAGCTCAGGGAAAAAGCGTGAACAATAAACTGTATACCTTCGGGGGGTTTGATAGTCAGAAATCCGGCTTTACGCCTACCAGCCGCGCGTACGTGTTTGATCCGGCCGCAAATACCTGGACGGCCATGGCGCCCATGCCTCCCATGAATAACACCAAATACGGCGGCGCTACCCATACCGCCATGGCCACCGACGGCACTGATATTTACTTTGCAGGCGGTTACACTTCTAGTTCTGACGGAAAGGGGCAAATATTCGGCACGAAAGAAGTGTACAAATACCTGGTAGCCGAAAACCGCTACGTGCGTTTGCCCGATTTACCCATTATTGTAGCCGCCGGCCAAATGGAATACGTGAATGGCCGGCTCCACCACATTGGCGGTACCAATAAAGCCCGAACCATAGACTTAAGTGACCATTATGTGCTGGACCTGGATAATTTAGATGCTGGTTGGCAAAAATTGGCGCCTTTACCGGAACCCCGGCAACATGCCGGCTCGGCCGTTTTTAAAGAAAAAATTTATTACATCGGCGGCCAAACCGGCCACGATGCCAAGTTAATAGCCAAAAAAGCCGTGCACGTGTATGATTACAGCACCAACACCTGGACCAAGAAAGCTGATTTACCTGTGCCAGACGGGCGTACGGGCCGGGGGCATATTAGTTCTTCGGTGGTAGTATTGGGCGACCGGATATTTGTGTTGGGGGGCCAGGTAGTGCACGGCAACAGCGGCCATACCAACCTGGTTTCGGCGTATACCCCGGCTACCGATACGTGGCAAAATGTAAGCGCTTTGCCCCAGGGCCGGTATTCCGGCGTGGCCGGGGTACTAAATGGGCTGCTGTATTATACCGGCGGTTCCCGCACCAGCACCACTTTTCAGGGTACTCCGGAAATTTCTACTGGTCCGGTTACGGCTATACCGCAGCCCGAAAATAATCCGGAAAACAGGCAAATCTTAGTTTTTCCAAACCCCATTGTAAAAGACAAACCGTTTTCGATGGAAGTGCGTGGGTTTAGCCAAAACGAAAAAGTAACCGTTACATTATACAGTTTGCTCGGCCAAACAATGTATACAACTACCGTGCTTACTAACCAATCGGGCAAGGCGCTGGTGAAGCTGCCCAATGCTACCAAATTACAAGCAGGTACTTATGTTTTAAAAGCGCGCGCGTTGTCTGGTGAAGTGCAAACCAAGTTGGTGCAGCATTAAGGGAAATTTTCAGGGTTATGGGAATCAGGTTCTATATGGAATAGTTCATATAAAAAACTAATCAGTGTTTTCTAGCTCACAAACAACATATGGACTAGTCTCGGAAAAAAACGGAGTAAAATTCTTTTAAAGTAAAATCAATATAAAGTTTTGCGAGAGGAAGAGACTATAAAGCTTGCGTAAGCAGATGGCGAAAATCGTGAAATTTTAAAAATTTACTGTTGTTACAACAAGTATTTTATGTAAGCAAAAAAGAGCTTTTTTACAAAAGGTGCAGGTAAATTCAGGAAAGGTGGCAACGAAAAAGTACCGGAAAATAAATAACTCTTAAACTTCTTTTAACCAGGCGGCTGCAGTTTCCAAATCTTCAAATACCAGAATCGTCATGTTGGGCAGCTCGTGGCTTAAGGATTGCTGCAAAGATTTCTGACTCTCCGGACAAGGAGATTGCACCCAGGCCATATAAAAATACCCCAAACGCATAAAGCGGGGAAGCCAGGAGCGGATTACCCAGGAAATACCTTTATCCCAACTACCTGCCACATTCCGGTTGTCGTTTATAATTTTAAAAACAGGGTATTTGGCTAAAGTCCGGAGAATATCTTCACATCCGGCCATGCTTGATTCATGGCTGGGGGTACCTATCCAATTAACGTAAAGCCATTCGTTTTCAGAATTATAATTAATTTCTATATAATCTTTTTTAATCACAGAGAGAGAAGGTTCTGCCATTGCCGGTAACGTGAGTTAAGAAATATAAAGCAGATGACTGGTAATTCAAAGGTAAAAACCTAAAAATTAGTATTCCGAAAAGGAATTCGGCAAAATAATCCGCATTTCTTCTTTGTTCCGCAAAATATACTTTTACTTCTTCGCTTGGTAGTTAAAAAAAGCGTAAGTAGATAAACTTATAAGAAGAAAACCGGATATTGTAAATTATGGCAAAAAGAGACATCGTAGTTATTGGGGCTTCGGCGGGTGGTTTCGAGGCAATCCGGCAATTAATGGCGGCGCTACCGGCCGATTTAGAAGCCGCTATTTTTATCGTTTGGCACATGTCGCCGGATGTAACAGGCGTATTACCACAAGTAATTAACCGGCAGAAAACCTTAATGGCTACCAACGCCCTAGATAACGAACCCATTGTAATGAACCGCGTTTACGTGGCCCCGCCCGACCGGCATTTAATGCTCGACAAAGGCGTGGTACGGGTAATCCGCGGCCCTAAAGAAAACCGGTTCCGGCCGGCGGTAGACCCTTTGTTCCGGTCGGCGGCTTATATGTACGGTTCCCGGGTAATTGGCATTGTGCTGTCGGGAGCCCTCGACGATGGCACTTCCGGGTTATGGACTATTAAACACCGCGGCGGCCTGGCCATTGTGCAGCAACCCGAAGAAGCCGAAGTACCTTCGATGCCCCAAAGCGCCTTAGAGGCAGTACAAATAGATTATTGTTTACCAGTGCAGGAAATAGCATCTTTGTTAGTAAAATTAACTTCCGAAATCGCTCCGAAAGAAAAGCAAGTACCCATGGAAGAGCAAAACAAAATTAAAACCGAAGTACGGATTGCGCTGCAGGATAAAGCCCTGGAACAAGGGGTGCAGGATTTAGGCCAGCTTACACCTTATGCGTGTCCGGAGTGCCACGGGGTTTTGTCGGCCATTAAAGAAGGGAACATTATCCGCTACCGTTGCCACACGGGGCACGCCTATTCTGCGGATAGTTTGTTAACTTCTATTACCGAAAACATTGAAGATAGCTTATGGGGAACCATCCGGGGAATAGAAGAAAGCGTTATTTTACTCAATAACCTGGGCGACCATTACGCTGAAAAAAACCAGCCCAAACTAGCGGCTATGTATTTTAAAAAAGCCAAAGAAGCTGGTGACCGGGCTAACATCGTGCGACAAGCAGTTTTAAACCACGAACAACTAACCAACGAAAGCATAAGCCGGCAAGCTGCCGAAGAAGACGATAATGCTTAATCAGAATTTTAGTAAATCCCTGCTTGCAGCGTTTATTCTTGCTAATAAACGACTTTAAACCAGTTTTTTACGGACTTATAATTTTACCACTTTTTTAAAAGCCTTGAAGCCCGATGATGTTGGTAAAAAGCAGTTTTTTAAAATTTTGACTTTGGTGGCGGGTTCACAATAGATAAAAGAGAAAATTTAAAAATTTAAAATAGTAAAGCGGTTAGGGAATAATGGATAAGGAAAGGAACGAAATGGAGTCCAGTAAAGCTTCTGAGTTTATAACGGAGAAGCCGCAAGGATTCCTAATAACGGGCATTGGGGCCTCCGCGGGCGGTATTCAGGCGCTGCAGGAATTTTTCCAGCATGTACCCGCCGGTTCCGGAGTAGCCTACGTGGTTATCCTGCACCTTTCGCCGGATCACGACAGCAAGTTAGCCCAGGTTATTCAATCGGTAACTACCATTCCGGTAACGCAGGTAAAAGAAAAAACCAAGATTCAACCGGATCATATTTTCGTGGTGCCGCCCAATCAGCATTTAATTCTGGAAGATGGCTTTATTGCCCCTTCGGTTAATTTGTTTGTGGAAGAACGGCGGGCCCCGGTAGATATTTTTTTCCGGTCCTTAGCCGATACCCATGGCCCACGGGCTATTTCGGTGGTTTTATCGGGTACCGGGGCCAATGGTTCTATGGGCTTAAAACGGGTAAAAGAACGAGGCGGCGCCGTTTACGTGCAAAATCCCCGCGAAGCCGAGTTTAACGAAATGCCCCGCAACGCCATTGCCACCGAGTTGGTAGATGAAGTGTTGCCCGTAGCCGAAATTCCGGCCCGGATCATGGCCTATCGCGAGAGCATTGGCACCGTCGAAATTGTAGCGGAATCGGCCACGCGCCCAGAGCAGCAACAACAAGCCTTGCGCGAAATTTTTACGCAATTGCGCGTGCGTACCGGCCACGATTTCTCGAACTACAAGCGCCCCACCTTGCTGCGCCGCATCGAGCGCCGCATAAACATTCATAACCTTCCCGATTTGCCCAGCTACGCTGCTTTTGTGCACCAACACCTGGACGAAGCCAATGCCTTACTCAAAGACCTATTAATTTCGGTAACCAACTTTTTCCGGGATAAAAAATCGTTTGAGGCGCTGGAACGGGAAATTTTACCGGCAATTTTAAAAAACCGGTCGGCCAAAGATGAAATAAGAGTGTGGGTGGCGGGTTGCGCCACCGGCGAAGAAGCCTACACCCTGGCAATGTTACTAGCCGAACGCACTCAGAGTGTAATTGATGCGCCAAAAGTACAAATATTTGGTACCGACATCGACGAAGCCGCTTTGGCCGTGGCCCGCGAAGGCCTGTACACGCTCAACGATGCCGCCGATGTTTCCCCGGACCGCTTGCGGCAGTTTTTTAATAAAGAAGGCGATAATTACCGCATCAAGCGCGAAATCCGGGAAATGGTTTTATTCGCCAATCATAATTTTTTAAAAGACCCGCCTTTTTCGCGCCTCGATTTGGTAACCTGCCGCAATGTGCTTATTTACCTGAACGAAACTGCGAAGGAGCGGGTGATGGAAACGTTTCACTTTGCTTTGCGGCCGGGCGGGGTGTTATTTCTGGGCTCTTCCGAATCGGTAGAAGGGGCCAGTGATTTGTACGCCATTATTAGCCGGGAACACCATATTTACCAGAAACGGGAAGTAAGCATGCGCAATTTTCCGGTACCCGAATCAGTGCCTAATTTTCAGTTACGCGAACAGCCCCTGGGTAAATTAAACGATCCGGATAACCGGTCGGTAAACCGCATATCCTTCGGGGAGTTGCACCAGAAAATGCTGGAGCAATACGCGCCCCCCTCTTTAGTGGTAAACGAGGATTATGAAATTATGCACCTGTCGGAGAAGGTGGGCAGTTATTTAGAGTTTTCGGGCGGCGAACCCACCAAGAATTTACTAAAATTAATCAAACCCGAATTACGGTTGGAGCTGCGCTCCGCTTTGTACCAGGCAGTGCAGCGGCAAACGCCCATCGAAGCCCGCAACATACCCTTTAGTAACAATGGCGAGCGCCAGTTTATTAATTTGCTGGTAAGGCCAGTAACCAAAGAAGGCGAAAGCGTAAAAGGTTTTATCCTGATTATTTTTGAACCCAGCCAACACACTCCCTCCGACGAAAGTATCATTATTTCGGCCGATGAGCCGGTTGCCCGCCACCTGGAAGAAGAGCTGATTCAGGTGAAAGCGCAGTTAAGAAGTGCTGCCGAGCAGTACGAATACCAGGCCGAAGAATTAAAGGCTTCGAACGAGGAGTTGCAGGCCATGAACGAAGAATTGCGTTCGGCGGCCGAAGAACTGGAAACCAGCAAAGAAGAACTGCAATCTATAAACGAGGAGCTGCGCACGGTTAATCAGGAATTAAAAGTAAAAATTGAGGAAACCTCCGTTACCAGCAATAATCTGCAAAACCTGATTAACTCGGCCGATGTAGCCACCATTTTCCTGGACCGGGCCTTTTGCATCCGGCTATACACCCCGGCGGCCCGGCAAATTTTTAATTTAATACCTTCGGATTACGGCCGGCCACTCTCAGATATTACCCACCGCCTGGAGTACGGCAATTTACTAACGGATACCGAAACCGTGCTGGATAAATTAACGGTATTGGAACGGGAAGTAACTACCACCGACCACCGCACTTTTATGATGCGGGTATTGCCCTACCGCACCACCGAAGACCGCATAAACGGGGTAGTAATTACTTTTTATGATATTACCCAGCGGCAACACGCCGAAAAAGCCTTACAGCAATCCGAAGAACGCCTGCGCCTGTTAATTGAAAGTGCCAAAGATTACGCCATTTATACCCTGGATGCCGACCGGAAAGTAATTAGTTGGAGCAGCGGAGCGCAGTTAATTTTTGGTTACACCGAAGCCGAAATTTTAGGCCAATCGGGGGATATTGTTTTTGTACCCGAAGACCGCGAAAACAAAGCTCCCGAAAAGGAAGCGGAGAAGGCCCAAAAAGAAGGCCGCGCCGAAAACGAGCGGTGGCACCTGCGCAAAAATAACTCCCGCTTTTGGGGTTCCGGATTAACGCATCCGCTGCGCGACGACCAGGGAAATACCATTGGTTTCGTAAAAATTATGCGCGATTTAACGGAGCAGCGGCAAATGGAAGAAGCTTTGCGGCAAGCCGAAGAAAAATACCGGACCCAACTGGAGCAAGAGGTAGAAGCCCGCACCGCCGAATTAAGCGAAAGTAAAGACTTGCTCCAGGCCACCATGGATGCCACCTTAAACATGATCCAGGTGTTTGAGGCCGTCCGTAATGCGGAAGGAGAAATAATTGACTTCCGGTATGTACTGCTTAACAACGAAGCGGAACGCTATATGCCCGATGCATTAGGCAAAAGCTTGTTGCAAATACAGCCCGGGGTGGTAGAAGAAGGAATTTTTGCCGCCTTTAAAGAAGTAACCGAAACCGGTATACCGCAGCAGTACGAAAAACACTATGTGCACGAGCAATTTAATGGCTGGTTTCATCAATCGGCCGTGAAGCTGGGCGACGGTGTGGCCACTACCACCGCCGATATTACCCAACGCAAAATAGCCGAGCAAGAAATTATTCGGCTGAAAGATGAATTAGCCCGGAAAGCAACCGATAAATACCAGGCACTTTTTAATTCAATTGACGAGGGATTCACTATCATTGAACTGTTATATGATGAAGAAGGCAAACTGGTAGACTTCATCTATCAGGAAACTAATCCTGCTTTACCCATGCATGTAGGTATGGATGTGCAGGGGAAGCGGAGATCAGAACTTTTCCTGGATAAGAAAGATTTTCTTCTCGAAAAATATGAGCACCTAGCCAAGACAGGTGAACCGCTGCATTTTGAATATAGCATTGACGGTTTAGGTGGTCAGTGGTTCCAGGTAACTGCTGCAAGAATTGGTGGTGAAGGAAGTAAGAATCTGGGTGTTCTTTTTAGAAACATTACCGAACGCAAACAACGGGAGCAACAGCAATCTTACCTGATAAAATTGGGCGATGCCCTGCGCCCACTGTCGGGTGCACTGGAAATACAAGACGCGGCGATGCGCGTGCTCGGCGAACAGTTGCAGGTAGACCGGGTGCTGTATGCCGAAGTGGACGATGACGGGGAGACATATAGTATTTCAGCCAATTACGTGCGCGGAGCGTATCCCAAACTCCTTGGTCGTTTTCCGACCAGCAATTTCGGCGCAGCGAGCAAGGGGTTACGCTCGGGCGAAGCGTTCGCCATCGAGAACATGACTTCGGAGGAGCGGTTGAGCGAAAAGGAACGGGCAGCGTTTATCGCCCACGATGTATACGCGAGCATTGGCGTCCCGCTCATCAAAGCGGGTCGCTGGGTCGCCAATTTAGGTATTCAGCACGGACAAGCGCGCCAGTGGACAGCGGAAGACATTGCGCTCGTCAAGGAAACAGCCGAACGTACCTGGGCGGCAGTCGAAAGGGCAAAAGCAGAAAATGCATTACGGAAAAGCGAAGAGAAATACCGTACGTTATTTGAAACCATTGAAGAAGGCTTTTGCATCATGGAAATGGTACGGGATGAGCAGGGCGATGTGGTAGATGTTATTTTCAGGGAAGTAAACAAGGCTTTCGAACGTCACACGGGTCTTGCCAATGTCGTCGGAAAAAGATCAACCGAGCTCATTCCAAACCAAGACCCAAACCGCTTTAAAGATTACCAACAGCTTAGCGAAACAGGTGAAACAACACTGTCGGAAATATATATCCATGACGTCAACCGGTGGTTGCGTCTTTATCGCTTTCGTATGGGAGAGCCCGGCAGCAATCTTCTTGCAGCTGTGTTTGAAGATATCACTGAACGCAAACAGCGGGAGCAACACCAGCAATTTCTACTTAATCTCAGCGATAAATTACGCGATGCCAATAGTCTTAAAGATGTTCAGACTACGGTAACAGATTCGCTGCGCAAACATTACGATGCAGGTTGGTGCTATTATGTGGAATGGGATGAAGAAAAAAACTCCAGTTTTGTGCAGTATGATTCTAAAAGGGATGATCTTTTGTCTCTTGCGGGTACACATGATGTTTCAGACATTCCGGAGTTTTTGGATCTTTTAAAATCCGGGCACATCTTAAATGTAAGCGACTACGAAAATTACGAATTATTAAGTCCAACCATCCGTGAACGATATACAGCCGCGGGGTTCCGATCTATGCTGGTAGCATCGCTGGTTAGGCAAGGCAGCTTGATCTCGTCATTGATCATTGGCGATACAAAAATTCGTAATTGGTCAACTTATGATGAAGCCTTATTAGCTGAAGTGGCTGAACGCACCTGGGCAGCAATAGAGAGAGCAAAAGCCGAAGATGCTTTGCGCCGCGCTGACGAACGGTATCGCACCATGACAGATAATGCGCCGGTTCTGATTTGGGAAACCGACGAAAGCGGCGGGACGTTTGCCAACCGATATTATACAGATTTCTTTGGCGTTTCTTTAGAAGAAATCCTCGCAATGGGCTGGACGAAATTTCTGCACCCGGAAGATGCCGAAGGGTATTTCGCGGCCTACCAAAAAGCGTTCGAGGAGCGCGAGCCGTATTCTTACGAATGTCGTTTTCTCCGCGCTGATGGCGAATACCGTTGGCTGCTCAACACGGGACATCCGCTCGGCGAAAACCGCTTCGTTGGATTTTCAGTCGACATTACGGAACGCAATCGCGCTGAACAAGCCTTGCGTAATAGCGAAGAACGTTTGCAACTTGCCGTTGATACAGCAAGAACGGTCGTGTGGGAATGGGATGTGGCAGAAAACAGGATTGAAACCACACCAAACTTTTCGGAGGTTTATGGTCTTTCGGTCATCGAGTTTACACAGCAGGGTTTTGCACTTCTACATCCCGATGACCAAGAAGCACATTTGCAAAAAGTTCAAAAAGCATCTAAGGAAGGCGGAGGTTATTACTCCATGTTCCGGATCGTTCGTCCGGATACTAAAGAAACTATCTGGTTTGAGGAAAGAGCTGATTCACTCACTGGTGAAGATGGGCAAGTAATAAAGCTGGTGGGTGCTTCTATTGATATTACCGATATTAAAAAAGCAGAAAAAGCATTACAAAAAAGCGAAGAAAAATACCGAACGCTTTTCAATTCGATGGATGAAGGCTACTGCATTATCCAAATGTTGTACAATGAAGAAAACGAACCCTACAATTGGATATTTTTAGAAGTAAACCCAGCCTTCGAGAAAAACAATGGTTTAAGCAATGCTACCGGTAAAACCATTTTGGAATTAACGCCCAATATTGAGCCAAAATGGTTTGAAATTTACGGCCGCGTAGCCACCACCGGCCAACCTAACCGTTTTGAAGAAGATTCCCCGGCCTTAAACCGCTGGTTTAGTTTGTACGCCTTCCGGGTAGGAATACCTGAAGAACGTAAAGTTGCCGTACTTTTTAACGATATCACCCAGCGCAAAAATGCCGAAGCAGCCTTAATAAAATCGGAAGAACAATTCCGGCGGGCCATTCAGGATGCACCAATCCCAATTATAATGCACGCCGAAGACGGGAAAGTGCTGCAAATTAGCCGTACCTGGACGGAACTGACCGGTTACCAACCGGAAGAAGTACCCACCTTCGACCATTGGCTTACCCATGCCTACGGCGAAGGCGCGAATATGGTGCGCCAGCACATGCAGCAATTGTTTAAAAACGATAAAGAAAGCTTAAATATTGATTTTCCGATAAAAACGCGCGTCAAAGGCCTCCGGTACTGGAGTTTCAGCGCATCCTCACCGGGCCGGTTAGCCGATGGGCGTCGTTTTATTGTAGGCATGGCCCTGGATATTACCGAACGCATAGCCTCCGAAGAAAAGCTTCAGGATTTTAATAAAATGCTGGAGAAACAAGTAACTGACCGCACGCAAGCTTTACGCGAAAGCCGCGACATGCTGCAATCTGTTTTTGATACTACCTTATTAAGCTTGTCTATTCTGAAAGCCGTACGGGATGAAAATGGTGAGATTATAGATTTTGAAATTCGGCTAATCAACAAAGAACTGGAACGGGAAACCGGCCGTACGGATTTGGTTGGTAAATTATATTCCGTAGAATACCCCGGTATTAAACAAGCGGGTTTATTTGACCTGATGCTTCGCGTAGTAGAAACCGGGGAACCCGGCCAGGTAGAATATTATTACCCGCACGAAAATTTTAATAAATGGTACGCGGCCATGTTCGTAAAAATGGATGATGGCCTGGTGGCCAGCAACCTAGATATTACCGAACGCAAGCTGGCCGAGGCCGAACTAAGCCGCAACTTTACTATTTTAAAACAAGCGGAAGAAGTAGCTGGTATAGGCAGTTGGGAGTACGACTATAATACGCACAACTTCTACTGGTCCGAAGGCATGTACCATTTGTTTGGCCTGCCGGTGGGTAGTAAAAAAAGCCTGGATACTTACCTAGAGTACGTTATTGAGGAGGACCGGCATATTGCGGAAAAGTTGGTAAATTCTATAAAGCAGGAACCACAGCCTTTAGAGGAAATTATCCGGGTTCGGGTAAATGGTCAGCTTGTTTCTTTAAAAATTAAAGCTATTGTATTGCACGACGACTTAAACCGGCCATACAAAATGCTGGGCGTAGATCTGGATGTTTCGGTGATAAAACATTTGGAACAGGAAAATCTGGAAATGAGGTTAGAACAGCAAAAAGCCCTTTTGTTGGCTATCCTGGATGCGCAACAAGAAGAAAGAAGAAGAATATCGGAATCGTTGCACAACGGGGTAGGGCAACTGTTGTACGCTACTAAATTAAATCTGAACCAGTTAGCCGACCAGATACCAAAAGAGGTATTATCGCCGACTGCCAAACTTTTAACCGAAGCCATTCAGGAAACCCGCCGGGTATCGCATGAGTTGGTACCTATGGTATTGCAGGATTTTGGTTTAACCCGCGCCCTGCAGGAATTATGCCGCTCCTACGAACAAAGCTCCATTGAGGTAAACTGCGATGTAGATCTGGAGGGGCGTTTAGAATCGTACCTGGAGCTCGCCATTTACCGCATCGCTCAGGAACTATTAACCAACGTGGCTAAGCATGCCCAAGCCACCCGGGCAGATTTATTGTTAGAGCAAGAAGAAGGAAACATTATGTTAAAGGTTCGGGATAACGGCAAAGGCATTAATCTGAAAAACGGCAAACCCAAAGGAATTGGTTTACGCACCATTGGCGACCGGGTAAATCTGCTAAATGGCACCTTTACAGTTTCCACCCCTGCTAGCGGGAAAGGTACTTTAGTGGTAATTCAACTTCCTAACGCAGGTTAACTCCTCTACATTAGAAAATTTTTAAAAATTGGCATTTAAGTAAGTATACCAAATAGTTAGAAGTAGTTGCTGAACCGGACTTTGCTGTTTTTCTTTGGAGCCTTTGCAAGGCTCCAGAGAAAAGCCCTCTATCAAACAGAATAAATAAGTATTTGTACTGATACCTAAGCGGCTTAAAATCAACACTTAATTTTTAAGCCAAATGTAAAACTTGTTTCTATATTTGCCGGCATAATCCTAAATAATTGCATTATACTAATAAAGGCTTATTATTAATTTGAGTAGTAAATGCTAAAAAGATACGTTCAGTTAAAATTATTTATTTTTAAAAAAATCCATTATTAGGTTACTTAACAACTTTGTTTAGGCACTTTTTTCGTTAATCAAAAAAAAAACAGAGTAGTTCCTGAACCAAGTTATTTTAAGCCGAACTAAAATAAATTTGCATGCAGCGGGAAGCAGTTAGTCAATCATCCTTACATCATCAGTTAGAGGAAACAAAAAAACGGTTAGAAGAAAGAAACCAACAACTGGAGCTAATCAATCAGATTGGCATTATGTTAACTTCGGAACTGGAGCTGGATAAACTCGTTCAGAAAGTTACCGATATTGCTACCCAAATAAGCAAAGCCCAGTTCGGCGCTTTATTTTACAAAAAAGTAAACGAACAAGGAGAGGAGCACACGCTTTACACGCTTTCGGGGGCTGATAAAAAAGATTTTACCGGCATGCATACGCTCCGGGATACCCCGTTGCTGGCACCCACCTTTAACGGCGAAGGTATTATCCGCTCCGATGACATCACCCAGGATCCCCGCTACGGTCAAAACAAACCACACAACGGCATGCCCAAGGGGCATTTACCCCTGAAAAGTTATCTGGCGGTGCCGGTAATATCAAAAAACGGAACCGTATTGGGCGGTTTATTTTTCGGCCATAGGTTACCGGGCATATTTACCCAGTACGAAGAAGATCTGGTACAAGGGATAGCCGCGCAGGCGGCCATTGCCATGGATAATGCACGGTTGTTTCAGTCTAATTTAGAAGCCGAGCAGCGCACCAAATTGGTATTAGAATCTATTCCGCTGCTGGCCTGGACGGCTTTACCCAATGGGTTAATCAATTATTTTAATAAAAGGTGGTATGAATACAGTGGACTGCCCCAGGAACCAATAAGTGGTCAGGAATGGCAAAGCATTGTACATCCGGATGATTTAATCAGTACGGGTACTATCTGGCAGCAATCCATGGCTACCGGCGAAACTTTTGAACTCGATATGCGGTTGCGCCGGGCTTCCGATAATAGTTACCGGTGGCATTTAACCCGCGCTACGGTTGTAAAGGATCCGGCTGGTAAAATATTAATGTGGGTAGGTACATGTACCGACGTAGACGAGGTAAAGCAAGCGCAGCAAAGTTTGCTCAAGAAAAATGAAGAGTTGGTACGGATTAACCAGGACCTCGATAATTTTGTTTATACCGCCTCGCACGACCTGAAAACCCCGGTTATTCATATTCAACAATTAATTGAAGTTTTGCACGAGGGCGCCCAATTTCAAACAGAAGATGCCGAATTATTGCAAGAGCTACTGAATAAATCTTTAAAGCAATTACAGCATACGATTCAGGATTTGTCTGAAATCGTGAAAGTGCAAAAAGACCAGGAAACCACCATTGAAAACTTAGAAATAGCCCCGCTCATCGAGGAGGTAAAGATTAGTCTGCAAGTGGCTCTTTTCGAAACCGGGGGCAGCATAATAACGCACCTGGATCAAGCGCCGGTATTGGCATTTAATCGGGTAAACTTAAAAAGCATTCTGTATAATCTGATCAGCAACGGATTAAAGTACCGCTCCCCTAAACGAACTCCGGAGATTACGGTTACCAGCAGTCTGGTGCCCGGTTTTTTAAAAATTTCCGTTTCTGACAACGGGCTCGGGATTGATTTGGCCCAGCGGGGACATAAATTATTTCAGATGTTTTCCCGGTTTCACGATCATGTACCCGGTTCCGGAATAGGTTTATACATTGTTAATCGGATCATTAAAAACAATGGAGGCTACATTGAGGTAGATAGCCAACTCGATGTGGGTACCACGTTTAACTTATACTTTAAACGGAATGCGTAACCTGCAGTCTTTCTGAAGGATTATAACCCGTAAACTTACCGGCCTGTTACGTATGGCGGTAGGATTTTTAAAAAGAAAGCCATTTTACAATAGCCGGGCCCCAGTAGTAAATAGTGAAATAGTAAGTACCAATTACTAAAAACCCAGCAGCCCCTAACAAGATAAAGCATGTAAGTAATTTTAAGCCAGCCGGTGCTTTATAACGCCGCGCCCGGATAAAAGCCTCTACTACTACCAGGTTAGGTAAATAGAAAAAGAAGAACATTACCTGGTCAAAAAGGCCGGTAAACTGACGGGTATGGCCCAGCCCATCGGTTAAGAGCAACCAGAAACCATAATCCATGCGGTATAACCACGACCCAATAGCTAAAGCATACAAGCGTAAAGCCCAGGCCCGGTGTTTTTCGAAGCTTTTGGTTACAGCATGCCGGTAGGTTGCCAGTGCCGCTACAAACATCAGCACCCCATACAGGCCAAAGCCCAGGTCCATTATAAAGCCCCCAATGGTACCTTTCAGCAAAATAAATATTAAACCCCCCACGGCCGCCAGAATAGAAGCGCTTACGTATATCAGGCCAATCCACCGGTGCCAAACCGGAAAACGAACCCGTACTTTATCTATTAACTGTATACTGCCCAATACCAGAATAATTCCGCCCGCCGCAAAATGCAAACCAATCCCCGAGGTAGTAGCCACCGAATTTTTCTCGTACAAACCCGGCAAAACTTCGTTCCACCGGTTTGTATTGCCCTCGTAAAGCGCAGCCGCGTAAAAAGCCAGAATGTATAAGCCAAACAAGGCAGCACTTAGCCAAACGGTAGCCACCAATAACCGGGCAGACCAGCGTAGCGCTACCGCACTAAAGTTATGAAAGAGCGTGTAGTTGGTGGTAGCCGGCGGTAGCTTCTGGGTGGCTTGGTTCATAGTTGCTTATTATACAATGATTTAGCAACTTTAAAATACACAATTTTCTTTATACCACAAAGAGAATGACCTCAGTAGAGCAATACCGTAAAATAAAATAGGAAAAAGAACGACGTAGTATAAATACAAACGGGTAATTAAACCAACGTACCGGTTATTTTAACCTTGGCAATGTTCCGGCTGGTATATGTTTTCTGGATTATTACCACATACCAAGAATGTAGCCGTAGTTGTCCAAATTAAAGCGTAATGCATTTTTAAAATTTTAAATTTTTAAAAATGCATTTAAAAGGGGGAATTGTAAACAGCTAATCTCTGAATATCCTTATTGTTAAGCTTTGTAGTTTTGCAATCCTATTGCATCTATTTTATTGTTATCTTTGCACTTCATGAAATGGGTGGCAATACTATTTAGCTTTTACCTGTTGGTGCTATCCTGCATACCTTGCGCGGATGCTGCACCACAGGATCATGCTGCTCAAACCATTATTTCGGCAGTACACAATAAAGGAGGATCTCCCTCTTCCGATGTGGATCTATGTTCTCCCTTGTGTCTTTGTAGGTGCTGTACCGGAGCTACTTTGGTTTACCCGGCTAGTAAGGTCGAGTTTACGCCCGTTCTAGTAACTATTCCGGTTCCCGTTTACCAATCGGTTAGCATTCCCCATCCTGTTTTTTCGATCTGGCAACCGCCGCAACTTTAATCATTTTAGGCTTATCTGCTTGGTAAAGTTCCGCAAGGAAGCTTTAGACCATGCCTTGTATTTTATGTTCAGCCTCGCCGCTGTATAAAGGGATTGGTTTACCCTAGCAGCATAATTTCTGTTTTTTGATTTTTAAAAGTTTCGATTATGCTCGATCGCATTATTCATTTTTCTATTCATAATAAGTTAATTATCGGCCTGTTTACCATGGCCTTGATTATTTGGGGTAGTTATTCGGTAACCCAGTTGACGGTGGATGCCGTGCCGGATATTACCAATAACCAGGTACAAATTATTACGGTAAGTCCTTCCCTGGCAGCGCAGGAAGTAGAAAGACTTATTTCATTTCCGGTAGAAGTGACCATGTCCACCATTCCGGATATGGAAGAAATCCGTTCATTTTCCCGATTTGGTTTGTCGGTGGTAACCATTGTTTTTAAAGACCAGGTAGATATTTACTGGGCCCGGCAGCAGGTTTCCGAACGTTTAAAGGAAGCGGAAAACCAAATTCCGGCGGGGGTAGGTTCGCCCGAATTAGCTCCTCTTTCCACCGGCTTAGGAGAAATTTATCAATATGTACTTCACACCAAGGAAGGTTATAAAAACAAATTTACGGATACGGACTTACGCACCATTCAGGATTGGATGGTGCGCCGGCAGCTCTTAGGAACGCCTGGCGTAGCGGATGTAAGTAGCTTTGGCGGCCATGTGAAGCAATACGAAATAGCCATTGATCCGGAAAGGCTTCGTAGTACGAATATCAACATCAGTGATATTTTTACCGCCTTGGAGAAAAACAACCAAAATACGGGCGGAGCTTACATTGACCGAAAGCCAAATGCTTATTTCATCCGGAGCGAAGGTTTAGCCGGTAGTCTCGAAGACATTCAAAAGATAGTAGTTAAGTCCAATGAAAACGGGGTGCCCGTGCTCATTCGCGATGTGGCCACCGTTCAATTTGGCAGCGCGGTTCGTTACGGTGCCATGACCCGGAATACCGAAGGGGAAGTAGTAGGAGGCTTAGTATTGATGTTGAAGGGAGCGAATGCCTCCCGGGTAATTAAAGCGGTTAAACAAAAGGTAGCTACCATTGAAAAGACCTTACCGGAAGGCGTAGTCATTGAACCATTTCTGGACCGGTCAAAACTGGTTAATAATGCCATTAGTACGGTAACCCGCAATCTGGCAGAAGGAGCCCTTATTGTTATTTTTGTACTGGTATTATTGCTGGGTAATTGGCGAGCCGGATTAATTGTGGCCTCGGTTATTCCTTTGGCCATGCTCTTTGCTATTTCCTTAATGAATCTGTTTGGCGTATCCGGTAATCTCATGAGCCTGGGCGCCATTGATTTTGGCTTAATTGTAGATGGCGCGGTGATTATTGTGGAAGCTACCCTGCATCACTTAGGCCTTCGAAAAGTTTTGCGGCCTTTAACCCAGGAAGAAATGGACCAGGAAGTTTACGAATCGGCTTCCAAAATCCGGAGTTCGGCAGCTTTTGGCGAAATCATTATTTTAATAGTTTACTTACCTATTTTGGCCTTGGTGGGCGTGGAAGGAAAAATGTTCCGGCCCATGGCGCAAACGGTAGCTTTTGCCATTCTAGGGGCCTTTATTCTTTCCTTGACCTATGTGCCGATGGTTTCTGCTTTGTTTTTAAGCAAGAAATTGGACCCTAAGCAAACTATTGCGGACCGCATTATGGGTTTCTTTCACCGATTATACGAGCCACTGATAGCTTTTTCTCTGAGACGTAAAGCGGTGGTTTTAATTAGTGCATTTATTCTTTTAGTGGGAAGCTTATTTCTGTTTTTACGGATGGGAGGGGAGTTTATTCCTTCGTTAGATGAGGGGGATTATGCCGTAGAAACCCGGGTAATGAGTGGCAGTTCTATTTCCCAAACGATTGAAGCCGCTACACAAGCTTCCGAAATAATTCTTAAAAATTTCCCGAACGAAGTAAAACAAGTTGTAGCAAAAATTGGTTCAGCCGAGATTCCAACAGATCCTATGCCCTTAGAAGCATGTGATTTAATGATTATTTTAAAAAATAAAGATAACTGGAAAAAAGCGGCTAATTCTGAAGAATTAGCTACTGAAATGGCAAAAGCATTGGAAGCCATACCAGGAGTTACTTTTGGGTTCCAACAGCCCATTCAGATGCGGTTTAATGAGTTGATGAGCGGGGCACGGCAGGATGTGGTAACAAAAATTTACGGGGAAGATTTAGAGGTACTTAGTGCGCAAGCCGCAAAATTGGGAAAAATTGTATCTACGGTAACAGGAGCCGAAGATTTATACGTGGAGCAAATTACCGGCTTACCTCAAATTGTGATTACCTTCGACCGGGATAAAATTTCTCAGTTTGGCCTTAACATCGAAGACGTAAACCAAACTATCCAAACGGGTTTTGCCGGACAAGCCGCAGGAGTAGTTTACGAAGGAGAAAAACGCTTTGAAGTAGTCGTGCGGTTAGCCTCTGCCAATCGCCAAAGCCTGGAGGATGTGCGCGGATTGTATGTTACTACGCCGCACGGGGACCAGGTACCACTGGAGCAAGTTGCCCAAATCAACTTTCAAACCGGACCCAGCCAGATCCAGCGCGATGCTGCCAAGCGCCGGATTACCATTGGTTTTAACGTTCGCGGTAGGGATGTAGAAAGCATTGTGGCGGAACTGCAAGAGAAAGTAAACAGTCAGCTAAAACTACCGCCCGGTTATTACGTTACCTACGGCGGACAGTTTGAAAATCTACAAAAAGCCAAAGAACGCCTATCCATTGCCGTACCCATAGCTTTATTTTTAATCTTTTTGTTACTGTTTTTCACGTTCCGTTCGGTAGCGCAAAGCTTGCTAATTTTTACAGCTATTCCTTTATCGGCTATTGGGGGTATATTAGCTTTATGGCTGCGCGGCATGCCTTTTAGTATTTCGGCCGGAGTAGGTTTTATTGCCCTATTTGGCGTAGCGGTATTAAACGGTATCGTGCTGATTAGCTATTTTAACCAACTTAAGGCCGAAGGTATTACTAATATCACCGAACGGGTTTTAAAAGGAGTGGAAGTCCGCCTACGGCCGGTGATTATGACGGCTCTGGTAGCTTCCTTAGGTTTCTTACCCATGGCTTTGTCTAATACCGCGGGAGCCGAAGTACAAAAGCCCTTGGCTACCGTGGTAATTGGGGGGCTGGTATCAGCCACTTTACTAACGTTAGTGGTTTTGCCCATCCTGTATATTTTATTAGAGCGTTTCCTGGAGAGCAGAATGTCTAGTGGTCAGCCTAATGCTTCTCGCCTGGGTACGGCATCTTTCATTCTTTTACTGTTAGGTACGGGCATCTTTTTGCCTATTCACACCAAAGGTCAGGCAACAGAACCCGGATTAACCTTATCACAAACTATAGACCTGGCATTAACCCAAAACAAAAGCATCCAGGCGGCTAATATTCAAATTTCAATGCATAAAAGCTTGCGTGGGGCCGCCGTAGATATTAGCAAAACGAACATCGAAGCAGTATACGGCCAGCTAAATTCCGTCAATCAGGATAATAATTTTACGATTACGCAATCATTTGCTTTTCCATCGGTTTACGCTAACCAGGTGCGCTTAGCCAAAGCCAATATCCGGGGTAGTGAGCTCAATTTATCGGTTCGGCAGCGGGAACTGGTACGGGAAGTTAAAAGTGCTTACTACAGCTTGGTCTATCAGCAAGCCAGATTGCGACTCTTGCAATACCAGGATAGCTTGTATACCAATTTCTTACGGGCTAGTTCCATTCGCTTACGTACCGGTGAAACTAATTTACTGGAGCAAGCTACCGCCCAGGCAGAGCAGGTAGAAGTAAAAAATGCGATGGAGCAAACTCAGGCAGATCAGGAATTGTCTCGCACCCAATTACAGCATTTACTACACAACCAGGTACCCCTTACTATTGCTACTACGGTGTTTACGCGGCTACACGTAGCGGTGCCGGATACCAGCATACTGTTTGGTCAACCCCAAGTGGCGCTGTTCCAGCAGCAAAAGGAAGTAGCTCGCATCCAAACAAAGTTAGAAAGAGCCCGGTTACTGCCGGAATTTAACCTGGGCTATTTTAATCAATCCCTGATCGGACCGCAAAATGTAAATGGGGTGGAACAAATCTTTACCAGCGGCGACCGGTTTACCGGTATTCAGGTAGGAATCTCTTTTCCCTTATGGTTTCGGGCTGGTGCAGCTCGTATCCAAGCGGCCCAATACCAGGAAAAACTAGCGGAAGCTACTTATCAGTTTCAGCAGGCCCAGCTCGCCACACAACTAAAATTAGCGATTCAGCGCCTCGGCAAACAAGAAGCAAACCTGGACTATTACGAAAAAACAGGGTTGCCGCTGGCAGAGTTATTAATTAAACACGCGGAAAAAGGTTTTCAGAATGGCGTGATCGATTATCAGGAATACGTGCAAAGTATCCGTCGGGCCTTAGCCATTAAAGCGAATCATTTAGAAGCCTTACAAAAATATAACGAAGAAGTCGTGGAACTAGAATTTATCTCGGGCCAGTAATTTTAATGTATCATATCGCAAGAAAATGAAATTTAGTTTATATATAGTTATTAGCAGCCTTTTTCTGTTAAGCGCCTGCGCGCAGGAAAATACGGGAGCAGAAAAAGAAAAATCCGAGGTGGTGGAAACAACCAAAAAAGGAGACACGCACGAAGAAAGCCAAACTTTGGTTGAACTTACCCCGGAGCAATTTATCATTGGGAAAGTAGAGCTTGGAAAAATAACCCCTAAAAACTTAAGCAATGTTATAGCGGTAAACGGTCTCCTGGATGTGCCGCCCCAAAATTTAGTATCGGTGAGTGTTCCTTTGGGTGGGTTTGTGCAAAGTACAGATTTACTGCAAGGTATGCGCATTAAAAAAGGGCGGCTAGTAGCCATTATTGAAAACCCGGAATTTGTAACGATACAGCAGGACTACCTGGAAAGTACCAGTCAGTTGGAGTATTTAACGCTGGAGTACGAACGGCAAAAAGAATTAGCCTCCGAAAAAGTAGGTCCGGTTAAAAACTTGCAACAAGTAACGGCGCAATATAAAGCCATGCAAAGCCGGGTAAACGGGTTAAAACAACAATTAGCGCATTTGGGTATTTCGGCCAGTCAGCTCCAACCTGGCAATATTACCCGGACCTTACCCATTCATTCCCCGATCAACGGCTACGTTACGGAGGTAAATACCAACCGCGGCAGCTACGTAACGCCCACGGATGTTCTTTTTAAAATTGTTGATACCGAGCACTTACACGTGGAATTAACCGTGTTTGAAAAAGATATTACCAAGCTGAAAGTTGGTCAGAAAGTGCGGTTTTACCTTCCTAATGAATCGGGAAAAGAACGCACCGCAACCGTACACCTGATTGGCCGGGAGATTAGTACCGAGCGCACTGTTCGCGTGCACGCGCACTTAGATAAAGAAGAGCCGCAGTTCATACCCGGCATGTACGTAAAGGCTTTTATTGAACTAAATAAGAACACGGTGCCTGCCTTGCCACAGGAAGCCCTGGTGCAATCGGAAGGAAAGGATTACATCTTTGTTTATAAAGGCGAACGCCAGGAAGCCGGAAATAAAATGCGCAATTTTGAGATGGTAGAAGTACGAAAAGGGGTAACGGAAAGCGGCTTTACGGAAATAGTAGAGCCCGCTACTATTAAAGCCCCAATTGCGGTAAAAGGAGCTTATTCCTTACTGGCTAAAATGAAAAATACCGAAGAAGAAGGCGAAGAACACGGCCACTAATTTTTATAGCTATGTTACCAGAATTAGATAAAACGTTGTTGCAAAAAGGAATCCGGCCAACAGCCATGCGCTTATTAGTGCTGGATTATTTGCTTCAGCAAACCGTAGCCGTTTCTTTAAGTAATTTAGAATCATATTTTCTACGTTCCGACCGGATTACAATGTACCGGACCTTAAAAACTTTTGAGGAAAAAGGCTTGGTGCATCACATTGATGACGGTAGCGGCTCGGTGAAGTATGCCTTATGTCCGGAGGATTGTTCTACCCAGGAGCATCACGACTTACACGTGCATTTTGTTTGTAATCAATGCCGGGAAACCTTTTGCTTACCTAAATCTCATATTCCGGAAATTGCCTTACCTAGCCAGTTTAAAACCGAAGAAATTAACCTGGTAGTAAAAGGTACGTGCGGTAGTTGTAGTGGTAAATAATGCAATGCAGTTGCAGACCACCCCGTGCTACTTTTGTTCTGTTAAAAAAGTAAAACGATGTGGTTTAATTGGAAAATGCCCCGTACGCTTCGGCCTTATTACGAACAGGAATTAAAGGAATATCAGCAAAATGAGCAAAAGCAGCAACTGGTAAAGGCCTGGTACCATTTGGAACGAGCTCATATTTTAGGGCAGCCTTACCCAGTAGAACATACCGTTGTACACGGCAAGATGCTGGCTTTTGGCATTAAATCCCGTAATACCAAAGAAGTAGTAGGGCAGTTACCCCGGCTGCTGGTGGGCGGGATAAAATCCTGGGCGGGTACCATACCCGTCGGGAATACCGGTGGGGCGAATGTAGCGGCCTGGAAACCGATGCCCATTCCGGACGACTTGCAGGAGATTATTCGGCAAGCAAATTCTAAAGTTAGATCGATACAATGAAAACAAACGAAGATAGTAACCCGAGTGCTCCCTTAAAGCCCATGGAGATTACTTCTCCCCGTACCGCGGAGCAACCAGGTCCGACGAAAACGGATGCGAAAGGCTGTTGTGACGTAACACCAGATGCAGATACGGTTGAACACGAAGAACACGAAGAAACTTCTTACTTACCCACGATCATCAGCCTGGTTCTATTACTAGCCGGTATTGCTTTCGATTATTTTAAAGGGAGCTGGTTTACGGATTATACCCGGTTAGCTTTCTATAGCTTTGCCTATATCCTTGTAGGGGGTAAAGTATTACTGCACGCAGCTAAAAACATGGCAAAAGGCAGTATTTTTAATGAATTTCTGCTGATGGGTATGGCTACGCTTGGCGCTTTTTACATTGGCGAATATGCGGAAGGCGTAGCAGTAATGTTATTTTACGTAATTGGCGAGCACTTCCAGGAAGCAGCCGTGGCGCGATCCCGCAAATCAATTAAGGCTTTAATTGATAACCGGCCGGAAATCGTGAACCTGGTACAACCAGGGCATATAAGCCCCGTTAATCCGCAACAGGTTACAGTAGGAGATACCATTCAGGTTAAACCTGGCGAGAAAGTAGCTTTAGATGGAATACTGCTCACCGAACGGTCTTCTTTTAATACCGCCGCCCTGACCGGGGAATCTAAACCGGATACTAAAACCAAGGGGGAAAAAGTATTAGCGGGCATGATTAATCTGGACCAGGTAATTCAGTTGGAAGTAACTTCCACTTACGAAAACAGTGCCCTTTCTAAGATCTTGCAATTAGTAGAACAAGCGAGTAGCCGCAAAGCAAAAACGCAGCAATTTATTACTCGTTTCGCAAGTATTTACACGCCGGTAGTCGTGTTTTTAGCTATTGCCCTCACGCTGTTACCTTACTTTTTTGTCGCGGAATACGTGTTTAATGATTGGCTTTACCGGGCTTTAATTTTCTTGGTGATTTCGTGCCCCTGCGCACTGGTAATTTCTATTCCTTTGGGGTACTTTGGTGGTATTGGGGCCGCTTCTAAAAACGGAATTCTTTTTAAAGGATCTAATTACCTGGACTTAATGACCAAGGTAGATACCGTGGTAATGGATAAAACGGGCACCTTAACCGAAGGTGTTTTTCAGGTGCAGGAAGTGCAAGTAAATGGTTTAGATAAAGCAGAGTTTTTATCCTTAACCGCCGCCCTGGAAAGCAAATCGACGCACCCTATGGCCTTAGCCGTAGTCGCATATGCGGGCGAAAGCTACCAGCAGAGGCAGGTAACCCACGTGGAAGAAATATCCGGACATGGTTTAAAAGGCACGGTAGATGACAAAATGCTGTTAGTCGGAAATGGTAAACTTTTAAAAAAATTTAAAGTTGCTTATCCTGTTAAAATTGATTCTATTTTAGAAAGCATTGTTTTGGTAGCTATTAATAATCAATACGCCGGTTACATTACCATTGCCGATAAAATTAAAGCTGATGCCCAAGCAGCAATAGCGAAGCTGCACCAGTTAGGCATTAAAACGATTGTAATGCTATCGGGTGATAAGGATAGCATCGTGCAAAAAGTGGCAGCTTTCTTGCAAATAGATCAGGCTTTTGGCGGCTTGTTGCCGGAAGATAAAGTAAACCAAGTAGAAGCTTTAAAGAAACAGGGTAAAACTGTAGCGTTTGTGGGTGATGGTATCAACGATGCTCCGGTTATTGCCTTAGCCGATGTAGGATTGGCGATGGGTGGTTTAGGATCGGATGCAGCTATTGAAACAGCCGATGTCGTGATCCAAAACGATCAACCATCTAAAATTGCGACGGCTATTAACCTAGGGAAGAAAACCAATCAAATTGTTTGGCAAAATATCGGTTTAGCTTTTGGCGTAAAAGCTATTGTATTGGGGTTAGGTGCCTTTGGAGTGGCATCCATGTGGGAAGCAGTTTTTGCCGATGTAGGAGTTGCCTTTCTAGCTATTCTCAACGCCATTCGCATTCAGCGGATGAAGTTTTAAGCAAGGTAAAGGCGGCCAGTAATGGTAGCCTTTGGTTTTATATTTTCTGATTATAACTCTAGTATTGCGGATTTCTCTTTCCATTGTGCTTCTTCTTAGATATATCAATGCTAATTAGAGAAAATGCTTGGCCCGAAAATATATTTATCCATAGCCTACTAAAACGACCAATTTCGTAGGGTGTGTTGTTAGCGGCAGCTACATAGACGAAGGCTAAATAACAGAAGTTCGTGATAAGTACTCATTTAACATTTTTACTATCGCGCGGATTTACTTCCGTGACTTGTATTTAGGTAAGTGTCAGGTTTTTCTTTCCATTAGATTCTGCAGGATGACGTACAAAAGGCTAAATGGCCTATCTCGAACTCACGTAAAACAAGTATCGTATCCTGAATTTTAAAAATTTAAAAATTTCCCAATACTGGTAACAAAATTCATTCGGGTGGTATCTTGTTATATTATTCTTTTCTTATATTTCAGAAAAGTTAATCTACTATTTACTACCAGAGGTTACTATTTGCTAACTTCTGCTTATACTTAACGTGCCGAAGTACTCCTTACCCAAAGCACCGCTTAAAAAACACCCAAGAACCGAATGGCCAAAAAGAATACCGCTACTACTACCAAACCCAAAGCCGATATAGATTTTGAAAACGAGTTATGGAATGCCGCTAACGAATTGCGCGGTGCTGTAGCTGAAAACCAGTATAAAGATTACGTGCTTTCGTTGCTGTTCCTGAAGCATTTGTCGGAGCGCTACGAAATCCGGAAGCAGGAAATCCAATTATCTTTCCAGGACCCCGAAAGCGATTATTATAACATAGACGCCAGAGAGCAAAGCTACGTGCTGGACGATGAACTGGAATACCAGGTTAAAAACGTGTACCGCTTGCCCCGGGAAGCTACCTGGACCTACCTGCGCGTAAACGCCGAACAAGACGATATAAAAGTAAAGGTTGATAAAGCCTTTGTAGCCATAAACGACATTCTGAGTGTTCGTAACCCCGATTACACCGGCGTGCTGGAACCCATTTTTGTAAAAAGCCAGTTATCGCCTACCCAGGTGGCGGGCCTGATTAATTTATTTTCACAGGAAAAGTTCTCGGAGGTAAATAATCCCGAAAGCGATATTTACGGCCGGGTGTACGAATATTACATTGGCAAATTCGCCATGGCCGAAGGCTCCAGTGCCGGGCAGTTTTTTACGCCGGGCTCGGTGGTGCGCCTGCTCGTAGAAATGATAGAACCCCTGCGCGGCCGCATCCTGGATTTGGCCTGCGGTAGCGGCGGCATGTTTGTGCAAAGCTTAAAATTTGGGCTGGCCCACGGCGGCAACAAAAACGATATTTCTATTTACGGCCAGGAACGCTACGAAGGCACCCTGCGCCTCTGCAATATGAACTTGCTTTTGCGCAACCTCTCCTTTGAGGTAAAGCTCGGCGACTCGCTCCTGAACGATAGGTTCCCCGACCTGAAGGCCGATTACGCCCTCATGAACCCGCCGTTTAATATTTCGAACTGGCATCCTGAACTGTTGCCCGAAAACGACCCGCGCTTGTTTGGGGCCAAAGACCTGTTTACCACCCCCGGCAACGCCAACTACATGTGGTTCCTGACCATCTGGCACCATTTAAGTTCGCGCGGCACGGGTGGGGTGGTAATGGCCAACGGTGCCATGACCTCCGGGAGGGCTGGCGAAAAAAACGTGCGCGAATACATGCTCCGCCACCAAATGGTAGATTGCATTGTACAAATGCCCGATAAATTATTCCTGACCACCGGCATACCCGCCTGCTTGTTTATCTTAAGTAAAAACCGCGACGGCCGCGACGGCGAACACCGCCAGCGCCAGCAGGAAGTTTTGTTTATTGATGCCCGCAAACTGGGCCAGTTGGCCAGCCGCCGCCTGCGCGTATTCCACGACGAAGATATTGCCAAAGTATAGCCGATACCTACCACCAGTGGCGTAACCTGAACGGCAACTATACCGATATTGATGGATTCTGCAAAGCCGCTACCCTCCCGGAAATAGAAGCCAATAATTTTGTGCTTTCGCCGGGCCGTTACGTGGGTTCCGAAGCCAAAGAAACCAATGGCGTTCCTTTGAGGGTTCAATCAAATGTTATTTTTAATGCTGCAGCATAGTTTTTAATTATTTTCCTAATATAAATCTAAAATTATATGTCTATATCCAAACGTCTCCCAGAGGTAAAAACCTTAGCTTCTATTCTTCCTAAGGGAACTGCAGGAGGAAAAGAGTTTGCTCGTATTGTTGATTTATTACTTTTTCATGATAGTAGAAGAAGTAATAAAAAATTTACAATATTTAGTGATGCAGCTGGAGATTACATGGGATTAGATAGTTTCGAAGGAGACGGTTTTAGAAAAGAAGGTCATACAGGTTATCAATATAAATATTTCCCTTCTCCGTTAAGTGCTTCCCACCGTAAGGAAATAGCCAATAGTCTAAGGAAGGCTGCAGAAAAACATAAAGAAAGTAAAATAAAAAAATGGATTTTAGTTACACCTGAAAATTTAACAGAATCAAGTACAAGAAAAGATTTTGGAGACGTTACTTGGTTTGAAAATTTAAGAACTGAGTTGAATATTAACTTTGAAATTGAACATTGGGGACATCAGCAATTACTAGCTTTATTTCTTGAAACACCATCTATTTGCTTGTTTTATTATCCTGAATTAATAAATGAAGGATTCAAGTTAAAAAATACTATTAATGAAACAAGGGCTAGATATAATGATAATCTACTCTCATTATATAAAAACATTGAATTTGTAGGAATGTCAATTTATAAACAGGAAGCAACAAAAGGTATTCCAATGGAGAATATTTATATCCCTGTTAAATTAATACCTGAAGCTGCGGATGATCACAGTGGTAATAATATTTTTATGGATCCTGTTTATTTGCTAAATCCAGGAGCTAAATCAGTAATTCTTGGAGATCCAGGCTCTGGAAAATCTACATTATTAAGGTTCCTATCATTGTGTGGCATTTCTAAACCCGTTCAAAAGAGATATAATACTAAACAAGATGTAAGGTTACCAATCTTTGTTGTATTACGAAGCTATGCAGATGAACTTAAGTCTAAACTTAATTTATCCTTAATCGATTATATTCTTGAAACAGTACAGGCTGATTTTAATCTTAGGGGTGCTGATTCTGATTTTTTTGAGTATTATTTAGAAAGTGGTCAAGCTATTTTACTTTTTGATGGTTTAGATGAATTACCAGATTCAAACTTTAAACATATTGTTAGAGATAGAATTAGGTCATTAATTACTACATTTCCGGGTAATACTGTTATTGTAACTTCAAGAGTTGTTGGTTATGATAATCCTTTCCGTTTTGATGATAAAGAATTTAATCATACAAAAGTATCTAAACTACAACTTCCTGAGATTGAACAATTCGTAAAAGATTGGTATTCCGTACGAATTGAAAGTGATAAAGAACGAAATGCAAATATCAATGACTTGATTCGAATTGTAAGGGATGAAAATCATACAGCTATAAAAGAATTAGCTGAAAACCCTTTACTATTAACTATAGTGACTTTAGTCCATAGAATAGATGCAGTTTTACCTGATGAAAGAGTAGTATTGTATCAAAAATGTACCGAAACTTTATTAAATACTTGGCAAACTTGGAAATTTAAAGATTCTGAAATTAAAAATAAAGGAAAAATTGAGAGGCGAAACCGACTACGAATGGAAGTTATTGCAAATTGGATGCATAACCAAAGTACAGGTACGGGTAGAACCCAAAGATCAATAGTCCCATATAATGAACTTCTAAAATTTTTAACAGAACATATAAGCGAAGTAGAAAAACCTAGTGAATCGGAAGATGATCCTCAAGACCTTGCGAATAATTTTATTGATTTCATTAAAAAGCGAGCAGGATTATTAATTGAGGTTGGGGATCAGAAATACAGTTTTGTCCATTTAACATTCCAAGAATATCTTACTTCAACTTACATTATTACGAGCAGTGAAAAGGAAGGATTAGTTAATATTTGGAAAACTTTAGAAGCATACGCACGAGATCCTAGATGGTATGAAGTAATTAGATTATTAATTGCAGGTTTAAAATCAAACGAAAGCCAAGAATTTCTAATAGATAAAATATTAGTAGAAAGAGACAAAAAGAGATATGTAAAAAGTCCAATATTGTTAGGAGGGTTATTACTTGATGGAGTATTATCCGCTGAAGATCGTAAAGAGGAAATTCTTTCTAATATTATTTTATGTAGTACAAAAGCCTCCCGACCTAATGAACTAAGGCCCCTAATTTCAATAATAAGAAGTTATGTAGCCAAGGAAAAATCAAATGCTGAGATTATTAGCCAAGTATTTCTTGAATTATGGGAAAATGAAAAGAATAATGAGCAAATATTACGATTAATTCTATTTTTCATTTCTACGGGATTGGAAAATGACATAATTACAGAAAAAATAGTTTCTTATATTAAAAATGATTCTAACGAGTATTTAAAGTTATTTTTCCTAAATCACAATGAACACAAAGGTGGATTTTCCAATATTGTTAAGTCTCAAATGAATTTACTCAGCAAAGTTCAATCTTATTATTCCATAACCTCTCCTTATTCAAACTTTATTGCTGCCACCTTGCATTCAATATTTTTTTATTTTAATAAAGAATTTGGTTACAAAAACGCTTTTAACCAATTCTTATCACCCTTGCGAACAGGTGCAGCATATGGGCCTTTTGAGGATTTTACCTACAATTCTTTGATTATTTCAAACCAGAATAAAAATTTAGATGGTAAAACAAAATTAAAATTTATAACGGATCAGAGGCTATTATCTCGGACAAATAAAAACAAATTAAGACCAAACTTATTTTCAAAAATAGATAAGACTTTGCAATCTGCCTTTGATCACATGAAAGGCGAAAATAGTGAAGGTAAAAAGAAAACAAATAGGGTACATCCTTCTGATTCAAGTTATTTTAGAAAGATTTTACATAATGAGATTTTAAATTCTGGTTTAAAAAAAGACAACTTATTAGGACTAGGTAACTCGTCAAGACTATTTGATAGAGAAATTGCAATTATCCGTGATTCAAATATGGATGATACTTGGAAGCTTTTCCAATCAAATATTAAATTAATCACCCCGTTGTTAAATATTCTATGTGATGGTTTTGAATTAGAACCTAGGGCATTATGGTTTGAAGCTTTAAGGGTTGGATTTTTGCCTAAAATTCCTGAAACAAACTTGTTCTCAAATGATTATATTTTAGAAGACAAGATACTATATTCAAATACTGCATCTTCTTTTTCAAATAACGGATATCATGAGGCATTATTAATATTGGTTAATTTATGGATTAGCATTTTTGGAAACCCTTCAGTAATTGAAAATTCTAATTTTCTTGATTTGGTAGAAAATGCAAGGAAATCTGATTTAGCACCTGTTAAATTGGTCGTAAATATTTTTGATTTAATTTATAGTAGTGATTCTAAATCAGATGAAATAATTTCAATGATAATTTCTGATAACCCTGAATTCGTTGCAATGTTTAGAGAAATTAATTGGCATTGGATTAAACCTTCAGAAATCAATGATGACATAAACACGATTAGTCATGATAAGAGATTAATAAAAAAAATGTAATAAGAAATTTGAAAAGACCTTCTTTGATCAAAAAAGAAGGTCTTTTTAAAAAATTAATTAGAAAACGAGCAAGGCCAACCGCAGTTCGAGCATTTCTACGCCCTCAACTACGAAGACGTCGCGCAAAACAGCTTCCTGGTCGTAAACCAGTTTACCGTACAAGGCAAAAATAACCGCCGTCCCGATTTAATTATTTTCATCAACGGTTTGCCCCTGGTGCTGTTCGAGTTTAAAAACCCTTTCGACCAGGATACCACCGTAGAAGCCGCTTTTAACCAGGTGCAGCATTACATCCAGGATATTCCGCGGGTATTCGAAACCAATGCCCTGTGTATTATCAGCGATGGCTTTACCACCCTGCACGGCATGTTCAGCAGCGGCCTGGAGTGGTTTGCTGCCTGGAAAAGCACCGACGGGGGCGAAGTTGTTACAGACGATTTTGCCCTCGAAACCCTCATAAAAGGTTTACTGGTGCCGGAGCGCCTGCTGGCCTACATCCGGTTTTATATTTTCCACGAGCTGGATAACGGCCGGCTTATAAAAAAGGGCGCCAAATACCACCAGTTTTTCGGCATCCAATACGCGCTCGCCGAAACCAAAAAATCCATTCGTCCGCTCGGCGATGGCCGCATTGGTGTTATCTGGCATACCACCCGTTCGGGCAAAAGCATTACCATGGCCATTTATGCCGGTATTCTGCGCCAGCTACCCGAGCTAAAAAACCCCACCATTGTGGTGCAGGTAGACCGCTTTGATTTAAACAAGCAGCTCTACGATGATTTTGTGGCCGCCAAAGACTTGGTCGGGGATGTAGCCCTGGCCCAAACCACCGACGAGTTACGCCAGCTCCTGGGCGGCGAAGGTGGCGGCGTGGTGTTCAGTACCATCGAGAAATTCCGGTTAAAAGATACCACTGATGGGCTACGGGAAGCCGAACACCCTATCCTGAGTCAGCGCGAAAATATTATTGTGATTGCCGATGAGTGCCACCGCACCCAGTACGGCCTGATAACCGGCTTTGCCAACAACCTACGCAAAGCTTTGCCCAACGCCTCCTTTATTGGTTTCACCGGCACCCCCGTCGATAGCAAAGACGCCGATACGGTAGCCGTTTTCGGGGAAATTATTCATACCTATGATATTAAACAAGCCACCGCCGATAAAGCCGTGGTGCCGATTTACTACGAGCCCCGCCTGGCCAAACTGCACCTGGGCAACGAGCAGATAGAAGAAGAAGCCGAAGAAATTACTACCGGCCTGGAAGAAAGCGATAAAAACCAAATTATGTGGGCGGCCATGGAAGATGCCGCCGGGGCCAAAGAACGCGTAGAAGCCATTGCCCGCGATATCCTCAGCCACTACCTGAACCGCACCGCTAACCTGCCCGGTAAAGCCATGGTAGTGTGCATGAGCCGCCGCAACTGCGTGAAAATGTACGATGCACTTACGGCCCTGCCCAATTGCCCCGAAGTTGCCGTGATTATGACCACCAACATTGCCAAAGACCCGAAGGAGTGGAACCCGCACGTGCGCACCAAGGAGGCCATGGAAGAAGTAAAAACCCGCTTCAAAAACCCCGATGATGAACTGCAAATAGTAATTGTGCGGGATATGTGGCTCACCGGCTTCGATAATCCGGCCCTTCACACGCTGTACGTCGATAAAGTCATGAGCGGCCACAACCTCATCCAGGCCGTAAACCGCGTCGCCACCGTTTTCCGCGACAAACCTAGCGGCCTGATTGTAGACTACATCGGCATCGGCGACAAACTCCGCGATGCCACCAAAAAATACACCGGCTCCGGTGGTCAGAGTGCCGTAACCATCGACGTAGAAGAAGCATTTGAGCTAACTAAAGAAGTTATCCAGGCCTTAAAAGTCCATTTGCCCTGATATTTTTACAAATCACTCGAAATGTCCCCCTTCGGAGGGGGTAGGGGGAGGACAATCACCCCCGAAGAACTAACTACCCTGTCATCGGCAGCAGAATCGCTGGCGAATTATACTTCTTCTTCGGAATTTGCGAACACAGGTACTGAAAGGAAAAATCCTCCTCCAACCCCCTCCGAAGGGGGACAATCGGCAACCCCGGCCTATGTGGTTCTAAATGGTGCATCATTACTGGAACAGTTTGGGTGGAGTTATTACAGCTGGCCTTATTTAAAGGAAGGCGATAAGTTTAAGCTGGTAACGCGGGCGGTAAACATTATTGTGGCCGATGAGGAAGACTCCAAAGCGTTCATGCAAAATGAAAAGAAGCTAAGCGCCTTAGTACCCATTATCAAAAACCATCAAGCCGTTAGCGACATTGCCGTGGATATTTTGTTTTTTCAGCACGTAGGAGCAGCGGTACGCAAAGTAAAATACCCGCAAAACAACATCAAGAAAAAAGAAAGCCAGATAAAAGACCTGATCCACCGCAGCATCGAAAGCGAAGAGGTGGTAGATGTGTTCCAGATGGCCGGTATCGACCGCTTCGATATTTCCATCATCAACGACGATTTCCTGGCCACCGCCAAAGAACAGAAAAGCGGTAATGAGCTTAAACTCGAGCTCTTGCGCCAAATCCTGAACGATGAAATTAAAGTGCGCTCCAGCAAGAACCTGGTAAAGTACCGCAAACTAAAAGAAGAACTAGAAAAGATTATCCGGGATTACCACGACCACTTCTTCGATAGCTTAATTGCCCTGCAAAAAGTACGCGATGTAGCCCGCGACATGCAGGAAGAAGACCTTCGCCGGAAGCAACTTGGCCTTACAGAAGACGAAGAAGCATTTTACGAAATCCTGGCCAAACACCCAAACGCCGTTCAAGATTTTGAGTTGATAAAAGAAGTGGTTAAGGATGTTACTAAAGTTATCCGGAAAAACGCTCAACAACCCGATTGGTACAAAAAAACCGATACCAAAGCGCAAATTATGCTTTCTGTAAAAAGTATCCTGCGCCGCAAAGGTATCACCGAGGAACTTCAGGAAATCTTAGCGGAGATTATGGAACAAGCCGAGTCGCGGTACCGGGAGTGGTCATTTTCGGTGGCGTAGGAATTTTAATTAAAGTAGTAGAAAGTACTAATTACAATGAAGATACCACTGTTACCTAATAATAAGTATCTCATAGAATGCCAATGGATTAAGGTACAACCTAGGTACATAAACAACAAAATAAACCAATAGTGACAATAAATATATATTATTAAAAATGCACAAAAAAGCCTTTAACAATATGCTAAAGGCTAATTATTACTAGTTTGGTATTCGTTTATTTATCGGGGTTACTTGCCAATGCAAAACTTGCTAAAAATATTATCCAGCAAATCATCCGTCGTGATGTCGCCGGTTATTTCGCCCAGAGCGTACAAAGCGCGGCGGATATCGGCGGCTAAAAAATCGCCGGTAATGCCGGACGAGAGGCCCACTAAGACTGAGTCGAGGGCCTGGTAGGTTTGCTCTAAGCTGGCATAATGGCGCAGGTTGGTTACAATGGTGCCGGAACCGGTATTCAGGTTACCTTGGTTTACCGTTTTTAATAATTCTTGTTTTAGCTCGTTTATTCCGGTTTTATCTGTTGCGGCAATAAACAACACCGGCGCTACGGCCTCATAAGCCGTTCTATCGATAGTGGCGGCTAAGTCTACTTTGTTGGCTACGGCCAGCACGGGTTTATAGCCGGCTTTTAAGCTTTGAATTTCCAGGGCTAATGCCTCCGGGCTCAATTCGTTTACGTCGAATAAATACAGAATCAGGGCGGCTTCTTCTATTTTTTGGCGCGAGCGTTCCACCCCAATGGCTTCTACCTTATCCTGAGTTTCGCGTAAACCGGCGGTGTCAATAAACCGGAATAAAATGCCTTCAATGGAAATTTCGTCTTCAATAAAATCGCGGGTAGTACCCGGAATATCCGACACAATGGCTTTTTCTTCGTTTAGTAAAACGTTGAGTAAAGTAGATTTTCCGGCGTTGGGTTTGCCCGCAATAACGGTTGGTACCCCATTTTTAATCACGTTACCCAAAGCAAACGACTGCAATAAATTACGGATGAGTCTTTGCAATTCCAGTATCAAATTTTCGAGGGCCAAACGATCGGCAAACTCCACATCTTCTTCGCCAAAATCCAGTTCCAGTTCAATCAGCGAAGCAAAATGAATGAGTTGCGTACGTAAGGCTTTAATTTCCGCTGAAAAACCGCCCCGCATCTGGTTCATGGCTACTTCGTGCGCTTTAGATGAATCCGCGGCAATCAAGTCGGCCACGGCTTCGGCTTGAGCCAGGTCAAACTTGCCGTTTAAGAAAGCCCGCTTGGTAAATTCGCCGGCTGAAGCTAACCGGGCACCTTTTTGAAGTAATAATTTAATAATCTCCTGAACAATAAAATCGGAACCATGGCAGGAAATCTCCACCACGTTTTCTTTGGTGTAGGAGTGGGGCGCCACAAACAACGAAACCAATACCTCGTCTACTACCCGCGAGCCGTCGCGGATGGTACCAAAATGAATGGTATGCGATGCTTGCTCTAATAAGTTTTTACCATGAAAAACCGATTGGCAAATGTGGATGGCCCGCGGACCAGATAACCGGATGACCGAAATAGCACCTTTACCCGCGGCAGTAGCTAAAGCCACAATGGTATCGGTAGAATGAAGTAAGGATGAATGAACCAAGAGAGAGAAAAAGTTTTATTTTGCTTTTTTAGCAGGTTTTAAGCTAGCCGTATACTGCGGGAAAGTTAATTTTTTATAATGGTTGTCGCCGAAAAAGGTAATTATTTCCCGGAAAGCGGGTACGTCGAGGTAGCCGGGTACGGGAGCCAGCATTTTTAAATTTTCGTCGAGGTACACTGTAGTGGGGAAGCTAAGCTGGCCTTGCAGTAAAACAAATGCTAACTCGTGGGCTCTTTTCTGCGCATTATAGGTAAACGTTTTTCCCTCGTAGGTAATGGGCTCTTTGCCTTCGGCATTTAAACGTACGGCATAAAAATTTTTGTTCACGTACTCGGCCAAAGCCGGGTCGGTAAAAGTACCTTTCTCCATTTTCCGGCACCAACCGCACCAATCGGTGTACACATCGATAAAAATTTTGCGAGGTTCTTTTTTAGATTGGGCAATAGCCTGTTCAAAAGTCAACCACTTAATGGCACCTTTCTTGGCTTTTACGGGTGGATTATAAGCAGTGGTATTTGCCGCCATAGATTGGCCGCCGGCGCACATAAGCGCTAAAAACAAAATAACAGCAAAACGAAAAAGGCGCATCCGTAACAATGATTTCAAATTTTAAGCTTTACAGCAAAAATAAGATATTAATTTTTAACAGAACATCGGACTAAACGGTATTCGTTCCGGCTTTAAAAAGCTGGTTAAAAGATAAATTTTTAAAAAATTTGATTTTCGGAAGCCCTCGGAACAAAACCCTAAACAATCAGAACCGGAATTTTAACGGAATGCCGTACCGAATCGATGGTAGTACCCAGAATTAAATCTTTCATGAGCTGGTGGCCATGCGAACCCATTACCAAAAGCTCGGCATTAAATTCTTTTACGATTTTAGGGATGCACTTTTTAGGATTACCATAGCCTAATTTCACAGTGACTTTATATCCTTTTCCCCGTAAATCTTTGGCGTACCGGTCCAGGTTTAGCTGATCTGAGCTGGTTTCGTAATCTTTAATGTCGGGCCCCATCACCAAAGCGCCGGCCGTTTCCACGATATGAATAATTACGTACTCGGCGGCCTGGTTACCAATGGCCAAGGCATTATTGATAACGTGTTTATCTACTTCGCTAAAATCCAGGGCAATGGCCACCCGCGTGTAAATGGGTTTTGCCAGCGGTTGGTATTCTACCGGCTGAAAATGGGAACCTACCGGATGGTGCTGCAGGGCTTTTACCACCAACGGTTGAAAGGTGATATACAAAAGTAAAAACAAACAAGCTACCGCTACCGGAACCGCGGTTAACCAGATTACCGTAGGGTAGGAGGAGGAAGCCAGCCAACCGGATAATTCTTCGTAAACCAGTTTTATATTGAGGATAACAATGGTACTGGCCACCAACCACGCGGATACTTTAAGCCATTTGCCAATGACAAAATCGCCCATCCGGGTTTTACTACTCACAAAATGAATTAAAGGAATAATGGCAAAACCTAGTTGCATACTAAGTACTACCTGACTAAATACCAATAACTTACCGGTATATTCTTCGCCGAAGTAAATAATCACGAACAAGGCCGGGCCTACCGCCAGTAAACGGGTAATCATGCGCCGGAGCCAGGGTTGTATCCGGAAATTTAAATAACCTTCCATTACAATTTGCCCGGCCAGGGTGCCGGTAAGGGTAGAACTTTGGCCTGCCGCAATTAAAGCTACGGCAAACAAAATGGGCGCCCATTTACTACCGAGTAAGGGCGCTAAAAACTTATGCGCATCTTTAATTTCGGCCACGTGGTGCATGCCATTTTTATAAAACGTAGCCGCCGCTAAAATTAAAATGGCCGCGTTTACAAAAAAAGCCAGGTTTAAAGCTACCGCCGAATCGATAAAATTAAACTTAATGGCCCGCCGGATGCCTGCTACGCTACGCTCAAATTTACGGGTTTGCACCAGCGATGAATGCAAGTATAAGTTATGCGGCATTACCGTTGCCCCAATTATCCCGATGGCAATGTACAAGGCTTCGTTATTGGGGATAGAAGGTACCAGGCCCGAAGCAACTTCGTTTAAACCTGGTTTCGCAAAAAACATTTCGAGCACAAAAGCCCCCCCGATAATGCTTACTAATACCAGAATAAAGGCTTCCATTTTACGCATGCCCTGGTTTATCAAAAATAACAGCAAAAAGGTATCGAGTACCGTAATGCTTACGCCCCAGATCAGCGGTATGTCAAACAATAATTGCAAACCAATCGCCATCCCCAATACTTCGGCTAAATCGCAGGCCGCAATGGCAATTTCGGCTAAAATGTACAAAGGCACGTTTATCGCCCGGGGATAGGTTTCGCGGGAGGCCTGGGCCAAATCTTTGCCGCGCACTACTCCCAGGCGGGCGCTTAAGCTTTGCAGCAACAAAGCCATTAAGTTGGACATTAACAAAACCCACAGCAGTTTATAGCCAAACTGACTACCTCCGGCCAGGTCGGTGGCCCAGTTGCCGGGGTCCATGTACCCGACGCTTACCAGATAAGCGGGACCCATAAAAGAAAGTAACTTGCGCCAGAAACCCGTTTGCTGGGTAGTGTCTACGGAGGCATTTACTTCTTCTAAAGATTTACCCATAGGCATGGAGTCTTGTTTTATCATACGCCGAACTTGATTTTTTTAAAATTTTAAACCGAAACAAGTAAATTGCGGGCTACTTCGTGCGAAATAATCAGCGTTTTGTTATTCTCTAATTTTATTTCCAGGGATTTGTCGTAAGCGATCTGCTCCAGTACGGTGATTTTCATGCCCAGACGTAAGCCAATTTTATCTAAATGCTGCAGAAACAAAGGCTGCGTGTCATTTACCCCACTCACTACGCCGGAGGCATTTACCGCTAAGTCGGCGGCCAGTACTTTTTCAGGATTGGGCATGATGCCATCAGCCGAAGGGATAGGGTCGCCGTGCGGATCGGTTTGCGGATAGCCCAGAAATTCATCCAGGCGTTGCACTAATAACGGCGAACTAATGTGTTCCAACTCTTCGGCTACTTCGTGTACTTCGTCCCAGTTAAAACGTAATTTCTCCACTAAAAAAACTTCCCAAAGCCGGTGCTTGCGGATAATCTGCAAGGCCATTTGCTTGCCTTCCGGCGACAACGAAACACCCCGGTATTTAACATAAGAGATAATATTTTTACTGCTTAATTTCCGGAGCATATCACTCACCGATGCCGCTTTGGTCTGAAGGGTTTCGGCAATAGCGTTGGTATTTACTTCTTTCGTCCCATTTTGCGATAGCTTGTAAATAGTTTTGATATAATTTTCTTCGGTGTAACTAAGCACTGTTTTGGTTGGAAAGTTAGAGAGTTGAAAAGTTGAAAAGTTATAAAGTTTAGGATTATGAAAAGTGTGTAGCCCTAAACTTCTTTTTCCCTACCATAATTTTAAATTTGACTACGAACTAATGACAATGGTCTGTAGACTATCGACCATCTACCATCAACTAAACCTAACTCCACCGGATTAAGGCCGATGCCCAGGTGAAACCGCTACCAAAGGCGGCTAAACATACCAGATCATCCGCTTTTATCTTGCCTTGTTCCACGGCTTCGCTTAAAGCAATAGGCACCGAGGCGGCCGTAGTGTTGCCGTAGCGCTGAATGTTACTGAAAACTTTTTCGGCGGGTAAGCCTATCTTTTGCTGAATAAATGTGGTAATCCGTAAGTTGGCCTGGTGCGGAATAAGCATGTCCAGATCTTCGGGTTTATAATTATTCCGGGCTAATGCTTCCATAATCACCTCCGGAAAACGGACAACGGCATTTTTAAATACGGTTTGACCGTTCATAACGGGGTAAATAGACCCATCATCAATCATGGCGTGCGTCAGGCGTTCGGGCTGGTTGCTGGTAGGAGTAAGGCAAGCCAGCTCTTCGGCCAGTTCGCCATCGGCGTGTAAATGCGTCGACAAAATACCGGTCTCCGGGCTTTCGGCTGGAGTAAGGACCACGGCCCCGGCACCATCGCCAAAAATTACCGAAACCGCCCGCCCCCGGTTACTCATATCTAAACCCGATGAATGGATTTCGGAACCAACCACCAGTACGTTGTTGTACATGCCCGTTTTAATAAACTGATCGGCTACCGATAAGGCGTAAATAAACCCCGAACATTGGTTACGTACATCTAAAGCCGGAATTTCTTTTATGTTTAACTCGCGTTGCAGCAACACCCCCGAACCCGGAAACACGTAATCCGGACTAAGGGTGGCAAATACAATTAAATCTACATCCGAGGCTTGCAAACCCGCCATGGCTAAAGCTTTTAAACTGGCTTTAGCGCCCATGTTGGCGGTAGTATCTTTGCCGGGTTCAAAATAACGCCTTTCTTCAATTCCGGTTCGCTCCAGGATCCATTCGTTGGAGGTATCCATCAGCTTTTCCAAATCAAAGTTGGTAACTACTTTCTCGGGTACGTAGTGGCCCACACCGGCAATTTTCGAGTTTCTCATAGCATTATGGTAGCCTTAGCAAATATAATAATTTAAAAATAAAAATTTAGATTAGTCTAAAAATAGTTTGTAGTATACGGGTTTAATAGATTAAAGATGTTTAAATTCTTGCCGAAATAAGCTGATTAGCTTAATTTCTTCGGTTTTCCAGAAAGCTTCTTCGGGTGGACCGGCTGGGTAGAACTCCTGGCTTTTTAATTTTTTTAAAATTTCGGCAGCGTTAAAATTTTTAAAATGTAACATAATACCGGCCTGATTGGAATTAACCCGTTCCACCCAATACGGATTTTCTTGCACCAGTACGGGTAATCCATTGGCCAGGTATTCAAACAATTTCGTGGGGATGCACCTAAAAGTGCTCGGATGCGGCTGGTAAGGCAACAGTCCGACCTGACTGGTACTAATTTCGTTTACAATCTGCGAGTGCGGTACTAATTTGTCGCCACCGATTAAGGTTATGTAGGGTTTTGATTTTATTTGATCGCGTATTTGGACTAGTGTTTCGGGAATAGCACAGTACCCCATAATGGTTAAAGTTACGCTGGCATGCTCCTGGTGCAGTTGGCGGCAAAGCTCGATGGCCTCAAAAATGCCGTGCATTTCCGAAATGGTGCCGGAGTACAACAACTTTATCGGGTTATTATTAATTTTTACGGGGTAAGTTTTTCTGGCTGCAAAGTTATTTGCCGGAGGAATAAATTTATTTTCCAGAATAACAAACCGGTGCTGTACAAAAGAAAGCTCTTGGGCATACGATTGCTCGGCCAGTAAAAACTGCGAAATAAATGGCGCGCTTAATCTTTCTATCAGGCGGATGGTGTAAGCTAAAATGCGTTTGCTTAGGCCGCCGTAAAACTGCTGGGTAGTTAAATTTAAAAAATAATTTTCCCGGACATCGTACCAGATCTTTTTTTTAAAAAAAAGCTTAAATACTAAAGCTACAAGCAACAATTCGTGGGTACTCACAATAAGTAAGTCGGGTTTGATCCGGCGCAGCAGTTGCCACATTTCCCATTGCGTTTTTACCCGTCCCCAACTTAAGCGCTTAAATTCTTTAAAAGGGTGAAAAGTAATGGGTAAGTTGGTTTTGGGCAGAACTCCCGCATAACCAGCAATATGCACATCGGTATAGGGTAAATGAGCCAATGACGATCCGATTTTTTCGAACATGCGGGTATCGTTTACGGGCTTTAGAACCGAGGCAATTAAAATTCGGGTTTTCTTCATTAGGTATATTCTGCTACTTTTACGCTACGAATATACTTTTATATACGACTAACATGATGTTGCAAGAACTAATTGAACAAGCTTGGGAAGACCGGGCAAAATTGCATGAAAACGCTACCACCGATGCCATACGGGAAGTAATAGAACAGCTCGAAAAAGGCAAACTGCGGGTGGCCGAACCGCTTGCTGATGGCAAATGGCAGGTAAACCAGTGGATAAAAAAAGCGGTTTTAATGTATTTTCCAATACAAAAAATGGAAACCATTAAAGTGGGTCCCTTTGAGTTCCATGATAAAATGGCTTTAAAACAAAACTACGAACAATTAGGAGTACGGGTGGTGCCGCACGCGATTGCGCGTTATGGCGCCTACGTAGCTAAAGGCGTTATTATGATGCCATCGTACATTAACATTGGCGCTTACGTAGACGAAGGAACCATGGTGGATACCTGGGCTACCGTAGGTTCTTGCGCGCAGGTTGGTAAAAATGTGCATTTAAGTGGGGGAGTAGGTTTAGGGGGCGTATTGGAACCAGTGCAGGCTTCGCCGGTTATTGTGGAAGACGGCGCTTTTATTGGTTCGCGTTGTATATTGGTAGAAGGTTGCCACATTGGTAAAGAGGCCGTTATTGGCGCGAACGTGTGTATTACCGGTTCATCTAAAATTATTGACGTAACGCAACCCGAGCCGGTTATTTACAACGGCTACGTACCGCCTCGTTCGGTGGTAATACCGGGTTCTTATACCAAAAACTTCCCGGCCGGCGATTACCAGGTGCCCTGCGCCTTAATCATCGGTCAGCGCAAAGAAAGCACCGATCTAAAAACTTCCCTCAACGAAGCCCTCCGCGACAACGGCGTGGCGGTGTAATCTAGTTGAAAGTTAGAAGGTTGGAAGGTTGAAAAGTTATATTTAAATAGCTATAATATAAATCTTACATTAAGCTAATAATTGAAAAAGTGCTTTAAAAGATGTATCCCTTAAAGCACTTATAAATTTAAAAATTATCAACCTTCCAACTTTCCAATCTTCCAACTTTTAAACCTTCCAACCTTCCAACCAACTACCTAAACCGCTCGGCTACTACTAAATCTTTGCTGCCGGGGGTGTAAACATAAAAGCCGGTGCCGGATTTTACGCCTTTGTGGCCAGCTTGTACCATGTTTACTAATAAAGGGCAGGGAGCATATTTGGGGTTGCCAAAACCTTCGTGCAATACTCTTAAAATAGACAGGCACACATCTAAGCCTATAAAATCGGCGAGTTGTAAAGGGCCCATCGGGTGCGCCATGCCCAACTTCATTACCGTATCAATTTCTGCTACACCAGCTACTCCTTCGTATAAGCTGTAGATGGCTTCGTTGATCATGGGCATTAAAATGCGGTTAGCCACAAAGCCCGGATAATCGTTTACTGCGGTGGGCGTTTTTTTTAAATTTCGGGCTATTTCCAAGATCGTTTGGGTAACCGCGGCGGCTGTATTGTAGCCATTTATAATTTCTACTAATGGCATTATGGGAACCGGGTTCATAAAGTGCATGCCAATCACTTTGTCCGGCCGGTTGGTAACCGCGGCTATTTCGGTGATGGAAATAGAGGAAGTATTCGTAGCCAGAATAGCTTCGGGAGCACAATGCTGATCTAATTCCCGGAACAGTTGCAGTTTTACTGCTTTATTCTCCGTGGCCGCTTCTACTACCAGGTCAACGGCACTTACTCCTTCCGCTAATGCAGTAAAGGGGGTAATATTTTTAATGGTCGCGTTTTTTTGTTCTTCGGTAATTTGTTGTTTCGCCAACATCCGATCCAGGTTTTTCGTAATGGTTTGCTGAGCTTTCTGTAAAGCTTCTGGCGATATATCAATTAAGTTTACTTGGTAGTTGTGTTGAGCAAACACATGAGCAATGCCATTGCCCATGGTACCTGATCCGATAACGGCTACTTTTTTTATCATACCACTATATTTTTTGTAAATATAAGCAGCATTGCTTTAATCGTTTTCCGGATTATTGCGCTAAATTTTAAATGCTGGTTTTTACCAGATTATTAAAATTGTGAAAAAGTAGTTTTACAATAAGAAAAATAATATTTTAAAAAATTTTCAATAAAATAAGTTTATCAATGGTTTATTCTTCCTATATAATTTAAATTAAGAAAATATTTGTTCAAAATTTTGCAAGAATACCATTTTTGTATATTGTATTGAGTTTGAAATAAATTTTAATTAAGAAAATAGTCCTATATAAATCTTTTCTGATGCTTGTACGTACTTACCATTATACAAGGAAAGTAGCTGTTTAATAAACCAGCTACTTTCATAAAAACCAACCAATCTAACAAAATAAAACTATGGGAAATTTGCTTTATATTATTGCTGTGGTATTAGTCATTTTGTGGCTAATCGGCTTTTTAGGTTTCCCTGACGCTGTCGGGGGATTTATTCATATTCTTTTAGTTATTGCCATTATTGCGGTTCTACTACGGCTTATCCGAGGAGCCTAATTTATTCATCAACATCACCTTAATCAAAAATCAATAAAACTATGGGAAATACCTTGTATCTTATCGCCGTTGTACTAATAATTTTGTGGTTAATTGGTTTTCTGGGCTTTCCGGATGCGGTAGGTGGATTAATTCATATTCTGCTGGTAATTGCCGTTATAGCCATTTTGCTTCGTTTAATTAGAGGCGCCTGATTTAATTAAAAAACTATTTTGCATAAAAAAACCACCTGTTAGCGCAGGTGGTTTTTCATTTTTTAAAATTTTTTATTTTCTACGGGAGTGCAGGTTATAAATAAAACCTACCCGTACTACCGGGTTAGACCGGTATTGGTACAAGCCGGTATTTAAATTAAATAATATGTACAAGTCCATGCCGAAATTACCGCTCATTTGCCGGTAACCGCCACCTGCCAAAGTAGAACTGATGCCGCGCCGTACTTCTACAATCTGGTTACTCGGGTTTATTTCCAGGTCGGCTACACTTAAAATTTCGTGTTCGGCGTGCAACAAAATGCCTTTAAATAAATCTATCTGGGTAAATATTTTGCCACCGTAAGTACTTAAATGGTAGCCGTTACTGCCCACGTATTCGTAAGTAACACCCGGGCCTACCGCCCAGCGGTTTAAAATACGATACCCAATAAACGGCGATAAGCTCACGTTAAAATACGTGCCCGAATAAGAATTAGAACCAAAACCTAAACCGCCGGTGCTACCAATAAAGGTGCGATCCAGAAAAGTTTGCGGGCCATCTTCCCCGGCTTGGTTTAATTCGGAGGCAGGTTTCCGATGCAACGGTTCCAAGTTAGGATCGGTTTGGTACACGGGCGCTCCCTGGTCATCTTGCTGCGGCTGGGTAGTTCTGGGAGTTGGTTGTTTCTGCGGTGCGGGTTGTTGCACCGGAGGTGCCGGCTGCGTAGCCGGTGCGGTTTGGCGCGGCTGGGTAGGCATGGGCACCGGGGCACCGGGCAACTCATTGTTTAGCGCTGGTTTTTGGTTCGTAGAATCCGTTACCTGCGCTTGCACCCCGGTTGCCGAGTAAAAAAAGAAAGCTCCCAGTAAAATACCGAAAGCTTTTTTATTTATATAAAGGAAATTCATTTTATAGTTTTTGTATTATGTTACAATGATTTAGTAAAGATGCCATTTTAAACAAAATGGTTGCATTAACCACAAGCCATTAGGCATACATTTTTTGTCTTAAATCTTTAATGGCTTCGTCGGCCAGATACTCTTCGTAACTCATGCGTTTGTCGATAATGCCTTTGGGCGTTAATTCAATAATGCGGTTGGCAATGGTATCAACAAATTGTAAGTCGTGCGAAGCAAATAAAACTGTACCGGCAAAATCTTTTAATCCGTTGTTTAAAGCTGTAATCGATTCCAGGTCCAGGTGGTTGGTTGGTTCGTCGAGTATTAAAACGTTTCCGCTTTGCAGCATCATGCGCGATAACATGCAACGTACTTTTTCGCCTCCGGATAACACATTGGCTTTTTTCAGCGATTCCTCACCCGAGAATAACATACGACCCAAGAAACCGCGGATAAAGCTTTCGTCTTTTTCTTCGGAATATTGCCGCAGCCAGTCTACCAGGTTTAAATCGGTATCAAAATATTCGGCATTGTCTTTCGGGAAAAAGGCCACGTTGGTTGTAGTTCCCCATTTAAAAGTACCTTTATCGGGCTGCGTTTCTTCCATTAATATTTTAAAGAACGTAGATGCCGATAAATCATTGCGTCCCAGAATTGCAATCTTGTCTTTCTTATCTACCGTAAAGGATACATCTTTAAACAATACCGTACCGTCTTCCGTCGATTTTTGCAGGTCTTCTACGGTTAAAAGCTGGTTACCGGCTTCGCGCTCTTGTTTAAACTGCACGTGCGGGTATTTCCGCGACGATGGTTTAATATCGTCGAGGGTTAACTTATTTAATAACTTCTGGCGGCTAGTAGCCTGCTTGGATTTAGAAGCATTGGCGCTAAACCGCCGAATAAATTCTTCGAGTTCTTTGCGTTTATCTTCGGTTTTCTTGTTAGCCTCGGAGCGTTGTTTTAAAGCTAACTGGCTCGATTGATACCAGAACGTGTAGTTACCGGCAAACAAGCTAATTTTACCAAAATCAATATCGGCTACATGCGTACAAACCGAATCCAGAAAGTGGCGGTCGTGGGATACTACAATTACAGTATTGTTAAACTGGTCCAAGAAGTTCTCTAACCACAAAATAGATTCAGAGTCCAAGTGGTTGGTAGGCTCATCGAGCAGCAATATATCAGGGTTGCCAAACAAAGCCTGAGCCAGTAAAACCCGTACTTTTTCGCTACCACTTAAATCCTTCACCAAAGCATAATGCAAATCTTCGCCAATACCTAAACCGCTGAGCAAAGTGGCGGCATCGTTTTCGGCGTTCCAACCTTCCAGATCGGCAAATTCACCTTCCAACTCCGAAGCCCGGATACCGTCTTCTTCGCTGAAATCTGGTTTGGCATAAATGGCGTCTTTCTCCTGCATTATATCGTAAAGACGTTTATGACCCATAATTACCGTTTGAATTACCGGAAACTCATCGAACTCAAAGTGGTTCTGGCGTAACACGGCCATCCGCTGGTTGGCCGGTATTTCTACCTTGCCCGTGCGCGGTTCAATCTCGCCCGACAAAATTTTTAAAAAAGTAGATTTCCCAGCGCCATTTGCCCCAATTAATCCGTAGCAATTACCCGGAACAAACTTAATGGTAACATCTTCAAATAATGTCCGCTTACCGTAAGACAAGCTTACATTGGAAGTACTAATCATATATCTGGTTGCTTATTATTTCTGAATTTGGGTGCAAAAATACAAAATTTATTCGGGTTTGTCCAGCTAAATGCAAATTTTGGTGCTATTTAATAGCTCTATCGGGCGGAAAAATTGCAATTGCTTCCTCTAAATTTTATAAGGTTAATTTTAAGGTATAGCCTCTATAAAGCTTAAATTAAAATTTTTATTTCCTTGATTAACAATTTACTTAAATAAAAAACAAGAATTTTTTCCGGTGAAACACAACGCATGGCGCTTGTTTTAAGTATATGGGTTTAATGATATTTTGCTATCAGGTGTTAAGCAAAAAGATTTAACTTAAAAAAATTAAAATATTTAGAATATGAACGCTATTAATCCTTCAGTTGAAAAAACCGGGCTCCGTTATGGTATTTACGGAGGTATTGCCATGGTTATTTACTTTATAATTTTAAAAATAATAGGCTTAGATAAAAACGATACCGTGCGCTTTTTATCCATGATTTTTGTGGTTATTGCTTCGGCTATGGCTATCTTTTATTTCTCGAAACATAAAACCAAGGGCATGTTTTACCTCAACGGCTTAGGTATTGGCTTTTTGGTAGGGCTGGTTGGGTCCGTGTTTTTCGGGATATTCTTATTTGTATATTCTTACTTCATCGACCAAAGCTTTTTGTCTTCTTTGCGATTAATGGACTTTTTTGGCTCTAACTATTCGCCTTTAATGATTTTTGGTGCTAACTCTTTATTGGGTATTATAATAGGTACCTTTACCGGTTATATTACCATGATGTATTTCGACCGGAGCCGCCACGAATCTAAAGATTTTTAAAAATTACAGTTGCTACTAATTTCTGGGCCAAAACTGCAAAGTTTTGGCCTTTTTGTTTTAGGGCAATGGTTGTTCAAAAAGCACTTCGCTTACTTGTTCTAAGGCATTAAAGCGCACCGTTAACTTATTAGCCGATGACATTTTTCGTTTATTCTGGCATTGATCGCCCGGAAATAAATAATAATGGTAAATCCGTTGATTGCCCGCCAGCAAAGTTTCCAGATCTGGTTTACCCAGCACATCCATCAACTCCCGTATCGTTAATCCCCGTAAATCGCGCCGGATAATTTTTAACTTCGGCACCATTTTACTCCGGATATCCTGGCAGGCAAACGCATCGTTTTTCCAGGCTTGGGAATCAAAATCCGGAATGGTTTTCTTTGTCCGGCAACTAATCGTAATAACCTGACTTAAAAGGAAAATCAAAAAAATGATTATTTTAAATTTATAAAACATGCGCGGTCCGGACCTGGATAAAAATTTGTTTTAAAGCGGTTTTATGTACTGCCCGCTTTTATTTACTGGAACAAATTAAATAAAAAAGACTGTTGGTCGTTCATAATTTACCATTTTATAAAGGGGTATGCATAAAAAATTAGGTTGGGCGGCTTTTTTCTTTTGTATTTTAGGTGCCTATATGGCCACTAGCTATGCGGCTGTTTCTTCTGGTAACAAACTTAAATCGGGCTCCGGCGCAATATCAACGGCGGTTAAAACCCAGGCTTTCGAAACGCATTTATGGCAGGTATACCAAAAAGCCGGGCTAGCTAAAACCAGTTTAAATTTAGCGGTTTACCGCAAAGCCCTGGTGGGTTATTATAACTTGCGAGCCAAAGCCGGAACTGCTATTAAGCCCATTGTCACTATTGTGGATTTCAGCCGGTCGAGCCGGCAGAAACGCTTGTGGGTACTGGATTTAAAAAATCAGAAATTATTGTATTACACCTATGTAGCGCACGGCAAAGGCACCGGCGATGAATATGCCCGCTTTTTTTCGAATAAGCCTAATTCTTTTAAAAGCAGCCTGGGATTTTACTTAACCGCCCAAACTTACCAGGGCAAACACGGTTTGTCATTAAAATTAAACGGCCTCGATAAAAATTTTAATACCAATGCGCTTTCGCGGGCCGTAGTTATTCACGGAGCCGATTACGTGAGCGAGCGATTTATTAAACAATACGGTAGGTTGGGCCGCAGTTTAGGCTGCCCGGCTTTGCCGGTAAAAGAAACCCAGGCCATTATAGGTGCCATAAAAAATAATTCGTGTTTGTACATTTACGGTGCCGATAAAAATTACGCTTCCCCGTACCTCACCGAAGCATTAGCCATAGATACTTTTGCCGCCCAGTTTTTTCCGATGAAAGCTACATCCTGAATTAGAAATAAAATTTATTTTGAAGCCGCTCCTGCACCGCCTGGAACGGCTTTTTTTATTTACCATATTTTTTTGAAGATAATCTTGTTGCTGGAAAAGAAATTTTTTAAAAAATCCATTTTAAGGCGGCTTATTGGCTTTACTCTTACTCAAAACAACAGCAACTGGGGCGGTACAAGCATTGATAAAATATCTAAAGTATTTTTGTTGTGTAGCTATATAAATCATTGAAAGTAAACTACCAACTTAAAATTAAAAACCCTTTTCATAAGCCGGATTACGCAGCATAAATTCTCTGAAGGTGCGGTGTAACTATCCGGCATTTTTAGCCGTTGATGTAGGAAGATAGGCGAGAAGCCACTTCCTCATGTCTGTATTGGTTGTACCGGGAGTACCCACCTCTCTGCCTTAAATCTTTTCAATCTGTGGTTACAATTCTTGCGTACAAGGTTGGTTTAACCAATAATTTATTCTGATTACAGCACTATTATGGGAAATGCTTTAAAATACATTATTGCCTTGCTGATTGCGGGCTTTTCGCTGGTTACGTATTGGTGTAAGCGGGAAGAAAACACCATTACCGGCGAGGTGCAACACATTGATATGACCGTAGACCAGGAAATTGCCCTGGGCTTGCAAGCGGCTCCACAAATGGCCGCGCAATACGGCGGATTACATCCTGATCAACAAAAAGCATCTATGGTAAAAGAAGTAGGCCAGCGTATTGTGCAACAAACCGATGCCGGTAAAACCCCGTACCAGTTTGATTTTCATTTACTCGCCGACGAAGAAACTATAAATGCTTTTGCGTTGCCGGGCGGTCAGGTATTTATTACGGCTGGCCTTTTAAACAAACTAAAAACTGAAGGGCAATTAGCGGGAGTTTTGGGCCACGAAATTGGCCACGTAGTTGCCCGCCACTCCGCACAGCAATTAGCCAAAGCTAAACTAACTCAAGGATTAGCGGGAGCCGCCGGTGTTGCCACCTACGACCCTGATAACCCACGCAGCGTAGCCGGTCCTATTGCGGCGGCGGCCATTGCAAAACTAATGACCTTAAAATACGGCCGCGACGATGAATTGCAGTCGGATAATCTGGCGGTAAGATTTACCACGGCAGCGGGTTACGACCCTCGGGCCATGGTGCAGGTAATGGAAATTCTGGCGGCCTCGCGGGGCGGGGCTTCCAGCACGCCCGAATTTTTCCAAACGCACCCTAACCCGGAAAACCGGATTACCAAAATCGAACAAGCCATTAACCAGGAATTTCCGCAGGGTTTACCGGGTGGTTTAACGCCGTAGAATTTAAAATTTTTAAAAAATAGGTTTAATGCGCCGCTATTTGCCGCAATTTATCTACTACGTTGCGCACGTGCGTAATGGCATATTCTATTTCTTCAGCCGTTGTAAAACGGCTTAAACCAAATCGCAAAGAAGAATAAGCAAAATCATCGCTTAAACCCAAGGCTTTTAGCACATAAGAGGGCTCGATGGCCGCCGAAGTACACGCTGATCCTGAAGATACTGCCAAATCTTTTAAGCCCAGCATTAAACTTTCGCCTTCCAGGTGTTTAAATGTAAGGTTGGTTACGTGGGGTAAGCGGTACATCTTAGAGCCATTGAGTTGGGTATCAGTAATCTGTAGTAGTTCGGATTCCAGGTGGTCGCGGAGGGTTTTTAAACGGGTGTGGTCGTTGGGCATCTCCAGCAGGCACAATTCGCAGGCTTTGCCCAGACCCACAATGCCCGGTACATTTAAGGTGCCCGAGCGCAGGCCGCGTTCGTGGCCGCCCCCGTCCATTTGCGCGGTAATTTTAACCAGCTGATTTTTTCGCCGCACGTACAAAGCGCCCACGCCTTTTGGTCCGTAAATTTTATGCCCGGTAAAAGCCAATAAATCAATTTGATCAGCTTCTACATCCACCGGAATTTTACCTACAGCCTGGGTAGCATCGGTCATAAACAAAATGCCGTGTTGATGGGCAATAGTAGAAATTTCACGGATCGGCTGGATAACACCTGTTTCGTTGTTCGCATACATTACCGCTATTAAAATGGTTTTCGGGGTAATGGCGGTTTCCAGTTCTTGTAAATCAATTAACCCTTCGGAATTTACTGGTAAATAGGTAACCTGAGCGCCCAGTTTTTCAAGGTGTTTGCAAGTATCCAGCACGGCTTTATGCTCCGTTACTGCCGTTATAATATGATTCCCTTTAGAGGCGTAGGTTTCAAATACGCCCTTTAGGGCCAGGTTCACCGATTCGGTAGCTCCCGAGGTAAAAACAATATCTTTGGGTTTACAATTAATTAAAGCGGCTACTTGTTCCCGGGCGAAATCCACAGCTTCTTCGGCGGCCCAGCCAAATGCATGATTCCGAGAAGCGGCATTACCAAAGTGTTCCGTAAAATAAGGCAACAACGCATCCAGCACCCGGGGATCTACCGGCGTAGTCGCGTTATTATCTAAATAAATTGGAAATTTTAACATCAAAGTGTATTCTAGAATTTACTGGCCGCTAAAAAAACACCATTAGCCGGTTTTAGTTTTAACTTGCTTTAAAATTAAGTAAAAATGGAAAAAGTAGAACATATTGGTATTGCGGTTAAGGATTTGGCCCGGGCTAACGAATTGTACGCGCAACTGCTGAACACCCAACCTTACAAAACCGAGGAAGTACCATCGGAAAAAGTAATTACTTCTTTTTTTAAAACCGGAGAAACCAAAATCGAGCTATTGGCGGCTACCGACGAAACCAGCGTTATTGCTAAGTTTCTTCAAAAAAAAGGCGAAGGGCTCCACCACATTGCTTTTGCTGTAGACGATATACAATCCGAAATGCAACGCTTAAAGCAAGCCGGTTTTACCTTGCTAAATGAAACGCCTAAGGAAGGAGCAGACAATAAGTTAATCTGCTTTGTTCATCCTAAAGAAACCAACGGCGTGCTTATTGAGTTATGCCAGGAGAGAACCTGAAAATACTAACCCTTACATTAACTATTAACTAAAAGGCACACTACTCCATTTTTGCTTCCGAAAAATTTAAAAATAGGTTCAGTTAAGTTATTATTTTACTTAGAATTTAGCTTGATTTTAATCTTCTATGGACTAAAAATTAGTCCTTTCTCCTATGGAATTATTGCCGGATAATCCGGAGAATGAAATTTTCTGATCCGGTTTGTATCGAAACAATATAAGTACCAACTGCAAAGCTTTGTAAGTCCAGATCAATATACTGCCGGCCAGCTACGTCATTTCTCGACTCAGTTTTTATTAATTGGCCGGCAACATCCCAAATCTGGATAGTTGTTTTAAAATTCAGCTTTTCAGGTACATAAATTCTTACATCCTTTTGGGTCGGGTTCGGATAAGCAAATACTTTTTCAACTTTTGCTCCACCATGGCTATTCAGGACTATAATTTGGCTATATTTGAATTTACCATCAAAATCAACTTGCTTTAAGCGATAATAAATTGCTGAGGTTGTTGCATAGGTATCCTCAAAAGAATATGTAAGTAAAGCATTACTATTTCCGGCACCTTCAACCTGGCCAATATGGTTAAAAGTTATGGCATCTAAACTTCTTTCAACGACGAAGTACTGGTTGTTTCTTTCCGTAGCAGTAGCCCAGGTTAAATGGACCTTGCCATTTTGAAGAGTACCCTTAAAATACAACAAAGAAACCGGCAAAACAACTGGTGGATTAAAACGTGTGGCAGCCGTAGGATTACCATCCGGACTTACACTATACGTAACCGGAATTTCCGTAATAATTCCGGTACCAGCTTCAGTAGCGGTAATATTAACGGTTCGGGTTCCGGAAGTTAAGGTAGATAAATCCGAAACATAAATTTTACCGGTTGTAAGATCTACACTGGTACCTGGTAAAAAATTAGTACCGGTAAAAGTATATTGTTTACCATTTTGTAATTTAGGTGTAGCAATTATTTCTTTAAAAACGTATTCGCTCCGGGCATAAGCCGGGCTTACTGTGTAATTAATGGCACAATTAGTAACTGCCAAAGAAACCGAATTAGAAGTAACAACAGCACAAGTACCAATGAATGCTTTAACAGTGAAGGACGCATTTTGATTAAGGTTAACGTAAAAATCCAGGAGTCCTGAACCATTATAAGTTCCCCAGGTAACTTCGGGTGTAGTACTGTTATTGCGGAATAACTGATAGGTATAATTGGTTTGTGGGTTAGTGACTGAAATTACCGTAGAACCACTTCCGCAAAAAGAAGCTGGTGTACTGGAAATGGTAGGCACAACAGGTTTTATAACCGTAATAATTGATGTGCCAGACATTGTAACATTGCTGCAACCTGTAGGACCAACAGCTTGTACCGTTAAGCTGGTGTTTTCACTTAAACTTCCGGATGTTAAAGTTATACTATTTCCAGTACCATTTACCGGATTTCCTGTGGGCGTAGTTCCATTAAAAATTTGGTATTGAACACCGGACTGAGAACCAGTTAAAGTAAGCTGAGCGGTGCTCCCACTGCAAATGGTTTGGTTATTAGGAGAAATATTAAATAGCGAAGCAGGTTTATTAACTGTAACAGCAGTAGAGCCATTCATGGTAACATTGTTACACCCACCAGGAGCAATTGCCTGAACGGTTAAAGTTGTGTTGGCGGTTAAAGGGCCTGAAATAAGGTTTATTGCGCCTCCAGAACTTAATACTGCCGATCCGGTAGGGGAACTTCCGTTAAAAATTTGATATTGAACTCCAGACTGGGAGTTTGCAATATTTATAGTTGCTGAGCTGCTGCTACAAATTGTTAAATTGCTGGTTAATACATTGTAAGCAATAGGAGGAGAGTTTACGGTAATAACTGCTGATCCAGTCATGGTTACATTGCTGCATCCAGCAAGAGCTATAGCTTGAACCGTTAATGTTGTACTAGCCGATAAAGCGGCTGAGTTAAGGGTAATAGCGTTTCCGGTGCCATTTACAGGATTTCCCGTTGGCGTACTGCCATTAAAGATTTGATATTGAATACCGGACTGGGAACCAGATATAGTAATTTGGGCCGTGCCTCCACTGCATATAGTTTTATTACCAGAGGTAATACTGAAAACATTGGGTGGGTTATTTACGGTTACAACAGTGGAGCCCGCCATAGTCACATTGGTACAACCAGTAGGAGCTGTCGCCTGCACGGTTAAAGTGGTGCTGGTGTTTAAATTTCCAGAAGTAATTGTGATGGCATTGCCTGTCCCAGTGACTGAATTTCCAGTTGCTGTACTACCGTCGTAAATTTGATATTGAACTCCAGATTGGGACCCGGATAAGGAAAGTTGGGCTGTGCCGCCCTTACAAATGGTTAAGCTGGATGGAGTTAAATCAAATTTGGTTGGAGGAATATTTACGGTAATTGTTGCAGAGCCATTCATAGCAACATTGTTACAGCCATTTGGATCTATAGCCCGCACCGTTAAAGTTGAGGTAGAACTCAGTGTTTCAGAAGTTAAGGTAATTGCATTTCCTGTACCTGTTACTTGGGCTCCGCTCGGAGTGGTGCCATTATATATTTGATATTTAATTCCACTTTGTGAACCAGATAAGGAAAGTTGGACTGTACCGCCGGTACAAATTGTTTGGCTTAATGGTGTTACATTAAAAACAGATGGTGGGGTAAAAAGAGTTACTGTCGAAGATCCATTCATGGTAACGTCGCTGCAAGCGCTGGGTGCTATGGCCCGCACCGTAAGAGTAGCATTGGTAGTTAAAGGGCCGGAAATCAGGGTTAAGATTCCCCCATTCCCAGTTACCTGATTTCCGGTGGGTGTACTGCCATTATAGAGCTGATAATTAACTCCGGACTGAGAGCCAGATAAGGTTAATGTTGCCGTGCCTCCATTACAAGTAGATTGAGTAGAAGGCGAAACATTAAAAACAGTCGGTGGAAAATTAACGGTGATAGAATACGTACTGTTTGCTATAGTTACATTTCCGCAAGAAGCCCCTATTTTATAAGCTCTCACCGTAAGGGTTGCACTGGAAGTTAAATCAGCGGAGGTTAAAATAATAGTACCACCTGTTCCCAAAACTGATGAACCACTTACCATGTTTGTATTGACATTGTACATTTCGTAAACCACTCCATTTTCAGAATTAGCAACAGATATTTTAGCAGCGCCATTGCTGCAAAAAGTATTAGCCGAAGTTAGAGTGGTGGACGGGATAGTTGTACTTGGGGGGGTACAGGAAATTGTTACAGCCGTAGATGGGTCACTTTCTAAACAACCCGTATTCGCATTAGCCGCAATGGTTGCAGTTACCCGCAATCCAGCTGCCACCTCGCTGGCCGGAATACCCGATACTGTCCAGTTTCCTGCTGCGGCAACTGTGGCAGTTTGGCTGATAGGAGTTCCATCAATATATATCCGGATAGTGCTGGGGTTAGTAACCGTTCCTGTAATGAATCCAGTGATAGAAGTTGCTCCTTCCGTAACTGCATTTATCGTAATAGCACTGCCACTAGGCTTGCTTGATACACTTGTAGTAGTCGAATTACTGCTAACCGTTTTGTTGGGTGCCGTTGCCGTAGCATAAAAAGTAGAGCCACCAGTTAATTGATTTGCTGGAATGGTCGCCGTCCAATAACCAGCGGAACTAACCGTTGCAGTAGCTAAAGCAGTGCTTACCCCAGTTTTATAAATAGTAATAGTAGTTCCGGCCGCTTCGGAGGAAGTACCTGTAACAGAAATAATAGAAGTAGATGTACAATAATTACCAGTGATAGCTGGGGCCATAGAAGGTACGCCGCAAGTTGATCCAATAGTAACACCATTTGAAGGAGCAGAAAGGCCTTTAAAACCAGAAGAATAAGTAGCAGGGTCCCCTGGTTCCTTGGCTTTCACAGTTACTACATCATTTAGTGTAAAACCATATAAAGACATATCAATAGACCAGACTCCGTTGCCATTGGCAGTTGCTACCGATATTATGCCACCATTTGCGTCGGATCTAACAGATTGACCATTAGAAAATAAATAAATTAAAGCATTCGCTACAGATGTACCAGTTATAGTTATAGTACTAGGACATATATTGGAAGTAGAAATGGTTGGTGTAGCTGTGGTTGTAGCATTAGGCGTAGGATTTAATGTGTTACCGGTGAGGTAATATTGAGTAGATCGCGGCGATTCACAGCCGTTAACAGTTGCCGTTGCAGAAAGAGTCACGTAACTTGAGGCTCCTGAGCCTTTACCAGTACTACTACAATCATAACTGAAAGCAAATTGAGTACATGAATTAGAAGGGGTAAACCTATAAGTATAAGGACTGGTAGTGCTAACCGGAGCAACTGTTCCTGTAAATACAACACCATCCCGGTAAATTTTTAAAGTGCTGGTAGTTAAACCGGCATAGGCGGAGGTTATAAGTAATGTTTTAGAACCACTCTCAAGAGCAATACTGGAAGGCGCCGTGGTGGTACAGGTACCAGCCTGTAAATTAGCCACTGTAACCGCATTCGAAGCTGGTGAATATACTTCCGCACAACCCGCTGTATTGGCGTAGAAAATTTTAGCGGTAATTACTTCACCCGCGGCCAAGGTTGTTCCGGAGGGTACCGGAAAAGACCAGGTTCTGTCACTTGCCACTGTAACAGTAGTGGTGGATATAATTTCTGTTGGCGTGGCAGAGGCAGAAGCAGCTTTATAAAGCTTTACAATGCCTCCTATTTCTGAAGAGGTACCGGTAAAAGAGGTAGCATTAACCCGGATAGGTGGATTGTTCAGTACGGGTGCGGTTGGAGTTCCTCTACAAAATTCTCCAGCTTGTAACTGGGATAAAGTGGTAGGTGGAAAGCTGTTAATCACGTTGCGCCAGATGGTTTGGGGGTTGTTGCCATATAAACGGTCGTCTACGCCCCCAACATCAGCAGCCGTTCCCGAAATACCGCTTTGCGCACTGGTTATAGTAGTACCCGACATACGCAACGGTGTACTGGCAGTAATGGCACCATTAAAGGCAGAAAGTGGTATATAAAAATCGTAAAAATAATCTGCATCGTCTCCGTTTCTCGTAAGAGCAACACTTCTTTGGGAATATTGGTTAACGTCACCATTAAAAACAATAATGGAGGATGCGACCCCATTTACTGGCCGATGATCAATTAATCGAACATTAAAGTTAGTAGCCAGTAATAATTCAAACTCAAAACCCGGATTAGCGGCAGCGTACCCGGTGGGGTTGGTTGGATTGGCAGGAGTGGCAAAGGTATTATCCGTATCTAATAGAATACTAAAACCTTTGGAAGCAGTAGAGGTGCTCCCCACCCGAACCCGGCATAAAATATTTCCTTTATCATCAAAATACATCCCCCAGGGCGGCTGGGCTAAATCTGTTTGACCACCATTTGCTCCGGTAGAAATATCTCCTAAAGGTTCTGAACCAAACAAAGGTAAGGATCTATAAGGAATCTCACTGGCGGTACTGCCCACATCCGTTCCACTAAATCCGGCGGTTGTTTTAGAAACATATCCATCCCCATTCGGATCTAAAACCTGAGGAGTAGCAGCTGTGGATTTTTTAAAAATAAGACCTGGCGTTTGGCCCCAGGCTTGATTTATAAATAATAAAAATAAAACGAAAATTGTATTTATCTTCCAAATTCTGGAAAATTTTGTATTAGCAACAACCATATAAAAAAAGTACTATATTGGTGATACTTAACAAATATATTTACAATTGTTATATACCAGCATTTGCTATAAAGGAGGGGAATTAAATTTTAGTTGAACTTAAAAAAAATGTCGATAAACACCTTATTTTACTCGTTAAACCTACTTTAAAATTAAGGCAAATTAATACTGGCCTTTTATATTACTAAATTTTTAAATAATTTAAATTTAAATATTTATAAGAATAATTAAATTAAAATTTTATTAAAAATAAATTAAAGGCTTTAAGAATACATCTTTTATTATAACTTAAATTGCACTTTTATATAATGGTGGTATCAATCTTATAGTTTATCATGCAACAATTTATAACCTCATTTGAAGTATTCAGAAGAGATTGCTTAAAAGAAATTAAAGGAATTTTCATCAATTAACCACCATCATCTGTTAATTTCGACTAAAGCATTTTATAATCAAGGCATATGAAAAACATAAATCGGCTATTTACCAATTAAAAATTGAAATAATATCACCATAATTTTAAAACATTGCGGATAATAAAACCACAAAACATCTTTTTACTAGGTGGAATCTTCACAAATAATGTCAGCCAATGATAAATGTATATTTTTGCAGGCTCAACCTGGATTAATTTATGCAAACCATCTCGTTACCGGAACATCGCATTTTTAAAATAATTGCCGAAGCAGCCGCCCAATTGCAAGTAGAAACTTACGTTATTGGCGGTTTTGTGCGTGACTTAATTTTAAAAAGGCCTTCGAAAGATATTGATGTGGTTTGCGTAGGCGATGGCCCTGCGCTGGCGCAAAAGGTAGCTAATCTGTTACCGGAAAAGCCGTCAGTTACCATTTTTAAAAATTTTGGTACGGCCATGTTGCGCACCGATGACTGGGAAGTAGAATTTGTGGGCGCCCGGCGGGAGTCGTACCGCAGCAATTCCCGGAAACCCGAAGTAGAGGCCGGCACTTTGCAGGACGATTTAAACCGCCGCGATTTTACCATCAATGCTTTAGGCATATCGTTAAACCAAGATAATTTTGGTGCTTTAATCGATGCTTTCAACGGGGTGGGGGACATTCGGCGGAAGATAATGAAAACGCCGCTAGACCCCGATATTACCTTCACCGACGATCCTTTGCGCATGATGCGGGCCATCCGGTTTGCTACGCAGTTAGATTTTGATATTGATCCGGATACCTACGACGCCCTTAGCCGCAACAAAGAACGCATTCAAATTATCTCGAAAGAGCGGATTGCCGATGAGCTAAATAAAATAATTCTGGCTAAAACGCCCTCTTATGGTTTTAAGTTACTGTATCAATGCGGTTTGCTGGAATTAATTTTTCCGAAAATGACCGCTTTACAAGGCGTAGAAACCATTAATGGCAATACCCACAAAGATAATTTTTACCACACTTTGCAGGTGCTGGATAATGTAGCCAAAACTTCAGATAATTTGTGGCTGCGCTGGGCCGCCATTCTGCACGACATTGCCAAGCCCGAAACCAAACGTTATTCCGAGAAAGTAGGCTGGACTTTTCACGGGCACGAAGACCGGGGCGCCCGCCAGGTACCCAAGATTTTTGCGGAGCTTAAATTGCCTTTAAACGAGCACATGCGTTACGTGCAAAAGCTGGTAAAGCTTCATTTGCGGCCTATTGCCTTAGTAAAAGATTCCGTCACCGACTCGGCGGTGCGGCGCTTGCTGTACGAAGCCGGCGACGATATTGATGATTTAATGGTGCTGTGCAACGCCGATATTACCTCTAAAGACCATAATAAGGTTAAGAAGTACTTGCAAAATTTTAAAAAAGTAGACCAGAAAATGAAGCAGGTAGAAGAAACCGATAAACTGCGGAATTTTCAGCCGGTTATTACGGGCGAAATTATCATGGCTACTTTTGGGTTAAAACCTTCCCGCGAGGTTGGTATAATTAAAGAAAGCTTAACCGAAGCCATTCTGGAAGGCGAAATTAAAAACGAATACGATCAGGCATTTGCTTATATGCTCCAGAAAGGCCAAACCATGGGCTTGGTGCCGGTAAATGGCTAAGTAACCCACCACTGTTTAAGCTTTGCTGAATTTTTAAAAAGATTCCCGTACCTGGTAAATCTGAATGGTATCCAGGGGTAAATGCGTCAGTTTCCAGGAAGTATTTTTTCGATCGGTGGAGTACAGGCCCGGAATGTTGGAACCGGCAAAAAAGCTTATAAAGTTGCGGTAAATGATTTTTTGCTCGATTAATCGCAACTTGTTTTTTTGTTTAAATTCCTGATGCGGTAAGTTAGCCGGAATTACAAAATAATCGTTTTGGTTTGGTTGCGACTGGCTGGCTACATAAGGTTGCATGCCGGCTTGCTGACTGTACCAGTGCCATCCCCAGTAACCTACCGTCCACACAACAGCATTCGATTTAATTTTATTTCTGGCTGTGGCGGCTTCTTGCCGGTACAAATCAGCAAAAAACCAATCCGAAATACCTAAAATTAAGCTGAGGCACGTGGTAAATAATAAGGTTATAATTTTTATTTTCTGGCTGGCGTAAGCTAACCATTTAGCCCCGAAAATCAGAAATACGGGTAAAACCAACAACACGTGCCGGGTGGCCATAAAAGGAGCAAATAATATAATAAACCCTGCCATTCCTGCTGCCCATAAAATCAACAACCCGGAACTGGAGGTAAGAAATTTTTTTAAATTTTTGAAATTTAGGTTTTGTAAGCAGCCCCGGATTATTAAAAAAAGGAAGGTTACCCCATTTAAAAGGTGCAAAACCCATAATGCTTTCCGGGAAATTTTTTCGGTAATCCAGCCAGTGTAGGTAATTAAAATCAGCAGGACTAAAAAGCTAATGGTTAACCCAACTGCGGATGCAACTAGCCGGCGGCGTTCTTTAAAATAACCGGCTACATAAACCAAACTAAAAGGCACTATTGCTCCTAAAGTAAGCACATAGGCTAATAACTGTGAACCAACGTGCCTTAAGTTAAAACCCGCTGTCGGCCGGAAAAGATGGAAGGAATTAAACTCGTAGTAATTAGCTAAAGACCAAAGTGCCAACACCCCAACGGGAATAAGCACGGTAATCAAAAACTTAAACTTCTTATTTAAAACCAGATGAATACTGAATAATACCAGAAGGGGCAAAGACGTATACTTAATCAATAAAGCTAAACTTAAAACAAAGCCCGCTAAGCCATACCGGAGCCAATCTGATTTAAATTCTGGATTAATCAATAAATAGATAAAGAGCAAATGCAAACTAAGCAATGGCATATCCACCATCAGGTTTTGGTTAATCAGAAAAGCCGGATTTAACACCAAAAACGCAGTGCTGAGTAAGGCATAAGCCGGAATTAATAAACGGGCAATTTTATAAAAAAAATAAATAGCCAGCAGGGTAAATACCGCTTGCATCAGGTGCAGCGGCACTTCGCGGTAACCCAGCACATGGCCTACCCAGGAAACAAAATAAAAATACAAGGGCGGTTGGTTGTATTGACTAATGGGTACGTAGCCAAAATCCCAGAGAACTTTGCCCGACATGGGCCGGAAGGGGTGATGTTCGATCCATTGCGCCGCCGCTAGATGGAAAGCATCATCAATATGAAAAGCTTTGGTTAAATTTAAACTGGTGGCCAATAGCCAAAGTAAAAAAAGTACGCTGGTGGGTTTGTTTAAAGTTAAAAGCTTCACTCTATCGGGTCGCTAAATAATGGTTTATCTTTTGCGGCGCAAGTTGCGGTTTTCCTCGGATTTTACCAGCCAGTGAATTCAAAAGATTGGTTGCTTTGCCGGTTTAAGGGTTTATTTAGGAAAAAGTAAATTTTTAAAATTTCGTTAAATTCCGTTTAAGTGGCTCAAAACAAAAAAAGACTAAAGTCAGTAACTTTAGTCTTTTCTTAAACAACAAAGGAAATTTTTAATTTTTTCGAACTTTAGATGCGCCGGAAACATCGCTATCCACGTTGCTCGGATTGCCGCGGTAAGTAATATTACTAACGCCCGAAGCATCGGCGGTCAGTTTTTCGGTAACGTAAATGTTGGCTTTAGATGCACCGGATAAATTTAAGTCTGCTACTCGGCTTCTTAAGCTGCCAGCCTGCACATTACAAGCACCGGAAGCCGTAAGTTGTAACTCATCAGCCCGGCCCGCAATATTCGTTTTGGCCGCACCGGATAAATCTATTTCCAGTTTGTTAGCATTTATTCCAATATTGGTTTGAGCTGCCCCGGACTGGGTTATTTCACATTTATCTTCGTCAAATCCGGAAATATCTGATTTCACAGCCCCCGATAAATCTACGCTTTTTAAATGCGGTAAGGTAACTTCCACAAGCACGTTTTCGCGGTTATTTTTGGTGAAATCCCAGAAATTTACCTCGGATTTGATTTGCAGGGTACTGCCGTTTTTATTCACTTTTAAATTTTTCATCACTTCGTTGTCGCCCCGGGCCCGCACCTCAAAGTTATCGCCTTTTTTAATCCGGACGTGGTAAGCGCCACCAGCTTCTACGTTTTCAAAATCCCGGATATCAAAGGTTTTTTCTTCTGATCCGTAATCTTCCCAAGCTCCGAGTAAATCATTATCCAGTACATTAATATCTACATCGGCAATATCAAAGTCGTTTTGTTCTTCCTGATTTTCGTCGTGGTTTTCTTCCACTACTTTTTCGGGGCAGGTAGCGCAGGTAAACTTATCGTCGCGGAATTCCCAAATGCTGCGGCGCAGGTTTATTTTTTCAAAATCATAGTCTTTGTCGAAGTAATTAGACGCCATGTACACAAACTCCTGGTTCAGGCGGAATTTTTTATTCTGCGGCAGGTAAATTTTCAAACTTAAGTCCTGATCCCGGAAAGCGCCGCCTTTGTTTATTCGCGCCTGCCGGTCGAAAATCAACGTAGAGTCGCGTTGCTGAATGCGGTAGTCCAACATTTGGGCATTGCGAATGGCTTCTTCTTCGGTACGGCCCTTGGCCCGGAATTCCTGCACTACCCGCATGTTAGGGGTTTTTACGCTGCCAAATTCTACTTCGTTAACCCAGCGTTGCATGGGCATGCTGGCATTGCGGGCGTTTAATTGTACTGTAGGAATAGTTTCAATGGTAAACGTTTTTTCGGTGATGTATTCGCCGCGTTCGTTAAAGTTTTGCTGGAACACAAAAATAGCGCTGCCCATGGTAAATAAACTTACTACCCATACCGCAAACATCGACCAGCCCACCGAAGGTTTTAAGAAAAAGCGCTTGGTTAATAAACCAATGGCAATCATTAATAAAAACAAACTCGGGATAAAACCAGCCAGAAAGCCGGCCACCATACCGTAACCCGGAAAGTCGCGGGCAAATAATTGCATGGGGCCATCAAAACCGTTAAAGTATTCTTCGCCAATCAGTCCGGTGCCGGCACCTAAACCAACGAATAAAGCAAAAATAAACCCTAAGGAAATAACTAATAAGATAATACCGGCAAAAATGCGGATGGCCGAGCCAAGAAAATTAAAGAAAGGTTTTAACGTACGGGCAATAACTTCCAGCACCTGGGCCACTAAACGCACCGGAAACAAAAGCACGCGGGCTAAAGTACTTTCCTGGCCGGTTTCGTCTTGCATGCGCAAATTATTTTTCAGCGACTCTTCAATACCCGATAAAGTTACCGGATTACCTTGCATCTGCACCCGGTCGGTAATGGTGGTGGCTAGCGGAACCACTAGCCACAATACAATGTAAATGGGAACACCTAAACCGCCGAATAACACCGAAAGTAAAAAGAGCAACCGCACAATCCCGACGTCCATTCCAAAATACAATCCCAAGCCGCTGCACACCCCGCCAAGTTTTTTATCTAAGGGGTCGCGGAAAAGTTTACGGGCGTTTACTTCGGCCAGAGTATAGCTTTTTGGCAAAGCAATCCAGCACAGTGCGTAAATAAAACCAATTAACCCGGCAGAAATCCCGGCGGTAAATACGCCCAATAAGAAAAGAAAAACAAACACCAAACGAACCCAGATAGAATCGATGCCCAGATAGTTTGCTATACCGGCCGATACGCCGCCAATTACTTTGCGGTTTACGTCGCGGTATAAGCGTCTAGGGCCGGCATTAACCGAAGAGCTGCTTTGGCTATTGTCGCTTTGGGTTTGGGTATGCGTATACGATTGATTTGAAGTGGAACCAGAAGCATTGGCCGACTGATTGGTAGCGCTGTAAGCCTGGTTTAAGTCTTCTTCTTCCTCAATACTGGCAAAGTCTTGTACGCTGCCCATTTGGGTAATTAAAGCTTGTACGTCTTCCTGGGTAATTACTTGTTTACCCGGGTTTAACTTGCCCGAAAATACTTCTGCTATTCTGCCTTCAATATCCGCAACAATCTCCTCGTGACCCGCATAATTAGAAAAGTATGTTTTTATCGCGGCTAAATATTGCCGCAGTTGCTCGTAACCATCTTCTTCGATATGGAAGATAAGGCCTTGCAAGTTGATACTTATATTCTTTTTCATGATGCTTGTTTTTTATGCTTCGTTATGAACTCGATAGAGGACACTACTTCCAGCCAGGTTTGGCGCAATTGCTCTAAAAACTCTTTGCCGGTTTCGGTTAAGGTATAATACTTACGGGGTGGTCCGGCCGTGGACTCCACCCAGGAGTAGTCGAGAAGTCCGGCATTTTTGAGGCGGGTAAGCAGCGGGTAAAGCGTGCCCTCTACCACAATCATTTTAGCAGCGGTTAGCTCATCGAGCATATCCGATGCGTAGACTTCACCACGAGAGATAATTTCCAAAATGCAGAACTCCAGAATTCCCTTCCGCATCTGCACTTGTGTGTTTTCTACTTTCATGATGGTTTAGGTTTAATGTTCGATACAAAGATATTATAAGGTACTATGTAAAACAAGGTACTTGACAAATTTATTTTTTGTTGCGCAGCTCCGGAAATAAATTTTTTTAAAAAATAGATTGTTTTACCCCGGAATATTTGAGAGCAACTATAAAAATTAGAAGAATTAAATTATTATCTTGCTTGTAACAGAAGAATACATTGCACTATAATAAGTTTTATTGTTACGCTATGCATTTTGTAAATAGGAGTTAAGCAGTACGTTTTCTATGCAAAAAAAAATTTTATCCATTCTACTATTTTTAATTTTTTTACTTCCACTTACTGCATTAAGCCAGATTTCGGCGCCTAAATACAGCAACGAATTTTTAAACATTGGTGTAGGAGGGCGGGCCCTGGGTATGGGCAACGTGCAGGTGGGTTTTGTAAGCGATGCTACCGCCGGTTACTGGAACCCGGCCGGTTTGCTGCAATTGCCGCATAAATACAACGTTAGCTTAATGCATTCCGAGCTGTTTGCAGGTATTGTTAAAAACGATTTTGGGGCGTTTGCCCTGCCTCTGGATTCCAGCAGTGCACTGGGTTTTTCCATTACCCGCTCCGGCGTGGACGATATTGCTGATACCCGTCGCTTAAAAAATCACGAATACGGCTATTACCAGTACGACAGCATCCGTTTTTTCTCGGTAGCCGATTACGCCTTTTTAGTTTCGTACGCTCGCAAGAGTAATTTAATTAAAGGTTTGCAATTAGGCGCTAACGCTAAAATTATTTACCGCAACGTGGGGGCTTTTGCTACAGCCTGGGGCTTTGGCTTAGATGCCGGGGCGCAATTACAGTACAAAAAATGGCAGTTCGGAGTAATGGCCCGCGACATAACCACTACTTTTAATGCCTGGAGCCACAACCCCGATGAAATGCGCTACTCGCAGCTTTTGGTAGATTCTACGGCTACTTTGCCCAAAAATACTATTGAAATCACTTTACCCCGCCTGATACTCGGGGCTGCCCGAACGATAGACTTGCCCAAGAATTTAGGTTTGTTAGTTGCTGCCGATGTAGATTTTACTTTTGATGGCAAACGTAATGTGTTAGTCAAAACCCCGGTTTTTTCCCTCGATCCGAAAATTGCTTTGGAGCTAAACTACAACCACCTGGTATTTATCCGGGCCGGGATGAATAATTTGCAACAGATAAAAGAATTTAATAATCAAAAATCCTGGCAGTTTCAACCAAACTTTGGAGTAGGTATTGCCACCAACGGCTTGCAATTAGATTTGGCTTTGTCGAAAGTAGCCGATAATGTCGAAGTTTCTTCAATTATTGTTTCGTTGGGTTATGCTTTTGATAAATAGTAGATCGCGCAATTTACAGATGGTTCTATTTTCTACATTTTTTAAAAAATCCGTTTTCTTTACCACCATTGGTTTGCTTTGGGTGCTGGTAGCCCATGGCCAGGTGCCGGTGGGTAACGAGTGGATTAATTTCTCGCAAACGTATTATAAAATAAACGTTAGCAAAACGGGTATTTACCGCTTAGATCATACGTATTTGAATAATGCTGGTCTGGGGGGAGTAAATCCGCAAAATCTGCAATTATGGCGACGGGGCCAGGAAGTAGCTGTACACGTTGCCGGGGAAGCTGACGGAAAGATAAACCCCGGGGATTACCTGGAATTTTATGGCGAGCGCAACGATGGGCGATTAGACCGTGAAGTTTATAAAAATCCGCAGCACCATTCTAACCCTTACTTCAGCTTATACACCGATACCGCCGCATATTTTTTAACCGTAGCGCCCTCCCCGGGTAAACGCATGCCTATCGTGGATTTACCAAACACCAACTTAACTCCCGAAAACTGGCATAAAGCCGAACGATTAAAATTATATACCCAAGAGTACCAGGGCGGGGCTTTTTACGGCGAAAATCAGATGTCGTGGGGCGATGCCAGCGAAGGGTACGGTGATATGTGGTTCGGAACGATTGGAAGCGGAGCCAGGGCACGCATTAAAGATTTTGAAGTAGATTCTTTGCTCAACCTGGAACCCAGCGGTACTCCGCCTACCATCGAACTAGTACTGGAAGGAGTTTTGCGGGACCCGCATAATGTAACCATTGCGGTAGTTACGCCTGCCGGATCCGTGCGTAACCTGGAAGAGGATATTGTTTTTGGGCCAGCAGCCGGAATTCATAAGATATATACCTTGCAGCCCGGCGATATCTCACCGGCAGGTAAATTAAAAATCCGCTTTACTGTAAACCCCAAAGGTGTCGCCGATATCGTGCGGGTCAGGTATTTAAAAGTGCAATACGCCCATAAAAATTTATTCAGCGATCAACGCTTAACGTTATTACCCCCCGACTCCGTAAAAGCCACCTCTTCGTATGTTGTTTTTCAAAAAAGTACCACGCAAAACTTAAACGCTTACGAAATTACCAATCCATATAGTACTCGTAAAATAGTAGTAAACAATCAGGCAAACCAGGCTGGTTTTGTGAGCCCGGAACCTAATAATCGCCAACAAAAATATTTTTTACTGGCCGATAATAATTTTTTGATTCCGACCCCGGCCAAAAAAATCATTTTCCGGAATCTGGCTAACAGCCGGGCCAATTACATTATTTTGTATCATCGGCGATTAAGAAAACCAGCCGCAACTTACCCGGATCCGGTAAAAGCTTACGCTGACTACCGGGCCTCTACCCCCGGGGGCAAGCACGATACTTTGTCCTTAGAAATCCAGCAGATTTACGATCAGTTTCATTACGGCGAAAAGTCAGCGATGGCCGTGCGGCAACTGGTGCAATACCTAAGTAATCAAGGTAAACCCGAGTATATGCTGTTGCTGGGCCAGGCCCTACTGGCTGATTACGAAAATTTTGGCCGCTCCCGAACGGCTCCTTCTCCCGCGGCTATTCAGCGCGACATGGTACCTACCGGCTATCCTGCTTCCGATATATTTTTAACTTCGGACTGGGATAAAGATGTATACTTTCCCAAAATTGCGACGGGTAGAGTTGTAGCCCAAACGCCGGATGAATTGGCGGCTTATTTTGATAAAGTTAAAGAACACGAAGCTTTACCCAACAACCTGGACTGGCGAAAAAATATCTTGCATTTAGGTGGCGGCGATACCGAGCAGCTTAAATCTTACATTCAAAGTGCTTTAACCCGCTGGAAGAATATGGCAGAAAAAACGTATTTGGGCGCCAAGGTTAAAAGTATTTACCGGTTAAACAATACGGCCGGTGTAGAACGGTTAAACGTTAGCGCCGATATTAATGCAGGATTAGGTTTAGTTACTTTCTTCGGCCATTCTTCGCCCACCAACAACGATATAGATATTGGGCTGGTAACCGACCCGGTAAATGGCTATAATAATACCGGCAAATACCCCATGATGATTATGAACGGCTGCGCCACCGGTAACCCTTTTCTGGACAATACCTTTGGCGTAAATTGGTTATTAGCGCCCCAAAAAGGGATTATATTGTATTTGGCTAATACCAGCATCGGTTACGCTAATTTGCTGCAAATTTATTCCGAAAAGTTTTACGAAGTGGCTTTTACCGATTCTACTTTTTACGGCAAATCCGTGGGGCATATTCAGCAAGAAGTAATTAAGCGGTTTTTAAATGTGGCGCAAAGCCCTAATGCCACCGCCCAAGCCATGCAGATGCTGTTGCAAGGCGATCCGGCCTTACGGTTTTTTGCTCCACCTAAACCGGATTACGTAGTGCAGGAAAACGGGCCTTTTCTGCAGCCTTTCAACAACGAACGGCTTACCGCCGCCTCCGATTCTTTTACCATTGCCATACCGGTTAAAAACTTAGGCAAAGCCCTAACCGATTCCTTTTACGTTTCTGTTACCCGAAATAACGCCACCGTTATTGATTCGGTAATGTTTCCGGCGGTATATAACCAGGATACCTTATTTTTTAAATTTGTTGATAAAACGGGGCATTTCTCGGGAGTTAATCGGTTTACCATTGTGCTGGATCATCTAAACCAGGTTAGTGAAATGGATGAAACCAACAATACCTACACCTTTGAATATTACTTTCCGGCCAATACGGTGCAGGCACTTTATCCACCAGAATACGCCATTGTGCCGGAAAATACGGTTAAACTGGTAGGGCAATCGCTGCAAGAACAAACCCGTACCCAGGACTATTATTTTGAATTAGATACTTCTCCCGAATTTAATTCCAGTCGCAAGCAATCAACCACCATAAGTGGGGCTGGTGCTTTGCCCATCTGGCGGGTTTCTTTGCCGCCCAGCCAGGCGCCCGAAGATAGTGTGGTCTATTATTGGCGGTTCCGGACCAGTGAACTGGCACCGGGTCAGGATTCGATCGTGTGGGGTACCAGTTCCTTCCGGTATATTCCGGGTAGTCCCCGTGGGTGGTCGCAGAGTCAGCCGGCACAACTGGATCGGGCCATGCGTAACGGCATTGCCTTTGAACCAAGCAGTCAGAAATGGGAGTTTACGCCAAATTTTAAAAATTTAAATTTACGGGCCAGCGGCGGTAAGTTAACCAGCGCATTTCCCCCGAATGGTATTTTTATTGATGACCGCATCCGGTTTGATGGTAGTTGCGGGTTGGGGCAGCCGAACGTTTTGGCCGTGGTATTTAACGACAAAACGCTGGAGCAGCACCTCATGCCCAGTGATTTGGGAGCGGTTCTCTGCGGAAGTCCTCCTAAGTCGATGTACCACTTTGGTAATATTAATAATGCCACGAACCAGGAAAACCTACGCCGTTTTCTGCAGGCCGTGCCGGTAGGGTATTACGTAGCGCTTATTTCGGTAAACAACGTAGCGTTTTCAACCTTTTCGCCGGCCTTAAAAGAAGCTTTTCACCAGGTAGGCTCCCGTTTAATCGATAGTTTACAAACCGGTTATCCTTTTGCGCTCTTGGGGCGCAAAGGCCAGGCGGTGGGCTCGGCGCAGGAAGCTACCTACCTGCGCAGCAATGCTACCGAAGCAGCTTTGCAAGTGGCCGAATTAAATACCAACATGCAATCCCGGGGAGTGCAGGGTCAGATAACATCTACTTTTGTGGGACCGGCTACCGCGTGGCGCAAAGTAAATTGTGCCGTGAAAAAAAATGGAGCCGGCCCTGACCGTTTTGCTTTAACCGTGCGCGCCTACAACGAACAACGGAACCGGGATACGCTACTTTACAATAATATAACGGTAAAAGAATTAGATTTATCTAAATTGTCGGCTAGCCGGTATCCATATCTCCGGCTGCAATTAACCGTTTCGGATACTTTAGACCGGACCGCCCCGCAACTTAATCAATGGTTGGTTTTATACGAAGGCACCCCCGAAGGAGTCGTGCGCGTAGATACTTTAGGCTCGGACAAGTACAAGGATTTAGGCGTTCAGGCAGCTTCGGGCAGCATCAGCACCAGCTTTGTTTTTCAGAATATTTCGGATTATAACTTTCCGGATTCTTTGGTGGCCCGGTTTACTTTACAAGGTACCAATGGCTTTACCCGGGATATTAAAGTAAAGCCGCTGGCCAAAGGAGAAGCCACGGCAATCCCGGTTACGTTTGCTACCCGTAATTTAAGCGGGAAGTACATTTTGCGCTTGTTTGTAAACCCTTACCTGCAACCCGAATTAAATTATATCAATAACGTTTTTGAAATACCTTTTACGGTGGGCACCAATACCCCGCCATTGCTAGATGTAGCTTTTGATGGGCAACATATCCTGGATGGCGACATTGTATCGCCCAACCCACAAATAACGGTTTTGGTAAAAGATGAAGACAAGTACTCGTTTATAAAAGATACTGAGGGTATGGAGATGCTCTTGCTGCGGCCAAACAGCGCCAACTACGAGCAAATAAACTTAAGCGGCAGCAACGTAAAAGTATTTCCGGCAGATAAGAAAAGTGATTTTCGGGTGGAGTACCGGCCGGAAAACCTGGAAAACGGAATTTATAAACTGCGGGTTCAGGCGCGGGATGCCAGTAACAACCAGGCTGGTTTTGAGCCTTACGAAATCAGTTTTAATGTAATTAACGAATCCACCATTACTAATTTTTATCCTTATCCAAATCCTTTATCTAGTAAAACCCGGTTTGTATTTACGGTTACCGGCACCGAAGTTCCGCAAAATTTAAAGGTGCAGATATTAACGGTTACGGGTAAAGTTATCCGGGAAATTACCAAAGAAGAATTAGGCCCGATAAAGATCGGCAATAATACCAGCGAATACGCCTGGGATGGCACCGATGAATTTGGCGATAAACTGGCTAATGGCGTTTATTTGTACCGGGTAGCAATGGATACAGATTTGTTCTCGCACCGCAAAACGGCCGCCGATAAATCGTTTAAGAAGGGCTACGGTAAATTGTATATTTTGCGTTAAAGCAATATTTTTAAATTTTAAAAAATTTTAATTTTTACCAATAAAAAAGCAGCTATTTGCGGTAGCTGCTTTTTTACTTTATTTATATTGGATATTATAAATTAGGATTACGGTCCATGTCTAGGTTATTGGTAGTGCGGTTGGTATGGGTGGTGGTACTATCTACATCACCACTCAGGTTTTCCACTTCTACATCGGTCCGGCGAACGGTTTCGTGAATGGTTTCCTGACGTTCTTCTACGTCTTTACCCAAGCGTACTTCTTCTACCACGCGGGCTTCTTTGCCCACTACCGGCACTTCGGCTTGCTCTCTTAATTCAATTTCGCCTTCGCGGAAATTAGCTAAATCGGCTTCGGTAGCCGGACGGTTTACCGGGTTACGCTCCACACGAACGTGTTCTACGCGCAAACGTACGCTTTCTTCTACGGGGCGTTCAATAATCCGGCTTCTGATCCGGGCGCCACCGGTTTCCACTACGCGTTTACCAACCTGCAATTCTTCTTCAATAATCGGAATAGCAGTAGAGTTAGTAGTATCGGCAGTATTAAAGTTGGTATCGGTATTGTAGTTTCCGCTCCGGTATTGGGAAGCTCGCTCATCAACATCTACAGCTCCGTATTGATCTAAAATCCGGGCAGCCTCATCGGCCTCAGTAGCCGAATTGGCGTGTACTGTAAGAATAGAGCCCCGACGACCTACTTCGCTGTAAGTTCTAACGGTGTCATCATCGTCGGAGCCAAACAAATTCCGGAAGAATCTACTTACGCTGTCGTCATCGTCGTTATTATAAGTGCTGCTGGTGTTATAATCGTTGGTGGTGGTAACGCTGGCAGTTCCGGGAGTGGAAATATCAATTCTATCTTGTGAAATGCCTGCGTTCATTAAGTGTTGTAAGGCTTGTTGCGCTTCAGACGCATTGTCGAATATTCCTATTACTGTTTGTGACATAGTTTTATTTATTTAAGGTTTAAGGTATTGGTATTAAAAAAAGTAAGGCTTTACGTCAAATCGTTGCTTTTAAAATCCGTTGTTGTTCTTTCAATATTTACTTCTTCTTTCCGGAGCGTTACCGTTTCTGATACTTTGGTTTCTGTTTGCTGTTTTTGCACCCGTATTTCTTCCACCAACATGAGGCGTTTTTCAATTACTACTACTTCTTGCACCACCGGTATTACCATTACATCGCCTTCGTAACGTATCGCGGGGGCAGCATCGATGTATTGGTTAATGGGTACCCGGTCTACCTGTACGTGTTCTTGCAATAAAGCAGCTTCTACCAAGGCTTCTTCCTCGTTTACTTTTTTAGTAATTCGTACTTTGCCGGTTTCTACTACTTTCTTGTCAAGCTTTATTGTTTCCTCAATTACCGGAATAGAATGAACCGTTTTGTCTGTTTCATTCCGCCAGTTATTGTTCCGGATTTCGTCCATTGTATTTTTATAAAAATTTAAAAAATCACTTACTCCTAATAAGTAAGTTGGTAAAGGCTCATACGGTACTTATAATTTATTGTTTAACTTCGTATCGGAAATTTATTATTTTAAATAACACAAGAGTTAACAATCCGGTAATCTAATTACTCTTCGAGCCAATTAAAAAGGTTGCAAAAAGAAAGGTAAATTGCTGAAAAATATAATTTTAATGAATTGCAATAGAAACAAACGAGGTTTAATAATAAATTTTTATCTACTAATAAATTATTATATAAAATTTTTAATGGCAAAAAAGTTATATTTTTATTGACTAATGTTCAGCCGGGGTTTGCAAACTCAATTCTGATTTTACGCTAAATTACCGGCTTAAAATTGCCTTTAACAAAAGTAGGATTACTCGAATTAAAGTAAAAGGGGATGGATGCTGATTGGAAATAGCCGTTTATAAACTTGCCGGGGAAAACAAGATAATAGCTTAAAACTATTGCTACAAAAACAAAAAATTTAAAAATCAGCGGGGTTCCAGAAGTTGCTTCAGCTAAGAAATAGATTTAGCTTCGTTTTAGTTGAATAAAGCTGTAATTGTATTTATTTTTCTCGTCGGCGGTAAAATCCTGGCGGCTTACTTCTTGCCATTCCTTCGGGTTTATTTCCGGGTAAAAAGTATCACCCGCAAAATTTTCGTGAATCAAGGTTAGAAACATGGTGTCGATGTATGGCAAGGCCTGCTGCAGTATTTCGGCGCCGCCAATAATAAATACATCCGAATTAATTTGCTGGGCTTTTGTAATGGCACTGCTAACATTATTTACAACCAGGCAACCGGGTTGGTGATATTCCGGCTGGCGCGTTATAATAATGCTGGTGCGATTTGGTAAAGGCTTGCCGATGGACTCAAAGGTTTTTCGACCCATGATGATGGGGTGGCCCGTCGTTAAATTTTTAAAAAATTTTAAATCGGCGGGCAAATGCCAGGGTAATTGGTTGTTTTTGCCAATTACCCGGTTCTCCGACATTGCAAATACAGAAGCAATCATGTGGTGGTGGTTACGCGTTGGTGGTAATGTTAGTTAAACTGGCCGACGAAAGTATTGTTTTAATGTTAGAAACTGTACTGCTTTAATGACAGTAATTAGCTCGGTGCCAGAAAATTTATTTGATTCAGACAGGCATGGTTTATTATCAAAACTTATACCCGCGCAGCAACTCTTCTGTGCTCATCCGTTTTTTACCTTCCAGTTGCAGATCAATTACTTTTAAAGTTCCTTGGGTGGTGGCAAAATGTAAATAAGTTTTATTATCGGTTTGTAAGGTGCCGGGCTGGGGTTGCTCGTGGGTAGTAGGTGCCTCGGGCAAAACTACGGAACGGTAAATTTTTAAAATTTTGTTATTTACCTTGGTCCAGGCGCCCGGATAAGGCGCTAAACCCCGGATAAAGTTGTGGATTTGAACCGCGGATTGCTGCCAGTTGATCTCACAAAATTCTTTCGAAATTTTAGGCGCTTCTTTTAGCTCGGCGTGCTTGGGTTGCGGTAGCGGCTGTACCTGGTTGTTTTCGATGGCTTGCACCGTTTTTAAAGCTAAATCTGCGCCCAAGTGTTTCAGCTTTTCGTACAGCGAGCCAAAATCATCATCATCCGCAATACTTATTTTTTCCTGCAACAAAATATCGCCGGTATCAATTTGGTGCCGCAGAAAAAACGAGGTGACGCCGGTTTCTTTTTCACCGTTAATCAAAGCCCAATTTATGGGGGCGGCGCCGCGGTAATCGGGTAGCAACGAACCGTGAATATTAAACGTGCCAATGGCCGGCATGCTCCAAACTACCTCGGGCAGCATTCGAAAGGCCACAATTATTTGCAGGTTAGCCTGGTAGCTGCGTAGTTCCTGAATAAAGGCTTCGGATTTTAGATTAGTAGGCTGCAGTACCGGAATATTCTGGCTAACTGCATATTCTTTCACCGGCGAAGGCGTTAACTTTAAACCCCGGCCGGCGGGTTTATCGGGGGCGGTAATTACCGCTACCACTGGGTACTTATTTTCGATTAGCTTTTGCAAAGTAGGTACGGCAAAATCTGGAGTACCCATAAATATAATTCTAAGTTCCTGAGCCATTGTTTTAATCAGAACAGTTAATAAAGCCTTTCAGCAAAATTATTCTATTTAAGTAAACCAGGTAAATATACGTTACCAAAGTTGGGTCGGGCGCTTTTTTTTAAACCTCCTGCGTTTACCGCTGCAATATGGGGGAGCCGCTTAGAATTTAAAAATTTTAAAAAATCTTTTACTGTATATGATAACTTGACGGCATGTGCGGGTAGTTTGCTGGCGCCACGTATAAAGTAATTCCTGGTTATATTTAAAATTCTGACTTTAAGTACTTACCTAAATACAGATTGGCAACTTTCACCGGCTTTTGCGTACAAATACCCAAATTAGTTAAATTGATTAAGGGTTTGAGCAGGTAATTTAAAATCCTGAACGGGATAGCTTACCATAATTGAAAGTAAAACCGTACAGGCTAATCTGTTTTTTAACCATACAAAATTAACACTGAAACTACTTTTCAGAAACCGCTCCTAAACCATTTAGTTGTAAGTTCAATTTCGTGCCTATATTTGCTTTATAATACGACCGCGTGAATATTTCGAGATATATATCCAGTAAAATAGGTGCAGCCGGAGGTGATTCTTTTACCTCCTCGGTTACTAAAATTGCCATTATCAGCATTGCCGTGGGTTTGGCCATCATGATTGTTTCCTTTGCCATTCTGCAAGGTTTCCGCAACGAAATACAACGTAAAATTTTTTCCTTCGGGGCGCACCTGCAAATCAGTAAATACGACACCAACAATTCCTTCGAACGCAAACCCATTAGCGCCAATAAGGTGGTGAAAAACTTAAAAGGAATTCCGGAAATCAAACATTACCAGCCTTTTGCTTTTAAAACCGCTATTATTAAAACCGACGATGAGGTATACGGGGTTATTTTAAAAGGAATCGATAAAGATTATGATTTTAAACCCATGCAACAGAACCTGGTGGGTGGTAAAGTAATTACTTTTTCGGATACTGCGGCCTCTAACGATATCATGATCAGTAGTCAGGTTGCCAGCAAATTACGAATCAAATTGGGCGATAAGGTTAGTTTCTTTTTTATTCAGAACCCGCCCCGGGCGCGGCGGTTTACGGTAAAAGGAATTTTTAAAACCGGCCTGGAAGAGTTCGACCAGGTTTACGTTTTAGCCGACATGCAGCATATCCGGGATTTAAATAAGTGGAATGATACCTTAGTAACAGGCTACGAAATTATGTTGAAGGATTTTAACAAAATTGATACGGTAGCCACCACCGTTTTTAACCGCATGAATTATGATTTGCAACTGGAAAAAGTAACCGATCAGTACGCCCAGTTATTTGACTGGATGAAACTGCTGAACCAGAACGTGATCATTTTTTTAATTCTGATTATTTTTGTGGCCACTTTTAACATGGTTTCGTCGGTGTTTATCATGATTCTGGAGCGCACCAACATGATTGGTTTACTAAAAGCCCTTGGCGCCACCGACCCGCAAATCCGGAAAGTATTTTTTTACAAAGGGGTACAGTTAACTTTGCGCGGTTTGGTGTATGGCAATTTAATTGGCCTGGGTTTTTGCGCGTTTCAGTATTTTACCAAAGCTATTCCCCTCGATCCCGAAAACTACTACATGGATACTGTACCCATTGCCTGGAACCCGGGCATTATCATTATCTTGAACTTAGTTACCCTGGGGCTTACCATGCTAGCCATTATGATCCCCACGTACATGATTGCCAAAATTAAACCCGTAACTGCTATTAAGTTTGATTGATTTAGTCGATGGTCCATAGTCCATGGATTTTAAAATCAATAGAGTTTGTATTTAAAAAGCATTGTTGTACTTAGAGTTAGCGAAGCGCTCTAAGTAATTTTGGGATAGCCAATCTCTGATTGGCGTAACTAAGCATTCTGATAAACGCTAATCAGTGATTGGTTGTCTAGAAATGTACAGAGACCGCTAACGCGAACTCTGCACGTAACCATTGGTTGGATTTTCTTCTTGTTGTCTTGGTTAATTCTGCTAATTGATTCTACAAGCTAGACAGAGTAGAAAAGCTAAAATTTTTAAAATTTATTAGAATACAACTAAACCGATTACCGGGATGCGTTGGGATCGCGGTAGGCGATGGTAATGCCGTTTTTCTCGAAGGCTGAGCGAATCCAATCGTGAAAGTCGTTGGTGATGCCACCCACATTGCCTTTGGCAGCCCAAACCCGGGTATAGATATTTACTCCCATATCGGTGTTTTCGGAAACTACCTGCGGCGCTGGTTCCGGCAGAATGCGGTTATCTTGGGCAATTAGCTGGCGAATCAAATTTTTTGCTAATGCTACATCGTTGCCATAATGAATCAAAATCCGGATATCGGCCCGCCGGTTAGATTCTACATCGTAGTTCACGATGGTGCTGGAGGCTAACGGACCATTAGGGATGTAAATCGTTTTATTTTCGGGAGTTTTAATAACCGTATTTAAAATATTAATCAGGTTTACGGTACCGCTTACGCCTTGCGCCTCAATGTAATCGCCTACCCGGAACGGCTTTAAAGCCAGTATCAGCACTCCACCGGCAAAATTCGCCAAGCTGCCCTGCAAAGCTAAACCAATGGCCAAGCCCGCCGAACCCAATACGGCAAACACCGAGGTCATTTCCATACCCAGTTGGGATATTACCGCAATAATGAGCAGGATTTTTAATGCCACGTTTAACACATTGCGCAAAAAAGGCCGCAACGATGGGTCTACGTTGTGGGTTATCATTTCCCGGTTAATAAACTTTACAATCCGGTTTATCACCCATAAGCCAATAAACAAAAGCAGCATGGCTACCAAAAAGCGGGCGCCGTAGGTTACAAAAAAGGTAGTCAGGGTTTCGCGGTACCGGTTAAAGTCAAAGAAATCGTGGTTCATCGGCTTCTTAATTATTTTTAAATTTTTCAGATTTTCCAGAATCCAGAGTTGTACGCAAATGTTTTTAAAAAGCTGTTAAATGGCGGCATTGTAATAGCAGATTCGGATCGGGGCAAAGTTGCGCATACATAGTTTTCTCATTCGGACTACATACTCCCGGAAAATCGCCTGTCTGGCTCATCATATCGGTAATTAATTGAAAATGAAGGTGCGGCGGCCAATCGCCATTTTCCGGAAAATCACCAATAAAACCTACTTGTTCTCCTTTATTAAAAATTTTACCAACGTGTAAATCATGTAAAGAAGACCGGCTAAGATGGCCGTACAAAGTAAAAAATTTAAAATCCGGGAGTTGATGTTCCAGAATAATGGTAGGTCCGTAATCGCCGAATTGCGCATTATCCTGAAAGGAGTGCACGGTGGCCGCCAAAGGAGCTAATACCGGCGTGCCTGCTTCGGCCCAGATATCTACGCCCAGGTGAATGCTGCGATTGGTATTTGTTTGGTCAAAAAGGCGGCTGCGGCGATAAATTACTCGGTTCTCCAGGTAGCCGCCAATACCCACGCGGGCATTTTTTTGCTGCAACATTTGCTCAATTAAGGCATCAAACGAAACCGTATTTTCCAGGTTATAATCCGATAATAATGTATTTTGGGCCGTAAAATCTAAGCGGCAAACCAGATCAGAGTTTAAATCAATGGGCACCACCGGCCCGGCCAAAGAAGAAAGTTCCGCCAACACAGCATCAGGCAAAGTATTCATATTAGTGTGATTAAGAGTTAAAATTAAAAAAAAGGAAACCTTTAAACCAAAATGGGGTTTTCCAAACGTTAATTGTTAATTGCGCCGCTTAAAATTACCTTTGCGCAAAGTTTTACCTATGAGTCAAGCAAACCTGCAACTGAAAGTAGTGGATATTACCCGGGAAACCGCCGATGCCATTACCATTCATTTAGAACATCCCGAACAAAAAGCTATTCCGTACCTGGCCGGTCAGTTTTTAACTTTAATTGTACCCATAAACGGCAAAAAAGAACGCCGGGCTTATTCTTTGTGTAGTTCACCGGCCGAGCATCCCCGGCTTTCCGTTACGGTGAAGCAAGTAAAAAACGGATTATTATCTTCTTACTTAGTAAAAAATTTAAAAGTGGGCGATACCCTGGAGGTTTTACCGCCCATGGGCCATTTTAATTTAACTCCCGAAGCTACCAAAAACCGCACGGTGGTTTTAATTGCGGCGGGCAGCGGCATTACGCCGTTAATGGCCATGGCTAAATCGGTATTGCACCACGAGCCCAACAGCCAGGTGCGCCTGATTTACGGCAACCGCCACGCTGATTCGGTAATTTTTAAAAATCAACTGCAAACCTTAGAACAACAATTTCCGGAGCGCTTGCGCGTAACCCACGTTTATAGCCAAGCGGTTGCAAGCGATAAACCGGTTAAATCCGGCGGTTCGTTTTTCAGCCGTTTGTTTGGTAAAAGCAAAGAACCAGAAGTAGTAAACACTCCAGCGGTGAATAATACAAACACTTACTCCGGACGAATAAACCGGAATTTGCTGCTAAAAATTCTGGAAGATTTAAACGAAAAAAACTCTCCCGCAACGGAGTTTTATTTATGCGGGCCCGAAGGTTTAATGGCCGAAGCCAAAACGGCTTTACAAATGTTGCAAGTGCCCACCACCCAAATTTTTAAAGAAAGTTTTGTGAGTTCGGGTAATAATAGCGCCGATGCCGGGGTTAGTTCCCCGGTTATAGAAGAAGGTGCGCATGCGATCCAGGATCAGGAGGTAACGATAAAGTTTGAAGGTCAAATCTACCAGGTAGCTGTTACTAAAAACGAAACTATCTTGGAAGCCGCCCTAAGCCAGGACATTGATTTGCCTTTTTCGTGCCAGGCTGGTTTATGTACCGCTTGCATGGGTAAGTGTTTATCCGGCAAAGTACACATGGACGAACGCGAAGGTTTATCTGATGCGGAGGTGGCGCAAGGTTACGTCTTAACCTGCGTCGGGCATCCATTAACCAGCGATGTCGTTATTGAAATTGGCTAGTTCGAATTGTTAATTGTTATTATATAAAAGTTTTAAGCGAATTAATTTAGTTGGGTATTAACTTGAAAACTGCTTAAGATTAGCATTTACGCGATGCCAGTTACCGGTGCTGATGTCCGTACTACCATCTGACTCACCTGGATTAAAATTGCTGAAAGGTGTTTTGATTTAGAAATCAGGAAATTCAAAAAACTGCTTTTAAAACAAAGAATGGAAATGTAAATAATTAAAAATTTTACCCTTAGGCAGTTTAACCAAGTATTCTCAACTAAAATTTTCGGTTTAAACCGATTTTTTAAAATTTAACAAAATCTAAAAATGAACAACGTCACCACGAACATACAAATACCGCAGCGGCCCACCCGCCGTTTTTTGCCGCAACAATTTGAGGTAAATGATTGGGCTACTCTAGAACCTTATTTGCAGGAATTACAAGACCGGCCAATTCAATCGGCAGAGGATTTAGAAAAATGGATGCTGGACCGCAGCGAACTCGAAAGTGCCTTTGGCGAAGAAATTGGCTGGCGTTACATCCGGATGACCATAAATACCCAGGACGAAGCAGCTACCGAATCTTTTCAGTATTTTGTAACCGAAATAGAGCCCAAAGTAGCGCCCTACGACCATGCCCTGAACCAGAAGCTGCTAGAATCACCATACTTGCCCGAACTGGATCAGGAAAAATACCGCATTTATTTACGTTCGGTGCGGCGCCAACTGGAAATTTTCCGGGAAGAAAACATTCCCTTAAAAACCGAAATTACCACCAAACAACAACAATACGCCGCCATTACCGGCGCCATGACCGTAACCCTGGATGGCGAAGAAATGACCTTGCCCCGGGCTGCCGATCGCTTGAAAAGCCTGGACCGGAACATACGCCAGGAAACCTATGAGGCCATTCAAAACCGCCGTTTGCAGGACAAAGACCAACTGGATGCCTTGTTCACGGAGTTAATTCAATTACGCCACCAGGTTGCCGTAAATGCCGGTTTTGCTAATTTCCGCGATTACATGTTTGCCGCTTTAGGTCGGTTTGATTATACCCCCCAGGATTGTTTTGATTTTCACGCGGCGATCCGGGAATACGTGGTACCTTTAAACACCGAACTGGATCGGCAGCGGAAAAAAGCCTTGCAATTACCCGAACTGAAACCCTGGGATTTAGACGTAGACGAAACCGGCAAGCCCCCACTAGAACCGTTTAAAACCGGCGACGAATTACTCCAAAAAACCATACAGTGTTTTTACGCCATTGATCCCTATCTGGGCGATTGCTTAGCCATTATGCAGCAAATGGGCCACCTGGACTTAGAATCGCGGAAAGGAAAAGCGCCGGGTGGTTACAATTATCCCCTGGAAGAAATTGGCGTACCTTTTATTTTTATGAATGCCACCTCGTCGTTGCGCGATGTGGTTACTTTGCTGCACGAGGGCGGGCACGCGGTACATTCTTTCTTAACGCGCAATTTAGCTTTAAATGCCTTTAAACAAACCCCTTCCGAAGTTGCTGAACTGGCTTCTATGTCGATGGAATTAATTTCCATGGATCAATGGCACTTGTTTTTCCCGGATCCGGAAGAATTGCGCCGGGCCAAGAAAATTCACCTGGAAGGCGTGCTCGAAACTTTCCCGTGGGTAGCAACCATTGATCAGTTTCAGCACTGGGTTTACGAAAACCCGAACCATACTGTAGCAGAACGCCAGCAAAAGTGGGTCGACATATTTGATGCTTTTAACCAGCATGAAGTAAACTGGCAAGGTCAGGAGCATATAAAACCCTTTATATGGCAAAAGCAATTGCACCTCTACGAAGTGCCTTTTTACTACATCGAGTACGCCATGGCGCAACTAGGCGCTATTGCCGTCTGGAAAAACTACAAAGAAAATCCGCAGGCCGGCTTAGCAGGTTATAAAAATGCACTTGCTTTGGGTTATACTGCTTCCATCGGCGAGGTGTATGCCGCCGCCGGTATTAAATTCGATTTTTCGGGCGAATACATCCAAAGCCTCACCGACTTTGTACGGCAGGAAATGGCAGATTTGTAAAAGCTTTTAACTGGTGTTCAGCGGTTGTGTTTCTCCGCTGAACACCAGTTAAAATTTTTCAATTATAAGATCCGTTTTTCTTTGGAGCCTTTTCAAGCCCTCAGGTTGTTTAGCTTCCCGTTGGCGAAGGGGTTAAAAAGTTAGATAGCACCAAGGCAGGAACCGACTCCAAAGAAAATGCTTACTATCGAGCAAAATCAATGTTAACTTTATAATAATATTTGGTGTAAACCTGATTTTGAGGTTTAACATTATTAGTTGTAAACTCAGGCAAAGTGTTCCAATGCAAAGCGGAGCAAGCTGTTTTTGCCAGTTAAATTTAGCTTTTTCGCCATGTTCATGCGATGGTTAAACACCGTTTTCTCACTGATAAATAACTCATCGGCAATTTCTTTGCTGGTTTTATATTGGGCTACCAGTTGAATAATCTGCCGTTCGGCGGGCGTTAATAAATCTAAAATTTCCTGCGTTTTCTGCTTGGGGGTGTTTTGGGGTCGGCGCAGTAAAAACAACGACATTTCCGGGCTAATGTAAGGGTTACCCTCGGCTACTATCCGGATGGCGTGCATAATATCGGTAACGGCATTTTCTTTTAAAACATAACCGCAAATTCCCAGTTCCAGGGCTTTAAGTAAGGGCGCTTTTTCTTTGTGCATGGTAAGCAAAATAATGGGCAGCTTGGGGTTTATTTCCAGCATTTTTTCGGCTGCTTCTAACCCGTTCATGCGGGGCATATCAATATCCAGCACTACAACGTCGGCGCGATAGGTTTGCATGGCCACCAAAGCTTCCCAGCCGTTAGTAGCCTGGGCTACCACGTTAAAATCTTCTTCCATTTCCAAGCCTTCCCGCAGCCCTTTTAAAAAAATCGGATGATCATCGGCAATTATCAGGTTTAGTTTGGTCATGGGAAGTAGGTATTTGTTTTAGTGGAATCTTAATTTCGAAAGTGGTATGCCGGTTACCCGAAGCCCGGAAGGTAAGCGTACCCGCTACTAACTCCAGCAACTCCTGCAAGCGCAAAAGATCGTAATTTTTTAAAAAATTTGCTGCCAGATACGAAAAAAAAGTAGCCGCGCCCTGCACCTGTAACTCAAATAGCACAACGGTTTGCCGTTGCTGGGCTCCTAACCAAACACCGGTAACATCAGGTTGCTTTTGAATAATGGCTAAACATTCCTGTAAAATCCGGTAAATAAAAATTTCCTGGTCTTTGGCAAAAAGCTGATCCAGATTAGGTATTTCGGCCACGAACGGCCACGATACTTTAGTTGATGTTTGCTCAGCTAAGCATTGCAAGGCTGGGGTTAAGCCTAGCAAGCTGAGTTCGTAGGGGTGCAGTTCGTAGGTTAGGTTTCGGATTTTTTGCAAAGCTGCTGTTACAATCTCCACTAATGAATTTAACTCTGCTAAAGTATCGGCCGCATCACCGGGCTTGTTTTTCAATTTTAAAGCACCGTTTTTAATCAATATTAAGCTTTGACCCAGGTTATCGTGCAGTTCGCTGGCCAGTTGCTGGCGTTCCTGTTCCTGATCGCGTAATAATACCTGCGTAAAGGTATTGGCAGAGGTGGTTTTATTTACAATATCGTGGCCATTAGCGGTATGGGAGGTATTTGCTGCCTCCGACATAACCAGATTCAGGCGTTTAACAGATGGCGGCTCGTACGTTGGGGTATAATTGCTCTTGCCAAAAACGCTACTGGCATTGGTCTGGGGTAAACACGAAAAGTAAATATTAGTTGGGGCCGCCATGTTATTTTATTTTCAGGGCTTGCACAGGTAAGCCGCATTTCACATTTGTTTAAAAAAGCATAAACCAGTTATGCTTCTCCGGATAAACAAAAGTATAACCTCGTAAAGCGGAGTGAAATAGGCAATGCCGCTCATTTTTATAGGCAGTACTACCCAGATCCGGTTGTCGGTAGTTGGATTTAAATTTTGCTAGCTGCAAGTGCAGCAGCTTAAATTACTGCGTATGATAGTTTTGATAACAAATCCTTACAATCTTTTAGAAGAGAAAAATAGATGATGAAAAAAGAAAATTTTAAAATTTCTAATTTACTGCTTCTTTTTGGACAGTTTATTTACTTACAGGCAACTAAATAGAATAAGGCAAATTGCGGGAAACTTTGCGCATTAAGCGTTGTATTATTTCCGGGTTAGCTGACGTAAAATCATCGTCCATTATTTTAAAAAAGCGCCAGAGTAACTCGCCAGTGGTGCCGCTATGCAGCATTAAAGTTAAAGTACCCAATGCCGAATTGCCGGGTATATCTTTTAAAGTTACGGCTGTGGTTCCAGCTTCAAGGTTGGGTTGGTTTTGATCCAGTTCAAATTGGCCGGTTAATACCGCGTCTACACCCAGCACCTGGGCAATTTCGGCCGGCGAAAAATCTTTTAAATGATCGTACATGCCAGCTTTTTGCAGAATAGCATTGGTTTGCTCCACGTTCTGGAAAGTAACTGTGTAGAGTTTGGCTTTCCGGACCAGGAAAGTGTATAAACGTTGCTGCACATTATTACCAAGTTCTACTTCTAGCATAAAATGAGCTTGCCGGTTAAATCCTTTGGGTGGTTTGGCGTAATTAACTTTGGCAGTTACCGGCAAAATAGCTACTGCGTGGTGCTTCCGGATTTGCTGCGGCAAATGCGGGCTGCTGAAGATTTGTTTTGAACCCTCGCTAACAAAAGTCTGGGCTTTACATAAAGTAACACTCCACACGAACAAGGTTAAAACAAAAAGAAATTTCATAGTTGGGTAGGTCTTTGGCGGTTTGGATTTAGAGTTTAAATGGATGGGGAACAGCAAGTAAGAGAGTGGGAAAGAAAAACTCCCGCTGCGGTATTAGGCAGCGGGAGCAGATACTATTTAGTTGGAAGCCGCTTTTTGTTGCGGCTTGTAAATTGCGCCGGTAGCAAAATCTACAGCTAAACTGGGCCAGAACAACAGCACATCGGCTACTAAAGCGCCCACCCGGATTTCGCGTTGCGGCTGACCTGCAGCAGGCCGGGTTTTCTGGTACTCGGTTACTTTGCCGCCAAACAAAGTTGCGCAGCTCGACATAGATAAGGTTAAGGCAAACAATACAGAAGCTTTGGCAATTTTTTTCATGATTTTACTCGGGTTAGGTTAGGGTTAGATGGTTTGGTTTAAATACTGGTTCTTAAAATAGATCAACATTTCCTGGTTTGATTGATACAAAATTAAGGCACGCACCTACCCTAAAGAATAAGTAGTAGTACTCAATTTTTGTAAGCAGTACTGCCCAAATTTATTGTGGTAAAATCAGGTAAGATGTGCGTTTAGAGATGCGGGGGTTTATGTTCAGTTTTGAGGTATAGTTGATTGGGCTATTTTTAAGTTATGGGTAGACTTCGCGAAAGCGGTCTAATAACAACACATATTTTAACAGTTAAAAGGAGTAGGAGATAGGTAATAATTTAAAATGCAGGGAGCGTATCTTTATTAAACAATATAATCTAACAGTAAATTTTATAAAAGATTAGGTTATGTGTAGAGTTCGCGTTAGCGTTCTCTACACATTTTTGTGCAGCCAATCTCTGATTGGCGTTTATCAGAATGCCTGGTTACGCCAATCAGAGATTGGCTATTCCAAAAGTACTTAGAGCGCTTCACCAACTCTAAGTACAACAAAGGGGACATGTACTTTGCGCTAAGTACAATACAGGACTGGCAGGAGACTAAATGCAAAAAAAAGAATAATGGTAAGGTAAACATGGTGGTACTTACCCGGCAACAAAAATTTCGACTGCATAAAAAAAGGGGCTTTAATGCCCCTTAAAATTAAAAAATTAAAAAATTACAATGCTCCCTGGATAATTTCGTCTACTACCAAGGGGTCGAGTAAGGTGCTGGTGTCGCCGAGGTTGCTGGTTTCGCCTTCGGCTACTTTGCGTAAGATCCGGCGCATGATTTTACCGGATCGGGTTTTCGGCAAGCCACTTACAATTTGAATCTTGTCGGGTTTGGCAATTTTGCCAATGTGTTCCACTACGGTTTCAATTACTTCGGCGCGTAAATTCTCTGCGTTAGTTGGTGCTTCGTCGCCGCATACGACAAACGCGTAAATGCCCTGGCCTTTAATGGCGTGCGGATAGCCCACCACGGCGCTTTCTACAATGTGCTTGTTTTGGTTAATGGCATTTTCAATTTCGGCGGTGCCAAAGCGGTGCCCCGACACATTAATTACATCGTCTACGCGGCCAATAATCCGGTACAAACCATCCTTATCACGCCGGGCACCATCGCCGGTAAAGTACAGGTTTTTGTATGTGCTAAAATAACTCAGGCGGCAGCGTTCATGGTCGCCGTAGGTAGTCCGGATAATGCCGGGCCACGGAAACTTCAAGCATAGATGGCCTTCTACTTCATTTTCGGTTATTTCTTCGCCATCCGAATTTACCAGAATAGGTTGTACGCCCGGTAATGGCAAGCCCGCGTGGCTGGGTTTCATGGGGGTAACGCCAGCCATCGACGAGAGCATAATGCCGCCGGTTTCAGTTTGCCACCAGGTATCTACCACGGGGCAGCGTTCTTTTCCCACGTGGATGTGGTACCAATGCCAGGCTTCTTCATTAATTGGCTCGCCTACCGAACCCAGCACTTTTAATGAATCCAGGCTATACGATAAAACATGATCCAGGCCAGCGGCCATTAACGACCGGATAGCGGTAGGAGCGGTGTAGAAAATGTTCACGCCGTGCTTATCCACTACTTGCCAGAAACGGCCGGCATCGGGGTAGCTGGGTACGCCTTCAAACATTACGGTAGTAGCCCCGGATAACAAGGGACCGTATAATAAATACGTGTGTCCGGTAATCCAGCCCACATCGGCGGTACACCAGTACACATCGCTTTCTTCGTACTGAAATACGTTGCGGAAGGTATAATCGGCGTATACCATGTAGCCGCCGCAGGTATGCACCACGCCTTTGGGTTTGCCCGTGGAGCCCGACGTATACAAGATAAAAAGCGTGTCTTCGGCATCCATTTCTTCGGCTTCGCAGTTTTTATCTACTTTTTGCAGCTCGTCGTGCAAATACACGTCGCGGCCCGGCACCATTTTTACGGCCCAACCTAAACGATCTACCACAATTACTTTTTTCACGCTGGGGCAATCTTCCAGCGCTTCGTCTACCACCCGTTTCACCGGAATTTGTTTGGTGCCCCGGTTTAAACCATCGGAAGTTAAAACTACGCTGGCTTGGGCATCGTTGATGCGGTCGGCCATGGAGTTGGCCGAAAAGCCAGCAAAAATTACCGAGTGAATGGCGCCTACCCGGGCACAGGCCAATACGCTAAAAGCCAATTCCGGAATCATGGGCATGTAAATACATACCCGATCGCCTTTTTTAACGCCGTTGTTGCGCAACACATTGGCAATCTGGCATACTTTCTCGTGCAGTTCGCGGTAGGTATAGCGCACAAACCGTTCTTTGGGGTCGTTGGGTTCCCAGATTAAAGCCAGCTTGTTCCCGCGGGTTTTTAAATGCCGGTCCAGGCAGTTTTCGGTGATATTTAGTTTGCCGTTGACGAACCATTTAACGCGGGGCTCTTCAAAATTCCATTCAAGCACTTTGTCCCAAGGTTTTCGCCAGGTAAATGTTTCGGCTTGTTCGGACCAGAATCCTTCCGGATCCTGAACGCTTTTTTGGTAGGCAGCTTGGTACTCGTCGAATGTTTGAATGCGTGAACTCATAGTTTAAGAAAGTGGTAGATTTTTAAAAAATGAAAATTGCGACTTTGCCGCGGATTTCGCAATAATAATTTTTAAAAAAATGCCGGAAAGATTTTACTGCTTTAATCTGGAGTTAAACGTAAGTACCGTGATTATGTAAGTTTTTGGTTTATTTTACCGGGGTTGGTTTTTGACTATACAAGTTTTTTTCTTGCACTAGGGCGTGGATTTACTTTCGCGCCTTGCGTTTCGCGCCTCTACTATGGCGCGGATTTACTTCCGTGACTTTCGAACTAAGGCAGATTAGTTTAACAATTCTCGTTCGCATAGCTGCTTTATTAATTGTAATATCTAAGTGGAGTTGTTTTATTGCTTGGGTCTTGTTCTTTTTGTCTTGACACAAAAAGAACCAAAAAAGTCAAGACGCTAAAAACTCGCTGAACAACAGAACAGTTTAGCTTCAACTTTTGCACCTGGCTAAGGCTATCTGTTGCATAGTAGATGAGGGGATTTTAAATTTAAGAAGTTACTTGGTGCCTGATATTTATGAAGTTAATCGTCCTATGTTCTATTATTAAATATTATGATGCCGTTGTGCTTGATGCCGAGTTTGGCATTAGCGAGTAATTGATTAAACAAAACTATTTTCTTTTAGCGGATGCCGGAGAAGGATCAGAGTGAAGGCTAAGGCAAATACCAGATATAGGGCGCCAATAATCCAGATACTTATAGAGATAGCAGAATGCGCAATTAATGCTTTTAGGATGGCAATGGCTACAACCGTAAAATGAGTAAAATTAGCAACAGCGATGGGGCGATTATAAATACCCCCGATTAATCCCGACTTGGTCATCCAGTTTAGCATACCGAAGGCAAAATACAAGGCACCCAGGGTTTGCATCACCAGTAAGCTAAGGTAATTCTGTTCTATTATAAAAAAAAATAAATAAAATTTCATCGGGCATAAAACTTAGGAGCAAGCTGCCCGCACCCAGGATAATAGCGCTCCCTGCCATTATAAACTTCGTATTCATTTTACCAGATTAATTTGCAGCGGATAGCTTAAAATTTTTTAAATTATGATTGATAGTCGTACGCCTTAAATTGAGCTATGCATTATAAGTAACTCCTGTTCCAGCCGGTCAAAGTTTTCCTCGTTCTTATCTACTACAAACTTCTGCAGCCTTGCACATTCTTCCGGAGAGTCAAAAATCATCCGGAAAGTTAGCAGGGTGTTGGCATCCGGAGTACCCTCAAAAATAGCGGCTACCCGGAAAAGCGGCTTCGAAATTCGTTGCCAGTAAATAAAGTGTGGTTCTTGCATGGCGATAAACTCACACGCATTGGGGTAATTGCCTTTGTCCGGGCCGTGCATCACGAATTTCCATTTTCCACCTACTCTAAAATCAAACTCTTCAAAAGTGTTAGTAAAACCCTGCGGGCCCCACCAGTTTTTTAAATGCTGCGGATCAGACCAGGCCTGAAAAACCAGGCGGCGCGGAAAGTGTATTGTTCTTCTGGTTATTATTTCCCGGTCGGTTTGGATTGGTGGAACAGAGGGATTCATGTATATTTTTTAAATTTTTAATATTCTGATCTTAAAAATGCTTCAGGTTAGTTGCTTTATTGGTTCTTGGCTACCATGGATTCACCAGGTAATTCAGTTCGGTTACGCCGGAAGTAAATGGATGCACATTTAAAAGTTTTAGTTTTATCTGGTCTTTGATGTTGATAAACAAGGGAATGCCTTGCCCCAGAACAATGGGATTAACGAAGAGCCAAAAGCCGTCAATTAAGTTCTGTTGTATCAGGGAGTGGGTAGCGGTGGGGCTGCCAAAAACCAGGATGTCGGCCCCGGGTTGTTGCTTTATCGCATTGATGCTGGCCGAAAGATTATCCGGTATAATGGTGGTGTTGGTTAATCCTGTAGCTGGCATGGTTCGGGATAAAACCACCTTGTGCACTTTTTTGTACCACTCAGAATGTTCCCGGTCGTGCTTGCTGGCCTTGGGCTGGTCGGCGGCAGTGGGCCAGTAGCTTTCCATCATCTGGTAAGTAACCCGGCCATACAGGGCGGTATCTCCTTGGCTGATTCGCTGACCAACATAATCAAAAATTTCCTCATCCACGGTAATCCAGTCCATTTCCCCGTTCGGTCCGGCAACAAAACCATCCAGCGAGATGTGCATAAACGCAATAATCTTTCTCATTTTTTAAAAATTTAGTTTTGTTGCAAAGTTGCTGGTTTCTATGGTTGAGCGGAAGGGTAGATGCGGCATTTTGCAGGGGCTTTTGCGGCAAAGTGTATATAGTTGATTATATTACAAATAAATAAGTCTTTTGCTTACTGTTCAAGGCTTCCTTTTCTGTGCTTTAATGGTGGGTGTTTAATCACAATCCACATTATCACCACAATCTATATTTTTAACATTTGCACAAATACCAAATAAAATTCCAAATATTGAATGTACAACAGTCAGTTCCACTATTGCCAATACGAGGTAAGTGGCAGTTTTATTTTAGTTTTCCTTCAATTCGCTTTAAAATTTCTAATTGTTTAGCTTGGCTTTCAAACAGAATTTTTATTTGCTCTTCTAAAAGCAAATCTATTTTTTGGTGCAAGGCCCTAATTTCTAATTCTGCTTTTAAGTTTATTAAATAATCATTTTCACTTCGCTTTCTGTCTTTTTCTTCTTGTCTGTTTTGGCTCATCATTATAATAGGTGCTTGTAATGCTGCTATGCAAGACAAAACTAAATTCATTAAAATAAATGGATATGGGTCAAACTCATCTTTATGTGGAGCAAGTGTGTTGAATAAAATCCAAAATGTAAGAATGATAAAAAAAGAAATAATGAATAACCAACTACCTCCAAACCTGGCAACTTTGTCTGAAATTTTTTGCCCTCTTGTAAGAATTTCTTTTGGTGGATGTAAAAGATTATCGCTAATTAAGTTTTCATCTTCCAGGGTTTTTCTTACAATGTCTTGTAGTTTTTGTATTTGAGCTTTTTCCGATTCTAATAAATTATTGACGTCTTTATCCATATTACTTATTCCAAAAATTTATGATGATAAAAACAATTATTCCAAATATGCCGATCAGAGAAATGATAAATAAATAATCTGCTATTTGTTCAAGTTTGTACCCTCGATTTGTATTTTCTGTTCTAATGGATATAAATGAAAATACAGAAGAAACTGTCAAAAACAAAGCAACAATTGATGTAAGTTCGTCTGCTAAAGTATTCTCTATCCTGTTTGTTAAATGAATTGATGTAATTACAAAAAGACAAAATCCCAATAAATTTGCAGATGTTCCTATTATATGTTGCGAAGTTTTATTTGCCATTTACTTTTAGTCTGTATGTTGTTACGAGTTTCGCTAAAGTTACAACTAACAGCATCTTGTAAAAGACATGTAAGGCCGTCGGCCGAAGCATGGCTTATGCAAAATATTGTGTGATGTTGTTTTTTAGTACCTACTTTTACATTACCAGTTAATCATTTTGACAAAGTTGGTTAGCTTTGCTGTTCCGTCGTTTGGTTTGTAAATTCTTTCAAATTCAGGTTGATTCTGATTATATACTTGTCCTCCGAAATATCTAAATAACTATTACTGTTTTTACCTATCAAATTCTACGTGCAAGGAATCTTAGTCGAAGTCAATTTGATTGTTATTCGATATTATTAATCTGTCGAGTGAAGTAGTTGCGTTAAGTTTGTTTGAGAGTTCAGTGGTTTGTATATATCTAACTAGCTCAATAATCTTGTCGTGTTTCCAGCCATGATTGTTTAAATCAAGGTAATAATTTTCTATATCCTTTCAATATCTTGCCTCCATTTGCTGACTTTTTAGATTATAATAACACCCAACGGCTGGGCTATGAGCAGTACGAAGTGCAAGCAAAGTATTGCTTATAGGTTTTGTTGGGCAAAGTAATTTTTTAATGCCCTTTGGGAATAATGTTTACAATGACCTTAAATTCTTTTTCATCTTTATGTAAGTCATTCTCAATGCCTTTTGGATTATTTATATAGCCATCGGGGTCATAAACAAAGCAATATAAAATTTTGCAATCCGGATGTTTTTGGTAATTAGCTATATCAATTATTAATTGCTCTCCTAAATCCTTTGCTTTAAGGTTGCTTCGCGTCTTTTTTACCTCAATAACTATCTTCTCATTTTTTAGTAGGAAATCAGTCCTTTTGCTACCTCCTGCGTAACATGGACACCATTCCTCAGCTCTAACATCATCGAAAAATATTACAAGTAATGAATGAAGTAAATCCTGAACATCATATTCATCCTTTACATCAATAGTATTCCTATCACTATGCCTTTGCCTTATTTGTTTTGTCACTAAATGAAAGCGGTCACAAATTTGTTTGATAAGTAGAACAGGATTCAAATCTTTTTCCTGAACGACCTCTTTAAGTTTTTTCCTTTTATCTCGCCACGGAAAATCCTGTCCACAGTATTCACATATATCTGGAACGGGAGTTGAAGAACTACTTAATACTACAATACCTGGTACATGATAATCTCCTTTTATTTCCTTATTACAATTTGGACATTTTGTAATTGTTTTTTCTCCACATTTTGCGCAATAAGCTTTTCTAAACTCTGGGCTTGTATAATAATTATCTGTAATGAGATGTCCATTTAGACAAACTTGCATTACATCATGATAGGAACAACCATTTCTCATTTGATACTTTTAATTTTATTTTGCCCAACTCGCAGATAAACGGAACTATCCGGTTATCTGCATTATATTTTACTTTTTTACTCCGTTTATCCACCCAAAAACATAAGATAACCGGAACAGCTCCATTCCGGTAACAGGAAATTTTAAAAATTTACCTTTCAAAACCAAACCTTACTCTGCCCCAATACCTAAATACGTCCGGAGTTTTTCGGATTCAAACTTTTGGGCGGCTTCGGTCTCGGGATTGAGCAGGGATATTACTATGCCTACCAAAAATGCACCTGACATGGAAACTAAGGCTGGATTTTTGAGCGGGAAAATCGCTTCGGGGTTATGCAGGATATCCACCCAAATGGTGGGGCTTAGTACAATCAATACTAGCGAAAGAGAAGCGCCGGTGGCAATGCTCCATACCGCGCCTTGAGTGGTGAATTTCTTCCAAATAATAGACATGAGCAAAGCCGGAAAGTTAGCGCTTGCTGCAATGGAAAAAGCCAGCCCCACCATAAAGGCCACGTTCTGACCTTTAAACACCAGCCCCAGCACAATAGAAAGAATGCCCAAAGCCAGAGTCGCCCGGCGGGCTACTTTCATTTCGCCTTGCTCGTTCGAAACGCCTTTTTTAAAAACGTGCACGTACAGATCGTGCGAAATGCTACTGGCGCCCGACAATGTTAAGCCCGCTACTACCGCCAGGATGGTGGCAAAAGCAACGGCCGCAATAAAGCCCAGGAAAGCGGTACCGCCGGTTTGCTCGGCCAGCAGTAAAGCTGCCATGTTGCCGCCTTTATCAATGCCCTCGATAATGGGTTTGCCCACCAGCACCATGGCCGAAAAGCCGATAAAAAAGGTAAGAATATAAAAATAACCGATAAAGCCGGTTGCCACAAACACCGATTTACGCGCAGCTTTGGCATCGGGCACGGTGTAAAAACGCATGAGAATATGCGGTAAGCCCGCCGTACCCAACATTAAAGCCAAACCCAGCGATAAGGCATCGAAAGGATTGGTAATAAACCCACCCGGCGCCAGCATGGCATCGCCGTATTTCTCCGAAACCGCTTGAAACAATGCGCCCGGACTGTAATTAAAGTAAGACAAAGACAAAATAACCAATACGGTAGCCCCGCTCAACAGCAAAACTGCTTTAATAATTTGCACCCAAGTGGTAGCCAGCATGCCGCCAAAAAGCACGTAGGCCGTCATTACCACACCCACCACTACTACGGCTATTTCGTACTGCAAACCAAATAAAGTTTTAATTAAACCGCCGGCACCTACCATTTGTGCAATCAGGTAAAAAGCAATAGTTAGCAACGAACCTACAGAAGAAACTATCCGGATGGGGCGCTGCTGTAAACGGTAGGCCACTACGTCGGCAAAGGTGTATTTGCCTAAGTTGCGCAGGGGTTCGGCAATTAAAAACATAATTAAAGGCCATCCCACCAAAAAACCGATGGAGTAAATCAGGCCGTCGTAGCCTTTGGTAGCCACCATGCCCGCTATCCCCAGAAAAGAAGCCGCACTCATGTAATCGCCGGCCAGAGCCAGTCCGTTTTGAAAGCCCGAAATATTGCGGCCTGCGGCATAAAATTCGGAGCCGGTTTTGGTTTTCTTGGCGGCCCAGTAGGTGATGTACAAGGTAATGGCCACGAATAAAAAAAACATGATGATGGACACCGGGTTAGCCGTACCCAGGGTAGAAGCGGCGGGCATAGCCGGCGCTTGCAGAAACAAAGAAGTTAGATGCATGTTAATTTTAGTTCGCGTTGATTTTATTTTTTAAAGCTTCTACCTCGGGGTCGTAGGAATTATTGGCCCAGTACACATAAATGCCGGTGAGCAGCCAGGCGGCCACAATAATGCTGAAGCCAACGGGTAATGCCCAGGTTACATAAGAGCCTAACTTTTGCGCCAGTAAACTTTTATCGAAAGCCACCACCAATAAAAAACCAATGTAAATCACCAGGATGGTAAGCGTTAGTATTAAAGAAACGGACCATCTTTTTTTCACTAAATGTTTAAACTCCGGACTATCGATTACTTCCAGGTGCGGTTTGTTGTGGGGGTGCATTGCGTTTGATTTAAGTTTTTGATTAAATTTTTAAAAAAACTAAAAAATAGAGCTAATAAACTGGCTTTATAGTAAATACACTGCCCTAAATATGGGAAATTACAGCGGTAATTTCCTAGTGGTTTAGCAGCTAAAAATTTTAAATTTTACCTTTACCGGTATTCTGTCAACAGCAGGAGCTTATAAAATTAAAACAGAGAGTAAAGCAGTGAAGCGCGTGAAAATAGATTTACAGGCCAACTACAGCGGCAATTTGCTGGAAGCCGGGCTCGACGAAGTAGGCCGCGGTTGTTTGGCCGGACCGGTGGTAGCCGCCGCCGTTATTTTGCCCACCGATTATTTTCATCCGGTATTAACCGATTCTAAACTGTTGTCCCGGAAACAGCGCGAAAAATTGCGCGACCAGATTTGCCAGGATGCCTTAGCCTGGGCCATTGCGGAAGTTTCGCCGGAAGTAATTGACCAGATTAATATTTCTAAAGCATCTTTCCGGGCCATGCACCAGGCGGTAAACGAGCTACAAATTGCCCCGGAATTTTTAATTGTAGATGGCAACCAGTTTATGCCTTACCCCGGCTTGGAGCACGCCTGCGTAGTAAAAGGCGATACTAAATATTTTTCTATTGCGGCGGCTTCGGTGCTGGCCAAAACGTACCGCGACGATTTAATGGCAGAACTAAGCCAACAATTCCCGGAATATGGCTGGGAGCAAAATGTAGGTTATCCCACCATACGCCACCGGCAAGCCATTAAGGAACAAGGGATTACCCCACACCATCGCCTAAGCTTTAAACTGTTGCCTGAAATTTAGAAAATTTAAAAAACGTAATCTTTCATTTTATCAGGTAACTCAAAACGCAGAAAGCCGGCTACGTGGCCGGCTTTCTGCGTTTTATAAAAGAACTGATTTGCTTATTTCAATTTCAATAATTCTAAAAATAAGCTAAAAGAATCAATCCGGGAGCTGGACCGGTCGCCGAACGTATCAAAAGTTAATGGTTTTTCGATGTACCCGCTCACGCTTAAATCGGCAGCTTCGGTTCTGTCGCATTCTTCCATGGAAGTGGTGGTAATAAATACATTTAAATGTTCCAACTCCGCATCGTTCCGGATTTTCGCAAGCAATTCTAAGCCGTTCATTTTGGGCATATTAATATCCAACATCACCACACTGGGTAAAGCTTGCTCGCTTTTTAATAAATCTAAAGCTTCCTGACCGTTACGGGCTACATGCAGGGGTAAGTTAATATTCAGCTTTCGCAACTCACGCTCCACGTTAATAACGTCCATGTAATCATCTTCCACGAGCAGAATACTGGGTAGGGTTTCTTTCATAAATTACAGTCAACCAAGTAAGACAGAAATGATAAGGTAATAGTACTATTTTTAGCTAATTTCAAATTCCGAGCCAAATTTTTCGTTTTTGGGCCAGGTAAATACAAAAGCAGAGCCTTGGCCCGGCGCCGACTTCACGGTTATGCGGCCGCCCTGCTGTTCAATAATTTTTTTAACGATGGCCAGTCCCACGCCGGTACTTTCCACCGCATCCCGTTCTTGCAACGTCTGAAATATAACAAAAATCCGGTCGTGGTAAGCCGGGTCAATGCCGGGGCCATCGTCGGTAACGGTAAACTGATGCGCATCCGACAATTCCGCGTATTTTATTTGTATTAAACCGGTTTTTTGATGATGGTATTTGATGGCATTGCTGATTAAATTTACAAATACCTGCTCCAGATATACCCGAATAGTAATAAATTGCGGCATATTAGCGGCTACCTGCACTTTAATTCCGGTTGGTATTTCCAGCATTTGTATTACCTCAGTTAGTAATTGATTTACCTCTACTTTTTCGGGAATTACTTTTTGGCGGCCAATGCGGGCCAGGGCCAGAATGCCGTTTATTAAATGATCCATGCGGTGAACCCGCAGGCGCATTAAATTTAAATATTCCTGCATGTGCGGGGTTAGGTTGCTGCCTAAATCTTCGGTAATCCAACGCGAGGCATTTTCGATGCCCCGCAGCGGGGCTTTTAAATCATGCGATACCACGTAAGCAAACTGGTCGAGTTCTTTGTTTTTAATTTCCAGTTCGGTAATGGTTTGGTCAATTTTATTTGCCATCACATTTAAACTGGCCGACAGCTTGCTCAACTCGTCCCGGGAGGTATCCAGGATCTGGGTTTTGTATTCGCCGGACGATATTTTTTCGGCCAAATCCACCATCGAACCAATCCGGAACGTGATTAGCCGGGCAATGTAATAAGTCCAGCCCAGGCCAATTAAAATAGTTAAAACCGTAATTACCCCGGAAACCAGGCGGGTATCGTTAATGCTGTTCCGAAGTTGCATTTGGCGGGATTCGCTGATCTGGTTTTCGATGGCATTGATACCCTGAAACATTTGCCGCATGGATTCCATCATGGCTTCGCCGCGGGAGTTTACCGCATTGTCGGCATTTTTTAAATTTAAAATACCCGAAGTTTTTAGTTCCTGGTTGGTCCGGTTCTGGCTTTTTTTATCCGCAATCAGGTTTTCGGCAAACGTGTTTACCCAGCGGGCGTGCGTGATTTTAATTTGCTGCAATTGCCTTTTTTGCACCGGCGAGTCTTTCACCAAAGTTTCTAATTGGGTAAATAAGCCCGGAATTTGCGTTTTAGCTACCCGGTAAGGTTCCAGCAAAACTTCGTTACCGGTCAGCAGGAAACCGCGCATGCCGGTTTCCATATCTACGATGTGGCGCTGCAAAGCCGTGGATGTTCTTACTACGGTTTGCGAGCGGGTTACCCATTGGCTGTTGGCCAGCACTTCTTCCGAAAGTTGAAAGTTAATAATGGTAACCGCCGTAATAATGAGCGAGAAGATAGCAAAGCCGGCAAAAATTCGGGCAGATAATTTCATGGCAACAAACAACAACGAAGCACGCAGCGGCTAAATTACGCTTTAATTCCTGAAATCCGGTAAAACCAGCAAGGCAAACAGGGGCAGAGCAACTTTGGCGTAACTTACCGTTCTTAGTAACAGCCTTTAATTTGTATAATTACAATTTTTTAAAATTTTTCATTTTCGGGAGGGAGCTGACCGGAAAATAGCGGGCGGGAAAAACTGTTTTTAGAACCTGTTTAAAAATACTACTTTTGCGCAACGGTTCGCCGGATATTTCTTGATTATGGAAGAATTAAAAAAAGTTGCCCTGAATGATGTGCACGTAGCACTGGGGGCCAAAATGGTGCCTTTTGCGGGTTATAACATGCCGGTTCGTTATTCTTCGGATTTAGACGAACACCATACCGTGCGCCAGCATGTGGGTATTTTTGATGTATCGCACATGGGCGAGTTTATGGTGGAAGGGCCACAGGCTTTAGACTTAATTCAGCGGGTAACTACCAACGATGCGGGCAAACTAACAGATGGCAAAGTGCAGTATTCCTGCTTCCCGAACGAGCAGGGCGGCATTGTGGATGATTTGCTGGTTTACCGTTTCAGCGCCGAAAAATACATGCTGGTGGTAAATGCTTCCAACATCGAGAAAGATTGGGCCTGGATTAATCAATACAATACCCAGGGCGTTACACTGGAAAATATTTCAAATAAACTTTCTTTGTTTGCCGTGCAAGGCCCAAAAGCCACGGCGGCTTTGCAATCGCTGACTGCGGTAAACCTCTCCGAGATGGTGTACTATACGTTTGCAGTGGCCGAATTTGCGGGAGTGTCGGAGGTAATTATTTCGGCTACGGGCTATACTGGCGCCGGCGGTTTTGAAATTTACGTACCCAACAAACATGCTTTAACCGTCTGGAACGAAATAATGGAAGCCGGCGCTGCTTTTGGTATTAAACCTATTGGCCTGGGAGCCCGCGATACATTGCGCTTAGAAATGGGGTATTGCTTATACGGTAATGATATTAACGATACCACTTCGCCGTTAGAAGGTGGTCTGGGCTGGATTACCAAATTAACCAAAGATTTTACGAACGCCGACTTTTTAAGGAAACAAAAAGAAAAAGGTGTAACCAAAAAACTGGTAGGTTTTGAGATGCAGGAGCAAGGCATCCCGCGGGCGCACTACGAAATTGCCAACGCGCAAGGCGAGATAATTGGCGAGGTAACCTCGGGTACGCAGTCGCCTACTTTAAGCAGAGGCATTGGCCTGGGTTACGTGCCGGTAGCTTTTAGCCAGCCCGGTCAGGAGTTATTTATTAAAGTCCGGAATAAATTGTTGCGCGCCAAAGTGGTAAAACTGCCTTTCGTAAAACAAGCGTAATCCCTTTATAAGATCTCTGAATTTTTAAATTTTTTAAATTTTAACCTGCAGCCATCTGGAGATTGCTGCTAAATATTTTTTAAAATGCCTTTACTGGATGTTTGTTTTTCGCCGGAGTTAATTCATTTGTATGATTTAAAAGGCCGGGTAGTGGTAGTGGTGGATATTTTACGGGCTACATCTTCGATGGTAACCGGTTTAGCTCATGGTTTAGAAAAGATTATTCCGGTAAGTACTTTAGCGGAATGCCAGCAATTTGCCAGCAAAGGATATTTAACTGCCGCGGAGCGGGATGGTAAAAAAGCCGAAGATTTTGACTTAGGCAATTCGCCGTTTAGTTACATGGAAGATTTTGTAAAAGGCAAAACCCTGGCCATGACCACCACCAATGGCACGCACGCCATCCGTTTATCTTTGGCTGCCGATAAAGTGGTGGTGGGCGCTTTTTTAAATGTAAGCAGCGTAGCCGCTTACCTGGTGGAGCAACAAAAAGACGTATTGGTAGTTTGTGCGGGCTGGAAAGGTAAGTTTAATTTAGAAGACACCTTGTTTGCTGGCGCCCTGGCGCACAAGCTGCAGGGATTATTTGAATCGGAAAATGATGCGACCCTGGCTGCTTACCATTTGTACGAAACTGCCAAAAGCGATTTGCCTTTATATTTAAGTAAAGCCTCGCACGTGCAACGCCTTAAAAATTTAAACATCACTAAAGATATTACCTTCTGTTTGCAACAAGATGTGTATGATATAGTGCCCGTTTTGGAAGGAGACTATCTGGTGCCCTATACTCCCGAGTCGGTGAAGAGTGTGGTTTAAGTTGCAAACCAGGATAAAATGAAGCTATTCTTATTCATAATAACCCAGGTTTAAAAATTATTTTTATCGAAAATTTTCTGGAAAGATATACGCCGGAAGCCTTATTAAAACTCGCTTCAGATTTTAACTTTTTTAAAAAATAAAATCTGAAGCGAAAAATAAACCTGGCGCGAGCGTCTTCGCTCGTGTCTAATTATCTGGTAGGCCTCTGGCCGGGCAAACCGATAAGCTTATCTAAGAAGCCAAACTGTAAGCAGTTCCATCCGGCCAGAGGCCGGACAATACTCCTCACGAGCGAAGACGCTCGCGAGATAACCAGCAGATTTATCTAAAACCCGGAACAGGTACTACTATTAATCCGACTCTGGTACTTAAATTTTAGATTACTTCAGCTTTTCGTTTTGATGATGGCGGTCGTGGTCGCGGTTAGTTTTTTTGGCTAGGTTGCTGGCTAAGGCACTCGTTAAATCTACGCCGGTTTGGTTGGCCAAACATATAAGCACGAATAAAACATCGGCCAGCTCATCGCCCAGATTCTTGCCTTCGTCGGACTTTTTAAAAGATTGCTCGCCGTATTGCCGGCAAATTATGCGAGCAACTTCGCCCACTTCTTCGGTTAAAATAGCCATATTGGTAAGCTCGTTAAAATAACGAACACCGTTGGTCTTTATCCAATCATCTACGGTTTTTTGCGCTTCAGTTAAGGTCATGTCTTTTTAGTTGAAAGGTTGGGAAGTTTGAAAGTTGGAAGGTTTTAAAGTTAGACGGTTAGAAGGTTTAACGTTAGAGCCTTTATAGTCTAACATCCAACATCCAACATCCAAAATTTAACATCGGTTTTTAGAATCCAGGATAATGGTAACGGGGCCGTCGTTTGTGAGGGCAACTTTCATGTCGGCACCGAACTGGCCGGTTTGAATTTTCCGGCCCAGGTCTGCTTCCAGTTGTTTAATTAACTGTTCGTACAGGGGAATGGCAATAGGAGGGGGAGCGGCTTCGATAAACGAGGGACGGTTGCCTTTTTTGGTGCTGGCCATTAAGGTAAATTGGCTAATCAGCAAGATACCGCCGTTTATATCCGTTACGCTCCGGTTCATTTTTCCTTCGTCGTCGCCGAAAATGCGCATCTGCACCGTTTTTTTACTCACCCAGGTTATATCATCGGTGGTGTCATCGGCGGTAATACCGGCCATAACCAGCAAGCCGGCACCAATTTGCCCCGCTATATTCCCTTCTATTTTAACGCTGGCCTCACTTACCCGTTGAATTACGAAACGCATGAAATTTTTAAAATTTAAGTTTTCTGATGGAAAATTACTTTAATTCCGGACGAAAAAAGAGTTTACGCCGCCGAAATATTTTTCAAGCGTGTTCCAATTAAAGCTTTGTTACTTGCTACCACCGTTGTTGTTAAAAATCTAAATTAGCGCAAACCTCGTTAGATTGGTACGATAAAGTTAAATGTTTATTTTTGTACCGAGAACACCTGTACTGAATGCCAAAAAGATATTATGCTTACCTGTTAGGGTTGGTTTTGCTTGCTTCGGCCGGTTTGTATGGCTATTATAAATGGCAAAAAGCCCAGGAAAAGGTAAATCTCTGGACTTTAGTACCCGACGATGCCGTTTTTGTAGCCGAAACCAAGCGAACCAACCGGTTTCTGCAGCAATTAAAAAATACCGGGGTTTACGATAACTTTTCGCGCCTGCCTTTTTTTACCAGCTTACAGGAAAACATTGCTTTACTGGATAGCGCCGCTACCCGGCGGCTGACACTGCGGGAGTTTTTAAGCCGCAAAAGAATAATTACTTCTTTACACGTAACCAGCAAAACCGATTTTGATTTGGTTTTGTACTTGCCTATTAGCACGGTAAGTGAGCACCGGTACGTGCGCAATGTAATTGATAATATAACCAAAAGCAATTTACTGTCTTCAGAAGAACAAGATTACCAGGGATATAGCATTACCTCGGTCCGGAACAATCGCTCGCAGGGCACTTTTTACTTTTTTACTTACCGCAATAATTTAATTATCAGCCCCACAGTAAGTTTATTGCACCAGGTAATCCGGAAAATTAACCGCACCAACTTACAATCGCCGATACAGGAATACACCAAAGTAAATTTTTTTAAAAACAGGACTAATCTGGGGGCACTCTTTATTAACTACCGGTATTTGCCACCGTTTCTGGCGCTACTATTAAAACCCGAAGTATACCCCGAGGTAGAGTTTTTTTCTAGTTTATGCCGCAGCAGTTTATTAAACTTTCAGGTAGATAATCAGAAGTTTACTTTAAATGGTATGTCGCTGCCTGAAACTTTACCGGGCTCTTTGTATCAGCAATTTATAAATAAAACTACCCGGCCATCGCATTTATATCCGCTGGTGCCGGAGCGTACTGCTATTTTTATTCATTTTGAGGAAGCGCAATTTACTACCTGGCACCACAACGGGCAAGCAACCGCGGAGGCTATACCTAGCCCGGCGGTACCGCTTGTAGATTCGCTCCGGGGTTCTTTTAAGCAGGAATTAGCTATTTGTTATTTAGCAGCGGCAAACGAAAACTCAACTCCTGATAAGGTGGTGCTGGCGTATACGCCCCAACCAGATAAAATCCGAAACTTTATTCAGGAATTAAATCAGGTTACTTTAATGGGGAATGCTGCCCGGCGGGCGGGCCGCTACCAAATTCAAGAAGTGGGCGTACCGGAGCTGCCCCAAAAGCTTTTTGGTAAAGGGTTTTGGGGTTTTACTAAAACGTTTGTGGCCCAGGCCGATAGCTTTTTGTTGTTTGCGCCCAGCGAAGAAGTTTTACGGGGCTACCTGCAAAATATCCGGGATAAAAAAGTGTGGGCGAATAATACCGGGCACCAAAGCTTTATACAACAAAGTTTACCTCAGGCCAATGCCAGTTTATACGTAAATACCAACTACGCCTGGAACATCCTGAACCGGTATTTGCTCGAAGATAAAAAGCTGGGCTTGCTGCGGTACGAACGGTTTTTTAAAAATTTCGGGCAAATTAGTTTGCAATACCTGGCAGATAAACAACAATTAACTACCCGTTTTTTACTGCAACACCAACCGCAAACCAAAGCTCCGCAACAATTAAAACAAATATTTCAGCAAGAACAGGAAATTGCGTTTGCAGCGCCGCTTGTTTCGGGGCCTGCGTTGTTTACTGGTACTTCCTCCACGCGTAACAAAATTCTGGTTCAGGATTCGGCGCAGGTTTTATACCAGATTGCCGATGATGGGAAAGTGGTTTGGGCCGATTCTTTAGACAGTAAAATTACCAGTCCTATTTATCCGGTTACGCTGGGTGCGGGGTCGCAGCCAAAATACGTTTTCTCGACACGTAATCATATTTATTGCTTAAACCAGGAAGGGAACGATGTAGAAAATTTCCCTTTTAACTTAAGCGATTCCACAACTATTCAAAACCTGACGGTAATTAAACCCGGCGGCGCGAATAATTTAAATTTTCTGGTGAACGATGTGCAAGGTAACGTTTACCTCTACGACCAGCAAGGTAATTTGCTGCCCGGTTGGGAGCCTAAAGAAATGCCGGGCAAACTGGCAATGGCGCCGTATTACTTACAGATTAAAGGCCGGGAGGTGTTTATTTTGATTTTAGAAAACGGCTACACCTACGCCGTAGACCGGAATGGTGCCAATTACCCCGGCTTCCCGATAAATTTAAAAGGCCGTTTTTCGGAACCGCTTATTGCCCAGCCCGGCTCCAGTTTCCGGAATACCCGCTTTGTATCTTTAACCCAGGACGGCGAATTAATCACGTTTAATTTAGCCGGCGAAATAGAGAAACGCCTGGCTTTTGCCCGACCGTCGCGCCGAACTACGTTTCATTTAATTCCGGAAAACAGCGGTAAATCGTTTTTAATTGCGCGGCAGGATTTAGGCCGGGTAACCTTGTACGATGCCGAACAAAAACTAATCATGGAAAAAAATTTCGTAACCTCGGCACCTAAACTGATTCAGTATTTTTACTTTGATCCGGCCAATATTATTTATGCGATTACCGAAAAAGGACCAGAGAAAACGTATTTCTACGATATCAATATAAAACTTATTGGCACCGGACCAGTAACCAACCAATGGCCTATACAGCTAGATTATAATTCGATGCTGCAACAATTTCAGTTGTATTTATCCCACGACAATACCTTGCAAAAAATCATTTTTAGTACCCAGCCTTAAATTTTAAAAAGACCGCAGCCAGCCTTTCCGGTAGAAAAAATATAACTGCCCAACCAATATCAAAAACATAATTCCTAACAAAATAACGTAGCCGTAAGGGTGGTACAACTCCGGCATATTCAGGTAATTAATGCTACCATCCGGATTTTCGCGGGAGAAGTTCATGCCGTAAACCCCGGCCACAAAACTTAATGGAATAAAAATACTGGAAATAATGGTTAGCACTTTCATGATTTCGTTCATGCGGTTGCTCACATTTGCGAGGTATAATTCCGTTAAATTGCCCATTAACTCGCGGTAATTCTCCACAATATCCAGCACTTGCACAATATGGTCGTACACATCTTTAAAGTAGATTTTTATTTCGTCCGGAATGGTTTGGTTGTCGCTGCGTAAAATTTCGTTGAGTTTGTCGCGCTCCGACCAGGCTATCCGGCGAACTTTTAACAGCTCCCGCTTCATGTTTAAAATATCATTCAACTGCTTTTTGTGCGGCTGCTGAAACAGGGCATCTTCCAGGTCTTCGAGGTATTCGCCCACTTGCGATAACACCGGAAAATAATTATCGATGGTAACATCCATGATGGCGTAAGCCATGTAATGCACTGGACGTTTGCGAATAACGCCCCGGCCTGACCGGATGCGGGCGCGTAAAACATCCAGGCAATCTTCGTAATCGCTCTGGAAAGTAATAATATAATTTCTTCCCGTAAAAATGGAAATCTGATCATCGTCGAGGCAATGGTTGGGCAGGAATAAGATCATGCGGGAAATAAAGAATAAGTTTTTCCCTTCGGTGTCCATCTTGGGTCGTTGGTAATCGCTGATTACATCTTCCATTTGCAAAGGATGGATGGCAAAGTCGGCCATTATTTTTTCCAGTAAGGCAATATTGCCATAACCCCGGACATCAATCCAATGCTGTTGATGGGAGTGCGCCTGGAAATAATGCAGTAGTTGGTCGTAATCGGTGTATTCCTTTTCCTGAAAATTCTCTTCATCAAAAGAAATTAAAAACAAACGGGGTTGCAGCGCATCATCGGGTACATACAGGTAGCCGGGCCTTTGACCTACTTTTTTGGCAAAGGTATTTTCTTTTAAAGCTTTGGATTTTGAAAACGAACGGAAAACTTTCATACAAACAAATTTAACAACCCAGAATTTACTCCTGTTTAGAGTGGCAGCAGCAATTACCGGGCACCCAAGCTAGTACGAATTTTAATAAGTTAAGGCTGTTCCGTACGGACTTCTACTTTTCTTAATTTCTGCAACCGGGCTCGGAGCAAAGATTCTTCGGTTTTAGCAACCTGAACGGTTAAGGTACAATTTTCGGCAAAATCCTGATCTATAATTTTTAAGGCGGCTTCTTTTACCAGATTCATTACATCGCTTAATTGCTCGTAGCTAAAGTGTAACGTTAACTGGCTTTGTTCTGTTTTTTGCACAATGGTGGCGGCCGCCAAAGCTTCCTGTGCCGCCGTTTTATACGCCTGAATTAAACCGCTTACACCTAGCTTGGTACCGCCAAAATAACGAACCACCACTACCAACACATAAGTTAAGTTCACCGATTTTAGCTGCCCCAAAATAGGATCGCCGGCCGAGTGGTTAGGTTCGCCATCGTCGTTGGCCCGGTAAACGCTGCCGTCGGCGGCTAAGCGGTAGGCATAACAATAATGGCGCGCATCGAAATACTCCTTTTTTAAATTATTTAAAATTTCTTTAATCTCGGCTTCCGAATTTACCGGGTAAGCAAAAGCCAGAAACTTGCTGTTTTTTTCTTTGTACAACCCGGTGCTGGGAGCCGCTATGGTAAGGTACTGACTCATGAACAAGTTTTATTTTCGTGGCAAAGGTACTCATTGCTCCGAACTATTTTTATTCACTACTTTTAATCATGCTGGCAACATTACTTATTTGGTTTTACATCGCGTTTATCACTTTTACTTACGGCGTACTCTGGTTTAGGCTGCTGGCAAAAGCGGGCTACCTAACCCGAGAAGCACAGGTGCCCATCGAGGTTGTATTGGTAGCGGGGAGCGGCGTACTTTCGGTAATTTTAGGTATTCTGCATTTATGCCTGCCGGTAGCCATTACGTTACACGTTTTCATTCTGGCGGGTAGTTTCGTAATACTTTGGTTCTGGAAAAACAGCCTGCGGTGGTTTTGGCAACCGCTTAAAATTAGTGGCGGTTATAATAAGCTTTATTCCGGTATCTTGTTTTTGCTGGCTATCCTGGTTTTAATGCACGCGGCCCAACCGGTTATTAATCCGGATACCGGCTTGTACCATGCCCAAACCATTCAATGGTTTAGTAAATACCGGATTGTGCCGGGTTTAGGAAACTTATACGGGCCGTTGGCTTTGAATTCGCACGCGCATTTGTTAATGAGTTTTTTTAATTTTTGGTTTTTTAGCGCCAAAGTTTTTAATCAAACCTGGGTAAGTTTTATCTTTTTGCTTTACTGTTCGTACGCTTTGCGCCAGGGGTTTATTTTTTTAAAATCGAAACCTGGTTATGCTGTTTATTATTTTGGTTCGCTGTTCTGGGGTTTGGTTTTTTTCCGGGATTGGATTTCGTCGCCAACGCCGGATACCGCAGTAATGTTCTTTTTCTTTTTTCTATTTGGCGTACTTCTGAGCTTCAATAACAAGGAATTAGGGTGGGAAGTAGCTTTTTTATTTTTCTTGCTGCCGGTGCTCCTCACTTTTAAACTTTCGGCCGTTTACGGGGGCATTATCGGCGTGGTCTGGCTTATAATTTTAAAAAAAACAGTTCCTGTGGAGTGGGTAAAACTTTTAATAGGGCAAGGTTTACTGGTATTGATTCCTTATTGCCTCCGGAACGTCATTTTAACCGGGCATTTATTTTATCCGGTAATGGGGCTTGATTTATTTCACCTGGATTGGGCCGTGCCAGAAAACTGGATTAACAGCTACCAGGAGGGAATTTCGGCTTACTCCCGCGCCCCGGTGGCTAATTGGAGTTTTTACCAAAATAAGTCTTTCATGCAATGGGTACCCGTTTGGTGGGAACAACAAAATAGACCGGATAAGTTATTTTCCATTATCTTGATGTTATTGTTGCCCGTAATGATCTGGCAATTTTTTAAAAATTATAAGCAAAAAAGAAACCATGAGTTAACTGCTTTATGGTTGAGCGCTTTTCTGGCCAGTTTAGCCTGGTTCTATACGGCGCCGGCATTCCGGTTTGGCTACGGTTATTTAGTACCCACTTTACTTTTAGGCATACTGCTGTTAGTCCGGAATAAAATTACGTATCAGGTTAGTCTTTGTATGGGTTTATTGATGGGTTTGTACGGCATCAATGGCATTTACAAACAAATTGCCCGACAAAATTTTTCGGTGTTCTGGCCCGCCGATTATCCTATTCCAGTTACGGAAGTTAAGCAAATAAATAATACGGCTATACACGTGGCACCCGGTATTGGCAGATGCTGGAGTTTATTGCCCTGCACGGTTCCTGAATGGGAACCCAACTTAGAAATGCGCGGCCCAACCGTAGAAGAAGGCTTTCGAAGAAAGATTGATTAGTTGCGCGGTTGATTAACCAATATCAAATCAGCAATCCAGCAAAATTTTAAAAATCTACCTGGATGATTTTGATAACCTTCGACTAAATATAAAAAACAGATTATTTCTGATTGGCAAAGAAGGTTTGAATGTGATCACAAACGCAATAAACCATGTCTTGGGTCATGCCGGGCCAGATGGGTAAACTTAAGCAGGTTTGCGCTAGTTTTTCGGTAATCGGGAAAGCGCCCATGGCAAATCCTAAATGCGCATAAGCATTTTGTAAATGCGGCGGTATTGGGTAATGAATGGCCGTTTCTACGTGGTGCGATTGTAAATACTGCTGCAAAGCATCGCGTTGCTCGGTCCGGATTACAAACAAGTGGTAGACCGGCTCGGCTTCGGGCAAAACAGCGGGTAAAATAATTTCAGGAACCTCTTTTAAGTAAGTAAAATAAGAAGCAGCCAGTTGCCGGCGAGCTTGGTTCCAGGATGGTAAAAACGGCAGTTTCAGGTTCAGGTAAGCTGCCTGCAACTCATCTAGCCGCGAATTGTGGCCGATAATAGTATTTACATTTTTAACTTCAGAACCGTAATTGCGCCGTAATCGAGCCTTATAATTAAATTCCGGACTATTGGTAGTAATGGCACCAGCGTCGCCGAAAGCCCCTAGATTTTTAGTTGGGTAAAAACTGGTGGCGTTTGCTTTGCCGAAACTACCGGTTAATTGCCCCGACCAATGGGCGCCGTGCGCCTGGGCATTATCTTCCACCACCGCTAAATCGTATTTCTGGGCTATCGCCATTATGGCCGACATGTTACACGGTTGGCCGTATAAATGCACCGGCATTATAGCCCGGGTTTTATTGGTTAGCGCTGCTTCAATTTCAGTTGGGTCCAGATTATACGTAAATACATCGGGTTCAACGGGTACGGGTACGGCGCCCACCTGCGACACGGCTAACCAACTGGCAATGTACGTGTTGGCGGGTACGATTACTTCATCGCCCGGCTGTACCCCAGCTATTTCCAAGCTAATAATTAAAGCATCCAGACCATTGGCTACACCAATACAGTAGTTCGTTTGATTAAACGCCGCGTAAGCTTGTTCGAAGGCCGCTACTTCCGGGCCAAGAATATACTTTTCGGATTCGAAAAAACAGGTGCTTTTTTCTTTAAATGCTTCTTGTATTTGCGCGTTTTGCCAGGAAAAAGATAAAAAGGGTACGTACATAAGCAAAAGTACAGTTAAAATTTAAACCATATAGTTGGGTGGCTTAAATCTTCGGAATAGGCAAGGGAATTTTATATTCCTGGTATCTTTGCCGGATTATTGAATAAAATTTAAAAAATCTGCTTTTAAAGCTGTTGTATTGCTTACATGTTGGAACCACTAATTGGGGGGCCGGAGCCGGCTCTTTTTGCTGCTGATTTTACGGGTGATGCGCACCGGGGTTATATTGTATCTACGCAACGAGCCGCCAATTTGCCGTTTGCGATCCGGCGGGTTTTTTGGTCGTTTGGCATACCTGAAGATCAGCTAAAAGGCGACCACGCGCATCGGCTGGACCGCAAAATATTGGTGGCTTTACAGGGCCAGATTACCATTGAAACCGAAACCGATCAAATAAAACAATTTAGATTAAACTCGCCGTTTCAGGCGCTCTACGTACCGGCTCTGTGCTGGATTAAACTGCGGTATTCGCCGGGAAGTATTTTGTTGGCCTTATCGTCCACGGATTTTGTGGAACAGGATTATATTTATAACTACGACGAATTTAAGCAACTGCGTCAATCAACGAACCAATAAGTATGTGGAAGCGGTTACCAGCTGCCGGCATTAATAAAAACCAATGGGATGCTTGCGTAATCAGCGACTCATCTGGTTTAGTTTATGCTTTATCGTGGTATCTGGATGCAGTAGCGCCTAATTGGGAAGGTTGGGCAAAAGAACAAAACAACGAATATGTAGCCGTCTTGCCAATTGTAAAACGAAGGATAGCTGGTAAACCGGTAATTACGCAACCTTTATTAACGCAACAATTTGGACTTTTCAGGCTAAAGCCATCGATAGATTTAACTAAACTTTGGCAGGAACTACTTCTGAAGATTTTTAAACCGGGCAGCGCCGTGGAGCAATATTGTTTGAAGCCTTCGGATTTTAAAATTTTAAAAAATTTACTACCCGTAATACAAAAAACAAATTTAGTATTACCGCTACATCTAAGTTATCGGGAAATAAAAACGGCTTACCACTCCAACCGCATCCGGGATTTACATAAAGCCACTCTGGCGAAGCTACAACTTCAAAGGGGTAATAATTGCTGGCCCGATGTATTCCGTTTGTACCAGGAAACCATTTTGCCGCGGTTAAAACCCAATCAGCAAACTATTCTATTAAAAATTATTCCCCAATTAATAGAGGCGGCCATAAAACAAGGTTTAGCTTATACGTATGTGGTTTTGTTACCCAACAAACAAGTAGTAGCCGGTGCCATTTTTATTTGTTACAAAAACCGGCTCACCTACCTGTTGCCCGCAGCCTCCAAATCAGGTAAAAAAGTAGGTGCTAGTACGTACTTGATTGACCAGGTTTGCCAGCAATTTGCCGGCTCCGAGGTAGTATTGGATTTCGAAGGCAGTTCTAAACCAGGCTTAGCGCGTTTCTATCAATCTTTCGGGGCCCAGCCGGAAGTGTATGGGATACTGGAAAACTATAACTTTTCGCTAATTTTAAAAATCTTTTATGCTTTAAAAAAATATAAGAAGTAACGCCGCCCAAGAGCTTTATTTACAACCAGCCATGTTTTCATTTTTAAAAAATTCTCTTTTGGGTGTGTTTTCGGTGGGGGCCCGGCTGGTAAGCAGTTTCTTTTTAAACAAAATGGTGGCACTTTACTTCGGACCGGCAGGTATTGCGCAATTGGCTCACTTTCAAAATTTACTTACCTTTTTCACGCTAGTTCCGAATGATGGCGTCAGCCGCGGCGTGATTAAATACCTGGCGGGGAGTAATAAAGACTCCTTTACTTTTCGCTCTTATTTTAGATCGGGTTTTTATTTAACGCTGCTTGTGTTTTTAGTAACAGCCGGATTGCTCTTTGCGGCTCGTTCGTACCTTTTAACTTACTTTCCGCCGCAGCTTAGCTGGTTCGTTCTTTTTTTAGGGGGCGCGTTGTTGCTGGTACTGCAAAGCTTTTTTAATGCGGTACTTATGGCTCGGCATAAAAACGGGCTGCTGGTTTTAGTAAATACCCTGGTAGCTGTGGGAGTAATTAGTTATGTAGCGCTGGCCACTGTAAAATTGCCGATCAGTGATTTTTTAAACGGTTATTTGTTGGTTATGGGAGTATTGGGAATTGTGGCGTTGCCGTTTAGTTTACAAGGTTTGCCTAAAATCAAGCTGTTTACGCCGCGCATTTCTACCACCGCCTGGGGGCATTTATGTAAATTTATTTTAATGGCCACGAGTGTTTTGCTGTTTTCTAAAGGCTTGGAATACTACATCCGCGATTATCTGTTCCGGCATTATTCCGTAGAGCAAACCGGTTTATGGCAGGGGGTAGTACGGGTTTCGGATAGTTACACGGCGCTGTACACGGCGGTTCTGGCTTATGCTTTTTACCCGAAAGTAGCCGTTATGCTCCCGGATGCTCAAAAATTAAAAAACTTTGTGCAACAAGCTTTTAAACTGCTGGTTCCGGTTATTATCCTGGGTTTGACTTTCATTTATCTTACTCAAGATTATTTGTTTACCTGGCTTTTGAGCAGCCGTTTTAAAGCGGCCCAAGAGTTTTTACCTTATCAACTAGCCGGCGATTTTTGCAAACTGCTTTCGTGGTTGCTCGCTAACATTTTGGTGGCGCAGGCTAACTTTAAAATTATATTCGTGTTCGAGGCCGTGAGCGCTTTATTTTACCTGGGTAGTTTTTACTTTTTCACGGATAAACATGGCTTAGTGGGTACTACCATGGCGCATTGCGGGCATTACGGGCTGTTTTTAGCGTTAAACCTGTTTTATTTCCGAAAACTGTTTACCGCATGACCTATCCTTCAGTAACTGTTATTTGTTTATGTTATAACCACGAACAGTTTTTGGTGGAAGCACTGGATTCGGTTTTGGCGCAAACCTACCCCAACCTCGAGATTATTGTGGCGGATGATGCCAGTACCGACCAAAGTGTAGCTATTATTTTAAATTACTGCCAGCGCTACCCCCAGATAAAGTTTGTCCGGAATACGCAGAATGTAGGCAACTGCACAGCTTTTAACCTGGCCCTAAAACAAGCTACCGGAACATATATCATTGATTTTGCCACCGACGATGTTATGCTGCCCGAAAGAATAACGGAACAGGTAACTTGTTTTGAAAAATTAAGTCCGGAGTACGGGGTTATTTACAGCGATGCCGAATTGATCGATGAAGACTCGCAGCATATCCGTAATTTTTACCGTCGCAACCAAGCTGGTGCGTTAAAGCCCAAAGCCGTAAGCGGAGAGATTTACGCTGATGTATTGGCGCGTTATTTTATTTGTACGCCAACGTTAATGTTCCGGAAAGTAGTTCTGGATAGATTAAATGGTTACGACTCCAGCCTGGCTTACGAAGATTATGATTTTTTAGTACGGGCGGCCCGCGAGTACAAATTTTACTTCCAGGATAAAATACTTACTAAACGCCGAAAACATTCGCAATCCCTTTCGGCTGGTTGGTATAAAGTAGGAGATAAGCAATTATTATCTACCATCCAGGTTTGCTACAAAGCTTTAAAGCTAAACCGCACCGAACAAGATAAACAAGCCTTAATTCAACGCGTAGAATGGGAAACTCAGCAAGCTTTTTTTACTCAGAATTATCCCGAAGCCGAAGCTTTACTGGCGCTTTTAAAACAAGTAAAACCATTTTCGCTAAAAAATAAATTTTTTAAAATTTTAATTAATTACCGGGTCAACTTAAGCTTTATCCATCGGTTTTACTATTGGTTAGTGCACCGCCAGCCTTAATTCCAGCCTAATCTGCCCGTCGCCAAAAACGAATTTCGACGGACACCCGCGTTGTATCTGGGTTTAAATTAGCTGCGCCCCCATGAATTAAATACGGTGTAAAAAGCAAGGCCTGGTGGTTTATGGGGTTAGGCCGCATAAGCTGTAACGCGTTGCTGGTGGCGGTAAGGCCCGGCACCGTGTATTGGCTGCCATTCATCACCGCGCCGACCAGCGTGCGTTCTACCGTTTTTTCGGGCCAGAAATGACTTCCTGGAATTAAACCTAAAGACGATAGCTCGTTACTGCCTACTACCGGCAAATATAAATTTAAACAATGTTTCAGTTCGGGGTGCCAGGCATCGCGGTGCAAAGGGTTAAAATCCGACAATCCGGGGCGCACAATGCGGTAACTAAAATGATATTCCTGGGTGTTTGGGTTTAAAACTGTTAATGGAATTTTAACTTCCTGCTCAATCCGTTCGATTAATGTTTGAATGGGAACGGGAAAGTTCTGGTAATCGACTTGCTTTGCTTCGTTGGTTATGGCCAGGTGCAAGGCTTGGTTTCCGGCAATGAGCGTGTGGTATTTTTCGATGGTGAAATCAGGCGGCAAGTTGCTGGCGTATTTACCAATTATATGCGTTAAATAGCTTTGCAAACCAGCATTCAAAGCGGCGAACTCCACTGGCTTTAATAGCGGAATTAAACTAAATCCTTGTTTTTTCCAGGTAGTATGCGCAATTAAATTATCATCTTCTAAAAAAAGTACGGCATCTTCTCCAAAGGAACGCGCGCCGTTTACTTCCATTTGTACATCCTGATTATCAATCCGGTATTTCATTTTTTAAAAATTAATGCTTTCGCTTAAGCTATTGGTATAACTATACGGAATAAAAAGTTTAAAATAATTCTTCGCTGCTAGTTTTAATTTATACCAAATGTAGCTCGGCTTACGCTATAAACCGTTTAATTTTACGAAACGATTTTTTAATAATTAGCAGAATACGTTAGCTAATGATTCAAGTACAAAGGTACCATCGGGGATTAAAAGAAATATGGAATGCGTTTAATAGCCAAGCGGTAAACGGCACTTTCTTCTTCAATCGTACTTTTATCGAATATCATGGCTCCCGTTTCACAGATCATTCCCTGCTATTTTATCATAAAAATTCGTTAATTGCCTTGCTGCCTTTACACGAGGATAACACGGTAATTTCGTCGCACCAAGGGCTGAGTTTTGGCGGATTTATCATTTCGGCCAAGGTAGATGTGCTTTTGATGTTGCAGCTTTTTGAAAATCTAAAAATTTATGCGGTGCAACACGGCTTTACTACTTTAATTTATAAAGCGCCACCCTCCGTATATCTGGGCCAACCTACTCAGGACGATTTATTTGCTTTGTACCAGCACCAGGCAGTACTCCAGCACCGGAATTTAATTTCGGTGTTAAATTTAAAGGAACCAATTGCTTATTCTAAATTGCGTCAACGGTGTTTAAAGCGAGCTAAAGAATTAAATTTAACTATTTGTTTTTCAGAAGATATTGAAGCATTCATGCACTTAGTGCAGCAAGTTCACAAACGGTCTAAACTTAAATCACCTACGCACTCGGTTGCCGAAATCAAATATTTAATGCAGGCTTTTCCGGAAAACATAGGTTTAATGGCGGCCTACGCAGAGCAGGAATTGGTAGGAGGGGTGTTGCTCTTTAAGCACCGGCAGGTAGTAAATTTACAATACATTGCTTCGTCGGCAGTGGGTAAACAAAAACACGCTTTAGATTTACTGGTACATGCCGTTATTACCAAATACCAGAACCAAGTAAAATACCTTAGCTTTGGCTCTTCGCACGATGAAAGAGAACCATATCATTTAAATACAAGCTTAGTACAAAATAAAAGCAGTTACGGAGCCAGGGGCGTAGTACAGGATACGTATCAGCTAAATTTTTAAAAATTTTACTTTTATAAGCAGGGGCACTTTGAATCATCAGGATCAATCTGGTTTTTTATTTATTCTACTTTTCAGCCTGGCAATTTTTGCTTTTACTTTTCTGGCGCTTGGTTGTTACTACGAAACCAACGACGATGTTATTCTTACCTTTTTGCTTAAAGGTGTATTTAACAAAACCCCCATCCTGAACCTTACCTTGTATCTGCACGGCTTTGGTTCTTTAATTACTTTGCTTTATCAAAACTTGCCGCAGGCACCCTGGTACGGATTGGTGATGTACAGTATCTTGTTTCTAGCTACGGTTCTGGCATTTTGGCTCATCTATAAACAGCTTCATAATAAATTAAGTATGGTCATAACAGGGGGGCTGCTTCTCTTATTTTATTTAGCTACCTGGTACGAGCATATTTTTTGGTTTAACTATTCCCGCCTTCCTATTTTATTAGCGGGCATGGCTGGTTTATGGGCCAACCGGATTTTCCGGGTAAATGCCGCAAAAAAGAAAATGTACTTTCTTTTCCCGGCCTTCTTGTTTTTAATTGCTTTGTGTGTACGACCCAGTTTGGCTTTATTTGGTTTAGCCCTGGTGCTGCCCAATCTCTTAATATCTTTGCAGCTTAAAACAACTAAGGTTAAGTTGCTCCTGTTGGTACTAACGGGTATTTTGTTTTTTGCTGCCTTAACCATAACTACTCTACCCGAGCAGTTACAATACCGTCGCTACGACGTTTTAAAATCGCAGATTCTGGATTATAGCTGGTATTGCCCACCCGCCGAAACGTTACCAGCTACCTTGCAGCAAGAAGCCATAGCGCAGTGGTTTTTAGCCGACACATTTACTTTACAGTATCTGGACGAGCAAGTACCGGATTGGCAATATTTTTGGCAAAACGTGGCTCAAGCTAAATTAATCCAGTTGGGCAAATACCTTGTTCTGGATCATTTTCTGACGCTTTTTCTGGTTTTTGTTTTTTTTATTTGGTTTGTTGTCCATCAGAGTAAGCGCCAGGTATTCTTTTTTTGTTGGTATCACCTTTACTTCTGGAGTATTATCCTGGTCACGGGTTTATTTTTAAAAATTCCACCCCGAATCTTAACGCCGGCTATGAGTTTGTATCTCTTAAGCCATTTGGCCTGGCTACCAGAAAATCTTAAAATTACTCCTTGGCGCCGCTGGCCAGTTTATGTTCAAACGCTGGCTTTAGGGTTACTGTTAGTGCAAGTTTATAAAATAAACCACCGCGTAGCCTCGCAGCAACAACGGCAAAAACAATCCGAAGCCGTTTGGACCAAAATCCAAAATAATTATCCGGGTTATGTGGTGTTAGCGGCCGGGTTAGAGAATGAACTACGGGCAATGTCGCCGTTTAAAAATTATGACCTGCATAACCAACGGTTAATTGCGCTTACGAGCTGGCAAACCCTGGATCCGCAGTATCAACGCAACTGGCAAAAGCTCACGTCTGCAACCAGCTTAGGGCAAGCTATAATCCAATTAAGTCAGCTACCAAATGTGGTATGGGTAAGTAACCCCGAATATTTAATTTTTTTAAAAAAATACTTCGGGGCTTTTTATCATATAACCTTAGAATATAAATTTATCGCACATATTTCGGCGCCAAACGCACCAGAAAAATTAGGCTATTACCAAGTCCGTTTCAAATAATTAAATGGTATTATTTTAATATAGATCTGTTATTTCTGGATAATTATAAATAATGGCAAAAACATTTTAACCGTTCTGCGTACAATATATAAATACAAGCTATTTTTATTAGTTATTAGATTTGTCTAAAAACGAGGTAATTACAAGAGGTTACCTAAAGAAAAATGTGGTATTAAATTTTATTTCAGATATTTGTAGTTAAAATAATAAAGTTACCAAAATGATTGCATCTCTTGCTTCTAAAGTTGAAGTTTTAAAATACCTGGAATCTTTCGTTGCGGAAAGCATTGAAACCCTGTTAAAAAAGGTGGAAGACTCTTGGCAGCCGGCTGATTTTTTGCCCGATGCCAGTATGGAATCTTTTTTCGAAGAAGTTAAAAATCTGCAGGAAAGAGCCAAAGAATTGTCCTATGACTTGTTAGCCGTTCTTATTGGCGATACCATTACCGAAGAAGCTTTACCTACCTACGAAAGCTGGCTTTTTGCGATTAGCGACATTAACACCGCCGAAGATAGCCCCTGGACCAAATGGAACCGGAGCTGGACCGCCGAAGAAAACCGCCACGGTGATTTACTAAATCGTTACTTATATTTAAGTGGCCGCATAAACATGCGCGAAATGGAAGCTTCTACCCAGTACTTAATTGCCGACGGGTTTGATTTACAAACCGGCCACGATCCGTACCGGGCGTTTGTGTATACCAGCTACCAGGAAACTGCTACTAATATTTCGCACCGCCGGGTAGCGCAATTAGCTAAAAAAGAAGGAGATACCTTGCTGGCCAAAATTTGCGGACACATTGCATCGGATGAGGCGCGCCACGCCAAAGCTTATAAATCGTTTGTAAGCCAGATTTTTGAAGTAGACCCTAACAACATGATGCTGGCTTTTGAAGATATGATGCGGAAAAAGATTGTAATGCCAGCCCATTACATGCGGGAACTTGGCGTGGAAATGGGCAAAACCTTTGGCCACTTTACCGATGCTGCTCAGCGCATTGGCGTTTATACCGCCCGCGATTATACCGATATTCTGGAATCTTTACTCGCAGATTGGAAAATTGCCAGTATTACCGGCCTGAATGAAGCCGGCGAAAAAGCCCGGGATTACGTAATGGCCCTACCGGATCGTTTAAAGCGGGTAGCCGATCGCATGAAAGTGCCGCAACTCGAATATAAATTCCGCTGGATTAAATAATCTGGATTAAATAATTTAGTTGTAATACTTAGCCAATAGTTTTAAAAACGCTCCGTTTTACTTAAACGGAGCGTTTTTCTTTCTTCATAAATTAAATTTTTAAATCGTAACTTTAATTTAAGAACAAGCCGCTCGAGTTTGTTGTTATTACATAACATTAAAGTATACCGTTTATGGCAGTTGGCTTTCGATTTACAGATTATATACCACCCCAATCCCAAAATCCTAATTTTGATTCGCTGTTAAAGATTTTTCTGCAGCTTTTAACCATTACTTCCGGCGATGCGGGCGAAGCGCTCTCGTGGCTAAGTTCTTTGGATAAGCAATATAAAATAACTTCCGATGATTATGGTATTGGCGATTTTATACAGGACTTAAAAGATAAAGGTTATTTAAGCGAAGATGCGGGAAGTGGGGAAATTAAGATTACGCCCAAAACCGAGCAAAATATCCGGAAAAGTGCGCTGGAAGAAATCTTCGGAAAATTAAAAAAATCCAGCAAAGGTAATCACAATACGCCGCATACCGGCATCGGCGACGAATCATCCACTGATCGCCGGGAATTTCGCTTTGGCGACTCCGTAGAACAAATTGCCATGACCGATTCTATCCGGAATGCCCAGGTAAACCACGGTTTAGGGGAGTTTTATTTAACCGAGAAAGATTTAGAAGTAACCGAAAACGAACATAAAACCCAAAGCTCCACGGTTTTAATGATCGATATTTCGCACTCCATGATTTTGTACGGCGAAGACCGGATTACTCCCGCCAAAAAAGTTGCCATGGCCTTAGCCGAGCTGGTAACGCAAAAGTACCCGAAAGATACCCTGGATATTATTGTTTTTGGGAACGATGCCTGGCAGATAAACGTGAAAGACTTGCCGTACTTAAACGTGGGGCCTTACCACACCAACACCGTAGCCGGCCTGGAATTAGCCATGGATATTCTGCGAAAACGCAAAACGCCGAACAAGCAAATATTTATGATTACCGACGGTAAGCCCACTTGCTTAAAAGAAGGAACCAAGTACTATAAAAATTCTTTTGGCCTAGACCGGAAAGTGGTGAACAAAACTTTAAACCTGGCGGCGCAATGCCGGCGGCTTAAAATACCCGTTACTACCTTTATGATTGCTTCGGACCCGTACTTAAAACAATTCGTGGAAGAATTTACCGCTGTAAATCAAGGCAAAGCGTATTTCAGCAGTCTGCAAGGTTTGGGTCACTTAATTTTTGAAGACTATAAACAAAACCGGCGCAAAAATTTATAAAATTTAAAAATTTCAAACCCAAGGCTTTTTATTTTCAGTCCTTGATCGTTTTACTTTTTTGTATCACTGGAAAAATTATTAACCACTGAATACTCTGCTTTTTGAAGAAATAAACCGTTAATCCTTTTCAGAGAAATCTAATTTTTAAAAAATTTAACAATCCAAACATTCCATCTTTAAAAACAACTTGCCACCAGCAACTTGTAACTTGAAATTACATAAAATGAACTATCATACTATTTCGTCAACGGATTTACTAAAAATATCCACGTTAGGTCAGTTAAAAGCAGCTGGCTACGAACCGCGTTCTGTAAAACAAGAACTGCGGGACAATCTGATTCAGAAACTGCGGCGCAACGAAAATGTGTTTCCGGGCATTTATGGCTACGAAGAAACCGTTATTCCTGAATTACAGCAAGCTATTTTGGCTATGCACCACATTAACTTATTAGGTTTAAGAGGTCAGGCTAAAACCCGCATTGCCCGTTTACTGGTAGAGTTGCTGGACGAATACATTCCGGTGGTAAAAGGCTCTGAGTTGAACGATGATCCATTGCAGCCATTATCGGTTTACGCCAAGGATTCAATTGCCTCTCATGGGCTGGATACTCCCGTAACCTGGTTACACCGCTCGGAGCGTTATACCGAAAAATTAGCTACTCCGGACGTATCGGTAGCCGATTTAATCGGCGATGCCGACCCTATAAAAGCCGCCACTTTAAAATTGCCTTATTCCGACGAACGGGTTATTCACTTTGGTTTAATTCCGCGTTCGCACCGGGGTATTTTTGTTATTAACGAATTGCCCGATTTGCAGGCCCGCATTCAGGTTTCTTTGTTTAATATTTTACAGGAAGGTGATATTCAAATCCGGGGTTTTAAAGTACGGTTACCCCTGGATATTCAGTTTGTGTTTACGGCTAACCCCGAGGATTATACCAACCGCGGTTCGATTGTAACGCCGTTAAAAGACCGGATTGATTCGCAAATTATCACCCATTATCCTAAAACTTTAGAAATTGGCAAGCAAATTACCTTGCAGGAAGCCAAAATTAAACCGGAGCAAAAGCAATTGGTAAAAGTAAACCAGTTGGTAAACGATTTAATTGAACAGGTAGCCATTGAAGCCCGGGACAGTGAATACGTAGATGCGAAAAGCGGGGTATCGGCGCGTTTAACCATTGCGGCTTACGAAAACGTAGTGAGTGCGGCCGAACGGCGGGTGTTAATTAACAACGAAAGCAAAACCTACGTGCGCGTATCTGATTTTCTGGCGGCGGTGCCCGCTATTACCGGTAAAGTAGAGTTGGTATACGAAGGCGAGCAGGAGGGAGCTGCTATTGTGGCGCAGAACTTAATGGGCAAAGCCATCCGTAGTCAATTTTTAAATTATTTCCCCGACCCGGATAAGCAGAAAAAGCAAAAAGATAAAAACCCGTACAAACCTGTTACCGATTGGTTTGGCGAAGGCCATACCTTGGACGTATTAAGCAACATGACTACTGCCGAGTACAAAAAAGCGCTCAACAGCGTGCCCGGTCTGGCAAACTTAATTCAGAAATTTCATCCGGAAAAAGACGAAGCAGAAAAGCTATTCCTGATGGAATTTTGCCTCCACGGTTTAGCCGAGCACAGTTTAATTAGTCGCAACAAATTAACTGCCGGCACCCAGTTTAAAGATTTGCTTAGCAGTATGTTTACCATGCCCAGCTTTGGCTCCGACGATGACGATGAAGATAACTATAAATGATTTTTAAAATTTTCTTGAAAATCAAAAGCCGCTTACTAAAAGCGGCTTTTTTGTTTTGTATGGAGATAGCTGAATTAAAAAACTAAACAAGTGCAATAGCGTACGCTACACCAACAACTTAGGTACAAAAAAATGATGGAGATAGCGCCCTGGCTTAAAGCTGGATTATGGGGTTTGTTGGCTGGTTCGGCGTTATTGTTGGGCGCGGCCATTGGTTATTTTGCTCCTATCCGGCAGCGGTTGGTAGCAGGCATTATGGCTTTTGGCAGTGGGGTATTAATTTCGGCTTTATCGTTTGACTTAATGGACGAAGCCTTTGAGCAAGGCGGGTTTACTGCAACGGGCCTGGGCTTTTTAGGGGGAGCTGCCATCTACACTTTCGCCAATTGGTTACTCAACCAACGGGGCGCTAAACACCGGAAACGCTCAGGAAACCAGCAAGCCAACGAGCAGGAAAATTCGGGTAGTGGCACCGCTTTAGCTATTGGCGCTTTAATCGACGGTATCCCCGAATCCATTGTTATTGGCATTAGCATGATTAAAGGAGGTACGGTAAGTTTAGTAGCCGTTATCGCCATTTTTCTTTCGAACTTACCCGAAGGATTGTCCAGTTCGGCGGGCATGAAAAAAGCGGGGCGTTCCGTAAATTATGTAATTGGCGTTTGGGGCTTTATAGCGCTGGCTTCCGGGTTAGCTTCTATTGCGGGTTATTCTGTTTTCGGCCAGTTTTCCGATGAGGTTATTGCTTCTATTACGGCTTTAGCCGCCGGCGCTATTCTGGCCATGCTCGCCGATACCATGATACCGGAAGCTTTTGAAGAAGCGCATGATTTTACTGGTTTGATTACTGTTATTGGTTTTTTAACAGCCTTTTTATTAAGTCGTTTAACCGAAGGTGCTTAATAGAAGAGCTATAAAGTAATTTTTAAAAATTTTAATTTGGAAGGCTGTTGCTCATTTAATTACTGATGAATACTGTCGCTAGTTGCGTTGTCCTCACCACCTGTACCAGATTTTGTCTCTATGACGCCTACTATGGCGCGGAAGTTACTTCCGTGACTTAATGATCAAGATGGTCAAAAGTTCTCGTTCGCATAGCCACTGTTCTAGCTTTTATTTCTACTTGGAGTTGTTTCATAGCTGAGGTTCTGTTCTTTTTGTCTTGACACAAAAAGAACCAAAAAAGTCAAGACGCTAAAAACTCGCTGACCGCTTAGACAGTTTAGCGTCATCTTTTGCACCTGGTTAAGGCTATTTATTGCATAGCAACTAAGGTAAATTTTTAAAATTACCTACTATTTTTAAACTTGGATTAAACAAAAATGCCCGTTTTTACAACGGGCATTTTTTTTGTTAAGGGTTTAATTAGGCAGTTTCCTGAATTTCAATTTTCTCGATGCGGTCACCGGCTTTGATTTGGTCAATTACTTCCAGGCCTTCTACCACTTTACCAAAGCAAGTATGGTTTCGGTCTAAGTGAGCCGTGTTGTTGCGGCTGTGGCAGATAAAAAATTGAGAACCTCCGGTATTGCGGCCGGCGTGCGCCATTGATAAAACGCCGCGATCGTGGTATTGATTATCGCCGGTTAATTCGCAATCAATTTTGTAGCCAGGTCCGCCAGTACCGGGCATGCCTTTTGCCCCTTCGCGGGAATTAGGGCAACCACCCTGAATTACAAAATCCGGAATAACGCGGTGAAAGGTTAAACCATCATAAAAGCCTTTTTGCGCTAAGTCAATAAAGTTCTTAACTGTTTTGGGTGCATCCTTTTCGTAGAATTCCACTTTCATCACCCCTTTTGCAGTTTTTATTTCCGCCGTTTTCATGGTATTTACTTTTAGTTTAGAAATGCAAAATTATGCATAATTATCGAGGTCGAAAATAATGCGCTTATTTATCTTACTCTTATCTTACCCGTAGCTAAAATTAATTTTTTAAAAAATTGCATTTAGCCCTAACCCCATACTGCTCTTGCTTAAGAAAGTTTGCTTATTAGATCCTAGCGCCGGTTATCGGTTTCGGCAATAATACCGCGGTAGCTTTCGTAGCGGGTAAGCGAAATTTTGCCGGCTTTTAAGTCCTGCAAAACCGCGCACCCCGGCTCGTTAATGTGCAAGCAATTGTAGTATTTACATTGATTAAGCCGTTCCCGGATTTCCGGAAAAAAGTAACCGAGTTCTTCTTTTTCAATGTCTACCAAACCTAATTCTTTAATACCGGGCGTATCAATAATAAACGTTTCTGGTGATATCTCAAACATTTCGGCGTAGGTAGTGGTATGTTTGCCCTTATCTGAATAATCAGAAATTTCGGTAGTTTTCAGCTCTAAGCCCGGAGCCAGGTGGTTGATTAAAGTAGATTTACCAACGCCGGAATGGCCCGAGAACAATATTTTTTGCCCCGCCAGCAAATCTTTAATTTCCGGAATTCCCTGCCCTGAAACCGTAGAGCAAATAACGCCGGGATAATTAATTTGTTCGTACATGCGCAATACCTGTTGCTGGTACTGCGCTGTTTCGGCATCGTATAAATCAGATTTATTGTAAATAATGGTAACCGGAATATCGTAAGCTTCGGCGGTTATTAAAAAACGGTCGATAAACCCAAAAGAAGTACGCGGCGACACCAACGTTACCACCAAAAAAGCGCGGTCGATGTTGGCGGCAATAATGTGCGAGTGAGCCGTTTTGTGGGTAGATTTCCGGATAATGTAGTTTTCGCGTTCCGCAATATGGTGAATGGTACCTGTATTTTCACCGGCGTCTTCCAAATCAAATTCTACTTTATCGCCCACCGCTACCGGGTTGCTTACTTTTAAATCTTTTAATTTTATCTTACCCCGTAAGCGGCAGCGGTACAGGGTACCATCTTCGGTGCGCACCTGGTACCACGAACCCGTCGATTTCATTACTAATCCTTTCATGCTGTTTGGGGTAACCATTGTTTACAAGCCGCCACTATTGTAGCAGTAGCGCCGGCTTGTTGCGTTACGTAATTTTTATTTTTTTCGCTTAGCTGTTTTTGCTTTTGTTCATCGGCCTGAATTTGGTTAAACCGGGCTTGTAGCTCGGCGGTATTTTGCACCGGAAACGCGCCATGTAAGGCTACTAAATCTACAGCTTCCTTAAACTTGGTATAGGCCGGCCCAAAAAATAAAGGCAAACCAAATACGGCCGCTTCTAAGGTATTATGCAATCCTTTCCCGAAAGCGCCGCCAATATAAGCATAAGACCCGTAGCGGTACAAAGAAGATAATAAACCAATATTATCGATAATCATAATCCGGTAATCGGCAACGTGCGTTGGTGTTGCAGTAGAGTAGGTAGTGGCAATTTCGGGAAATTGGCTCAGCATTTCGGCAATTTGAGCCGGATGAATTTCGTGTGGCGCAATAACAAACTTAAGGGTAGTTAAATTTTCCTGAATAAAAGGCATTAGTACCCGCATATCGGCGGGCCAACTGCTGCCAATTACCATCATGGGCTCCTTATTTTTAAAATTTTCGATTATCGGAATGTTTTTAGCCGCGGCAGCGGTTTGTAAAACCCGGTCGAAGCGCGTGTCGCCGGCTACCGTAACCTGGCTTATGCCTTGTTGTGCTAGTAATTGTGCCGAAGCCTGATCCTGGGTAAACAGATGCGTAAAAAATTTTAAAATATTCCGGTAAAAACTGCCGTACGGTTTAAAAAACACCTGGTTTTCCCGGAAAATAGCCGAAATAGAAATTACCGGAATTTGCCGGGTATGCAGCTCCCGTAAATAATAATACCAAAATTCGTACTTCACAAAAACTGCCAAAACCGGTTTTACGAGCGCTACAAATTGCCGGGCATGGGCAGCAGTATCCAGCGGTAAATAAAAGATGTAATCGGCGCCCGCGTAATTTTTACGCACTTCGTAGCCCGAAGGCGAGAAAAAAGTTAAAGCAATTTTTACGTGCGGATATTCTTGTTTGATTTGCTCCATTACCGGTCGGCCTTGCTCAAACTCGCCCAGCGAAGCACAATGAAACCAAATTACCGGCGCCGCATTGCCCGCCATTTTTAGAGAAATAGTCTGAAAAATGTTTTTACGGCCATCTACCCATTGTTTCGCTTTATCGTGAAAAGGCGCACTGGACCGCAGTAACAAACCATAAAATTGAACTCCCAGCTTGTAAAGAAATGCGGCCATCCGGTAATTAATTAAAAAATTGAAGCAAATATCCCGGCAAAACATACCGTTTTATTTGCCGGCAAAAATAACGTTAATATCGATAAAAGGGTAACAGCAAAGTTTAACTTACTTTAACGGTATCTATCTGCCAAAAAAATATAAAAAAGTAATTACCTGAAATTTTAAAATTTTAAAAATAAAGACTGTACCAAACGCCTCATTAACTACTGGTAAGTACCGGCTCGGCTTTGCTTACAAACTGAAAAGTAGTGCGCGACCGTTGTTCCAGCAGCATGGTTTTGTTTTGGGTTAAAAAGTTTACACTGGCTTCGTCGTAGTTTTTAATGGTAAATAAAGTTAAGCCGGTATTGTAATGAATATGAAATTGTTCCTGCAACGATTGCCTAAATAGCTGCAAGCGGGTTTCGTCGTAGTCGGTGCAAATCGAAAAAGAAATGGCTGAGTTTTGCATCAGGTTTATCTTAAACCGGAAATTGGCTAAGGCCGCAAAAATGTGGCTTAAATTATTTTCATTAATAAAAGCATAATCTTTCTCCTGAAAAGAAATCAGACATTGATTTTGCTTTAAGATATAAGCCGGCGCTATTTTTTCGTGGCGGCAATCGTGAATAATGGTACCGGGCGCCTCCGGATTTAAAAAAGATTTTACAAGTAAAGGGATATGGCTGGTGGCTAAAGGTTTAATGGTTTTTGGATGAATAACGCTGGCACCGTAATAGGCCATTTCTACTGTTTCCTGGTAAGATATTTCTTCGTACAAAACCGTGTTCGGGAACAATTTCGGATCGGCATTTAATAAACCGGCTACGTCTTTCCAGATGGTAACAGACTCGGCCGCGAGGCTGTGCGCAAAAATAGCCGCCGAGTAATCCGAACCTTCCCGGCCCAGCGTGGTGGTTAATCCTTCGGCGGTGCCTCCTAAAAAGCCTTGGGTAATAACGTGCGCATTTTGCAATAAGGGCTTTACTACCTCTTGGATTTTAGTTTGAGTAGCGCCCCAATCTACCCGGCCTTCCCGCCAAAGGTTGTCGGTCCGGATAATCGAACGGCAATCTAACCAAGTGGTGGGTAAGGCTAAATCCTGTAAATAATGTTGCAAAATTATAGAAGCCAGCAGCTCGCCGTAGCTAACTACCTGGTCGTACTGAAAATCAAATAAGGTAGTTGGGTCAATAATCGCCAGGTATTCTTCTAATTGCCGGAATAATTCCTGCAAAGACGCATGTACGGGATGCTCTGTAGAAAATAAATCCTTGGCAATGTTTACATGATAGGCTTTCAGGTTGTTTAATTCGGGCCGGAAGTCTTGTTGCTGATAAGCTTTTTCGATTACTTTTTCTAAAGCGTTGGTGGTTTTACCCATAGCCGAAACCACCACCAGAATATAGTGGCCGTTTACCAGCTGCGCCTGCATAATAGAACCCACGTTCCGAACGGAAGCGGCATCCTTCACGGAGGCTCCCCCAAATTTAAAAACTTTCATGCTTTATGTTCCGATACCTTATATACTAAACCCAGGATTAGCGTGCTTACCTTTTAGGTTAAATTTTAAAAAAAACTTTATGTAAAAAAAAATCCTCCAACCGGAGGACTTCATTTTAAGATTTTTACTTTTCTGAATCTACTTCCGCCGATTCGGCTGGTTCTGCTTCGGCCGCCTCCGGGGCAGCTTCGGTTTCTGTAAAAGGTACGTACTTGCTTACAATGCTGTACCAGCTTACCAGTTTTTTAATATCCGACACGTATACTCGCGACCGGTCGTAATCCGGAATTATTTCTTCGATAAAAGCGTACAAGGCATCGTTGTTGGATTTGCTGTTAACCGGAATGTCCTGGCCGTGTTGCTGGCGAATCCGCTCAAATACCTCTGCTAATGGAACCGTAACTTCGGCATCTTCGGTATAAATAGATATTTCGTGCAGCAAAGAAATCCGATGCTTTGACTGCGCTACCATGCGGCTGGCTTTATCGTCCAGGGTTTCCACGATGACACCGCTACGGGTTGGACTAACAATCCGGTATAAGCCGCTCATGCCAGCGATGGAAGCAATGTCTTTTAAATTAACAGGCATAAATCTAGTTTTAATTAAAGTTTAAAATTAATCGGAATGCTGTAATTAGAAGCAAAACCGGGAGCATTAAATTTTAGTAATTTTACTACGCGCAAGGCCTCGTCGCCGCAGCCGCCGCCAATATTTTTTAAAATTTTAGCATTAGCCACTGTGCCGTCGTCGTTCATGGTAAAGCCAATAATTACCTGGCCCATAATACGGTTACGTTTGGCTAATGCCGGATACTGCATTTCTTTGGCAATAAAGTCGTACATCGCCGTTTGACCACCTTCGTAAAATTGCGCAAAAGGCAAAGCTTTATCTACCCCAACTTTATTTTTAGGCGCCTCGGTAGTTTGAGGGGCTTCTGTTGCGGGGGTGGTTTGGGCATTAACCGCGTTAGCGGCTGCAAAGAAAGCAAAACTTAAAATAGAAATCGATAATTTTAAACGCATAATAATTTAATCGCTAAAGGTTGATTGCAGAACGTCGGGAAAGCCAAGATTAGTGCCAATTTTTTTAATTTTTCAGCAGTTCTTCGTTGGTTTCGGCGATAAAATCCAGGATTTCGTCGCGGCCTTTTTTCTCGGTTGAAGAAGTAATAAACAGGCGCGGCAGCTCTTCCCAAGTTTGCAGCAAAGTGCGTTTAAACGTAGCAATATTCATTTGCGTTTTCTGAACCGATTGCTTATCGGTTTTGGTAAAAACCAAAACAAACGGCACACCCATTTCGCCCAATACCTGAATAAATTCCAAATCGGTTTTTTGCGGCTCCAGCCGCGAATCGATGAGTAAAAAAACGCAGGCTAAATTTTCACGTTTTCCCAAATAAGCCTTCACCATTTTCGACCACTTTTCGCGGGAAGTCTGGCTTACGCGGGCCCAACCATAACCCGGTAAATCAACCAGATACCAGGAGTCGTTAATTAAAAAGTGGTTAATTAACTGGGTTTTGCCGGGCAAAGAAGAAGTTTTGGCTAACTTGGTCCGTTCGGTAAGCATGTTTATTAACGACGATTTACCCACGTTAGACCGGCCAATAAAAGCGTATTCGGGCAATTTTGTTTCCGGACATTTGGCTACCTCGGTGTTGCTACTAATAAATTTAGCTTCTTTTATAACCATCATAATTCCTTCAAATTCCGGTAAATAAGTTTTAACTGTTTCTGCAGCGTTGCCTACAGGATTTACAAATATAAGAAATTCTCGGGCAAAGGTTGGCAGGCAGTCCAGGATAACCAAAACCGATAGGCTGATTACATCTTTAAAAATTAAAATTTTTAAAATTTTTCACAATTTTAAATGTATTCAGGAACGCAGCACACGAATTGGATTGTTGCCTGTAAAATTATTTTTAGTGCTAAACTTTTATATAGGCACAAAACTTGTGTTTAAAGCTTTTAAGCTTATATAGCTGTTTTATTTTACTCAGTGCCCTTTAATGCAAAAATTAGGTTTATGATTTGTTAAATATTAATATCTTTATAAAACCTTTTTATTTAATTTATTAAAATCATTAAAACTGCTTAAAGTTAGTTCCAGGAAAATACATAAATTATATTGGCGCCATAATTAAAACTAACAGCAACAAACTTTTTTAAAATTTTTGCCTATCATCTTAATTTCTACTCATGATTTTTTACCCTGGCAGACACATTCGCCTCTTATTTTTAGGATTAGTTTGTTTTTGTAGTGCGCCGGTGCACGCGCAAAAAGAGCGTTCTTTTTTAAAAACTGCCGATTCTTATTTTATGGTAGGTAATTACCGCGCCGCTATTCCGTATTATGAGCAGGTTTTAAACAGCGATAAAGCGCAACCGCTTGCTTTATACCGGGCCGGCGTAAGTTATTTAGCTTACGATAAAGACCGGGCCAGTGATTATTTATATAAAGCGCAACGGCTAAATCCCAATGTGGCGCCGGATATTGAGTACTGGCTAGGGCGGGCCGATCACGTAAATTACCGCTTCGACGACGCCGTGGAGCACTATAAGTTGTACGCCAATACTTTACCTAAAAACGCGCAAGCCCGGAAAGAAGTAGATTTACTTATTCAGCAAAGCCGCACTGCGCAAAAATTTGTGCAAAAACCCAAAGATTTGTTTGTCCGGAACCTGGGCCCAACCATTAACTCGCCTTTTTCGGACCATAGCCCGGTTATTTCCCGCGATAACAAAACCTTAATTTACACTACCCGCAACCGGACTGCCGTGCACGAAAAAGTAAACACCGATGGCGAATATACCGAAGAAATAGTGGAAGCAGTGCGTTTAGATGCGGATACCTGGTCCGAACCGCGTTCTTTAAATTTACACCTGAACAGCAAAGGCCACGATGCGTCTATTCAATTATTCGATAACGATACCAGGTTGCTGATGTACCGCCAATCGCAAAACGGCGACTTTTATGTGGCGCGTAGAAAAGAATCGAACTGGAGCTTACCCGAAAAACTGAACGGCCACATTAACACCCCCAACTACGAAAGTGATGCTTTTATAACCCACGATAATAACACGTTGTATTTTGCAACTACGCATTTTTCTAAAAAAGGCGATAAAGATTTATTTATGAGCCGGAAAGATGCCAACGGCGTTTGGGGCAAGCCGGTAAGTTTAGGTAACACTATAAATACTGCTTTCGATGAAGATAGTCCGTTTTTAACCCCGGATGGCAAAACACTGTACTTTACTTCGCGGGGGCACAATACCATGGGCGGCTACGACGTATTTGTTTCGCACCTCGATTCCGTAACCCAAACCTGGTCGGCACCCGAAAATATGGGTTATCCTATTAACTCGCCTGATGATGACACTTACTTCCGGCTGAATGCCGATGGAACTATGGCTTATTTATCGTCGTACCGGATGGGCGGCTACGGCGAAAAGGATATCTGGTCGATTGATTTAAGTAAAGAAGTAAAGATAAAAGGGCAGGTAGCCAATGCAGAAAAAGTGGATGCTACCACTTTAGAAATAAACTTTACCAGCCGGCCTAAAAACAACCGGGCTTTACAATATTACGCGCCGGTATTGAGCACCGGCGATTTTGAAATTCAATTGCAGTCGGGACGCACGTACCAGGTTACGTTTAAGCAAAATGGCCAGGTAATTAGCACCCAGGAGTACGAAGTGCCCGCTACCGCTGCCCCCGAGGTTGTAAAAACCGCCGCTTTCCGGATTTTGGAAGATAAACTCTCGCAGGCCGCTCCGGTAAAAAGTAAGAAGTAAAGCTAATTTTTAAATTTTTAAAATTTTGTTCGGCCAATAAGCGCCATTTTTAGCATTCCGAATTCAATAAACAAAATACTGCAGAGGGTTTTGTAATTTAATACAACATTGCTCGTTTAATAGGCTAAACTCCGGTTTAGCCTATTTTTTTTAAAAAGCTACGTATTACAGGTATTCCATTGTACTTTTGACCCCGGATGTAAATACAAGTTATGAGCGTAGTTCCCTATAAAGATACCGCCGACAACAAAAAATCGCAAGTGGCGCACATGTTTAACAGCATTGCGGGTAAATACGATTTTCTAAATCATTTTTTAAGTGCCGGTATTGATATTATCTGGCGAAAAAAAGCCATTGATTTAGTAGCCCGAAATAAACCCCAGTACATTTTAGATATTGCCACCGGCACCGGCGATTTTGCTATCGAAGCCCAACGGCTTAAACCTAAAAAAATTATTGGGGTAGATATTTCGGAAGGCATGTTGGCCGTGGGCCGCGAAAAAATCCAGAAAAAGCAACTCAGCCATTTAATCGAGTTAAAATCCGGCGATTCGGAAAATCTGGAATTTAACGCCAACGAGTTTGACGCCGTGATGGCCGCTTTTGGCGTGCGCAATTTTGAAAATCTGGAAAAAGGATTATCAGAAATGTACCGCGTTTTAAAACCCGGTGGCCAGGTGGTTATTCTGGAGTTTTCGAAACCCAAGGCTTTCCCGTTTAAGCAAGGTTATAATTTTTATTTTAAACATATTTTACCGGTTTTTGGTAAGCTAATCTCGAAAGACCGGGCGGCTTATACGTATTTGCCCGAATCAGTGCAGGCATTTCCGGACGGCCCGGATTTTACTACCATATTATCGCAAGTCGGATTTAAATCTACAGCATGGCATCCTCTTACCTTTGGCATCAGTTCTATTTACGTGGGCACCAAGTAATTTGGGGTATTTTATTTTTTGTGTTGGTAACGGGTTTACCAAACGCGCAGGCGCAGCAAAAAATTAAAAAAATAAACCTTTCTAACCACGATGACAAATCCATGCACTACGGCTTTCATTTAAGCCTGAACATGGCCAAATTCAGACTGGAACATTCGCAGTATTACCGGGATAGCGTTTACCGGCCCGATGGCAGCACCATTTTCTCGAAAGGCACGCCGGGCTTTAACATTGGCTTTGTTTTAAATAAAAAAATTACCGACTACGTAGATTTGCGCTTTTTGCCGGGCGTAGGGTTTTATTCCCGCACGCTCACTTACAAAGATTTTGAAGGCGTAGAAAGTACCCAGGAGTTTGGCATTACGGCCGCCGAATTTCCGTTATTGTTTAAATTAAAATCGGAACGGCGTAAAAATGTGCGCATGTACGTAGTGGGCGGAGCCAAAGCATCCGTAAACGTGGGCAACAAGAAAAAAGGCGATGCCGTAACTTCCCTGGAAATAAACGCCAACGATTTTGCCATTGAGTACGGTGTAGGAGTTGATTTATTTTATCCATTTTTTAAGTTTGCTCCCGAAATCCGGTTTTCTAATGGCTTAACTAATTTACGGTCGCCCGGAAATAGTTTGGGGGCTCGCAGCCTGGACCGGGTTACTACCAATACCGTTACCTTGTACTTATTTTTCGAAAACTAAACTATGAATAAAATTGCCTTAGTTACCGGCGCTACTTCCGGAATTGGTTGGGCTACGGCCGTTTCTTTAGCCAAAGCAGGTTACCGGATTATTGCTACAGGCCGCCGGGCCGAGCGTTTAACGGCTTTGCAACAAGAAATTGACCAGCCTATATTGCCTTTACAATTTGATGTTCGAGATAAGCAGGCAGTAAAAAAGGCTATTGCCAGTATACCAGCAGAATGGCAACAAATTGCGGTTTTAGTGAATAATGCCGGTAACGCCCACGGTTTGTCGCCCATTCAGGACGGTGATGAATTAGACTGGGAAATGATGATCGATATTAATGTAAAAGGTTTGTTGTACGTTTCCAAAGAAATCATTCCTTTCATGATTAAACAACAAGCCGGGCACATTATTAACATTGGCTCCGTGGCCGGCAAAGAAGTTTACCTGAATGGCAACGTATACTGCGCTTCTAAATTTGCCGTAGATGCGCTTAGCCAAGGCATGCGCCTGGATTTAAACAAAGAAGGCATAAAAGTTTCGGAAGTAAACCCGGGCTTAGTACAAACCGAGTTTTCGGAAGTACGGTTTAAAGGCGATACCGAACGGGCCGAAAACGTGTACAAAGGGTTTCAACCATTGGTAGCACAGGATATTGCCGATTTAATTGTATTTATGGTTACCCGGCCCCCGCACGTAAACCTGGCTGAAATTCTTATTTTACCAACGGCTCAGGCCAGCGCCACGCTCGTTAAAAAAGCTTAAATTTTAATATAATTTATTGTAGGGCTCATTTTAAAAAACGGCCGCATGGAGTTTGCAAAAATCAAAGAAACCTGCCTCTATGTGTCGGATTTAGCGAAGAGCAAATATTTATACCACCAACAATTAGGCTTACCCTTGATAAGTGAAGTACCCGGTCGGCATTTGTTTTTGCGGGCGGGTAGTTCGGTGTTGCTTTGCTTTATCGCCGATGCCGCCAAACAATCCACGGAAGTACCGCCGCATTTTGGTTCCGGACACCTGCATCTGGCTTTTGAAACATCACCGGCAGAATACCCGCTTTGGAAAGCTAAACTACAAGCAATGCAAATCCCGATAGAATAGGAACACCACTGGGGCAACGGTTTTTACTCTTTGTACTTTCGCGATCCGGACCAGCATTGCCTCGAAATCGTCATGACGGGTATGTGGGAGAGAAGCAAGCTGGTTAGATGCTAGACAATAGATATTAAACGCTAGATGTTCGATATTGATGAATGAGGAGATTGGAGAAAAATAGCTTGGCCAAGCACTTATTCAAAATGATCAAATTTTAAAAATCTGCCTTTTACTAGCAAATCTTACATAGTTTTAGATAATTAGCGCTTGGTGTTTAGATTTAGGTAATTATGAAGCATATTTTACTGCTGGGTGCGGGCCGCTCCTCGGTTTACCTAATTGATTATTTAATTAGTCAGGCTCCTCTTCAAGATTGGCACCTAACCATTGCTGATTTAGATACCCAACCTTTACAAAGCCGCTTCGCTGGTTCTCCCCAACTTACTTTAGTAAATTTTAATATTCACAATCCGGAAAATTTAAAAAATTGGGTACCCGCCGCTGATTTAGTAATTTCCATGTTGCCCGCTGCTTTTCATTTGGCGGTGGCAAAAGCATGTCTAGAATTTAAAAAACATTTTCTTACGGCCTCGTACATTACGCCCGAAATCCAGAACTTACACGGAGAAGCGCAACAAAATAAATTGTTGTTTTTGATGGAAACCGGTTTAGATCCGGGCATCGACCATCTTTCGGCCATGGAAACAATCTCCCGGATTCAGGCGCCGGGAGGGGAATTATTGGCTTTTAAATCATACACGGGTGGTTTGGTGGCACCTGAGTCAGATAATAATCCCTGGCATTACAAAATATCCTGGAACCCGCGCAATGTAGTGCTGGCCGGTAAGGGCACTGCCACGTTCCTGCAAAATAATAAACCCAAGTACATCCCGTACCCGCAATTATTCCGCCGCACCGAAATAATAACTGTTCCGGGTTTGGGGCCATTAGAAGGGTACGCCAACCGCGATTCGCTGCTCTATCGGAAAGCCTATAACTTAGATACCATACCAACTTTGCTGCGGGGCACCTTGCGCTGGCCGGGTTTCTGCAGCGCCTGGCACCAGTTAGTTACATTGGGTTTAACAGATGATCATTATACTGTACCAAATTCCGACAACATCACTTACGCCCAGTGGCTGGAGTATTATTTACCCGAAACAGCAGGAGCAGACTCCATCTTAGCTAAACGCCTGGCCGATTTTTTAAAAATTCAGGAAGATAGCCCGGAGTTGGAAGCCATCCGGTATTTAGGTTTACTGGGCGACCGAATAATAGGGCTGAAGGAAGCAAGCCCGGCCCAGATTTTAGAACAATGTTTGGTGCAGAAACTAAAACTACAACCCACCGACCGGGACTTAGTTGTAATGCAGCACGAGTTCCAGTATAGGTTGGCGGGAATAAAAAAACGCCTGAAATCGTCTTTGGTGCTGGAAGGTAAAGATGCCACTTACACCGCCATGGCAAAAACGGTAGGTATGCCGCTGGCTTTTGCTGCCGAATTAATTTTGCAAGAAAAAATAACCCTTACAGGCGTGCACCTGCCCATTTACCCGGAACTGTACCAGCCCATACTGGCCCGTTTAAAATCAATCGGCATTGGCTTTACAGAGCAGGAAGAAATTTTTTAAAAAATCAGGTAGTAAAGTTGAAGTAAATTTTTAAATTCCGGGGTATATGCTTCTGTTTCGGTGCGGATAAAGAGCGCCGTTGTTTTTACCTCGGGCGGCGTCTGAAAGCGAAATTGTAAAATGCTCCGGATATGTTTGCCGTTTATTTTGGTATACATTTTAACTTCCTGCTGCAGAAACAAGCCAAAGGTATTTGCCAAATCAATCACCAGTCCGGCTTCGTACGGCGGTAACAACAAATAAACCGCTCCTTGGGCATTCAAATTTTTTTTACAAAACCGAAGCAGATCCAAAAAAGGCAAGTCTATGGTGTGCATGGCCTGGTTGCGGGCCTTGTTCCCGGATTTAAGCGAACTTTGGTAAAACGGCGGATTACTAATGATTACATCATAAGTAGTAGTATTTACCTGCTCATACTCCTGCAACGAACCTTTAAATAACTGCAACCGATCTGACCAGGAACTATTTTTAAAATTTCCCCGGGCTTGCTCTGCGGCCGGTTCGTCAATTTCTACAGCTTGTATGGTAGCGGCGGACCGTTGAGCCGCCATAAGGGCCAGCAAACCCGTACCGGTGCCAATATCCAGAATAGAAGCGGCATTTTCCACGGGTACCCAGGCCCCGAATAAACAAGAATCGGTGCAAACTTTCATGGCACATTGGTCTTGTTCTATCCGGAACCGCTTAAACTGAAAATAAGAGTTAGCCACTTGAATTCCTTACTTCAAAGACTTTTCGGCCGCTTCGTACCCGTGATCGATGAGCAGATTCGGGCTTAAGGCGCTGGCAACTGCTAATTGGTCGCAGCGTTCATTTTCCGGGTGTCCGGCGTGCCCTTTGAGCCACACGAAGCTAACTTTAAATTTACGATAAACTGCCAGAAAGCGGGCCCATAAATCGGCATTTGCTTTACCGGCAAAGCCTTTTTTCTGCCAGCCAAATACCCACTTTTTCTCCACGGCATCTACCACGTATTTAGAGTCGGAGTAAATGGTTACCGGAATATCCGGGGTTTTCAGGGCTTCGAGGCCCACAATAACGGCAAGTAACTCCATGCGGTTATTGGTGGTTCGGCGGTAACCTGCCGTTAGTTCTTTCTCGAACTGTTTAAATCGTAAAATGGTACCGTACCCGCCAGGTCCCGGATTACCCCGCGAAGAACCGTCGGTGAATATCTGAATCAAGAGAAATTATATTTAGTTAGAAGGTTGGAAGGTTGTTTTTAGTTAAAAAGTTGAAAGGTTGGAAAGTTTGAAGGTTGTGTTGGTTTGTAGATTGAATTGATAATGAGTGAAATTTTTAAAGTTAATTTTTATACTAACTTTAGTTAGGCTTAAAACTTAAGAATGTAAAATTTTTAAATTTTTCAACTTTCCAACCTTTCAACTTCCCAACCTTTCAACCAAATTTCAAGACAAGTGAATGTTGCTTTTGAATAGTTTGATGGCAATGGCCAGTAAAATTACCCCGAATACTTTCCGCAGAATATCGGAGCCGGTGTCGCCGAGTTTTTGTTCAATCCAGCTGGACGATTTTAGAACGGTGTACACAAAAATTAAATTTAATATAATACCAACTAAGATATTGACCAAAGCATAAGCTGCCCTTAAAGACAGGAGGGTAGTTAATGTACCGGCCCCTACAATTAAAGGAAAAGCCAAAGGCACGATGGAGCCACTTTTCGAATTTGGGTTAGATTGGAACAAGTGAATGCCCAGCACCATTTCCATCCCGATTAAGAACAAAATAATAGCACCGGCCAGAGCAAAAGATTCAAAGTCTAAACCAAATAATTTTAAAATTTCCTGGCCCAAAAACAAAAACAAGATCATGAGCACGCCGGCTACCAACGTGGCTTTTTCGGATTGAATAACGCCTTCCCGCTTGCGTAACTCAATAATAATCGGGATAGACCCAATAATGTCGATGATGGCGAATAAAATTAACGTGACGGATAGTATTTCTTTAAAGTTAAGCATATAGCACCAAAAGCGGGTTTAAACGGGAAGGCGGCAAATTTAAGCGTAATTTTTTAAAAAAAAGTTTTTCAGCACCTCGTATTCTGCATCCGGAATAGCCGGGAAGTTGGCAATCCGGAAAGTGTTTTTGGCCCAGGCGCCGTAGCCATTACCTAATGTAATGCCTTGTAAAGCGGCTTTTTTCTTTACTTCTTCTACCAGTTTAGGTTCGCCTTTTACGGCCAGCACCGTGTAAGACCGAACTTCCGGATTTTCGATTAACAAAGACAAGTTACCCGTAATCTGCTCCTGAAAAAAATCGTACAGCTGGTGCGCCCGCTGGGTGATGTCTTTATCGGTTAGTTTAATTAAAGGCCGTTGTTCCAGTACTTTGTTCAGCAGGTATATATTAAGAACGTTGGGGGTGTGCGTGGTTTGGTAGTTCAGCATTTTTTCATACATCATTACCAGGCTGTTATAGTACCTTCTTTCATTTATTTGTTTAGCCCGGAAAATGGTGCGGGGCGAGCATACCAACACCGCCAAACCGGCGGGTAAGCCAAAACATTTTTGCACCGAAGCGTACCAGATATCGGCTTTAATATATTTTAAATTAATGCCCGCCATAGAAGAGGTGGCATCAACGGCAATCAACGGATCGGGGAAGCGGTTAAATAAATTTAAGATGGTAGGTTCTTTTACTTGCGTTCCGTTAGAAGTTTCGTTTTGCGTTATGCAAAGCAAATCAACATCCGTAGGCACTTGCAAATCAGCCACGTTTATCTCCGCGTTCACATCAAAGGCTACGCCCGTAGATTCCGGCCGTATCTTACGGGCGTACTCCAGCCATTTCTGCCCGAAGGCGCCGTTATAAAGGTGAAAGCTTTTTTGCTTAACTAAGCTCTGGGTTAAAATTTCCCAGCACTCGGTAGCCGACGAGGTAAAAAACACATAATAATCCTGCGGAATGTTAAGCTTCTTTTTTAAAAGGGCTACCGTGTTTTTAGAAATTTCGACAAACTTTTCGCTGCGGTGCTGAATCCCCAGAATGCCTTCGTCGAAAGCCATATTTAAATAATCTTTTACCTGGTCGTACACGCGCGACGGGCCAGGATAAAAGTTTAGTGCGGTATCAGGCATAAAACTGCTATTTTGTAGTTAAAGTAATAAATGATGGTTGCTGATAAAATCCCTTATTTATCAGGCGTTTTTAAACTCAAAACCTAGTTTTTTAGGTTTTAAATTATTTAAGTACATTAACCCTAACCGGTAACCATCCAGGCCAAAGCCAACAATGCAGCCTTTGCAGTTTTTACTGATATAGCTGTGGTGCCGGAACTCTTCGCGCGCGTACACATTAGAAATATGCACTTCAATTACCGGGGTTTCTATGGCCGCAATCGCATCGGCCAAGGCAATGGAAGTATGCGTGTAGGCGCCCGCGTTCAATAAAATACCTTTGTAAGTAAAACCTACTTCGTGGATTTTGTTAATTAACTCGCCTTCGATGTTACTTTGGTAGTATTCCAGTTCTAAATCCGGAAAGCTGGTTTTTAGTTCTTCGAAATAATGCTCGAACGAACGGCTGCCGTACACCGATTTTTCCCGGACTCCCAGCAGGTTTAAATTAGGGCCATTTATAATTAAAATTTTCATGATCTTTTCTAAAGGTTTTGCCGCAAAGGTATTGAAAATATTAACCCTAAAGATGCCAGCACCACGCTTAGATTTTCCGGATTTTTAAAAAATTATGTATTGGGCTAAATTTGTTTCTTAAAAGTATCTGGTGCTAATTTGATTTTTTATGTAAAGTAGTATGAACTGGAACTCGGCCTTGCAACAATTTAAAGCGTACCTGCAACTCGAAAAGTCGTTATCGGGTAATTCCGTAGAAGCTTATTTACGCGATGTGAGCAAACTCCGGCAATACCTGGAGGCCAATAATTTAAAAGTTAACCCCCTGGAAGTTAGCTCTACGCACTTGCAAGGTTTGTTGGGTTGGGTAAATGAATTGGGCATGACCCCGCATTCGCAGGCCCGTACGCTCTCGGGCATCCGGGCATTTTATAAGTTCCTGATTATGGAAGATTTGCTGGGCGCCGACCCAACGGAAAATATTGAAGCGCCCAAGCTGAACCGCAAATTACCCGATACTTTAAACTACGAAGAAATAGCCCAGTTACTTGAAGCCATTGACGTGTCTACGCCCGAAGGAGCCCGCAACAAGGCCATGCTCGAAACCCTGTATAGTTCCGGGTTGCGGGTATCGGAGTTGGTAGAGCTGCGCCTTAGTAATGTATACGCCGATATGGGCTTTTTACGGGTAACCGGCAAAGGCAACAAAGAACGCTTAGTACCTATTGGCCGCGATGCTTTAAAATATTTAAAAATTTACCTCGAAGAAATCCGGTGCCATATTCCCATAAAAAAAGGGCAGGAGGACTTTGTATTTCTAAACCGGCGGGGAGCGGCATTAACCCGGGTAATGGTGTTTACTATTATAAAACTGCTGGCCCAAAAAGTTGGCCTGAATAAAACCATTAGTCCGCACACTTTCCGGCATTCTTTTGCTACGCATTTAATTGAAGGCGGCGCCGACTTGCGGGCGGTGCAGGAAATGCTGGGGCACGAATCCATTACCACCACCGAAATTTACACCCACCTGGACCGTGATTATTTAAAGCAGGTTATTCAGGAATTTCATCCGCGCAGCTAAAATCCTTGAATAAGAAGCTTATATTTTCGGGTATTGTTTAATAATTTATAAAATTTTGCTATTATGCCGTACCATATAACTGGCTCTATTCCAAGTCAGGAAAAGTAAATTTTCGTTAATGAAATTGGCCCGACTTCTACTTATTTTAAATTTTTTATTTTTAGTACCTGCTCTTACCCAAGGCCAGTCCACTAACCCCCGGAATCAGGTAGCCGATACTACCACCTTCATCTCCCTACAAGCCAGCCAGCAGCCTTTAGCTCAGGTATTGGTGTCGTTACAAAATCAATATAAAATAAACTTTTTCTACCGCCCGGAGTGGTTAGAAAATAAACAAGTAACCATTACTTTAAATCAGGTACCACTGCGCCAGGCCCTGCCGCGCATACTGGAAGGGCAAGCCCTGGATTTTATTATTTACCATCCGAAGGCTGTAGTTATTATACCAAACGAGTCAAATCTGGCTAACTCTTCAACGGACATACAGGAAGACGAAAGTTTAGTGCAAAGCGATAAAGTAGTAATTGGCGATAGGCGGTTGGCGCGGGCAAATAAAAAATTAACCTTAAAAGGCTACGTAAAAGATAAGGCTACCGGCGAGCCGGTAATCGGGGCCAACGTAGTAGAGAAAAACCAGGGCATCGGGGCGGCCACCGATAAAAACGGTTTTTATTCCTTGGTTTTAACCACAGGGCACCACCAGCTTACTTTTAGCTCGATTGGTTACGACAACGCCGAACAGGTAATTGCATTGTACAGCAATGGCACTTACGACCAAACTTTAGTTAAATCGGCGGTACAGTTATCTGAAGTAGAAATTAAAAGTCAGCAAAACAAACTCGATAACCTGGCCGCTATTCAGGCCGGGGTTAGTAAAGTGGATTTAAGCCAGATAAAAAAGCTGCCGGCTTTTATGGGCGAAATAGACGTGGTAAAAACCTTGAAATTAATGCCGGGTGTAAGCTCCATTGGCGAAGCCGCGAGTGGTTTTAACGTGCGGGGCGGTAACGTAGACCAGAATTTAATTTTAATGGACGAAGCGCCTATTTTTAATTCGTCGCATTTATTTGGTTTTTTCTCGGTTTTTAACCCCGATGCCTTGCAGGATATTACCTTATACCGCGGCGGCATTCCGGCACAATACGGTGGGCGCATTTCGTCGGTGCTGGAGGTAAAGCAAAAAGAAGGAAACTTTGAAAAATGGCAAGGCAACGGGGGCGTGGGGCCCATTACCGGTAGGTTAGCTTTACAAGGACCAATCATAAAAAATAAAACCTCGGTTTTAATAGCCGGGCGCAGTTCTTACTCCGATTGGCTGTTGCACCGTATGCGCGATCCGGAATTAAAACAAAGCAGCGCTTCTTTCTATGATGTGTCGGCCAAAGTCAGCCATAAACTTTCCAGCAAAGACAAAATTTCGTTAACCGCTTATTCCAGCCAGGATAAATTCGGTTTTGCCCGCGATACCATTTACAACTGGCGCAACCAGGCGGCGAGTTTATTATATGGCCATAATTTTACTGACAAGTTTTTTCTGGATGTAGCGGCCGTTTATTCCAACTATGATTTCCGGATTAACATTGACGAAGTAAACAACGCTTCGGTTTATAAAAACGGCATCCGGCACCAAAGTTTAAAAGCTAATTTTACGTACTTAACCGGCGAACACGAAATGCAGTTTGGCGGTACGCTGGTAGATTATTTGTTTTCGCCGGGCAGCATTAAACCCAACTCTAGTTTCTCGCAGATTATTCCCATTAACCTGGCTAAGAAAAACGCCCGCGAAGGCGGTATTTTTATAAACGATGAATTTAATGTTACGCCGCGCTTATCTGTGATGGCGGGTTTGCGTTTTTCTATTTACCAGCAGCTGGGGCCGGGTCAGGTCTACAACTACGCGCCGGACCAAGCGCCTTCCGAAGAAACCATTACCGATACTTTGCAATATAACTCCGGCCAGGTAATGAAAACCTACGGCGGCCTGGAACCCCGGCTTTCGGTGCGTTACCGCATTAACGAAAATGCTTCTTTTAAAGCAGGGTATAACCGCATCCGGCAGTACATTCACTTAGTATCCAATACGGCCGCCGCCTCGCCCGTAGATACCTGGACTACCAGCAGCGCCGCCATTCGGCCGCAAATTGGCGATCAGATTAGTTTAGGCTTTTTCCAGAACCTGGCTCAGAATGTTTTTGAAACTTCTGCTGAAATTTATTACAAAGACATTCAAAATATTCTGGATTATAAAAACGGCGCCACTATATACCTGAACCAAAACCTGGAAGCCGATTTACTGCAAGGCAAAGGCCGGGCTTACGGTGCCGAATTTACTTTAAACAAGAAATCGGGGCGTTTATCCGGTTGGGCTAATTATACTTACAGCCGCATTCAGTTAAAAATGCAAGGCCAGACCACCGAAACCACCATTAACAAAGGCCAGTATTACCCGGCAAATTACGAAAAGCCGCATACGGTAAATGTGGTAAGTAATTACCAGTTTAATAAACGGGTAAACTTTGGCGCTAACTTTACTTACAGTACCGGCCGGCCAATTTCGGCGCCCGTATCCTTTTTTCAATACGATGTATTTTCGGTGCCTAACTACGCTTTGCGCAACCAATACCGCATTCCCGATTACCACCGCTTAGATTTATCCATTGCGGTACAAACGGGTTATAAAAAAGACAAGAAATGGGAAGGTTCCTGGAATTTTAGCATCTATAATGTGTACGGCCGAAAAAACGCTTACTCCGTATTTTTTAAAAAAGTATATGGTTCGCCGGCCCAACCTTATCGTTTGGCAGTAGTGGGTACCATTCTGCCGTCGGTTACTTACGATTTTAAATTTTAGTTATGTTGATTAAAAATTCCAGGATATATTTTTGGATTTTATTAGCTTTTACCAGCTGCATCGATCCGGTTGAAATGCATTTAGAGCCGCAGCCCGAACAGTTGGTGGTAGAAGGCTTGCTCACCAACGAGGCGGTGCAGGCGCCTATTAAGTTATCGTATACCCAGCGTTATACCAAAGAAATTGGCAACGTGGCTCGAAAAGCCCGGTACGCTACCGTTTACGTTACCGACCAGAATAATACCCGCTACAATTACTACGAAAACGAACCCGGCAATTACATTCCGGAATCCTTTACTGGAACCATAGGCAATACTTACACTTTACATATAATTACCGAAGACAAAAAAGAATACCTATCGGCACCCGAAAAAATGTTACCCACTAGCCCGGTAGATGGTCTTTCGGCGGAACTGCGCAGCCGGCAGGTAATAAACCCTGCGGGCATTGAAGTAACGGAGTATGCTTTTCAGACTTTTGTGAATACCAGCGATCCGGCCGATGAGAAGAATTTTTATATGTGGCGGTGGATTGGTACCTACGAAGTGCACACCCAACCCCAGGATCATACGAGAGATGTACAAGGAACGCCCGTGCCTGATCCTTTACCTTGCTGTGCCATTTGCTGGGTTACCGAAGGTCATCAAAATATTTCAGTGCGCAACGATGCCTTGGTGAACGGCAACAAAATTATTAAGCAACCCATTGCTTACTTACCTGTTCTGCCGGAAAATTTTAATTTTAAGTACCATTTGCAGGTAAAACAATATTCGTTATCCGAGTCGGCGTTTAATTTCTGGCGCATTCTTACCTCGCAGGTTACCGGGGTGGGTTCCGTACAAGATCCGCCGCCAGCTTCTATACCGGGTAATATCCGCAACATCAACGACGAAAATGAAACCGTAATGGGTTATTTTGGGGCATCGGCCGTTTCTACGAATACCTTGTTTATTAACCGGACAGAATTTCCGTTTGCCATATCGCGCTACATTTACGCCGACGATTGTCGCACTTTAAAAAACAGTACTGCTACCAAACCCGATTTTTGGTAAAATTTAAAAAATGGGCATGTTACATACCTTCCGAGTTAGTTTGCTAATTTTAATTACGGGGCTGGGCTTTATTCCGGCGGTGCTGGGGCAATCCTTACCAGAAAAATTAAATGCTTTTTTGCAAAAACAGGCGGCCGGAAAAATTACCTTAAGCACGAACAAACCTTACTATGCCGCCGGCGATACTGTTTTCTTTCGGGTGAGTAACTGGCAACAAAATGCGGATGATTTACTGGAAGTGCAGCTAATAACCCCCGACCCAAAGCTTTCTCAAACCACCCAGGTTTTACTTACCAACGGTTACCAGCTGAGTTATCTTATATTACCCAAAGAAGCCATCAGCGGCGATTATATTGTGCGGGCTTTTAGTCCGGTTGGCTGGGAAGCTTCGACAGTAGTTCAGGTGTATAATCCCGATCAAAAAACAACGGAGTACCACGCTTGTAACTGGATAAATGCTGTCTCGGAGCCGAAACTTAACTTAACCAAACAAGTGAACGACTGGGAAATAACCTGGGACCAAAAGCCTAGCAACGCGGATGGCAAAGGCTGGCTTTTTATTACCGGCGCGAACCAACTTTACCATTCCGCGGAAGTAGATTTATCCCTTGCCCAAAATAAAATCAGCGTTCCCTTAACGGCGTTTCCGGGTAACCAGGCGCAGGTAATGCTGGCCACGGCTTCCGGCGAAATCATTAGCAACTATACGTTTCGTTTAAAACAAAGCCCGGATGCCTGGTTGCAACTTAACCTGAACAAAACAAATTTTGTTACCCGCGAACCGGCCCAACTCCAACTAACCGCTAATACCAATAATTTAGCGAATGCGCAGATTATGGTTCGGGTAGTAGAACTAACCGATACTTTAAGTAATAATATTAATCTTGTTAATAATCAAAGTTATAATTATAGTTTTGAGAAAACATTTCCGCAGGTAAATTTAAAAAAAATCTTTTCCAGCACTTCCCATAATCCGGATTACCCGTTTGTTTTACAAGGCCAGCTTATTTCGGCAATAGATAAAAAGCCGTTGGTTAATAGTTTAATTCATTTGGTAGTGCCGGCTACCAGCCAAACCGAAATTTTTTATTCTGATAAACTAGGCCGCATAAAAGTAGAACTGGATCCTTTTGCCGGTACAAAGCCTATTATTTTCAGAGCCATTCAGGATGGGGAAGAAGTAAAAAATATTGCTTTTGTGCCGGACTCCAACCAATACATAACCTCGTGGCAGCCGGTTTTTACGGCCGGTACTTTCTCGCCAACGCAGCAGGAATTTTTTAAAAAAATTAAAATTTTGAACCGCGTTAATCAGGCATTTTACGCTGGATATAGCCCGGAAAATTTAAATCGAAGGGACCATTTTAAACCCGCGGCTTTTCAGGAAAGCCGGTTAAAACCCACTACCAGCTACGATTTAAGTAAATACGAAAAGTTTAGCAACGTAACCGAAATTTTCCGGGAACTGATACCCGCTATAGAAGTAGTAAAAAGAAAAGACGGTATGCGGGCCCGCTTATATGCCCGTTTGCAAAAGAAGTTTTACAACTTCTATCCTTTGTTTTTGATTGATGGCATACCTACCTACGACGTAGAAACGATTTTGAATCTTCCTACGAATCAACTGGCCAAAATAGATGTATTTAATACATCAGCGGCTTTAGCCCCTTTTGAAGTATTAGGCGCCGGGGGCGTAATTGCCCTATACACCCAAAACCGCAACTTTAACCCATCCTTGCTGCACGACAATATGCTGGAATTTGCCGGAACTACCCCTGCTTACAAACCTAAATTTTTAAAAAATACCGAATCCACCATTCCTAATTTCAACCCATTGGTATACTGGAACCCGCAGGTAAAGCCGGAGGCAAATGGCAGCGTAAACCTGTCGTTTTTCACCAACGATCAAATAGGACGCTTTTTAGTGGAGGTAACCACCTGGAACGAGCAAGGCGAAGAGATTATCACTTCCAAAAGCTTTACTGTAGAAGCCCCCAGGTAAACTATTGCAGCACAATAATTAAAAACAAAAATTACGCTTAGCGAATCTCCGTATTTGCCACCGCCGAGGCAGAATCAGCAGGTGAGCCATAGCCGCCAAAATTTTGCACCAAACGGGCAAAAGGCACTTTTTTCTGCTGATACGGATTTTTAGAAATTCTAGCGGAACAACCAATATACTGATAATTTAAACTTAACAAACTTTTACGATGCGACGGCGAGTGCAGCCAGCCATTTACCACCCTTTCGGCGTAAGCTAAATACGTATAGGGCCGGTAAGGCTTTTTCGTATCGCAGTTTAAATAAATAAAAGAACCATTCTTTTCCCGAAAAGGGCAGTATTCCAAATCGGTATTCACAATATCGTATTGGGCAATGTTTTCAGCGGTGTAGTTAAATACTCCGCCAAAAGCCGCAATGCGTTTGTCGGGCGTTAAATAAGTTAGCTGTTGGTAGTTTAAATGATTGTAAAAGTCCAGCTCAATCATGGTTTGGGCATGGTAGGTAGCCGTGCGGTGCAGTAAACCCGAATACTTTAAAGGCGGTTTATTTTCGGTGGCGCGAATTTTATTGGTTACGTGGTAAATGGCGGCATCCAATAAATTATAATTGGGCTGGAGTAGCGGTATAACTTGCCGGGCGGCGGGAAGTTGCTCAAATTCCTGCCAGCTTAAATCGTAATAATCCGGCTCTGGCAATTCTTGCGGAAAAACCGAGGAGACAACGAAGCACCAAAATACCAGCAGCAAAAACATTAAAATTTTAAAAAAATGACTAATAAGTTATAAATGAACCATATAAAACCAGGATTCAGAATTCCGGCGCAATAAGTAAAGCCAGTTCTTACATTTTTAAAGGCAGAGTCTTACCTTTACATTATGTATAAACCACTGATTCGTCCTTTATTATTTCAGATTGATCCGGAAGAAATACACGATTTTTCGTTCCCGAGTATTAAAACTGCATTTAAATTACCGCTGGCCAGTCAGCTCAGTAAAAAAATGTTTCGGGTAGATGATCCGGCTCTAGAACGCGAAGTATTCGGGTTAAAGTTTCCGAACCCGGTTGGCTTAGCGGCCGGATTTGATAAAGACGCCCGGCTGGTAGATGAATTTGAAAATTTTGGTTTTGGCTTTCTGGAAATCGGCACCTTAACGCCCATGCCCCAACCCGGCAACGACAAGCCCCGCTTGTTCCGGCTGCCCCAGGACCAGGGCCTGATTAACCGCATGGGATTTAACAACCGGGGAGTAGAAGTAGCTGCGCATCGGCTTAAAAACCGTAAAGGCTCTATCATCATTGGGGGCAACATCGGCAAGAATAAAGTTACCCCCAACGACCAGGCCTTAAAAGATTATATTTATTGCTATGATGCGTTATACGAGGTGGTCGATTACTTTGTGGTAAACGTGAGTTCGCCGAATACCCCCAACCTGCGCGAGTTGCAGGACAAAGAACCTTTGCAGCATTTACTTTCGGAATTACAAAACCGGAACCAGGCCCAGCGCAAGCCCAAACCTATACTTTTAAAAATTGCCCCGGACTTAAACCAGGAACAATTAAACGATATTGTTGAAATAGCTACCAAAACGCAGTTAAGCGGACTGATTGCCACCAACACCACCATTAGCCGCGATAATTTACTGACAGCCAGCCAGCAAGTGGCCGCTATGGGAGCCGGAGGTTTAAGTGGTAAACCGCTTACGCAACGGTCCACCGAAATAATCCGATACCTGCGGCAATGTTTGCCCGAAAATATTCGCTTAATTGGGGTAGGAGGGATCATGAATGCCGCTGACGCTTTAGAAAAGCTGGATGCGGGTGCCGATTTAATTCAATTATACACCGGGTTTATTTACGAAGGCCCGGGCCTGGTCCGAAAAATTAACGAAGCCTTACTCCGCAGAAAAAAGGCAGATTGATTATTTTTGTTCCGGTGAATTAAGATAAAATTTTAAATTAGGGGTTTCTATAAAGCATGGCTACGAATACTTTTAAACGTGAAGCAGGAAATGTGCCCAAAGCTAAAAACAGCCCAAAGGCCATTAATGAGCCGGTGAGTCGCACCAGTAACGCTCCTAAAACCAACAAGGCAACTTCCGGGCGCTGGTCGATGCCCAAGTTTTCATTTATCAGCTTTAATTTTCTGCGCGACCGGCGGTTTCACTTACTTATTGGGTTTACCTTATTGTTATCGGCGCTGTACCTGTTAATTGCTTTTGTATCTTACTTGTTTACTGGTCCTGCTGATCAAAGCGTAGTGGAATCTTTAAAAACCAGCGACATAAAAAACTCCGGCTTAGAATCAGAAAACTGGCTGGGTTTGTTTGGCGCCTGGATCTCGAATTACTTTATTTATGAATGGCTGGGAGTTGCTTCGTTTTTTGTGATTCCTATCATCTTTTTCACCGGTTACAAAATCTTATTCCGGCGCACGCAGGTTTCATTATCGTATACCTACACCATTTGCATGTTTGCTATGCTTTGGTGCAGTTTGTTGCTGGGGTACGTGGTTTTGCGCTTAAACCGGGTAGAAGATTTGTCTTTTTTGAGCGGCGGCATTGGTTACGAAACAGCGCTCTGGTTCGAGAGTTTAATTGGGATGGGCACCGCTTTTTTGCTGGCGTTTTTGCTTATCATCTTCGTAGTTTTCTTCTTTAACATTACCAGCCTATCAGTTAAAAAACCCGTTGTTTCAACTGCTGCGGGCAACAGCGGTAAAAATTCGGATAATCGTACGGCCGTAAACGCGTACAATGCCGACACTTACGAGCAGCAATCTACCGGGGTAAACCAATATACTAACCCAACAGCCGAAATAGAAGCGGAAGAAGCGGAGGAACCCGAGGAAGAACTTGCCGCTGCAGAGCCCGAATTAAAATTAACTGTTAATAACCTGCCCGATGCCGACGAAGATAACCTGGAGCTAAGCGTTGCACCCGCCCCTGTTTTTACCGTGGCTACTAAACCTGCTTCTGCTGCTATTTCAAATCTAGCAACTAAGCCTTTATCCGGCGGTATTCAGTTAGATATTGAACCGGGCTACGATACCGAAACCGATTTCTTTGACGACGAAGATTTATTTTTAGACGAAGAAGAACCAATAAAAGCCCCGGCTGCGCCGCTAAGCACCCCTGCGCCGGATTTTAAAATTTCGGAAATTCCGGTAGAGCCGCTGGGTAAAGATATGGAGAACTACGATCCAACCCTGGATTTAGCCCGTTATCAATACCCGAACATCGACCTGCTGAACGATTATAACCTGGGCAAAATTCAGGTAACCAAAGAAGAACTGGAAGCTAATAAAGATAAAATTGTGGAAACGCTGGCCAATTACGCCATTGGTATTGCCAGCATTAAAGCTACTATTGGGCCTACTGTAACCCTGTACGAAATTGTGCCGGACGCCGGCGTCCGGATTTCTAAAATTAAAAATCTGGAGGACGATATTGCTTTGAGCTTAGCCGCTTTAGGTATTCGTATTATTGCGCCTATTCCGGGCAAAGGAACCATCGGGATTGAAGTGCCCAACAAGAAAAAAGAAATGGTTTCTATAAAATCCATCCTCTCTACCGAGAAATTTTTAAAAAGTGAGATGGATTTGCCGATTGCTTTCGGGAAAACCATTACCAACGAAGTTTTTATTACCGATTTAGCGAAGATGCCGCACTTACTTATGGCTGGGGCAACCGGACAAGGTAAATCCGTGGGGTTAAATGCGATTCTTACTTCTTTAATCTATAAGAAGCATCCGAGCCAATTAAAATTTGTGTTGGTCGACCCGAAGAAAGTAGAATTATCCTTATTTAATAAAATTGAACGTCACTTCTTGGCTAAACTACCGGACAGCGATGAACCGATTATAACGGATACTAAAAAGGTTATCAATACGCTCAACTCGTTGTGTATGGAAATGGACATGCGCTACGATTTGTTAAAAGATGCCGGTTGCCGGAATTTAAAAGAATATAACCAAAAGTTTGTGGAGCGGCGCTTAAACCCGAAAAAAGGCCACCGCTTTATGCCTTTTATTGTGTTGGTGATAGATGAGTTGGCCGATTTAATGATGACCGCCGGTAAAGAAGTAGAAACGCCCATTGCCCGTTTAGCGCAGTTAGCCCGCGCCATTGGCATACACCTGGTAGTGGCTACCCAGCGCCCATCCGTTAACGTAATTACGGGTATTATTAAAGCCAACTTCCCGTGCCGGATTTCTTTTAAAGTTACTTCCAAAATCGATTCACGTACTATTCTGGATACCGGCGGGGCCGAACAGCTAGTAGGGCAGGGTGATATGTTATTCTCCGTAGGCTCTGATTTAATCCGGTTGCAGTGTGCTTTTGTGGATACCCCGGAGGTAGACCGGATTTGTGATTTTATTGGGGAGCAGCAAGGCTACAACGACGCTTATTTGTTGCCGGAATTTGTTGGCGATGATAGTGGCAATGATAAAGCCGATTTTGACCCCAGTACCCGCGACTCTTTATTTGAAGAAGCCGCTCGAATTATTGTTACGCACCAGCAAGGCAGCACGTCTTTACTGCAAAGGCGCTTAAAACTAGGCTATAACCGCGCCGGCCGCTTAATCGACCAATTAGAAGCCGCCGGGGTGGTGGGGCCTTTTGAAGGAAGCAAAGCCCGCGATGTTCTTATTCCGGATGAATACAGTTTGGAACAATTATTGAACACTATAGAAAAATAAGAAGAACATTCAGGTAATCCTTAAAAATTGTATGATAAAAAGAATAATCTTTTTCGTGTTTGTTTTAATGGGCACGGTTGCTCAAGTTACCCAGGCACAGGACCAAAAGGCCCGGCAGATTTTGGATGCCATGAGTAAGAAGTACCAGGCCTACAAAGTATTTCGCGCCAACTTCAATCAAACTTTGGAAAACACCAGCAGTAAGATGAAAGAAAATGTAGAAGGCGAAATTACCGTAATGGGCAACAAGTTCCGTCTGAAAACCGAAGATCAGGAAATCATTAACAATGGCAATACCATCTGGACGTACATTAAATCGGAAAATGAGGTAAACATATCGGAGAATGATCCGGATGACGAAGGCATGACCCCGAACAAAATATTTACCATGTACAAAAAAGGTTATAAATCGGCCTACGTAGAAGAAGCAAAAGTTGATGGCGAGCTGTGCGATGTAATTGAATTAGCTCCCGAAGACCGTAACGACCCGGTTTTTAAAGTACGGTTAAACATCAGCAAAAAAGATAAATCTTTAAAAAGCTGGACCATGTTCCGGAATAACGGTAACCGGTATACTTATACCATTACCAATTTCAATCCTAACCCGGCAAGTGTAGACAACAACTATTTTGCTTTTGATAAATCTAAATTTAAAGGCGTTAAAGTAATTGATTTACGTTAAAATTTTAAAAATTTAAAAACTAGAAAGCTGCTCCACCGGGGCAGCTTTTTTTATGCGCCGGTAATACTTCTTACTTTGGCGTAAAGCAAGGAATCAATTAACTGCTTATTTTTATAGACGGAGTTTTTTAATTTTCCTTCCAGGTGATAACCGGCTTTTTCCAATACTCTGGCAGATTTAGGATTCCAAGCAAAAACGCCGGCATAGATTCTTTCGAGTTCCAGCGTGTTAAAACCAAAATCAGTAATTGCCTGGAGTGCTTCGGTTATAATCCCTTGGTTCCAGTACTGCTCACTCAGCCAGTAGCCAATTTCAGCGCTTTTGCGGTACACGTCCGGTTGTAAAACTAACCCAATACCGCCTACAGGTTCATTGTTTACGATAATGGCAAAGTTGGTGATGGGTTTTGTAGCATTAGCCAGCATAATCCAGGTTTGCGCGTCCTGTAACGTATACGGGTGCGGAAAAGAATCACGAAGGTTTATCCAGATATGATAATTGTTGGCGTGTTTGGCCAAAGCTAACTCATCACCGGTTTGCCAGTAGCGCAGAGTACAAGTTTTCAGAGAAAATTGCATGTAAGCGTTTTTATTGAGTTAATTTTAGGCTTCATTAAACAACTAAAGATAGGCGAATAAGGAAAACATGAAATGTAAAAATTTTAAATTTTTTAAATTTACACGTCTTCACTTCAAACTTGTGTCATTAGCCAATATATTAGCGTTCTAATTCAGGCAATCATTTTTTGTTTTCCGGAATAACTTACGCCGGTGAATTGCCTAAAATTTAAAAATGAATACAGATAAACTCGTTCAACTTGCCAAACAATTAACCGGCGAACTCCACTTTGATTCTACCATGCGCACGCTGTATGCCACCGATGCATCGGCGTACCGCGAAATGCCTTTAGCCGTGGCTTTCCCGGCAAATAAAGAGGACATAAAAACATTAATCCAGTTTGCCCGGCGGGAGGGTACTTCGCTTATTCCGCGCACGGCGGGTACTTCTTTAGCTGGCCAAGTGGTAGGCAACGGCATTGTGGTGGATGTTTCGCGCACCTTTACGCAAATTTTAGAAATTAACCCGGAAGAACGTTGGGTACGCGTACAGCCCGGCGTTATCCGCGATGAATTAAATTTATTTTTAAAACCCTACGGCTTATACTTTGGTCCGGAAACTTCTACGGCCAACCGGGCCATGGTAGGCGGTATGGTAGGTAATAATTCCTGCGGATCGAACTCGGTGGTTTACCGCAGCACCCGCGAACACTTGTTATCGGTTAAAGCTATTTTAAGCGACGGCACCGAAACAGAATTTTCGAGCTTAACTTCGGCCCAGTTTGAAGCCAAATGTTTAGGCGAGAATACCTCCGGCCCTTTGGAAACTAAAATTTACCAGGCTACCAAAGCCATGTTGAGCCACCCGGCCACTCAAGAAGAAATCCGCCGCGAGTTTCCAAAACCTACCGTGGAGCGCCGCAACACGGGTTACGCCGTAGATTTATTACTGGAAACCGAGCCGTTTACGCCGGGTGCCAGCGCTTTTAATTTCTGTAAGCTTATTGCAGGCTCCGAAGGCACGCTGGCCTTTTTAACCGAAATTAAATTAAATGTAGTGCCATTGCCCCCCAAAGAAATCGGGCTGTTGTGTATCCATTGCCATACCATCGATGAATCTTTACGGGCAAATTTAGTGGCTCTACAATACCAGCCCAGCGCCAGTGAGCTCATGGACCATTACGTGCTGGAATGTACCAAAGCGAATATTGAACAAAGCCAAAACCGCTTTTTTGTGCAAGGCGATCCAGGGGCCATTTTGGTAGTAGAAATTTCAAAAAATACCCGCGCCGAAATAGAAGCCGTGGCTAAGGCCTTAATCGCCGATTTGCAACAGCAAGGTTTAGGTTACCATTATCCGTTAGTGATGGGGCCGGACACCAAAAAAGTCTGGACTTTGAGAAAAGCCGGCTTGGGATTACTCTCTAATATTCCGGGCGATGCGAAACCTGTAGCGGTAATTGAAGATACTGCCGTAGATGCCAATGACTTGCCCGCTTTTATTGCTGAATTTAATGAGATTTTAAAACAGAATGATTTGTTCTGCGTGCATTACGCGCATGCAGGCTCCGGCGAACTACACCTTCGGCCGATCATTAATTTAAAAACGGCCGCCGGTAACAAGTTATTCCGGCTGATTGCCGAAGAAATTGCCCGATTAGTTAAGAAATACCGGGGTTCTTTAAGTGGGGAACACGGCGATGGCCGTTTACGCGGGGAATTTATAAAATGGATGGTAGGCGAAAAAAACTATCAACTGCTGGAAGAAGTAAAACGCACCTGGGACCCAGACAATATTTTTAATCCGGGCAAAATAGTAAACACCCCGGCCATGGATACGTTTTTACGCTACAAGCCTGGCCAGGAAACGCCCGATTTTAATACTGTTTTTAAATTTAAAGATGCCCAGGGAATTTTACGGGCTGCGGAATTGTGCAACGGTTCCGGCGATTGCCGCAAAACGCATTTAACCGGCGGCACCATGTGCCCGAGCTACATGGTAACCCGCAACGAAAAAGACACTACCCGCGGCCGGGCCAACATGCTCCGCGAGTTTTTAACCCGCTCCCCCAAAGAAAACCGGTTCGACCACCACGAAATCAAAGAAGCCATGGAACTTTGCATTTCGTGCAAAGGCTGCAAATCAGAGTGCCCCTCTAATGTGGACGTGGCCAAGTTAAAAGCCGAGTTTCTGCAACATTACTACGATGCCAACGGCATTCCGCTCCGTACGCGTTTGGTGGGTAATTTTACGAACTTAAACAATTTGGCTTCGATTGCCCCAAGCATTTACAACTTTGTGTTTACGAATAAAACTACTTCCAGTCTGGCTAAGAAAGTAGTTGGCTTTGCCCCAGAGCGTCCTTTGCCTTTATTACATAAAACCACCCTGCGGCAATGGTTTAAGAAACACCAGAAACAAAATAATTTAAAATATGCGGTTTCTAAAGGTAAAGTAAATTTGTTTTGCGACGAGTTTACCAATTTTAATGACGTAGAGATTGGCCAGAAAGCCGTGTTATTGCTAGAGCGCTTAGGCTACGAAGTACACATTCCGGAGCACGAAGAAAGCGGCCGGACGTATTTATCGAAGGGTTTGGTGCGGGAAGCAAAAAAATTAGCGGTAAAAAACGTAGCCAAGTTAAGTAAAGTGGTTTCCGGTAATGCCCCGCTAATAGGAGTGGAGCCGTCGGCTATTTTAACGTTCCGCGATGAATACTTGGATTTAGTGGACGAAGATCAATTTGCCGATGCGCAAAAAATTGCGCAGAATAGCTTTTTAATCGATGAGTTTATCTTTGCCGAAATAGGTAAAGGCAACATTACCCCGGATCAGTTTACCCAGGAAAAACGGTTGATTAAATTGCACGGGCATTGCCATCAAAAAGCTTTATCGTCAGTAGCGTACACGCAAAAAATGCTTTCGTTGCCCGAAAATTATACTGTAGAAGTAATTCCGTCAGGTTGTTGCGGCATGGCGGGTTCGTTTGGCTACGAATCAGAACATTACGAGGTATCGATGAAAATAGGGGAACTGGTGTTATTTCCTACGGTTCGGAAGCAACCCGAAGAGGTAATTATTGCGGCCCCCGGTACCAGTTGCCGTCACCAAATTAAAGATGGCACTGGCCGCCAGGCTTTACACACTTTAGAAGTTTTATACAACGCCTTAAAGTAAATTTTTAAAAATTTACGTTTTTACCAATACCAACAAGGGTCTGATTCTATTATCAGACCCTTGTTGCTTTATCTAATTATATATCCAGTAATTATATATCCAGAATTCTAATTAAAATGAATCTATAATACAATCAAATCCATTTCTAAAAACCTTAAAAAATATCCAAGTAAAAATCTAACATCTAGTATCTAGCATCTGAGTTATTGATATTGGATGTAATACGGCTTCGGATTTAAGGCTAAAATTTCATGAGGTTTCATTAAGCGCCAGCCTTTTTTCCGGATATCATTTCTGTAGAAAATCTTAATGCCCGCATATTGCACCGGTTCCTCTTTGATGTATTTTAAATAACTACTTTTCTTTATTGCCGGGTTACCCCAACCATCCATGTGCATGACTATCTGACAATAAGGATCCAGGTTAATTTTTTTATAGTTCGTTATCATGGGCTTAGTAAACCGATGAACAATTAATAATTTTGGTGGTAGTTGGTTTTGCCTGGCAATATCTGCTAAATACTGGCTCGCAAAATTGATATCTTCGGCATCGTAAGTGCCAATGTTACGGCCCGGAATTTTTCCCGGTTTTAAAGCAAATTCAGCATCAATACCCAGATGTACATTAGGTAATTTTAAATAATTTTCCAGGACAGGTAATTCTTCCTGCAGGGTACTGGTTCCTAACTGAATATCTAAAAATACCAGCGCGTTTCGGGTTTGCGCGTAGTGCAGCACCGAATCAATGACGGAATTAGCCACGCGCAGGCGGTATTTGCCACTTCTGCCTGGTTCGTTTTGGGCAGTAACAGCTATTAAATGCAAGGCGGGTTGTACCGGCGTTTTTGGGTCAGCTTGTTGCCATTTGCTTACTTCCAGGTCTAATTTATCTAACATTTCGGTTGGCGGCAGTTCACCCAAAATACCCATGCGTTTAGATAAAGGCGTACCGTAAAAAGCCACAATGCGCTTTGCCGGCAGAATAGAACCTGGCAACGTATCTGGCCCTACAACCGTTGTTTTTAAATTTTTGTTAGCGCTCGGAAGCCGTTTTGAAGCTTTGATGGTAGAATCATTCGTGATTTTTTTAATTGTATCCGGTAGAATGGCCGCAGTTTGTTTATCCTTTACCGGAGTAAGAGTGGGTTTACTTGGCTCTGCCGGAGTTTCGAGGGATGGATTTTTGGCCTGTACTTGAAATGTAAAAGACGTAGATTCTTTATTGTTTTTACACGAACTATAACTTAACAGCAACAATAAAAATCCGTATTGCAAAAACTTTCTATTCAAAATAATTCGGGAGAGCACGTTGTTTGTAATTTAAGCCTTCGGGTAAAAATAATTAGAAGAAAGATAAATTCAGAAATTAATATTAATCGTTTACCTTTTAATCTGATAACCAATACAGATTGATTACTTTCTAATCAAGCTATTTTAATAAAGCCAGCTGGATTTTATTGGAAATAGTAAAAAGGCTATTACATCACCTAAAAGATTACCGAAACAATCTTTTATTATTTTGATTTTATTTAAAAAATAAGGAAAATTTGAGTTTTACTCTACAATAAATGGCGAAAGATAAAGACCGGATAAAGAAGAACGTTAATATTGTTAACCGACGGGCCTCCTACGAATACGAATTTTTAAGTAAATACATTGCCGGTATCATGCTGCAAGGCACCGAAATAAAATCTATCCGGGAAGGAAACGTAAATTTGCAAGATGGATTTTGCACCTTTATGCCGGATGGTCTGTGGCTTATTCAGGTAACCATTGCCAAATACACCGAAGGCACCTACTACAACCACGAACCTACCCGGCCGCGCAAGTTGCTACTCAACAAAAAAGAACTTAACCAGCTAAGTAAAAAATCGGAGGAGCAAGGTTTAACCATTATTCCCATCCGGGTATTTATTAACGAACGCGGTTTCGCCAAAGTAGAAATAGCTTTAGCCCGGGGTAAAAAATTGTATGATAAGCGGGAAGATATTAAAGAACGTGATATAAAAAGGGAACTGCAACGTGAACGTTTCTAAAATATACAATAGACACTAAATTCTAGACCAAATCCCTTAATATGGTTAAATTTGAATTTAATTTTAAAATTTATCATTTTCATTCATAGTCTAGCATTTTAAATCTAAATTATAGTGGATAACGGAATATGTAGCTTAAGTTTGGTGCCGGTGCGCGCAGAACCTTCGGATAAAAGCGAGTTGGTGACGCAGCTTTTGTACGGGGAGTGTTACCAGATTATGGGTTCGCAGGGCAACTGGCATCAGATAAAGATTGCCGCCGACGATTATACCGGTTGGATTGATTTTAAGCAACATTGCCCGGTAACGCCGGAGTATTTTACCGAATGGAAAGCAACCGCACACCCGCGGGCCGTCGATTTGGTGCAAACCATAAGCAGCGAGAATACCCGCATACCTATTATGATCGGCAGTACTTTGCCTTTTTTCGATGGCATTAACATCCGGATAAACAACCAGAAATACGTGTATAGTGGCCGGGCTACCAATAACTCGCTGCCTTTTAAAATTAACTTTTTCACCAAGGTGGCGCACAGTTATTTAAAAGCGCCTTACCTCTGGGGCGGTAAATCAATTTTCGGTATTGATTGTTCCGGTTTTGTGCAGCAGGTATTTGGTATTTGCGGTTATAACTTTCCCCGGGATGCCTGGCAGCAGGTTTCGGTGGGCATCGAAGTACATTTTGCCAATTTAACCCAGCCTGGCGACTTAGCTTTTTTCGATAATGACGAAGGACGGATAATTCACGTGGGTATTTTGCTCGAAAACCAGCAAATTATTCACGCGCACGGCGAAGTCCGGATTGACATGCTCGACCATTACGGCATTTTTAATCATCAAAGAAAAAAGTACACCCACCGCTTACGCATTATTAAAAGAATTTTTCCGGTAGCAAAATAAACTGCCCTGCTTTTTTGTTTTAAACTGTGGGGTTTGGTATTGCTTAGCACTTGATTATTACGTATGTTAGGCAAGTATCTTAGAAGTTTATGGACCAGAAAGTACTTATATTAAATCAGGATTATTCGGCTATTTCGCTTTGCAGCATTCATAAAGCTTTTATTTTATTGTTTCTTGATAAAGCCGAATTAGTAGAAAAGCGAAACGGCGTTTTAAGAACTATCAGCAAGTCTTTTCCGGTTCCTTCCATTATCCGTTTGCAGCGCTACGTAAATGTGCCCTACAAAGGCATTGCCCTAAGCCGGCAGAATATTATGCGCCGCGATCAGTTCCGGTGTTTATACTGTGACTCCACCAAAAACCTGACCATCGATCATATCATTCCCCGGTCGCGGGGGGGCGAATCGAACTGGACTAATCTGGGAACGGCCTGTATGCGGTGCAATACCCGCAAAGGCGACCGCACGCCCGAGGAAGCCAACATGCAGTTAAAGCAAAAGCCCAAAAAACCCAGTTTAACTTCTTTTCTGGTTCTCCATTCCGATACCATTGATACGAGCTGGCACACGTATTTGCGAACCAAGAATTAAAAGTAATTTTTTAAATTTTTTCTTTTTTGCAAGTCCTTATTCCTAACCTGCCTGTACTCAAAAACTTAATTGCTATTTCGGTTAAATTTTACTACTTTTGCCATTCCGTTCAAAATGGGCGGTTCCGGCATTTTGTCGGAAATTATTTAACCAAATTACCAGCAGAACGCTCGGCTGTTGGTTAGTACCAAAGAGCAAAGTGGTATGAGTACAAATATTGATGATTTTGACTGGGATAAATTTGAATCTCAGAAGTTTGGCGGCGCTTATTCTAAAGATGAGCGGGCCCAACTGGAACAAATGTATTCCGAAACCCTGAATACCGTTCAGGAAGAAGAAGTAATTAAAGGTACCATCGTGGGTATTACCGACCGGGACGTTATCCTGAACATCGGTTTTAAATCTGATGGTTTGGTGCCTCTGTCCGAATTCCGCGATCAGCCGGACATTAAAATTGGCGATGAAGTAGAAGTATTCATCGAAGATCAGGAAGATCCCAACGGTCAGTTAATTTTATCCCGTAAAAAAGCTAAAATTGTTAAAGCCTGGGATAACATTTACAGCGCCTTAGAAAACGATACTATTTTGGAAGGTATGGTTAAACGCCGCACCAAAGGTGGTTTAATCATTGACTTATACGGCGTAGAAGCTTTCTTACCAGGTTCGCAAATCGACGTGAAACCAATCCGCGATTTCGATATTTTCGTGGGTAAGAAAATGGAAGTGAAAGTAGTAAAAATCAATGCTGCTTTCGACAACGTGGTAGTTTCGCACAAAGTCCTGATCGAGAAAGATCTGGAGCAGCAACGCCAGGGCATCCTGAACAACCTGGAAAAAGGTCAGGTACTCGAAGGTGTAATCAAAAACATGACCAACTTCGGTGTATTCATCGATTTAGGTGGCGTAGATGGTTTACTGCACATTACCGATATTTCATGGGGACGGATCAACCACCCGCAGGAAGTGTTGGAATTAGACCAGAAAGTAAACGTAGTAGTTCTGGACTTCGACGAAGACAAGAAGCGTATCTCTTTAGGTATGAAGCAATTAACGCCTCATCCATGGGATGCTTTATCGGCTGACATTGAAGTTGGTTCGCGCATTAAAGGTAAAATTGTGAACGTGGCCGATTACGGCGCATTCCTGGAAATTTTACCGGGCGTAGAAGGCTTAATCCACGTTTCTGAAATGAGCTGGTCGCAGCACCTGCGTAACCCGCAAGATTTCATTAAACAAGGCGATGAAATTGAAGCTGTTGTTTTAACCCTGGACCGGGATGAGCGCAAAATGTCGTTAGGCATTAAGCAGTTAACCGAAGATCCATGGACGAAACAAGATGTGTTGCAGAAATACGCCGTGGGCACCCGCCACACTGGTGTAGTTCGTAACTTAACCAATTTTGGTTTATTCATCGAGCTGGAAGAAGGCGTTGATGGTTTAGTACACGTTTCTGACCTGTCCTGGACCAAGAAAATCAAACATCCTTCAGAATTCGTTAAAGTGGGCGAAACGTTAGATGTAGTAGTTCTGGAATTAGACGTGCCTAACCGCCGTTTAGCTTTAGGCCATAAGCAACTGGAAGAAAACCCATGGGATACTTTCGCTACGGTGTTCCACGTAGGTTCTATTCACCGGGCAACCATCCTGGAGAAAAACGACCGTGGTGCCGTATTAGAGTTACCTTACGGTATCGAAGGTTTTGCTTATCCTAAAAACCTGGTTAAAGAAGATGGAACTACTGCTGAGGCAGGCGAATCATTAGACTTTAAAGTAATGGAATTCTCGAAAGATGACCGCAAAATTGTATTGTCTCACTCGAACGTATATACTGATGCGAAAGATGAGGCTGCTAAAGCGGAAAAATTCTTGAAGAAAAAACCAGGTACGCCAGGTGCTGCTCCGCAAGCGGCTAAGTCATCAGACAACAAGAAGAAAGAGGAAGTTAAATCTACTTTAGGCGATTTAGAAGCTCTTTCGGCTTTGCGGGAACAAATGCAGAACAACGAAAAAGAAGTTGGTACCCGTAAGTTGCAAGCAGCTGCTGACGCCAGAGCTGCCGCAGAAAATGCACCGGCCGGCGAAGACGAAACTCCTGCAGAATAAGTTTTATTCTTCTATATTTTTAAAAAAGCGTCTGGATTATTCCAGACGCTTTTGTTTTTAGCCAGGGAAAGCCCCGGAGAAATTAAAAATTTAAAATAAATTATATTTTCTTTTTGCTGATGTTTGATTAAAACAGAAAAGTGTGTATGTTTGCACTCGCAAATAGCCCGGTAACGTGGCCGAGTGGCTAGGCTCAGCTCTGCAAAAGCTGCTACAGCGGTTCGAATCCGCTCGTTACCTCTTCTTAAACTAAAAAAAGCCTGATTAATTAATCAGGCTTTTCTTTTTTACATCTCTTGACAATTATGCGGCAAGAAACGCAACTAGATTTCTACGCTTCTGTCCAGCAGAATCAAGCTAGTCGATAAAAATTTTAAAATATATCTTAATCGATAATACCTTTTTCCAAAGCAAATTTAACGAGCGCTGCTGTGTTTTTAGCTTGCGTTTTCTCGATTAAGTGTTGCCGGTGCGATTCTATGGTGCGTTTGCTGGTAAACAGTTTATCCGCGATCTCGGCATTGGTAAGTCCTTCGGCAATGAGCCGTAAAACTTCTATCTCCCGTTTAGATAAATCACCGGGCTGCCGGCTGCCATTAGTTTCTACTTTAGTGGCCGAAGATTGAACCCGTTTTAAAAGATTTAGGGCAATTTCGGTACAAATAAAATAATTACCCGCAGCTACCGTAGTTATAGCGTAAATCATTTCTTCGCGGCCGGTATTTTTTAAAATATAGCCCGAAGCTCCCGCATCCATTACTTTAGAAATGTAATTCTCGTTATCCAACATAGACAGTACCAGTACTTTCTTATCCGGATAATTATCTTTCACGAATTTGGTACCCTCAAACCCATCCATAACGGGCATATTCAGGTCCATTAAAATAACATCAACGTCCTTGTCGGGTAAAATTTCGATTAACTCTTGCGCGTTAGAAGCTTCACCCACTACCTCTATGGTAGATTCATCCTTTAACAAAGATCTAATTCCATCCCGGATTATTTTATGGTCATCTACCAGTAATATGTTTATCATACTCAAAAGGTATTTAGAGGAAATTTTAAAAATTTATTTATTCCGCAATTAACAGAAGTGTGGCTTTTTCAGGAGCTGGTTTTAAATATAAGATTGCTTCTTACAAAAATATTCTTTCCAATCAATCTGCTTAATGTATAAATACGGATTTAAAATGTACAAGTACTGTTTTTATTTAGGCAAATTGATGAAAACCGCGATTATGGAGATTGTAATCTTTCTATTAATTGGTTACTAAACTAATACGTGCGTTCAGGCTTTACGTTGGCGAGGAAGGCCATTAGAGGAGATTACAATAGATGTAACTACTTGGTAGAATTCTCTTAAAGCAAAGTTGCAATTGTAAGATCCAACAATACTGGCGGGAGGTAGACAGAATGGTTGCGCCTTAATTTTTAGGTGCCAAATTAATACTCTCGTGCAGCAATTGCCAGCCTTTTTGGGCATCTTTTCGCCAAACGTGCATATAAGCGCCTTGTTGCGGTGCCGTATCGGAGTTGGGTTCTAACAGCGTGCAGCTTCCGTAAACCACACCTAAATCGTTAGACGAGGCAATTCTATAGCCTTCGGGCTTAAACTGGAGCGTGACTTTTTGTGCGAATAAAGTTTCTTTCTCAGCCGTAGTAGTGTAAGGAGGCTTTCCGGTACGTAATAGGCGGGCGGAAGGGTGCAATACTTTTACATACGCTGAAGCTAAGCCCAACTGGATTTGGGCGTTCAGGTTTTGATCAATTTTTAATAAATCTGTACTACTATTTTTTAAATTTTTAGAATTTGCCGGATTAATTTTCTCTATTTTACCCGGCGGGCTTTGCTCTTTAATGGGTTCGTAGGAGTTACCCAAATCAATGACGAAGGTCCATTTTTGGTTAGTATGCTTTTCCCAGACCGTAGCAAAATCGCCAAAGGCTACGGCTTTGCCTTTAACCTGGTAAGAGTAAGGCCCGGAAGTATAACCTAAATCGCCGGCTGCCGAGCTGGTGGCAATAGTGGGGTACCAGATGAGCTTGCCGCTGGTATCAGGAGGCAATTGCAGGTAAACCGGGCGGCCTTTAATGAGTTTGCCTTGTCTTTCCAGCAGCGAATTATCCGACATATAAGCTAAAAAAGCGGCCCTGGTATCCTGATCGACTGCTAACTTCGCAAAGGCCAGTTCGGTGGTAATTACTTCTTCTACGGGAGTTTGGGCGGTAGCCGAAATACCAAAACTTAAGCAGGAAGTTAAAAGAAGTAAAACATACCGGATTTTTAAATTTTCGTAAATGCTCATGTTTGGAGTTGATTAAAAATTTAAAAAATTTATTGTTGCCGCTCTTACTATGAATCTAATTCCTGATCTTTTTAGTACTCGGTGGCGCTTTTGCCGGTTAATTGCATAAAGACGGCTTCCATGGCTGCTTCGGAAGTAAAGCCGGCACTTTGGGCAAGTTCCTGTTTTGTTAAAGAATGCTCTTTAGATTCGGCAAGGAACGCCTGCACTTCGGCAATGCGGTACTGGTTAATAAAATCGTAAAAAGATTTACCTAACTGCTCATGTATTAAATATAATAAATATTGCCGGGGCATTTGCAACATATCGGCAAGTTCCTGAATTGTTAGGTTGCTTTGCCGGTAAGGCTTTTGCGTTTCCATGATAGCATTCAGGCGTTCGTAATATTTCTGGAGGGCGGCCGGTTTTAGAGTGTACTTGCGGTATTTTTTCGGCAATCCCGGTACGCCCATCGGTTCTGTTACCGGACCATCCGGAATAATTAAATCTTTTTCAAACTCGTTTAAATAGGTTTCACCATCCTGGCTTAATGTTGCATGGGCCTTATTTTTTAAAAAAATCTGTTTTTGATATAAAGTTTTAAAGCCAATCCAGAAAACTAAAATAATGACTATTAAAAAATGTAGGTAATAATGGTACAGCTCCGTTAAAACCGGTAAATACCAGTTATTAAGGGTAACCGCTAGTACGGCGGCTAAAAAAATAGCCAGTAACACATAAACCACTTTTTTAAGCCATATCAGCTTTTTGTTTTCCAGATTAGAAAATGTATTTACAATGCGTTTGTCGTACTGCGCTAAGGTTTTTAATGAATATACCAGGTAAAATAAAACCTGAAAAAGCGTTACTTGCCGGATTAAATTAAAGTCGTTGTGCCGGCTGGCGTCCAGGTTACTTAAAAATGCAATGGTTTTTTCCTGGCTTTGAATAAAATAAGGCAACAGGTAAAACAGCGCCACTACTACCGGAATAAAATGAATAATTTCGATGGGAAAAAGCCGGGGATTACGAGCAATTAATTTACGAATAAACAAATACAACATCGGGCCAAATACCATAGGCAAGAGCCAGCTGATGCGGCTTAACTGCGGCCTTTGTTCCAGGAATTCCTGGGTATCAAATGCAATTAAAAAAGATTGCAGGGCCAGGCACAAAATCAATAAGCTCAATAGCCGGTTAGCTAATTGATTCGGCTTCCGGATAAATAACAAAATAGCTAAAACTAAACCCAGCAGGGCACCTGCCGCTAAAATTATTTGCAGCAATGTAATTAAATTCATAATAAATCTACCGGTAATACCGCAAAAGTAAGTAAAACTACAACGAAATAAAGAGGACGATTTTTAAAAAATCATAGTTTTTCTTTTTAATTTTTCAACCAACAAGCAGGTAAGCTTCAAGTATTTAATATAATGGGGCAGCTATTCGGATTTTTGTTTATTTAGGGCGAATATAAACCAACTAAACGTAATTATTTTTCCGTTAGGAACTAAAGTTTCGATTTATTTATATTGCCCGCGAATTAATTACAGTTCGCTAAAATAATAACTTAAAAAGCTGGTATATATTTCGTTCGTTTACTTTTATGGTCATTCATTTAATTTCCGGTCCGCGTAATGTTTCTACGGCTTTAATGTATTCTTTTGCGCAACGGCCCGACACCCAGGTAATGGATGAACCTTTTTACGCCGTTTATTTAAAAATTACGGGTTTACGGCATCCCGGCCGCGAACAGGTACTCCAATCTTTATCTCAAGACCCAAACCAGGTTTTTAATTTAATAAACAAGCAGGAACTGTCTGCCGGTAATGTATTTGTAAAAAACATGGGGCACCATTTGCAAGGCTTCGATTATCAGAAAATTACTAATTACCAGAATGTTTTCTTGATCCGGGAGCCTGGCCAGATGTTGTACTCCTACGCCAAAGTGCGGGAAAAACCTACTTTAAACGATATTGGCTTAAAGCACCAGGCCGAACTGTTTAGCTGGCTGCAAAGCCAAGGGCAGCAACCTTTGGTGCTCGATGGAAATGAACTGCGCCAAAACCCCCGGAAAATTTTAGCGGCCCTTTGTGCCCGTTTGCATTTGCCGTTTACCGAATCGATGCTTCATTGGGAACCAGGACCGCGGGCCGAAGATGGTTGCTGGGCCCCGTATTGGTACGCCAACGTGCACCAGTCCACGGGGTTTCTGCCGCCCGATACTACCGAAAATCAGTTACCTCGAGATCTGGAAGAAATTAAACAAGCATCCTTACCATATTACCAATTTTTAAAAAAACACGCGATTTCAGCTTAACTATGCAGCAACAATACGACCCCCGCAATGCCGATATTAAAGTTTGGGTAAATGGTTTACGCGACCGGCAGCAAGCCCGGGTTTCGGTTTTTGATAGTGCCGTGCAGGGCGGCGATGCCGTATGGGAAGGCATCCGGATTTACCAGGGATATGCTTTTTTATTAGAACAACACCTCGATCGCTTGTTAGAATCGGCGCACGCGTTGGCATTTGCCCAGGTACCCGACCGCCAAACCATTAAAGAAGCTATTTTTGCCACCTTGCAAGCCAATAGCATGACCGACAATGCGCACATCCGGCTAACGCTTACCCGGGGCGAAAAAATTACTTCGGGCATGGACCCGCGCTTAAACCAGGCCGGCTGCACCTTAATTGTGTTGGCCGAACACAAACCGCCGGTTTACGACAACGCAGCGGGCATTAAATTAATTACCAGCGCCATCCGGCGAAACAGTCCGCAATTTCTGGATTCTAAAATCCACCATAATAATTTACTTAATAACATTCTGGCCAAAATAGAAGCCAATGTAGCCGGTGCCGATGATGCCGTAATGCTGGATAATCAAGGATTTGTGGCCGAAACCAATGCTACTAATTTGTTTATGGTAAAGAAAGGAACCTTATACACGCCACTTCCGGACGCGTGTTTGCCCGGCCTCACGCGTAAGCTGGTACTGGAATTAGCGCAGGAACTTCATATTACGAGTAAAGAAAAAAATATTTCCCTCACCGAATTTTATAACGCCGACGAAGCTTTTGCCACCGGCACCATGGGCGAATTAACACCCATTCAGGAAATAGACGGCCGCCAAATCAGAAATCAACAAGAAGGCTCGGTACTAAATCAACTCCAAAATCATTTCCGTACCAAAATACCGGTTTACGGGGTTAAGCTGCCGTTTTAAAGTAAAAAGGTGGTTTAAAATGTTAATACTTCCAGCAATAAATCTGGGGTAGTTATGATGCCTTTAAGATGTAAAAATGGCGATTGATCAAAACGAATTTTGGGATGAAAACTATTATAATCACCCCAGCTTAACAGAAGACATGCTTAGTGCCGCCGAAACAATATTGAATGTTAAATTACCAAAGTTATTGATTGATTTATTAAGAATTCAGAACGGCGGATATACTAAAGGGTTTGCTTTTCCGATGGCTGAAAAAACAACTTGGGCACCGAACCACGTGCCCTTAACCAACTTGTTTGGAATTGTAGCTGATAAAAGCATAGAAACAGCGCAAAATATTCTAGCTACTCCTTATATGATTAAGGAGTGGGGTTTACCCGAAAAACAAGTATTACTTACCGGCGACGGACCTTGGTGGATTACTCTGGATTATCGCAACAGTGATGTTCCTACTGTGAGGTGGATTGATGTAGATTGTGGAGAAGATATTCATGTAGCCGATTCGTTTGATGATTTTATAAATGGCTTATTACCTGTTATTTCCTTTATTGAAAAATAAACCTGTTGCCCGTAACGGTAAAGCTTTGCTTATTCTGCATCTTAGCTGAAATGCCATAATGTTCTGAATTTTTAAAATTTTCAGGGATTTGAACAGGATTAGCATTTTTAAATTTTAAATTTTCTATTTTAACAGCTTGTAAATTATTGCTTCAACTGGCAGGTTGCTGCTAAACCCTAAACGCCTTTGTTTATGAAACCCATTGTGCAAATTTCTTTGGATCTGACCAATTTAGCGGAAGCTTTAGATACGGCGGCAATGGCCTTACGGGCTGGTGTAGATTGGCTGGAAGCCGGCACTCCTTTTATTCTGGCCGAAGGCTTGCACGGGGTGCGCCACTTAGCCGAAGCTTTCCCGGGGGTACCTTTAGTTGCCGATTTAAAGACCATGGATGGCGGTTACCTGGAAGCCGAAATGATGGCGAAAGCCGGTGCCACGCACGTGGTAGTCATGGCCCGGGCGCACGCCGAAACTATTAAGTGCGTGGTAAAAGCCGGCCGAGATTTTGGCGTAAAAGTAATGGGCGACAACATGGTTTGCGAAGATATGGTGGCCGGAGCAAAATGGCTCGAAGATTTAGGCTGCGATTACATCATTCATCATATTGGTTACGACGAACGCCGGGGTATTGCGGCGCAAGGAAAACGCATGCCCAGCCCTTTAGATCAGTTGCGGGAAGTAGTGCAGGCGGTGCAGGTGCCCGTGCAAGCGGTGGGCGGACTCTCGCTGGAACAAGCTATTCAGTGTCCGGCGTATGGCGCTCCTTTAGTGGTGCTGGGTGCTCCTTTAACCATCGATGCCGATGCTTTTAAAACCGCCGATGGTAACCTGGAAGAATCGCTCCGGCTGATTTGCGAAAAAATCCACGCTTACGGCGATGTACCGGTGGGCCCAACTGCCACTATATAACATCAGCAATTTAATTTTTTAAAAAATTAAATTACTGAGAATAATTGGTTTTAAAACCCAAAGCAACTAATTATCAAAATATTAAATTTTAAAAATCTAGCATCTTTTACTTTACTACTTGTATCGTTTTACTTATCAATTTTGCGTTATTCTTAATCTTACATAAAATATGAAATCGGCTGCCGTTGTTAATTATTCCCCGGAAAAAGGATCCGTAGAAATCCGAGAAATTAGTAAACCCGCAATTGGCGACGACGATGTGTTGCTGGAAGTAGCCAATGTGGGAGTTTGCGGCAGCGATTTGCACCAATGGACCTCCGACCATAGTTGGCCGGTAAATTACCCGGTAGTACTGGGTCATGAGTTTGGCGGCCACATTGTAGAATTAGGTAGCCGGGTTACCGGCTGGCAAGAAGGCGACCGGGTAGTAAGCGAAACCGCTGCCGTCATTGATCAGAACAATCCGATGAGCCGGCGCGGCCTGTATAACCTCGATCCAACCCGCAAAGGTTTTGGCTACGGTGTAGATGGCGCCATGACCCGTTTTGTGCGGGTACCGGCCCGTTGTCTGCACCGCGTACCCGAAAATTTACCTTTCGAACAAGCCTGTCTAACCGAGCCGTGCAGCGTAGCCTTTAACGCCGTAGTAGAAAACTCCCGGATAAAACCCGGCGACCGGGTAATTGTGCTGGGGCCTGGTACCATCGGCATTTTATGTGCGGCAGTGGCCCGGCTTTGCGGCGCTGAAGTGGCCATGGTGGGTTTAGAAGCTGACCGTCATCGCTTAAGCATTGCCGCCGAATACGGCTGCGACACCATTGTGGGCGATGCAACCGCCTGGGCGCAACAGCGCGATGGTTTAGGCGCTGATTGTATTATTGATGCCGCCGGAGTGAGCGCTACTTTAAAATCAGCTTTACAGTTAGTGCGCCCGAATGGCCACATTACCAAAGTAGGCTGGGGGCCGCAACCCATCCAGTTCTCCCTGGATCCTTTGGTGCAGAAAAACGTGACTTTACAAGGAAGTTTCAGTCATAATTGGCCTATCTGGGAAAGGGTAATTGCCTTGTTAGCCAGTGGTCAGTTAAACGTTAAACCTATTATTGGTGGCGTTTGGGCAGTTACGGATTGGCACGAAGCATTTGAAAAAATGCACCGCGGTGAAGTAGTTAAAAGCGTTTTAAAACCGGTTTAATTCATGCGGCTGCAAAATAAAGTAATTATTGTAACGGGCAGTTGCACCGGCATTGGCAAAGCCATTGCCGAACGTTGTGTGGCCGAAGGCGCTCAAGTTGTTATTCATGGTTTAGAGCCGGAATGGGGCGAACAAGTAGTAGCTAAATTGGGAACTCAAAACGCGGTATTACACATCGAGGATTTAACCCTCCCCGAAGCGCCGCAGCGATTAGTAGAAATAGCCATACAAACTTTTGGCCGTTTAGATGCCCTTGTAAATAACGCTGCTTTAGTAATTTCGTCTAATATCCAAACCACCGACGAGGCTTTTCTCCGGAAGGTTTTGGAAGTAAATACGGTAGCGCCGCTGGCCTTAATTAAAGCGGCATTGCCACAGCTATCGCAAAATCGTGGCAGCGTGTTAAACATTGGTTCGGTAAATGCCTGGAGCGGCGAGCCTAATCTGCTGGCTTATAGCATTTCTAAAGGTGCCCTCATGACCATGACCCGTAATTTGGGCGATACTTTGCACCGCGAAAATAACGTTCGGGTTAACCAGATTAATCCGGGTTGGGTGTTAACCGAAAACGAAGCCCAGCGCAAACACGAGCAAGGTTTACCCGAAGATTGGTACAAAGCTATTCCGAACGTATTTGCCCCGGCCGGTCGCATTTTGTGGCCCTCCGAAATAGCCGCCGCCGCTATTTACTGGCTCGCCGATGAAAGCGGCCCTATTAGCGGCCAGGTGGTAGATCTGGAGCAACATCCTTTCCTGGGTCGCAACCCACCCAAAGATGCTTCTACATTATCTACTTAAAAATGCAAATCAAGCAAAAGCTAATCTTTTAAATTATTTTAAATATTTAACAATCTGCAACTCATAACTCTTAACTTTTAACTCATAACTCTCAACACATGCCCCAGCTAGCGGCCTTCCCGAAAGCTTTTATGCAAGAACTTTGTAAAGACGGTACCATGCAATTAGCCGAATGGATCGATTTGGCTTCGGCGTTAGATATTGATGGCCTGGAATGGTATGCGGGGTTTCTGGAAATGGCCGATGAAAAAAACTGGCCAGTATTCCGGCAAATGGTAGAAGCTAAAGGCAAAGTTATTCCCATGCTCTGCTGTTCCCCCGATTTTACGCACCCCGAGGCGAGTTTCCGGGAAAACGAAATTAATAAGCAAAAACGTTGGATTGATATGGCGCACGCTTTAGGCGCCACCTATTGCCGCGTATTATCCGGCCAACGGCGACCCGAATTAAGCATCGAGGAAGGCGTAAATCTGGCAGCGGAATGTATCATGGCTAGTTTGCCTTACGCGCAGGAGCGGGGAATTACCCTTATCCTGGAGAATCATTACAAAGATGATTTTTGGGAATATCCGGAGTTTGCCCAGAAAATGGCGGTTTTTAGCCAACTGGTAAATAAAATACAGCACCCCAACTTTGGCGTAAACTACGACCCGAGTAATACTTACCTGGCCGGCGAAGATCCGTTAGACTTGCTGTACCAGGTATCCGGGAGAGTAGTTACCATGCACGCCAGCGATCGCTATTTAATAGAAGGCACTATCGAAGATTTGCGGCGCGAAGAAGGAGGCGCCACCGGTTACGCCCAACGTTTGCGCCACGGCGAAATTGGCAAAGGTTTAAACGATTACGACGCCATATTTACCGAATTAAAGCGCGTAGGCTTTAACAGTTGGATCAGCATTGAAGACGGCGTGGAAGGCATGGCACAACTCGAAAGAAGCGTAGCTTTCCTGCGCCGGAAAATGGCTCAGTATTGGCCGGAGGAAAATTAAAAATTTTAAAAAATTTACTTTCGGGCGATTACACCCGGATGTAGATTTTGCGCTTGTCCAGCAAGTAGCCTACAAGCCAGCAAATCAGCATAAAGGTAATGGCAAATAAAAAGGATCCTAGGTAGCCTCCAAGAGGGGCAAATACCGCATTATAAATGGCAGAGTAATAACTTTGGTCGCCGGTCCGGAAGAAGTATAATAAAATAGCCAGCACTTCGGATAGTAAGTAAATAAACAAGGGGTTCCGGCCGAACACTTCAAAAAAATACGTCCAGTTGGTTTTACGGCGCAAATCAATAACATAAACCAGCATCGCCAAAATAATGCAGTCGATGGCTACGGTTAATACCACAAAAGAACTGGTCCACAGTTTTTTATTTATCGGAAAAGCTAAATTCCAGAGATAAGCAATAAACAACAAGGTGCAGCCGGTTAATAGCAGCTTAGCTAAAGCTTCAAAGTTTTTACCTTGTTTTTGCAGAAAGTAGCCGGCAGCGTAGCCGGCGGTTACATTGGCGATGGCCGGTAAGGTGCTGAGTAAACCTTCCGGATCGAAAGGTACGCCTTCGCCCATGTACAAGTGTTTTGGGCCAATTAACCAATTATCCAGCTTTAATACGGCATTGCTGTGCAAGGTTAATTGGGCACCGGGTTCGCCGAACAAAAGCAGCAATACCCAATACAACAATAAACCAGCCACAGAAATAATTAAAGCCCGCCGCCAGTCAAAGTAGTAAATTAAAAGTGCCGCTATGCCAAAGACCAAAGCAATCCGTTGCAGTACGCCAAATACCCGGGTTGATGCAAATTCATTACCTACTAATCTGCCTTCTTCCCAATGCACAAACGGAAACCAGTACATCAGAAAACCCAGGAGAAAAATAATAAAAACCCGCTTCAGTATTTTACCCCAAACTTGGCTCTTCGGCATGCTCCGGTACCGGTTCATTACAAAACTAAGTGCATTGCCCACAGCAAATAAAAACGAAGGAAAAACCAAATCGGTAGGAGTGAAGCCATGCCACTTGGCGTGCAGCAAAGGCGAAAAAGTAGTAGCGCCATTACCCGGTGTGTTTACAATAATCATAAAACAAACCGTCATGCCCCGGAATACATCCAGGGCAGTAAAACGCTGCGCGGTTAAAGCCATAACTTTAGTAAAGTTTTAGAATATTTTTAAATTTTTTAAATTCTGGAAATTACAAAAATGCAGGTTGCTAATTAAAATTGCGGCTGCTACCAACTAACAGGTATTGTTTTTACCTAACCTTCACGCCCTTAATATAGGTATTTTAAATAGGATTATTGACTTAATTTTCAGCGTATCTGCTAAGTGATGTTTAATATTGTGGCCTGAATCTTATACTTCAAAGAGAAAGCTGAAAAACCAGCCGAAACACGTTTAGCGCCTTTATTTTTATTAAATATTTTGCCGGATAGTTAGTAGTTTTGGCAAACGAAAATTTGAAAAAAGTATATGTCTTCAGTGGTTAAAGTTGGTTTAATTGGCTACGGTATGGCCGGGCAGGTATTTCATGCCCCCATTATTACCAGCGTGCCAAGTTTAGAATTAACAAAAATAAGAGCTACCAATCACGAACACCGGAAATTAGCTTTAGAGCGTTACCCCGATGTAGAACTGGTAAACGAATCTAACGAAATAATACAGGATGAAGCCATTGATTTAATAGTAATAGCTACGCCCAACGACTTACATTATTCTTTAGCCGAGGCAGCTTTGCTGGCCGGTAAACACGTGGTAGTTGATAAACCATTTACAATAACTGCTGCCGAAGCCGACAAATTAATTGCCTTGGCCGAAAAGCAAAATAAATTACTTTCGGTGCACCACAACCGGCGTTGGGATAGTAATGCCCGCACGCTACGTAAAATTATTGCCGGCAATTTTGTGGGCCGTATTGTGGAATTAGAAATTCATTTCGACCGGTACCGTCCGTATTTACGTCCGGGCGCCTGGCGCGAAGAAGATACCCCGGGCTCTGGCATATTGTATGATTTAGGCGCGCACCTCCTCGACGAAGCCCAGTGCTTGTTTGGTTTACCCGATTTTATTACCGCCGATGAACGCATTCAAAGAACGGGCGGCCAAACCATTGATAATTTTACCGCAGTTTTGGACTATGAAGGTTTAAAAGTTACTTTAAAAGCCGGGATGTTGGTGCGGGAACTAGGCCCAACTTACGTGTTGCACGGAGAGCAAGGCAGTTTTGTAAAATATGGCACCGATGTGCAGGAAGCCGCTTTAAAAGCCGGACAACATCCGAAAAATACACCTTATTGGGGGGTAGAGCCGGAAAGCAACTGGGGATTATTAAATACCGAGTACGAAGGTCAGCATATTACCGGAAAAATTGAAAGCGAGCCAGGCGATTACCGGGAGTATTTTGTAAATGTATACCAAGCCATAACCGAAGGAGCAGCCCTGGCCGTAACCGCCGAACAAGCCCGCAACACCATCCGCCTGATTGAACTGGCCCGCCAAAGCAGTGCCGAAAAACGAACGCTGCCTTTTAGCCTTTAATTTTAAAATATTAGTATTAGTACTAAGTAGGAATACAAGGAACCATTTAAAATAGGCAAATTACCCCTAGTGCACTATGCAACAGATAGCCTTAGACAGGTGCAGAGAATGACGCTAAACTGTTCGAGCGGTCAGCGAGTTTTTAGCGTCTTGATTTTTTTGGTTCTTTTTGTATCAAGACAAAAAGAACAAGACCTAAACTATGAAACAACTTCAATCTGATATAAAGCAACAGCTAAGGCTATGCGAACGATAGCTTTTATCTTTCAGCCTTAATTTGCAAGTCACGGAAGTAACTTCCGCGCCATAGAGTGCTTTATGAATCGCAATTCACGAAAGTTAATTCGCGCTATAATGGGGCGTTCCCAGAAGTTAGAAGCAGGATTTTAAAATCAACAGAAAACAACAAGAACTGCTGTTGTTTTCTGCTGATTTTAAAATTTAAATAAATTTAAAACCCCACTCTTTCATTATTTCTAAATCTTCTTGTATGCAGGCCAAAGGCGTTTTACCCTGGTAAGATTCCTGTTCAATAATAAAGTGTTTGGTGCCACCCATTTTACGTCCAAGTTCTACTATTTCTTTTACCGGAACTACTCCTTTACCCAGAATCGTACTTTCGTACCCGCTCATCGAGCCTTGGTCGCTTTTAATTTCGTCTTTCACGTGCATGGATTCAAAACGCCCGGGGTACTTTTTCATGATGTCCAAAGCCCGGCCGCCAGCACCGTACATGTTACCAATATCCAGTTGCTGGGCAACTAGTTTTGCATCGGTGTTCTGCATGATAATGTCAAACATAGTCATGTTGTTGAGCTTGGTGTAAAACTCAAAATCGTGATTGTGGTAACCAAACTTAACGCCTGATTTTTGACATAATTCCCCGCATTTATTAAAAACCTCCAGAAATCGCTTTAAACCATCTAAATCTTTACGTAAACTTTCATCCATCGAGGGGCTAATTACAAACTGCTGCCCAACTTCTGCTGAATCGGCTACCGTTTTTTTCCAATTGTCGGTAAAATCTTTGGTAGCAGCATCGTAATGTTGTTTGCCTAAAACAGAGTGACCGGTGGGCATGTTTAAGCCTAAATCAGCTAAAATTTTCTTGAATTCTACTGGAGTAGAGCCGTAAAATTTACCATTGGCGTATCCGGCGTGTTCTACGTGCTTGTAACCCATTTTGGCAATTTGCTGCAAAGTACCCCGTGGGTCGGCTTTCATTTCGTCCCGCACCGAATACAACTGAATGCCCAGTAATTCTTTCGGGGGTTTAGCGGCCAGTAGCTCACGCGCCCATAAACTGGAACCTGCCAGTGCCATAGCACTGGTTTTAAGAAAAGTTCTGCGGGTAGATTTCATGGTTAAATGAATTTTAAAATTTAAATTTATGAACAGGTTTAGTAAGCTGCAATCAATTAGTAATAAACGAAAACTGATAGGTGGATAAAAACAATTTTTAAAAATTAGCTCTTTTTACCGGTTTTAGCAATTTTCATGTTTACCGGGTCCCAGTTAATAATCTTCTTTTCGAAGTAGCTGTCGTTGCAGGCCAGGCTGGGAGCGGCCGCCCGGAAACCGAAAGCGCCATCTTCCTGAATGGGCTTATTGTTGCGTACTGCATCGAAAAAGTTGGTTACGTGGGCTAAATGCATATTATGACTATTAGGGGTTTGGTAAACAAAAGACGTTTTAAGGGCCGGACTTTGATCTTCTGCTGAATATTTTTGGTTGTATTGTTCTTGTATTTTTTGCTGCATGGCCTGCGGGTAAGTCTGCAGGGCATCCCAACCCCCTATACCCGGGGCTTTGCTCATTTTACTATGACTTACTTTAACCGAATTGCCGCCAATTTCCATTACACCTTCGCTGCCTACAAACCGCGAGGTGCCTCCATCGCCCATGCCGCTCACAAAGTTTACGCGCAGCATTACTTCAAAGGCCGGATGTTCCGGCGTTTGCGGGTATTCCATAATGGCCGTCATGATATCCGGAACATCGCGCCCGTCTTTCCAGTAAGTTAAGCCCCCGGAAGCAAAAATGCGGTTAGGCCCCAAAGAACCCGTTACCGTATGAATGGTAGATAATAAATGCACGAATAAATCGCCGGCCATGCCGGTTCCAAAATCGCGGTAGTTACGCCACCAAAAGAATTTTTTCGGATCGTAAGGCATTTTACCCATACCGGCAATGTAGCGGTCCCAATCTACGGTTTCGGGCGATGCATCCAAGGGCATGGTGTATTGCCAGGCACCCAAAGCGCTTTGACGATCGGTGGAGGCCTCTACTACAGTAAGTTGCCCGATTTCGCCGGCTTTGTAATATTCCCGGCCTTTTTGCACCGACATACCGCTTACCCACTGGCTACCAATTTGCAAGGGCTTGCCACTCTTTTTTTGCGCTTCTATTACCGGTAATCCTTCGCTAATTTTCTGCACCATGGGCTTTTCGCAATACACAGCTTTGCCTTTATTTAAAGCATCAATGGTCATGCGGGCGTGCCAGTTATCGCTGGGGGCAATTATTACGGCATCAATGTCGCTGCGTTCTAAAATTTCCCGATAATCGCGGGTGGTCATTAAATCCGGCCCAAATAATTCTTTGGCTCTTTCTAAACGGCCGGTGTACAAATCGCAGGCTGCCGCCAACTCTACTCCCGGTACCTGTAAGGCCGAACGGACATCGTTGTATCCCATAATGCCCATGCCAATGCAAGCCACCCGGATTTTGTCGTTTGCCGAAATTTTCTTTTCCGCAGCTAAAATCCGCTGTTCCCGGCTTTCTTCCGACTCGGCCAAAGCGTGCACCGAACCACCCGCTAACAATAATGAAGACGCTCCCAGTTGTTGAATAAATTTTCGGCGCGAAGAAAAAACTGACATGCTGTTATTTTTAAATGATGAAACAAGGGCTGTTTAATTTAGAGCCCGCTACGGGCTTACAACATCCAATATAAAAAGATATTTAAATAAAAGTAAGATTATACCGGGTTTATCTTACCAGTCAACTTTTAAGAAGCAACTTTTCTGGTCGGAAGAACAGGAAATAAAAATGAAATACTTGCCATGGCTTAACGCCCTTTAATAGCTTAACAGCCGTAGACTTGCCGGTAAAACCCAGAAATCAACTTAAAAAGAAAGATGTAGGAAATTGAGTAGCATCTCCCGCCAGCGGGTAGCTGTCGGGCATTAATAGAGGGAAGTTTTCAACTTCTGGTCAGTTGAAAACTGGCCATAATAAGTAGCTTCAAGATATACTGCGGTAATCTTGAAGCAGGTTTATGGAGTTAATTTACAGCTGGTGACCTTGGGTAAACACCTCATTTTACATGGTTGCCTAATCAAACTTTAAAACGATAAATCTCTAAAATTTTAAATTTTAAAATTTAGCATTTGCCAGATTGTCCATATAGGCATTATGCCATTAGGTATTAAGCAAGACTTTAGAGTAATTCTAAAACTACACAGCGTTAGGTTATTTAGCAGTGAGGGGTTGGTTAAATGTAAACGAGGTATCTAATTGATGCTGGCGAAGGACGTTGTTAAATTCGCTCAAGAGAGCTTTGTTGTTCGTTATCCGATCTTTTTTGTTGCCCAATTTTACTTTATACTTGTCTTGTTCGCGCGTTAAAATTAAATGTTGCAGGTTCGAGCTGGACAAAGTAGCCGTAGAATCCTGGATTTTCTCGATGCGTTTTTTATTATTTCCAAAAAGCACATTAAATACATTTATATCCATATTTAAATCGGCGCTACCTCCCATTTTGTATTTTCCGCTTAATTCAAAATCGGTTAAATTGCTGTTCATGCGCACCTTTGGCGTAATAAACTGGTTGTTTTGCATCACAAACCGGGTGGTTACATCGTCGAAGAACAAGTGGCGGGTTCGCTCATTTCTTAAAAAACGAAGGGCATTTTGAATAGGGGCAACTTCAATTAACTCCATGCCTCGGAAAGTAGCATTGGCATAAGCAGCCGTTCGCTCAAATGCCGGCGAAAAAGTTTGGTCTAACGCGGTTGTAAGCGAAACTTGACATTCTGCTTCGCCCCGGATGCTGTTGCTGCTGAGCACATCCATGTTCATTTGGTTTGCTACTGCAAATAGTTGTTGTAAATTAATGCCTTTTACCTGGGCTTGTAGCCGCAAAGGGTAAATATTATGCGCATTGTTTATTTGTAAATTACCATGGCTGTTAATTTGTCCGCCAAATGCATTTAAAGATAACTGACTAAGCTGCGCCCGTTCTTTATTTAAATTTACCCGCAAAAGCAAGTTTGACCCATGTAAATACTCGTATTGCACCCGATGGGCAGTTACCTTTAAAGCCGCAAAAAAGCTGTTTTTTTGCAGATTTGCTTTCCGGCGTTTACTGTTTTGCCGGGTATTACCTTCAGATTGTGGCACTAATTTTTTTAACTCGGCCAGGTGCAGCATAAAAGTTTGTAAATTTAAAAAATCGTAATGCAGATTTGCTTGCAGGTAAGGCGATCGGATGCCGGCTCTTGTTAACTGAAAACCACCCGTAGCAGTAGCATTACCACCTTCGGACGAAGTGAACCGCATGTTTGTTAAAGTAACCCGCTGGCCTAACTGATTTACCTGAAATTTTAAATTCCGGAGCGCTTCTTTGCTGGTTACATTTAAAACACCAACCCGCACGTTTATTTGCGAACTGGCCGCTCGTAGCAATGACAGTAATACCTGGTTTACCTCTGGTTCGGTTCGAGTTTGTGTGGTATTACTTCCTTTTTGCATTTGGCGTGAATTTTTAACTAAGCGGTAAGCACTTTCTCCCGTTGGACGATAGCTTGCCAGCCGGTAAATGCTTGAACTTTGGTTATAGGCCTGCGCCTGGTTTAAGTCAGCCGCCAGGCGTCCGCCATTAGATGCGTACAAATTACCTTGTATCCAATCTGCATGCAGTGCGGCAGCGGTAAAATCTACTTTAGCCCGCAGTAAACCAGGCTGCTTAAACAAGTAAGGCAAGTAGTTTTGGATAGAAGCGTTTAAATTAAATGGTTTGCCAGCTAAAAGGCCGCCTAAATTTTTTAGGCTTACATCTTTATCGGTAAATAAAATTTTACCAGTTACGTTACGGCACATCACTAAAAAGCCTTCCGGTTGAAAAGCCGCTTGTTTTAGCTCAATTTCGCCGTGCGCCGAAACTTGCGGAGAGCTTCCTTGCAAGGAATCGGGTAATACGCCGCTAATTTTTAGATTTCCCGTAATTTCTCCCTGGTTTACTTTGCTGATGGGCAATGACAGCAACTGGGTAAGCTCCGGCAAGTTTAACTGGCCTTTGCCGGCTAGGGTAAATTCCGGTTTAGTAAAATTTTTTAAATCTATATGCATTTGCACCTGGCCTTTACCCATTTGCGCGCTAATACGTGACAATAACAACCGGCTGGACTCCGGCAAATGTTTAGTGCCGTTGTCCAGGATACCCGCCAGCATTACGTTGTTTATTTTTTTGTTGATACTGGGCAAGAATAATTCGCCATTATTTAGCCGGAATTTAACAATGCTGCGGGGCCGGAAACGGGGGCCACTTTCTCCCTGAAACCGGCCAATTAAATACACCCGGCTGTTTGATCTTAATTTATTTAAGGAATGCACTGCTGTAGGTGGCATAATTTGCCGGAATATTTGTAAAATGGGTTGATACCCCGCTATGGTAATATCCAGGTTAGCGCCTACGCCTGTACTTAATGAGGTATGCGTACCTTTTACATGTAAGGTACTATTGTTTACTATGGCCTGGGTCTGGTAAATCTGGCCTTGTTTTTTAGTTAAATCGTAGCGGTAATGCGCATTAAGGGCAATAGCCTCGTTTTGAAACAATTTCCGGCGATTCGTAACATAATGCGTGATTGCTCCTTGTAAGTTGCCACTAATATTTAATTCGTCGGCGGTGCGTTCCACAGCCAGTTTGGTTTGGTTTATTTTAATGGCAATGGAGTTTTTTTTAAACCGATTTTCGCTGATAAACTGCCCATTGTTTATAACTACATTTTTAATACGAAATAAGAACTTTTCGGCTGTGGTATCGGGCCGGACTACCTGCCGGAAGCGTAACCCATTTTTATTCCCGTTCTCATTAATAAACTGGCGAAAAACAAAATCGTTTAAAACCAGTCGGGCTACTCTAATGCGGTGCAAATTAAACTGAGTAAGCGGTATTATGATTTCTGCCTTCTTTACAGCGGCTACCTGTAGCCGGGCTGTACCAACGGTATCAACCAGCGATAAATTATTAAAAGTAAAAGTTGCCCGCGGGAAATGTTTCCAGATGGAAAAGGAAGTAGAAAACGGCTCCAAAACTAAGTCGGATTGTAACTCGAAGCGGGTACGGATATAAGAACTGGCTTTTTGCCGGTATATTCTGGCAATTACTTCAAAAGCTATACTTAAAATGCTTAATAATAGCACAAAAATAAGTACATACTTTTTAGTTTTTACATTGAGGCGCATGCAATAAAGGTTATCAGTATTTAACCAGTTTTTCAGGTTAGTAATTTATCATACGTAAAAACCTATATAATTGGCTAAAATTAAAGAATAACGTATTGCAGCTTGTTTTTTCGATTAAACATCCAAGCGGTACTATGTAGCCACATTGCTGCAGGAATAATTAGCAACTTTTATAATCCAAAATATTCATTTTTTACCCGTAATTTACGCCTTAATAACAGGTACCACTCGGGTACCGCTCAATTTTAAAATTTTAAAATGCAGCTTGTTGAAGTTACTACACCGGCCCTGGCCAAACAATTTATTCAGGTAGCCGTTGATTTGTATAAAGGCGATCCAAATTTTATCCGGCCATTAGATAAAGATATTGAGCAGGTTTTTGATCCCAAGCAAAATAAATACTTTCGGCACGGCGAATGCATCCGTTGGCTATTATTAAACCCACAAGGCCGGGCCATAGGCCGAGTGGCCGCTTTTATTGATAAACGGACTGCCCCTAAATTTGAACAGCCCACCGGCGGCATGGGCTTTTTTGAATGCATTAACGACCAGTCGGCAGCTAACTTGTTGTTTAAACAATGCCAAACCTGGCTGGAGGCCCGGGGAATAGAAGCCATGGATGGGCCCATTAATTTTGGTGACCGGGATAAATGGTGGGGCTTGCTGGTAGAAGAATTTTCGCCGGCCTCCTACAATACCAACTACAACTTCCCATATTACCGCCAATTGTTCGAAAACTACGGCTTTCAGGTTTACTTTAAGCAATTTACCTATTACCGCCAGGTAATGGCTCCGTTAAGCGACCGGTACATTGATAAAGCCAAAGCAATTTACGCTCATCCCGATTATTCTTTCCGGCACCTGGAACGCAAAAAATTAGCGCAATACACCGAAGATTTCCGGAAAGTTTATAACCTGGCCTGGGGCAAACACCAAGGCGTAAAAGAAATGAGCTCGGCACAGGCTACGTTAATTATGCAAAAAATGAAGCCTATCCTGGACGAGCGCATTATGTGGTTTGCTTACTACAAAAATGAACCCATCGGCTTTTTCATATCTATTCCGGAGTTAAACCAATTGTTCCGGTACGTAAATGGCAAGCTCGATTTAATCGGAAAAATTAAATTTTTATATCATAAATGGAAGGGAAGCTGCACCCGTATGTGCGGCATTGTGTTTGGCATTGCCCCGGACCATCAGCGGAAAGGAGTGGAAGCCGCTATGATTTATGCCAGCAGTAAGTACTATCGCAGTGTTCCTAATTTACCTTATCAAGATATTGTAATGAACTGGATCGGCGATTTTAATCCGAAGATGATGCGGGTGGCCGAACAAATTGATGCGCACATTTATAAAACCCACTTTACTTACCGTAAGCTTTTCGACGAGACCAAGGAGTTTAAACGGGCACCAATCATTTAAGTACCAAAACTAAAACAAGGAATTTATTTAAAAGTGGTTCTTCTGGTTGATACCGCTTATCATTAAAAAATAAAAAAATCTAACCGGTACTTACTGGTTAGATTTTTTTATTCCGGTTGCACCGAACAAACCGCCGTTAACATTCATAATCAAATAACGAGTTCTTTTGCGTAAGGCTGGTGCCGCATGTAGCAATAAAGAACCTGCTGAGCTTTGGTTATGGTATTAATCAAATATAAATATTAAAATATTTTTATATTTATATTTTAAATCAGTATAATTAAGTAGAAATACGTAAGAATTGTATTTACTCCGTCATTTAAATTAGCGCGCAAGTTAGCAAGGTATAACGCAATAGATTTTACTGAGCCAAACAAACGATCTTTTAATTTAAACTTAATCTTTCCAATTTTTTACTTTTTGTAGAGGGCTTAATGCTTTTTGCATTTGTGGTGCGGGTAACCTAATTTATTTAGGAAAAATTTTTTAAAATTAGGATAGTATAAACATTTTAATTAATTTATAAAATATTCTAAGATGGTAAGCAATTGAAATTGTTTGCCCTTGTAGAAGTGAGCCCCTCCTTTACTAAAAATATTTTACAAAATTTTTTATGGCAGATAGCGGCGCGTTTGAAATAGATGGTAAATTCCGGGCCTTAGTTGAAAATACGTCAGATACCATAGTTATTGCGGATGATTTAAATAATATCATCTTCAGCAATAATAAAATCTTTTCTACTTTTGGTTACCTGCCCGAAGAAGTTTTGCAAAAGCCTTTAACTATTCTGTTGCCTCCACCTTACCGCGATATTTACGCCATTGAATTTTCGAGGTTTATAAAAAATTACAAAGCCAAGGCATTTAACCCCATTACGGAAGTACTGGGCTATTGTAAAGATGGTACTATTATTCCGGCAGAAATATCGCTGGCCGTTTGGGAAGAAGCAAATGGGCACGTTTATTCTTCGGTAATAATCAGAGATGTATCGGAACGTAAAAAATGGGAAGATAACCTGGAAAAAGAGCGCGACTTTTTACAAGCCATCTTGGATAACGCCGAAGATTCTATTATTGGCTGCGATGAAAACGGGGAAATTACCTATTTCAATCATTCAGCCCGGAATAAAAAACTTATTTCGGCTCAACCCGACAGAAAGAAAAATTGGTTTAACCATTATCAGTTTTATTACCCGGGCAACGATCAACCCATTCCTCTGCACGATACTCCTTTGTTCCGGGCTTTAAGAGGCGAAGAAGTTAAAAACCAGGAAATCCTGGTTAAAGCAGAGGATAATACGTGTTTTGTTTTACTGGCGAACGGACGCCAGATTGTAAGTAAAAACGGCGTAGTGCGGGGAGCCGTAATTGTTATTCAGGACATAACCATGCGCCGGGAAAACCGGAAAAACTTACTGGACAAAAACCGGGAATTATCGCAAGCGTACAGCGATTTAAAAGAAGCCGAACAAAAGTTAAAAGAAGCGAATACCTTATTGGAGTCGCGCGTAGCAGCCCGTACCGAAGAACTTTTAGCTAAAAATCAAGAACTTAACCTTACCAACGCCGCTTTACAGAAACTGAACATTAACCTGGATAATTTTATTCATATAGCTTCCCACGATTTAAAAGTACCCATCACCAACTTGGAGGCTTTGCTTAAAATTTTAGAATCAAGTATTGGCAATACCAACGAAGATGCTCTGGAAATACTGGAGAAAATTGAAATATCGGTGGCCCGCCTGAAAAAATCGGTAAAGGCTGTAGGCGAAGTAGCTAAAGTACAAAAACAATTAGAGTACCAAACCGAACATATTGATCTGCCAGAACTTGTAATTGAAATTACCGAAAGTATTGCGGAACAATTAAACGATGTCCAATTAAGTTATGATTTTTCGGCTTGCGATACTATCTATTTTTCCTATGTAAATTTAAAAAGTATTGTATCTAACCTGATTACCAACGCCATTAAATACCGATCACCGGACCGGGCTCCCATGATAAAAATTTATACCGAAAGAGTAGCAGATGGGGTTACTTTAGCTATTCAGGATAACGGTTTAGGAATTGATTTAAATAAAAACGGGAATAAGTTATTTTCCATGTTTTCCCGCTTACACGACCACGTAGAAGGTTCCGGAATAGGCTTATACATTATTAAACGGATTATTGAAAATAGCGGCGGCTACATCACTGTCAGCAGCGAATTAGGAGTAGGGTCTACCTTCACCGTTTTTTTTTTAAATCAAGTTTGATTACCAAATTAAGTACCTGGTAAGTACTAAGGCCAAGTAACGTTAGAAATTTTTAAATTTTTAAAATTCTGGTAACCAACTATGCCACAAGTAGCTGTTCCAAATGCAAGAGCTGACGCTAAATTGGTCCATTGGTCAGCAAGTTTTTAGCATCAGGATATATCATATGTTCCAGAATAACTATTCCAGAATACCCGCATCTCCTTCCCTGTTTTTAGGGAAGGTGCCGTAGGCGGAAGGGTATTTATAGCCAGACAAAAAGCCATACACTCAGCAATGAAGCAACTTTACGAAACAACTGCAGCTAGGCGAATGAGAATTTATTTTATGATTTGCAAATGACAGAAGTAAATCCGCTTCATCATAGAGCCACCGTTATTCCCGTTACATTTATTCGTTTTAAATCTTACCGCAACCTTGGTAAAATCCGTAAACCGATTGGTAAACATTCAGTTACGGATTTTTAAAAAATTGACTAGGCCACCAATTTCGCAATGGCTAACTGAACTTGTTCAAAATTAAAACCTGCAATAGTTGCAGCCATTGCTTGTTGTATTTGATCGTTGCACAAGTTGCCAATGCTGCCTTCATGGGTGTGGTGCACTTCGCGGGCGGGATTAAAATTACCTTCTTCAATGGCCAAACCAATGTTCCGGTAAGCTTCCCGGAATGGTACTCCTTTTAAAACTTCATTATTTACTACCTCTACGCTAAACAAGTACTTATACTTTTCATCATCCAGAATATTGTCTTTTACGATTACATTTTGCAGCATGAAAGTGGCCATTTGTAAACAGCCTTGCAGTTCCTGAAAGGCCGGTAAAAAGCTTTCTTTTACCAGTTGCAAATCGCGGTGATAGCCCGAAGGTAAGTTGGTGATGATAAAAGCAATTTCGTTGGGTAAGGCTTGAAGCTTGTTGCATTTGGCCCGCATGATTTCAAAAACATCCGGATTTTTTTTATGCGGCATAATGCTGGAGCCGGTAGTTAAATTATCCGGTAAACTTAAGAAACTAAAATTCTGATTTAAGTACAGGCAAATGTCCATGGCCATCTTCCCTAACGTAGCCGCCAGAGAGGCTAAAGCCGACGCCACATTTCTTTCGGTTTTTCCCCGCCCCATTTGCGCGTAAACTACATTATAGTTTAAAGAATCAAAGCCTAATAAATCGGTAGTAAGTTGCCGGTTTAAAGGGAAAGAAGAACCGTAGCCGGCAGCAGAGCCAAGCGGGTTTTTATTACTGATGTGGTAAGCGGCTTGCAGCATCAATAAATCATCTGTTAAGCTTTCGGCGTAGGCCCCAAACCACAAACCAAACGACGATGGCATGGCAATTTGCAGGTGCGTATAACCGGGCAACAACTTATCTTTATGTTCTTCACTTAACTTAATTAATTGTTCAAAAAGCGCCTGCGTGCTCTCTACTGTTTTTTGAATTTCGCTCCGGATGTACAGCTTTAAATCCAACAACACCTGGTCGTTGCGCGAACGGCCACTATGAATTTTCTTGCCGGCATCACCTAATCGTTTGGTTAGCAATAGTTCTACCTGGGAATGGACGTCTTCAACGCCTTCTTCAATGGTAAAATTGCCAGCTTTAATATCCCGGTAAATATTTTTTAATTCTTGTTGTAAAATCGTGAGGTCGGAGCTATCTAACAACCCAATAGAAGCCAGCATTTGGGTATGCGCTAAAGAACCTAGTACATCAAATTCGGCGAGTAATACATCCAGTTCGCGGTCGCGGCCCACGGTAAATTGTTCTACTTCTGCTTTGGTGGTCGTATTTTTCTGCCAGAGTTTCATCATGTTTTAAGTAGTAAGTAGGTAACTAGTAGTAGGTAATAAGTTATAAGTATTAGGTGGTAAATATTAGATGTTGGGTCTAAGCTATTCATAAAGATTATGGAACAGATTTAAATAGATCATTCCAAATAATGAAATTTTAAAATTTTAGTTTTGATACTTAATACCTGCTACTTCCTACCTAATACTTGTTACCTGCTACTCATAAATAATTTTATCTAAAAGTTGAATGTATAAGGTAATTCCTTCCTGTATTTCGGAGAGATAAATAAATTCATCGGCGGTATGCGAACGGGCAGAATCGCCGGGCCCTAATTTTAAAGATGGCACCGTGAGCAAAGCCTGGTCGGAGGTAGTGGGGGAACCGTATAATTTTCGACCTAAAGCTAAACCCGCTTGCACCACCGGAGTGTCCTTCCCAATACGCGAAGGTTTCAGTCGCATGGAGCGGGGCTTTACATCGCAGGCAACGTGCGCTTTTATAATTTCCAGAACCTCCTCGCTGGTATAAGCATCGGTTACCCGCACGTCCACCGTAAATTGGCAAGTATCCGGAACCACGTTGTGTTGGGTACCAGCTTTTATCACGGTAACACTCATTTTAACCGGGCCCAATAACTCGGAAACCACTGGAAATTTAAAATTTTGAATCCAGTTTATATCCGGTAAAGCTTTGTAAATCGCATTGTCGCCTTCTTCGCGGGCCGCGTGCCCCGAAGTACCTTTAGCCAAGCAATCTAATACCATCAATCCTTTTTCAGCGATGGCTAAGTGCATTTGCGTTGGTTCGCCCACTATGGCAAACTCGATAGGGCCCAGTTGTGGGATAATCAATTCTATCCCATTTACCCCCGATACTTCTTCTTCGGCGGTAGCGGCCATTATCAGGTTATAAGCCAGGTTCTCCTGATCGTAATAGTGCCGGAAAGTTGCCAGTAATGCTACCAGGCACCCGCCGGCATCGTTGCTACCTAAACCATACAGCTTATCTTCTTCCACAATAGGCGTAAACGGATCTTTCGTCCAATCCTTGTTGGGTTTTACGGTATCGTGGTGCGAGTTAAGCAGGATGGTTGGTTTATTTGGATGGTAATGTTTGTTAAATGCCCACAGATTGTTGCGTTCGCGATGCGTTTCAATGTTATTTTTTTTAAAAAAATTATGAAGAATGTCAGCAGTATTTTCTTCCTGGCGGCTAAACGATTCCGTCGCAATTAAAGATTTTAATAATTGAACCGCTTCCTCGTAAAGGCTATCTTGTGGCATGTAGCAATTTTGCCGGATCAGGTAATCCGGAAGTTTTCTGTTTTAGTTTGATTTTACGTACAAATCACCGGCTTTTATGGCCGATAAACGAATGCCTTTAATCATGGCCGAGCTGAAGCCCGCGTGTTCCATTTCGTTTAAGCCGGCAATGGTGCAACCTTTAGGCGAGGTAACTTTATCAATTTCGCCTTCCGGGTGGTTACCGGTAGCTAATAACAGAGCGGCCGCTCCTTTGGCGGTTTGCGCCGCCATGTGTAAGGCTTCCGCCGCGTGAAAACCAATTTCGGTACCACCTTGCGAGGCCGCCCGGATGGAACGGAGAAAGAACGCAATGCCGCAGGCGCATAAAGCCGTAGCCGAGGTCATTAATTCTTCGTGAATTTCAATGGTTTCGCCTACCGTATCAAACAACTCTTTAACCAAGGCCATGTTTTCTTTGGAAGCATTGTTGGAGGCCAGGCAAGTCATGGATTCCTGAATTGCAATGGCGGTGTTGGGCATGGCTCGTACTACCTGCACCGGTTTACCCAAACGGTTGGTAATATCGGCTACGGTAACCCCCGAAGCTACCGAAATTAACACGTGGGTTTCAGGATTTACTTCTTCCCGGATAGCATCCAGTAAAGTATCCAATTGCTGAGGTAAAACCGCAATTACTACTACGCTAGATTGCCGAACGGCCAGCGAATTATTATCCGTAGCCTGAAAACCCTGGCTGGATAATTCTTGCAGCGAACGTACGTTCCGGCGGGTAATTGTAACCTGACTTGATTCGTATTTACCGGATTTTACCAAACCTTTGGCCAAAGCAATTCCGATATTGCCGCCACCCAAAATGGCTATGTTGTTTTGATTAGTAGCAGAAGACATTCCTAAAATTTTAAAAATTTAAAAAATTGAGATAAGGTAAAAACTACCTTCAACCTTGTGATCCTTTTAAATGAAGCATTTACAAGTGCAGGACCGTACCCGCCGGCTCTTTGTGGTTAGTAATCGTTAATACATCATCGGCATGCGCAATGTGCACCGCTTTTACCCCGGATTGTAAAGCTTGTAAGGCATTATCCATTTTGGGTATCATACCTTGGGCAATAATCCCATTCTCCCGCAACTCCTGGTATTTAGTTGGGGTAATTTCAGGGATTAGCGAATTATCGTCGTTCACATCCCGCAAAACTCCTTTTTTCTCGAAGCAGTAAATTAAGCTTACTGCATACGACTTAGCCAAGGCAACCGCCAGGGTAGAGGCAATGGTATCGGCGTTGGTGTTAAGTAAATTACCGGCTTCATCGTGAGTAATAGGAGCTACAATCGGGGTTGAACCAGCACTCAAGATAGATTTCAGAATAGTAGCATTAACTCTTTCGGATTCAACATCGCCAACAAAGCCATAATCAATGGCACCTATCTGTCTTTTTTTTGCCGGAATTAAATTTGCATCGGCGCCGGTTAATCCAATGGCATTGCATTTATTTGCTTGTAACTGCGCTACAATGTTTTTGTTAATTAATCCGGCGTAAACCATAGTAACCACCTTTAAAGAACCGGCATCGGTTATCCGGCGACCATCAATTAACTGTGGTTCTATGCCCAAAGCCTTACTTACTTCCGTCGCTATTTTTCCGCCCCCGTGAACTAATATCTTGGCGCCGGGTACTTGCGAAAAATGCTGCAAGAAGTGGCTTAATTTACTTTCGGCATCAATAATATTGCCGCCAATTTTAATAATATAAAGTGGTTGCATTACCAAAATTTAAAAATTTGCTTCCAGTATTTTCTTTAAAACCACCTGTGCCGCAAACACCCGGTTCGCCGCTTCCGGAATAACTAAAGAATTTGGCCCATCCAGGATTTCCGCCGAAAGTTCCAGGTCGCGGCGCACTGGTAAACAGTGCATTACTTTGGCCTGGTTGGTTGTTTTCAGCCGATCATTAGTAAGAAGCCAGGCAGCGTCCGTGCTCAGAATTTTGCCATAATCATGAAAAGCCGACCAGTTTTTAACATAGATAAAATCAGCGTTTTCCAACGCTTCTTCCTGGTTATGCGTAATGGTGGCTCCTGTGGTAAATTCTTCAGCTAGCTCATAACCTTTGGGGTGCGTTATCACAAAATCAACGTCAGCCTGGCTCATCCATTCGGCGAAGGAATTAGGCACGGCCTGGGGTAAAGCTTTTACGTGCGGCGCCCAAGTTAAAACCACTTTGGGTCGGGCTTTAATTTTATGCTCAGTAATAGTAATTAAATCGGCTAAGCTTTGCAGCGGGTGGCGGGTGCCCGATTCCAGACTCACCACCGGAATTTTCGCAAACTGAATAAACTTTTGCAGAATATCTTCACTGTAATCTTCATCGCGGTTTTGTAATCCCGGAAAAGACCTGATACCCAACACATCAAAATACTGACCCATTACCCCGGCCGCTTCCCGGATATGTTCTACGGTGGTACCATTCATGATTACCCCATCCCGGGTTTCCAAGGCCCAGCCTTCTTTATCAATATTCATCACAATGGCTTCCATGCCCAAATTAGTAGCGGCTTTTTGGGAACTTAAGCGGGTGCGTAGACTCGGATTTAAGAAAATTAAACCTAAAGTTTTCTGTTTACCTAATTGCGAATAAGCAAAGGGATTTTTCTTTAATTCTAAAGCTTCGTTTACTAAAGCGTTTATATCGGTTACATCGGCTACCGAAGTGAAATTTCTCATAGTGCGTAGGTTTTTGCCAATACCGCCTGAAAAGCGTCCAGGAATAAATCAGCTTCTTGTTTTTGCAGGTTTAAGGCCGGCAATATACGGATGGTATTTTTATTTGAAGAAGAACCCAAGAAAATATGATGCTCTTCCAGTAATTGTTTGCGGATAGGAGCGGCATTATCCGGTAATTCTACCCCAACCATTAAGCCCTGACCGCGTATTTCGGCAATTCCATCAAAGCCGCTAAGATTTTGCATTAGGTAGTTGCCCATTTCGGCGGCATTCGCCAATAAATTTTCTTCTTTAATTACATCTAACACCGCAATAGCGGCCGCACAAGCCAAGTAATTCCCCCCAAAGGTGGTGCCTAACATACCGTGTTTTGCCTGAAACTTGGGATGAATTAACACGCCCGCTACCGGAAAACCGTTGCCCATACCTTTCGCCACTGTTACAATATCGGCCTGCACGTTGCTGTGTTGGTGGGCAAAGAATTTACCCGAACGGCCATAACCCGATTGAATCTCATCGAGGATTAATACAGCATTATGCGCATCGCAGAAAGTACGTAGTGCCTGCAAAAACTCCGGTGAAGGAATATTTACGCCACCCACACCTTGAATGCCTTCAATGATTACCGCGCAAATATCTTCCGGGTTTTTTAAATTTTTTAGTGCTTGCAGGTCATTAAACGGCAAAAACACAGTTTCATGATTGGCATTTAAGGGAGCCAAAATAGAGGGATCGGGCGTAATGGCCACGGCAGCCGAAGTACGGCCATGAAACGCTTTCGTAAAGGCTAAAACTTTTTTTCGTCCGTTGTAAAATGAGGCTACTTTTAAAGCATTCTCGTTGGCTTCGGCACCGGAGTTTATTAAAAATAAATTGTAATCGGGATAACCGCATAGTTCCCCCAGCTTCGTAGCCAGTTCTTCTTGCTGCGGAATTTTAACAGAATTAGAGTAAAAACCAATTTGCGCTAGCTGGTCCGTAATTTTTTGCACGTATTGCGGATGGCTATGGCCAATAGAAATAACCGCGTGGCCGCCGTAAAGGTCTAAATATTTGGTGCCCGATTCGTCCCACAGGTAAGATCCTTGAGCCTTTACCGGAGTAATATCAAAAAGTGGATATACATCGAATAATTTCATTTTACCAGAATTTTAAAATTTTAAAAAATAAACCTACAACTTCCTTAAAATCCGGATGGCTTTAACAACAGTCCAGTTGTTTCCGGCAAGTCAAAAAGCAAGTTCATGTTTTGAACTGCCTGCCCCGAAGCTCCTTTCAAAAGGTTATCAATTAAGCTGATAATAACCAATTGATCTTCGTGTTTTTCGAGGTAGAGCAAACATTTGTTTGTATTTACCACTTGCTTCACGTGCGGATTTTTATTCGTGACGTGGGTGAAAGCGGCATTCTGGTAAAACCGCCTGTAGTTTTCGTAAGCTTCTTCGAGGCTCCAGTTACATGTTAAGTAGGAGGTGCATAATATACCACGGGTAAAATTGCCGCGGTAGGGCACAAAGTTAATGCGGGGAATAGCTTGGTTGATTTGCAAAGTTCCCAAGGTCCGGCGCATTTCGTTTAAATGCTGGTGATTTAAAACTTTATAAGCCGAAACATTGCTATCGCGCCAGCTAAAATGGCTGGTCTCAGAAAAACTCTGTCCCGCCCCAGTAGAGCCGGTTATGCCGCTGATATGTACATCCGAATGCAGTAATCCTTGCTCCGCTAAAGGGAGTAAAGCTAACTGCATGGCCGTGGCAAAGCAACCCGGATTGGCAATGTTCTGCGCCTTCCGGATTTTATCGGCGCCCAGTTCGGGCAAACCATAAGTAAATTCCCGATCCCCAAACGTAGGATTTACCCGGAAGTCCTGACTTAAGTCGATTATTTTTATACTGGCGGGGAAAGATTGCTGCGCTAAAAACTTCTGCGAAACTCCGTGGCCTAAGCATAAAAATAACACGTCAATATCGCCGGTCATCTCCTGGCTAAATGCCAGGTCGGTTTCACCCACTAAATCGGTATGCACCGAAGCCACGGGTTTGCCGCCACTGCTGTTGCTATGGGCAAAAACAATGGTAACCTGCGGATGAAAAATGAGCAAGCGCAAAAGTTCTCCGCCGGTATATCCAGCGGCCCCCACAATGCCTACTTTTATTTTTTGCTCATTCATCTTAAAGGCTGTTTACTTTATGATGAATCATGGTTTGATTACCAAAAATTTTGGAGAAACCTTTTACATCTTCGCCGGTCCAGGCATTGTTCATCTCGCCGTAAGAACCAAACTTCGACGACATTAAATCATGGTCAGAAGAAATACCAACCACGTGGTAGCGATAAGGCGCTAAAGCAACCGTTACTTTACCGGTAACCGTACTTTGCGTATCGGCCAGGAATTTCTCGATGTTGCGCATTACCGGATCTAAAAACTGACCTTCGTGCAGCAGATTACCGTACCACACCGCCAGTTGATCTTTCCAATATAATTGCCATTTGGTTAGCACGTGTTTTTCTAAAGCATGGTGGGCTTTAATAATTAAAATAGGAGCAGCGGCCTCAAAACCAACGCGGCCTTTAATGCCAATAATAGTATCGCCCACGTGAATATCGCGGCCAATACCAAATGGAGCAGCAATTTCGGTGAGTTTCTGAATGGCGGTAACCGAATTTTCAAAAACTTCTTCGTTAATACCTTTTAGTTCGCCGTTTACAAAGGTTAGCGTCACTTCTTCAGCATCTTGTTTGGTAACTTGCGTGGGCCAGGCTTCTTCGGGCAAATAGCCATAAGAAGTTAAAGTTTCGGCGCCACCTACCGAGGTACCCCATAACCCTTTATTAATGGAGTATTTGGCTTTTTCAAAGTTCATTTCTACGCCGTGGCTTTTCAAAAAGTCGATTTCTTCCTGGCGCGATAACTTATTATCCCGGATGGGAGTCAAAATTTGAACTTCCGGAATTAAAATGTTAAAAATCATATCGAACCGCACCTGGTCATTACCGGCACCGGTGCTGCCGTGCGCCACGTAATCGGCGCCCACTTGTTTGCAGTAATTGGCAATAGCTACCGCCTGCGATACCCGCTCGGCGCTTACCGACAGAGGATAGGTATTGTTTTTTAAAACATTGCCAAAAATCAGGTACTTAATGCATGAATCGTAGTAATTATCTGTTTCGTCCAGAACAGCAAATGATTTAACGCCTAAAGCGTAGGCTCTTCTTTCAATCTCCTTTAGTTCGGCTTCGTTAAAACCACCGGTATTTACAATGGCCGCGTGAATTTCCAGGTTTAAGGATTCAGCTAAATATTTAACGCAATAGGAGGTATCCAGGCCACCACTAAAAGCTAAAACTACTTTTTTCATTCGTGTTATTTTGTTGAAAATCAGATATAAAAATTATTTTTAAAAATTATTAATTTTAAGAATACAAAAAGAGCAGCTTTGTGGGCTGCTCTCGCGGGTATTATAAATCAGAAGAAGATTCTTCGGAGTCGCTGAGCAGATTTTTTATTTTGCGTTCCCTTTCCTGGGCCGGATCATAAAGCATAGCGGTGCACAAGCAGTTTTTGCGCTCCTTTAATGTTAAAATTTCAAAATTTACGCAGCTCCGGCATCCTTTCCAGAATTCTTCGTCGTCGGTAAGTTCCGAGTAAGTAACCGGACGATAACCCAAATCCGAGTTAATTTTCATCACGGCCAAACCGGTAGTTAAGCCAAAGATTTTAGAGTCCGGGTACTTTTTCCGGGATAGCGCAAAAACTTCTTGTTTTATACGCTTCGCTAATCCGCCTTTACGGAAGTTGGGAGATACAATTAAGCCCGAATTAGCCACGTATTCGCCATGACCCCAGGTTTCGATGTAACAGAAACCGGCCCATTCCCCGTCTTTGCTAAGGGCCACTACGGCTTTGCCTTCCAGCATTTTTAATTTTATGTATTCCGGCGAGCGTTTGGCAATGCCCGTGCCCCGGGATTTAGCTGAAGCTTCCATTTCGTCGCAAATAGTTTGCGCCCATATGGTATCGGCGGCGGTTGCCACTCTTATAATAAACTGATCGTCGGCTACTGGCAAAGAAGTTACCAGAGGAACATCAGTTTTTTTATCTTCAATCATTATCATGTTGATTATAAAAGAATTAAAGGAAGTAATCCTGCTAAAAGATTTTTTAAAAAAATGGTAAAATAAAAAGAGATTGGAAAACGGGTTACTGCGTAAGTTACCCTGGAACAGACTACGCCCTTACGGGGAATACCTGTTTACAAGCAGGCCTATATAATGGAGACGCCACAACCGCCGCTACCGGAAGGCTGGGTAGCGTAGATGTTGCTAAAGTGTAAGAATAATATTTCTCCATTTTTTTTAATTCGGTGCAAATGTAATTAAAATACTAAAAAAGCAAAGTTTTGGTTCTAATTTGTTTGTAAATTTTATGTAAAACTTTAACCTGGTTTATTTTACCAGCAAGAGTGCCGGTGTAACCAACTCAGGTTAAAATTAGAATTACGGGTAAAATTTACTCTTTCGTCTTTAATTGAAATAATACAGTACCTGCCCTAATTATTACGCAATTTACTTGCCAAAATACAAACAAAGTCTTTCTTACTGATGAAGAAAATATCATGCTGGAATTTGTTTTTAGCAGGTAAAACCATTTTTAATTAAGATTTAGTAAGTAAATGTGTTACTTTGGCGATTTTAAAACTAAATGCCGCTCTGGTATTCGTAATAAGTAAAATGCGACTTTGTATTGTAGGAATTGGTTTATTGGGTGGATCTTTTGCCCTTGGTTTAAAAGATAAGTTTCCAGGTTTAACGGTAATTGGGGTAGATTCTAATCCGGAACATGCCCAAAAAGCTTTGGATTTGGGCATTGTACAGGAAATTTTACCTCTAAAAGCCGCCGTTGCCCAAGCAGATTTAATTGTTTTGGCCACACCGGTTAATGCCATCGTTTCTTTGCTGCCCCAGGTTTTGGATTTGATTTCGCCCGCAGGAGTAGTTATCGACTTAGGGTCTACCAAAGAATTAATCTGTACGGCAGTAAAGGACCATCCGAAAAGAAAACAATTTGTGGCGGTTCACCCCATTGCGGGTACCGAAAATACCGGACCGGAAGCAGCTTTTGCGTCGTTGTTACCCGGCAAAACCATGATTATCTGCGAAAAAGAAAACAGCAACCCCGAAGCCGTACAAATGGTGGAGGAACTCTGCCGAAAATTAGAAATGCGAATTAGCTACATGGATGCTGCTTCGCACGATTTGCATTTAGCCTACGTATCGCACCTAAGCCACATTAGTTCGTTTGCCTTAGGCATTACCGTGCTGGACAAAGAAAAGAACGAACAAAATATATTTGATATGGCGGGTAGCGGTTTTTCTTCTACCGTGCGCTTAGCCAAAAGTTCACCGGAAATGTGGGCTCCCATCTTTACCCAGAATGGCAAAAACATTTCGGAAGCCTTAACCAGTTATATCGAAAAATTGCAAATTTTTAAAAAAATCATTGATCAGCAAGATGAAACCGGCAGCTATACGCTCATGAAAGAAGCCAACGAAATTCGCCGGATTTTGCAGGGAATTTAATAAGTATAGTATTTAAGATTGTTCGCTTACATCTTAATTTCTAAAATTTGTTACCAACGCATTTGCTCTTACAATAGGTTAAAAACAAGACCTATCTGAATTATAATGGACTAAGTGTTGTTTTAAATATACATGAATGTCTGTTAAATAAAATAGAAAAATGATCGTTAATAGCTTAAGTTTTTAGTTTGCAACTCAACTAAATCTTAGTTTTGCCTTATTGCTCCTACTAAAATACTTTGGTTAAGTTAACTGCTGCTGCTATGTTTCTTCGCTCCCGCTTGGGAATCTTATTAATCGTACTACTCCTTTTTTCCGGTTGCCGGCCCAGTTGCCCGATTGCTTCGTGCGCTGTCCGGAAAGTGCACCACCATGGCGGTAAAATTTACCGGGGACAACCGCTTTGGAAGAAACAAAACCCGCATATTGGGGAAGGAGTACCGAAGGAATTAAAGGAAAAGCCCGATTTCAAAAAGAAGAAGCCTTAACAAAAATGGTAAAATAGCTTAATTTTTCTGTAACTTGCAGGCCATGGTTTTCTATACATGACACTACTTTTTAGCATAAAATGACTGAAGGCGAACGAATAATACCCATAAATATTGAAGATGAAATGCGGGGAGCGTACATCGACTATTCCATGTCGGTGATTGTTTCCCGGGCCTTACCCGATGTACGTGATGGTCTTAAGCCGGTGCATCGCCGCGTATTGTACGGTATGTCGGAGTTGGGGGTTACTTACAACAAACCCTACAAAAAATCAGCCCGTATTGTGGGCGAAGTATTAGGAAAATACCACCCGCACGGCGATTCCTCGGTGTACGATACCATGGTGCGGATGGCCCAGGATTGGTCTTTGCGCTACCCGTTGGTGGATGGGCAAGGTAACTTTGGTTCCATCGATGGCGATTTTCCGGCGGCTATGCGTTATACCGAAGCCCGCTTAAAAAGAATTGCCGATGAATTACTGGACGATCTGGAAAAAAATACCGTTGATTTTGTTCCAAATTTCGACGATTCTTTAAAAGAGCCTAGCGTTATGCCGGCCAAATTGCCTAACTTATTAGTAAATGGTACTTCGGGTATTGCGGTTGGTATGGCCACCAATATGGCTCCGCACAACCTGAACGAAGTGGTAAACGGCATCATTGCCTATATTGATAATAACGATATTACTGTTGCTGATTTAATGCAATACATTACTGCCCCGGATTTTCCGACGGGTGGTATTATATATGGCTACGAAGGCGTACGCTCTGCTTACGAAACCGGCCGGGGCCGGGTAATTGTGCGGGCCAAAGCTACCTTTGAAACTACGCCTTCGGGTAAAGAGCAAATTGTGGTTTCCGAAATACCTTACATGGTAAATAAAGCGGCCATGATCGAAAAAACCGCTTCTTTAATTAACGAGAAAAAAATAGAAGGTATTTCGGACTTACGGGACGAATCGGACCGGGATGGATTACGAGTGGTATACGATCTCAAAAGAGACGCTATGCCTAATGTGGTTCTGAATAACCTCTATAAATACACCCAATTACAATCTTCATTCGGGGTAAACAATGTGGCGCTCGTAAACGGTCGGCCGCTTACCCTCAATTTAAAAGAATTAATCCGGTACTTTGTAGAGCATCGCCACGAAGTAGTTATTCGCCGGACCGAGTACGAGTTGGCCGAAGCCAGAAAACGCGCTCATATTCTGGAAGGTTTATTAATTGCCCTGGACAACCTCGACGAAGTTATTAATTTAATCCGCTCTTCCCGCGATCCGGATATAGCCCGGGCTGGATTAATTGAACGTTTTCAATTAACCGAAATTCAGGCCAGAGCTATTCTGGAAATGCGTTTGCAGCGTTTAACTGGTCTGGAACGCGATAAAATTGTTAAGGAATACGAAGAAATTAAGCAGTTAATAACGCATTTAGAAGCAATTCTGGCCAGCGAAGAGCTGCGCATGCAAATTATTAAAGACGAGCTCACTGATATTCGTGACCGTTACGGCGATCCGCGGCGCACTAGTGTCGAAATGTCGTCGAGCGACTTCTCCATGGAAGACATGATTCCGGACGAGAGCATGGTAATCACCATTTCGCACGAAGGCTATATTAAACGCACCGCTTTAACGGAGTACCGTAGCCAGAGCCGGGGTGGGGTTGGTTCTCGTGGGGTGGCCGCTTCTAAGCAAGACGATTTTACCGAGCATTTATTTATTGCCAACACGCATAACTACATGCTGCTCTTTACCGAATCGGGTAAGGTATTCTGGTTAAAAGTTTACGAAATTCCGGAAGGCAGCAAAACCGCTAAAGGCCGTGCCATTCAAAACTTAATTAATATTGATAAAGAAGATAAAGTACGGGCAGTCATAAACGTGCACGATTTAAAAAATCCAGATTACGTTTTAAATAATTACCTCATATTCTGTACTGAGCAAGGTACCATTAAGAAAACGCCGTTAGAGGCTTATTCCCGCCCTCGTTTAAACGGTATCAACGCTATTACCATCAACGAAGGCGACCGTTTGTTAGATGTGCGTTTAACAAATGGCTCTAACGATATTATTATGGCGCTTAAGTCCGGCAGGGCGGTGCGGTTTAACGAAGACAAAGTGCGTTCCATGGGCCGGAATGCCGCCGGTGTAAGAGGCGTTACCTTAGCTAACGAACAGGATAAAGTGGTGGGCATGGTTTGCGTAAGCGACCCTAATATGAACTTGCTGGTAGTATCGGAAAAAGGTTTTGGCAAACGCTCGGCTTTAGAAGAATACCGCATTACCAACCGGGGTGGTAAAGGAGTTAAAACTTTAAATATTACGGAGAAAACCGGTAAGCTGGTTGCCATACATGGCGTAATTGATACCGATGATCTGATGATTATCAACCGCTCGGGTATTACTATCCGGTTGCGGGTAAGTGATTTGCGGGTAATTGGCCGCGCTACGCAAGGCGTACGCTTAATCAAAATCAACGAAGGAGATGAAATCTCATCCGTTGCTAAAATTGAATACGAAGACAAAACCGAAATAGTCCTGAACCAGTCGGAGTTGCCGGCGGATGAATCATTAAATCCGGATTTAACAGATCCGGACTTAATAAATGAAAATTAATAAACCCTAACTTAAACTTAAAGAGTCATTTTTTGTATGAAAAAACTTTTGTTAACCACCGTTGCCATGGTAAGTATGCAGTTGGCAATGGCCCAAAAATCTGAAGTTACGAATGCACTTCTATCCCTAAAAAACGGAACCTTAGATAAAGCAAAAACTTCGATTGATAAAGCTGTTGTGCACGAAAAAACAGCGAACGACCCGAAAGCTTGGTTTACCAAAGGAGAAGTTTACGCCGCCTACATTGATAATCCTATTTTTGGTAAACAAGTACCTAACGCCGTAGAAGAAGCTTTCCAAGCTTACGACAAAGCCATTGCTTTAGATAAAGACGGCGAGTGGGGGAAACAAGCCGCCGCTAAAAAAGATAATTTGTATGCCGGTGCTTTTAACAACGCGGTAAACGCCTACAACGAAAAACGCTATGACGAAGCAATAAAAGCTTACACTATGGCTCAGAACATTCGTCCGCAGGATACCACTGCATATGTTTATGCAGCTTACGCTGCGGAGGCTAAACAAGATTTTCCTTTAGCAAAAGAAAATTATAAAAAACTGTTGGCCATGAACCACAAAACACCCATGGTTTACAACCGTTTAATTTATTTTGCGAAAGAGGTGGATAAAAACGAAGCCGAAACTGCTTCTTTGTTACAAGATGCCGTTAAAACTTTTCCGAATAACAAAGACTTTATGTTGGAAGAGTTAAACCTGTACGTAAAAGCTGGCAAAGGCAAAGAAGCCATTGGTAAACTTGAAAACGCCATTAAAGTAGACCCGAATAACCCTAACTTGTATAACGTATTAGGTTCTTTATACGACCAAACCGGCGAGAAGGACAAAGCCCGTCAGAACTACGAAGCCGCTTTAAAAATTGATCCGGCTAACTTCGACGCAAACTTTAACCTGGGTGTATACCACTATAACAAAGGCGCCGATATCAATAATAAATTAAGTAAGTTAAGTGCCGCTAATCAGCAAAAATCAGGAGCCAAAATGGCCGCCGATAGCAAACAAAGCTTTAATGCCGCTATTCCTTACTTTGAAGCTGCGCATAAATCAAACCCACAAGATGTAAGCACCATGGAAACTTTGGCTCGCGTGTACATACAAATGGGTAAAACCAAAGAAGCAGAAGCCATGAACAAAAAAGTGGATGCTTTGAAAAAGTAAATTTTTAAAAAATCAAAACAAAAAAGGAAGCTGCAAGGCTTCCTTTTTTGTTTTACGGCCTTGTCTATCAAAAACCAATTTTGTGCTTACAAAAGTTTTATTCCGGAAATAGAACTAGTTTAGCTTTATAACCGGCAATAGTTTTATCGATATAATTTCCTGATTTTAATTGCTTTTGGTATATTGCTTTTTAGGCATCTACATCAATTTTTAATTTTTTTCTTTTTTAAACTTTAAAAGCGATCACTAAACCACTATCATTTTGAAATGAGCGAATACCTGATTCAGTTTTTTGGGCGTTTACATCCTTTAGTGGTTCATTTACCTATTGGTATTATCATGCTGGCTATAGCCTTGCATGTATTAATTGGCTTTCCGCGTTTTGCCTCTTTTAAAGCGTTTTTACCTTTTTTGTGGTTTACCGGTTTTATTACCGCCGTAATGGCTTGTCTGGCTGGTTTTTTATTAAAATTAAGCGGCGGTTACGATCCGGAAGCTGTAGACCTGCATCAGTTTTTAGGAATTGCCTTGGCGATTGTTAGTGGGTTGGTTTTTTTAATTCAAAGCGGTCGATTTCCTGAAAAGTTGCTTTGGCCGGCGGTTATCACGGCTACCTTATTGTTAATGGGCACCGGCCATTATGGCGGCAACCTAACACACGGAGAAAATTATTTAGCTGAACCCATTTATGCTATAATTGGGCAAACCCCCGGTAAAAAAGCCCACCCCCCTATTACCGATTTAAAAAATGCCCTTGTTTACACCGATCTGGTGGAGCCTATTCTGGAACAAAAGTGCTACCAATGCCACAGCTCAAAAAAACAAAAAGGCGATTTACGTTTAGATAGCCCTGAACATTTACTGAAAGGTGGCGAACACGGAACCATCGTGAATGCCGGGAAAGCCGAAGAAAGCGATTTGTATAAACGCCTGATTTTACCCGAAGAAGATGACGACCGCATGCCGCCAAAAGGCAAACCCCAGCTTACCGAATCTGAAATAAAAGTAATTCATTGGTGGATTGAACAAGGAGGTGCTGATTTTAATAAGAAGGTGGCCGATTTACCCCAATACGATAAGATAAAAGTAGTATTAGCCAGTTTAACCAAGAACCCCGTCGCGAATACCGTTACCACCACAAAAGAATCGGAGATTCCGAATGTAAAAATAAAAGCACCAACACCGGCTATGTTGGCAAAAATCAAAGCCTTAGGGGTAGTCGTAAGTCCGTTGAGCCACGATAATGCTTATGTAGGATTAAACATGGTAAATGCCCCGAATTTTTCGGATGGCGACATGGCTTTATTAACCGAGCTAAGCGAAAACATAGTTTGGCTGGATATGTCGGAAACTAAAATTTCAAATAATGGCTTGGCGCAATTAAAAAATTTTAAAAATTTAACGCGCCTGAGTTTAGATCAAACTACTATATCGGACGCGGCCATTCCTTTTATAAAAAACCTGTCCCGGTTAAAATATTTAAACTTATACGGAACGCAAGTTACAGATCAAGGAATATCTCAATTAGCCGATTGTAAAAACTTAAAATCCATTTACTTATGGCAAACCAAAGTTACCGCCCAGGGCGTTGCAGCGTTGCAGCAGAAAATAGGCAGCGAAGTTGAAATTAATTTTGGAATGGACACTTTATAAAACCACGTGCCATGAAAAATTTTTTAAAAATTTACGGATTAATAAGCAGCTTTTTGCTACTGGCCTTACTGGCTTGCCACGAGCCGGATTTACCGCCCGAAGTGGAGCAAGCTTTAACGCAGGTTCCGGATAAAATTGATTACAACTTGCACGTAAAACCGATTTTATCGGATCGTTGCTTTGCCTGCCATGGTCCGGATAAAAACAAACAAAAAGGAGGTTTACGCTTAGATGGGGCATTGGCTTATGACAAGCAGAGCGAAGATACGGGCCGTAAAGCCTTAGTACCGGGCAATCTGGCTAAAAGCGAAGTATTTCACCGCATTGTCAGCACCGATCCGGAATATTTAATGCCCACTCCGGAATCGCATTTACAATTAAGTGCTTCGGAGAAAGCCATTTTAATTAAATGGATAAAAGATGGGGCTGTTTACAAACCGCATTGGTCGTTGGTGGCTCCTCAAAAACCGTCTTTGCCCGAAATCAAGAATAAAAGCTGGGCTAAAAACTCCATTGATTACTTTGTGTTGCAAAAGTTGGAGGAAAATGGCTTAAAGCCTAATCCGGAAGCTTCCAAAGAAACTCTAATTCGCCGGCTTTCTTTTGATTTAACGGGTTTGCCTCCCACCATTGCCGAAATAGATGCTTTTTTAGCCGATAAAAGCCCGCAAGCCTACGAACGGGTGGTAAACCGGTTATTACAGTCGCCGCATTTCGGCGAACGTTTAGCCGTAGATTGGTTGGATGTGGCCCGCTACGCCGATACCCACGGCTACCAGGACGATGGCTTGCGAAATGCTTACCCGTGGCGCGACTGGGTTATTTCAGCGTTTAACCGCAATATTCCTTATAATAAATTTATTACCTACCAACTGGCCGGCGATTTACTACCGCAACCCACCCGTGAACAACTCATTGCTACCTGCTTTTTACGCAACCATCCGCAAAGCCAGGAAGGCGGGATTGTGGACGAAGAATACCGGGTAGAATACGTAGCGGACCGGGTAAATACGTTCGGAAAGGCTTTTTTGGCTCAAAGCACAGAATGTGCCCGTTGCCACGATCATAAGTACGATCCTATATCCCAAAAAAATTATTACGAGCTTTCGGCATTTTTTAATAACAATAACGAAACCGGTGAAATACCCTACACCGGCGAAGCAAGTCCCACTTTGATTTTAACGAAACCCGAAGTAGAGGAGAAGCTACATTTTATTCGGACCCAGTTAAAGCCTTTGGAACAAAACCACTCAACAAAAACTAACTACGAAGAAAATTTTAAAAAATGGCTCATTCAGGCGCAAAATAATCCGGCGGCAGCTTTCCCGAAACAAGATGGTTTACTGGGGCATTTTACTTTTGATGAAAAAGAACCCCAAAACAAAGTTAAAAACACTTTAACCGCCCATTATACCAGCGGCGACAAAGACCGGAATCCTAATGCGATAGCGGGTAAGTTTGGTAAGGCAGTGCAGGTTAGTGGCGATATGGGCGTAGAGTTTAGTAAAGAATTAACCTTCGACCGGTACGAGCCTTTTAGCATTAGTTTGTGGGTAAACGTTTTAAAACCAGGCGAGCAAGGACCTTTATTTAACCGCACCAACGGCGAACTTGATAATTGGCGCGGTTACCTGTGCGGTTTAAATAAAGACGGCACGATGTCTTTAAAATTTGTGCACGTTTACCCGGCCAATGCCATTGAGGTGCAAACTACTCAAAATCTTACCCCCAAAACCTGGCACCACTTAGCTTTAGTGTATGATGGTAGCAGTCGGGCGCAAGGCATTCAGTTTTACCTGGATGGTAAATTAGTTCCGGTTAAAACAATTAACGATAACCTGCAGCAAAGCATGCTGTACGCCAAAGATAAAGCCAACTGGGGAATTCAAAATTTTAAATTAGGACAAGCTTCGATTAAATCTATTTCCAACGTTGCTTTTGATGAGTTCCGGGCGTACAACCGACAACTGGCCCCCATAGAAGTTTTAGAATTAGCCGGCCAGAAAGATGCAATCAAAAATCTGCTAAAAACTCCCGTAGCTAACTTGAGTGCCGACCAGAAAAACTACTTACGGGAATATTACCTTTTAGCTTTTGATACGCAGTATGCCGCTAAATTAAAAGAATTAAAGCAGCTCCGCAGCCAGGAAAACGAGTTACTGACCAATCAGGAAGAAGTAATGGTGTACCAGGAACTGCCTCAGCCCCGTGCCGCTTTTATCCTGGACCGGGGCGCCTACGATGCCCCCAAGGAACGCGTGAACCCCAATACCCCCGAAAATATTCTGGCTTTTAATCAAAAAATGCCGCGCAACCGCTTAGGTTTAGCGCAATGGTTGTTAAGTAAAGAGCAGCCTTTGTTCCCGAGGGTAGCGGTTAACCGCTTTTGGCAGCAATGTTTCGGGCAAGGCATTGTTAAAACGGCGGAGGATTTTGGCAACCAGGGCGATTTACCTAGCCATCCGGAATTACTGGATTATTTAGCCGTTACTTTCCGGGAAAGTAACTGGAACGTGAAAGCTTTGTTAAAAACCATGGTTATGTCGGCCACTTACCGGCAAGCATCCATACCTACTGCTGCAAATAAAGCAAAAGATCCCGATAACCGGTTATTTACCCGTGCACCCTCATACCGTTTATCTGCCGAAATGATCCGGGACAATGCTTTAACGGCTAGTGGCTTATTAACGCGCAAAGTAGGCGGAAAGAGCGTGTATCCTTACCAACCAGATGGTTTATGGGAAGCTTTAGCCACCCGTAACGCCACGCATTACGAAACCAGCAAAGGCCCTGATTTATACCGGCGCAGTTTATACACCGTCTGGAAACGCAGTTCGCCACCCCCAGCCATGATTAACTTTGACGTGCCCGACCGCTACATGTGCAGTGTGCGGCGACAAAAAACCAGCACGCCTTTGCAAGCCTTGGTATTAATGAACGATGTGCAATACGTGGAAGCAGCGCGGATTTTAGCCGAACGTATGATTCAGGAAGGCGGAGCTTCTCCGGAGCAACAGATTACTTACGCTTTCCGGGCTTTAACCAGCCGTTTCCCGAGACCCGACGAATTAAAAATTTTAAAAAATCTGTACGAACAGGAATACCAGGATTTTAAAAAATCGCCGAATCGGGCTACACAATTATTGCAAGAAGGAGCGTACCCGGTAAATAAAAAACTACCGCAAGAGGAGGTAGCTACTTGTGCGGTAGTTGCCAATACTCTCATGAATTTCGATGAATTTGTTATAAAGCGTTAATTATACCAGCTATGTGTCATCATCACCATCATCAGCAAGTTGCCAGCCAAATGAACCGGCGGGAATTTTTAACGCGTACCAGCTTGGCCGGTGTAGGATTGGCGGCTTTATCGTCGCTGTTGCCCCAAAGCGTTTTTGCCGACTCTAATCCCAAACCGGTACTACCCCATTTCGCGCCTAAGGTAAAACGGATTATATACTTGTTTCAAAGTGGCGGCCCGTCGCAGTTAGAGTTATTTGAATACAAACCCAAGTTGCAGGAGTTATTCGGACAAGAGTTACCGGCTTCTATCCGGGGCAATCAACGCCTCACCGGCATGACTTCTAACCAAAAATCTTTCCCGTTAGCAATGGGTAAATTTAAGTTTGCCCAGCACGGAAAAAGTCAAGCCTGGATGTCGGAGTTGCTGCCGCATACCAGCAAAATCGTGGATGAATTATGTTTTATTAAATCCATGCACACTGAGGCCATTAACCACGACCCGGCCGTAACGTTTATTCAAACAGGCAGTCAACAAGCTGGCCGCCCCAGTTTTGGTTCCTGGTTGAGTTATGGTTTGGGTAGCGAGAATCAAAATTTACCGGCTTTTGTGGTTTTGTTATCTAGGGCCCGGGAAGGAGACCAGCCGCTTTATGCTAAATTGTGGGGCAATGGCTTTTTACCTTCCGAACACCAGGGTGTGATTTTCCGATCCGGCGATAATCCGGTTTATTACCTGAACAATCCGGGCGGTATGGATAAACTAAGTCGCCGGCGTATGCTCGATCATTTGGCCCAACTGCACCAGGCTCAGGTAAAACACGTGCTCGACGAAGAAATAAACTCCCGCATTTCGCAGTACGAAATGGCCTACCGCATGCAAAGTTCCGTTCCAGCCACATTAGACATCAGCAAAGAGCCGGATTATATTTATAACATGTACGGTGAAGAATCGAAGAAGCCCGGTACTTTTGCTGCCAATTGTTTGCTGGCCCGCCGGTTGATCGAGAAAGATGTGCGTTTCGTGCAACTGTATCACCAGGGTTGGGACCAGCACGGCAACTTACCAAACGACATTAAGCTGATGGCTAAATCAGTAGATCAGGCTTCGGCAGCCCTGATTAAAGATTTAAAACAACGCGGCTTACTCGACGAAACTTTAGTAATTTGGGGCGGTGAATTTGGCCGCACCAATTATTCGCAGGGTAAATTAACGCCCGAAAACTACGGCCGCGACCATCACCCGCGCTGCTTTACTATTTTTATGGCTGGCGCTGGAATTAAAAAAGGTTTTTCTTACGGCGAAACCGACGAATTTGGCTACAACATCATCAAGAATCCGGTGCACGTGCACGATTTTCAGGCCACCGTTTTACACTTGCTGGGCATTGACCACGAACAGTTAATTTTTAAAAATCAAGGTCGCCGGTATCGCTTAACCGATGTGGCCGGCAAAGTGGTGAAAGATGTGCTGGCTTAAGTAAAAATTTAAAAATTAAAAGTATACCGGCTTTCCGGATTATCCAGTTTCGTACTTTGGCGTTTTTTGCCCACGGTTACGTGTACCATGTTTTGCTGTAAGGGGTGCGCATCAAACAAGATAGCGTCATCTATGTCCAGGCGTTTTAAAGGGGTGCTTTGCGGCGCTTCTAAATAACACCAGGCAGCTTCTTCTTCTATTTCAAACCCCAGGTATTTAAGCGGTACCACCTTGCCATTCACGCGCAGTTGTAAGTGTTCCTTTAAATAAGCAGCAATAAGCTCATTCACCTTCTGGGGATTTTCGGGTTTTAAAATATTTACTTTTACCTGGTACTTTTTTTCCAAAGCTTTTTCCAGATCATCAAAAAAAATCCGGCTGCTGATTTCTAAATTATTACTTTTTTCGTTTTGCCTGATTTCGGTTACGCTAACATAAAATGGGTGCAGCCAAGCGTTTACATTCAGGAACAATATAAAAATATAAGATAACATAAGTTTATAATCCGGTAATTTGGGGTATTCTCTTTAATTTAACGCCAAAATACAAAAAGAAATTCATGACAGATTTTCCATTGTACTTTCAGTTAGGTTGGGAACACATTCTGGATTGGCAAGGCTACGATCATATTTTATTTGTTTCGGCTCTGTGCGGCATTTACACCTGGCGCGATTGGCGTTCGGTGTTGGTTCTGGTTACCGCTTTCACGATTGGTCATTCCATTACTTTAGCGCTGAGCGTATTAAATTTTTTAAAAATTTCTTCTGATTGGATCGAATTTTTAATCCCGGTGACTATCGTTATCACGTGTTTAACGAATATTCTTCAAAAAAGAAAGTCTGCCAATTCCATGCGGGTGCCTTACTCTATGGCTATGCTGTTTGGCTTTATTCACGGCCTTGGTTTTTCCAACTACCTCAAAAGTCTGTTGGGGCGTAACTCCAATATTGTAGCGGAATTATTTAGTTTTAACCTCGGTTTAGAAGGGGGGCAGCTCATAATTGTGCTGGTTATTCTATTTTTATCTTTTATTTTTACACAAATTTTAAAAGCCCCGCAACGGGAATGGAATTTATTCTTGTCGTCGGCCATATTTGGCGTTGCTTTTATGATGGCCCTGGAGCGCCTGGCCAATCTTTTGAATTAATCTTTTAGATATTTTAATGAAAAATTGCTTTCTAACTCTTTTGTTTGTAGGTGGTTTAAGTGTTCCGGTATTTGCCCAGTTGCGAAACAATCCCGAATCAAACCACGGCAATAAATTTGAACAACTCGGTACAATCATCCAGGACCCCAATATGTACCGTTCGGCTTCTGGGGCGCCTGGGCCTCGTTACTGGCAACAGCGGGCCGACTACGACATCAACGTAGAACTCGACGATCAGAAACAACGCATTATTGGTTCCGAAACTGTTACGTATTACAACAATTCACCCGACCAACTTAGCTACATCTGGTTGCAACTCGACGAAAACGAGCACAACCCCAAGAGCGATAACCAAAAGTTTGATGAGAGCAGCATGAAGGAAAAAATGTCGATTGCCGACGTGAAAGCCATCATGGGCCATAATCAGGATTTAGGGGTTAAGATTGAAAAACTGACCGATGGCAGTGGCAAAGCCCTAAAGTATACCATTAACCAAACCATGCTGCGCATAGAACTGCCCAAAACCTTAAAACCCGGTGAACGATTCCGTTTTAAGGTAAACTGGAATTATAATATTTCGGATAGGATGACCATTGGCGGTCGCGGCGGTTACGAGTATTTTGCCGAAGACGGTAATTACCTGTATACCATTGCCCAGTGGTACCCGCGTTTAGCCGTTTATTCCGATTTTCAGGGTTGGCAAAACAAACAATTTACCGGCCGCGGCGAGTTTGCCTTAACCTTCGGTAACTATAAAGTAAATATTACCACACCCGCCGACCACGTAGTAGGAGCAACCGGCGAATGCCAGAACTACAGCAAAATGCTAACGCCAGCCCAATTAAAGCGCTGGAATCAAGCCAAAAACGCTACTGCACCGGTAGAGGTTGTTACCCTGGACGAGGTAAAAGACATGATGAAAACCAAGTCCACGAAAAAGAAAACCTGGACTTATGTGGCTACCAATGTACGGGATTTTGCCTTTGTTTCATCTCGGCGGATTGTGTGGGATGCCATGGGCACCAACGTAGAAGGCAAAAAAGTTATGGCCATGTCGTACTACGGTCCGGAGGCTTATCCTTTATATAACCGCTATTCCACTAAAGTAGTAGCGCATACTTTAAAATCTTACTCGAAGCACAGCATTGCGTATCCATATCCGGTTGCTATTTCGGTGGAAGCAGCTAATGGCATGGAGTATCCGATGATTTGCTTTAACTACGGCCGCGCCGAAAAAGATGGTACTTATTCCGAAGCCACCAAATACGGCATGATCGGCGTTATTATTCACGAAGTAGGGCACAACTTTTTCCCGATGATTGTGAACTCCGACGAGCGCCAATGGACCTGGATGGACGAAGGTTTAAATACTTTTTTACAATATTTAGCCGAGCAGGAGTGGGACAATAAATACCCCTCGCAACGCGGACCAGCTCACAAAATTGTGGACTACATGCGCTTGCCTAAGGACCAACTGGAACCCATTATGACCAACTCCGAGAACATCGTACGGTTTGGGCCTAATGCCTATGCTAAACCGGCTACTGCTTTAAATATTCTGCGGGAAACGGTAATGGGCCGGGAGTTATTCGACTACGCCTTTAAACAATACGCCCGCCGGTGGGCCTTTAAACACCCAACACCCGCCGACTTTTTTAGGACGATGGAAGATGCCTCGGCCGTAGATTTAGATTGGTTCTGGCGCGGTTGGTTCTTCGGTATTGATCCGGTTGATATTGCTATTGGCAGTGTAAAATACTACCGCATGGATACCAAAAATCCAGAAGTTGAAAACCTGGAAGCCAAAGCAGAACGGGAACGTATGGAGTATAACATTGGCCGGGAACGTAACCGCCGGGCAGGAACCAAGTTTGCCGTGGAGCAAGACACCGCCTTACAGGATTTTTACAACAAGTGGGACCGTTTTGCGGTAACTCCGGCTTCCCGCACAGCCTTTAACGAATTTTATGCCGGTTTAACGCCCGAAGAAAAAGCTTTATACGACAGCAAAACCAATTTTTACGAAGTAGAATTTTTAAACGTGGGTGGTTTAGTTGCTCCTTTGATTTTAGAATGGACTTACGTAGATGGCACCAAAGAAACCGAACGTATTTCGGCGTACATCTGGCGGAAGAACGAGAATAAAATTACCAAGGTGTTTGCCAAAGCCAAAGAAGTAAAAAGCTTGAAGCTCGATCCATATCGCGAAACGGCCGACATCGAAGAAAACAATAACTCCTGGCCAACGGAATACACACCATCTAAGTTTGAGTTATTTAAACAAAGAACTGCACCTCGGGGATCCTCCACTGGGCCAAACCCGATGCAAATAAACCGGCAGGCACCAAACGCCAGCGAAGCCAAACAATAAAATTTAAAATTTTTAAAAATTAAACTCCCTCCCGGATTGGTTACTCCAGGAGGGAGTTTTTGTTTATAGCCTGGCTGCAATAATGCATTCAGCTAACCAAGAGTCATGCCTCTAAAAATTTTAAAAATTTGAGGTTTAGTTTGCGGGTTGCTTATGTAAGTACAACATAACTATTCCGTTCGGGTAAGCCTTAGATTTTTCTAAAACTAAATTTTCCTGTTTCTGCACCTTCGGGAATAAAGAAATGCCTTCGCCGAAAACTAAAGGAATAAATGCCAGAATGTACGTATCAATTAATCCGCATCGTGCAGCAAGGTATTAATCGCTCCGCCGCCAACCAGCCATATATCTTTGCCGTCTTGCGTCAGCAGCTCGCGCACAAAACTTACCGGGTCCTGGGTGATTAACTCGGCTTCCGGAATAACTGGTTTATAGGCATCACGGGTAAATACAAAGGTATTTTTATCCGGATAAGGCCTTTCGCCAAAACCAGCGCATACCTCGTAGGTTTTATACCCCATAAGCAAGGTATCTATTGTTTCCAGAAATTCCTGGTACCCATAATCTTCTCCTTCATCTACTCCAGGCAGCCAATCAATAGCACCATCCGGGCGGGCAATTTTATTATCTAAGCTTGTTGCAATGTACAGTTTTACTTTTCGCTTTTCCATGTTAGTTTTATCTAAATAGGCGTTTAAAAAGAACAATATGAACTTAGCTTAAAATTTAAAAAATAACTGGTTTACTTCGGGCAATCTAATCCGTAATTTCGCTTTTCCAGGTTTGGCATGGGCAAGATAAATCCGGCTTTTTATCTGATTATAATTTTTAAATGAATAAATTACCTTTTTAAATTATACAGGTTTAACTAGCAAAGCAATATAAAGCTGGTAAACACCTTTATAAAAGTAGAATTTTAAAAATTTCTTATTCTAGCCGTTCGGTTTGGATTAGCGGAGAATTGATAGCATGAACGCTCCACAGCGCATATTAGTAACAGGTAGTGCCGGTTTTATTGGTCATCACCTGGTAATGGCCTTAGTTAAAATGCCCTACGAAATTTATGGATTAGACTCCCTCAATCATTATTATGATCCGGAGTTAAAATCGGGGCGTTTACAACTACAAGGGATTGAGGTTGACGACACGAGGGCCGGTAACCTGGTTAAAAGCAAATACCACGAAAACCTATTTTTTACCAGGCTCGATTTAACCGATACCGCCGCCCTTACCCAACTTTTCACCGAACAGGCTTTTGATATGGTTATCAATCTGGCGGCGCAGGCGGGCGTGCGCCACAGCATGAAAGAACCGCAATCGTATGTAGCCAGCAATTTAGTGGGGTTCGCCAATTTGCTCGAATGCTGCCGGAATTTTAAAATAAAACACTTTTTATTCGCGTCTTCCAGCTCGGTTTACGGCAACAATGCGAATATTCCGTTCACAACCGCACACCCCACCGATACGCCGGTTTCATTTTATGCGGCAACCAAAAAAGCCAACGAAGTAATGGCGCATAGCTACGCCCATTTGTATAAAATACCTACTACCGGCTTGCGGTTTTTTACAGTATACGGTCCTTGGGGGCGGCCCGATATGGCTTACTTTTCTTTCACCAAAGCTATATTGGAAGAAACGCCCATTAAAATTTACAATCATGGCAACATGCTCCGCGACTTTACCTACGTTGATGATGTCGTGGAAAGTATCACGCGCCTGATTACCCTGCCGCCCAAAATTAGCGCTGCCCCGGCCGTGCCTTTTAAATTGTTAAATGTAGGCAACAGTAAACCCGAACACTTGCTGGAGTTAGTAAGTTTACTCGAAAAACTACTCGATAAAAAAGCCAAATTAGATTTACAGCCCATGCCGCCCGGCGATGTGCCGGTTACCTACGCCGATGTACAGGAACTGGAACTTCTAACGCAGTACCGGCCCACCACCACTTTAGAAGTTGGTCTTTCTCAGTTTGTTTTCTGGTATAAACATTATTACCAAAACAAATATTTACCCGTACGGTAAGAAAAAATTAATACGTACCTTTACCGATCTTAAATACCCGCAGTGTTGAATTTAGTTTTTTATGACCTTTATTCCTTCTAATACGCAAGAGCCCTCTTTAACGGTTATTGTTCCGGTTTATAACGAAGAAGAATGCCTGGTGCGGTTTTGCGATGCCATGGACCCATTTCTGGAGCAATCGCCGATGCCAACGCAGGTGCTTTTTGTGAACGATGGCTCCCGGGATAATAGTTTGCGGGAAATTAAGCATATCTGCAATACCAAATCTGCCTACAGCTATATTTCGCTGGATAAAAATTATGGCTTAAGCACTGCCTTTAAAGCCGGCATTGATTATGCCAAAACCACTTACATTGGTTACATCGATTCGGATTTACAGACTTCGCCGCTGGATTTTTTACTTTATTTCCCTTATTTACCCGAATACCAGATGGTAAACGGCATCCGCCAAAAGCGTAAAGATACTTTCGTTAAAAAAATCTCGTCGAAAATTGCGAATAGTTTCCGGCGACGCATGATTCAGGATGGCATTGCTGACACGGGTTGTCCGTTGAAAATTATGGATGCGGCTTACGCCAAGCGCGTACCTTTTTTTACGGGCATGCACCGCTTTTTGCCCGCTTTGTTTCAATTACAGGGCGCCAAAGTAAAACAAATCCCGGTTCAGCACTTTGAGCGTTTGGCGGGTTATTCTAAATACCATTTATTTAACCGGCTCTGGGGGCCACTGCAAGATACTTTTGCCTTCCGGTGGATGCGGAAACGGTACATTCGCTACCAGATAGCTGAACAAATGCCCAAGACAACCCTGCAACCGCAACATGACTAAAACCAACTACCTTATCTTTGGCATTGGTTTGCTGGCGCAGTTGTTATTTTCGGCGCGATTATTAGTGCAATGGGTACAATCTGAAAAAGCCGGGAAGGTATTGTCGCCGGGTTCGTTCTGGACTACCAGCATCCTGGCTTCGGTTCTGTTGATGTTGTACGGCGCCCTGCGCAACGATGTAGTTATCATTGGCGGACAGGTTATTTCGTATTTTATTTACCTCCGCAATTTAAAATTAAAAAATCTCTGGCAAGATATCCCATTTGTTATCCGGTGGTTAGCCATTCTTTTTCCGTTTATTAGTTTTGCCTGGCTGCTTTTTTACGATAATCATACCTGGTCTAACTTAATGGAGCACAGTAAAATCTCCGGAGTTTTAATTGCCTGGGGAGGCCTGGGGCAGGTTATTTTTACTTTACGGTTTGTTTACCAGTGGTATTACTCCGAAAAAAAGAATCAGTCCGTTATCCCGAATGGCTTTTGGCTAATCAGTTTGGTAGGCAGCTTAATGATTATGTCGTATGCCGTTTTCCGGCTAGATCCCATTCTTTTTATTGGGCAGATATTTGGGGTAGTGGCTTACGTACGGAATTTTATAATTGGCTCCCGAGAACCAACCAAAGAGATAAACCTGTCTGATGTTTCAACTGCTGAAACGATCGCGAAAAAAACTTCTGTTCGGGTACCAAAATAATTTTTACTTGGCCAGTGGTATGGCACTTTTTTATTAACTTTTCACTAAATGCCCCAGGTATTAAATTCACCTTATTCTTTACTGCACAAAACTTCGGTACAGGTATTATTAATTTTGGTAGTGCTCTACGCTACTTTTTTTCAGAACCTGCAAGCCCTGGAACCATCGTTAATGGAAGCCCGCAATTTTATTACCGTGCGGGAAATCATGGAAAATGGCACCTGGCTGATACCTACTTTAAACGGGGAACCCCGTTTAGCTAAACCACCTTTACCCACCTGGCTTACAGCTATTTCGGTTTTAGTAGATGGCGATTTGTACAACTTAGCGGCACTGCGGTTTCCGGCTGCTTGTATCTCGGCGTTGCTGGTAATCTTTTTATATTTATTTACCCGTATGCTCACCAACGACCGCATTATTCCTTTTCTGGCGAGTTTAATTTTAGCTACTTCGTTTTCGTTTTTTAACATTGGCCGGCAAGGCACCTGGGATATTTACTGCCACTCGTTTATGATGGGAGGGTTATGGTTGCTTATGGCTGGTTTAAAAAAAGAACGGAACAGTATTGGTTTATTTGCTGGTAGCGGATTTTTAATGGGATTATCTTTTTTAAGTAAAGGTCCCGTATCATTTTACGCTTTGTTATTGCCCTTTTTAATTAGTTATGCCTGGGCTTACGGCTCTAAAGTGTTTAGGAAACAAGGTTCTGGTATTTTAATTACGGTAATTGTTTGTTTAGTGGTAAGCTTTGCCTGGCCCATTTACGTGTACTTCCAGGAGCCGGCCCGCATGGCCACCAATATTTCCAATGAGAGTACCGCTTGGGTAAACCGGCACGTAAAGCCTTTCTGGTTTTATATTAGTTTTCCGTGGCAAGTGGGTATTTGGGCCATTTTTGCAGTAGCTGCTTTAGCTATTCCGTATGCCCAACGCCGGATAAGTTCTTTTGGCAATTACCGTTTTTTGAGCGGCTGGGTAATTAGCTGTTTTATCTTACTTTCTTTAATTCCCGAAAAAAAAGAAAGGTACCTACTGCCTTTATTAATGCCTCTGGCTTTACTTACGGCGTATTACCTGCGGTATTTGTGGGAAGCATTTCAGAATAAAACCACTACCAAACCTGATCGCATTTTATTTCGGATTAACGCAATCGTTTATATCATTCTTTGTATTGGTATACCGGTGCTGCTTTACTTTTTTGCCTTTAAAAACCAATTAATAGCACCCGCATTTTTAATTTTCTTTAGCGCCTTGTTTCTGATGCTGGCGTTTTGCTTTGCGGTAATCTGGTATCAGCAAAATTTTAAAAAATTTGTAATCGCAGCGGTGGTGTTACATGTGGCAGCGCTTTACGTGTTAATGCCGCGTTTCGGCGACATGGTTCGGCCATTAAAAAAATTTTATGGTTTAAACCAGGTAAGGCAACAAGTAAAATTAAAATCAATTCCGTTTTATGTGGTGCAGGAAATGTCGCCGGAGCATATTTGGGAAGTGGGTAAAAAAGTAAATGCCTTAGCATGGGATCAGCAGCACGTCGAAAATCCTGAAACTTTGCCGGCTGCATTGTTCTCTAAATTCGCCTTACAAGCCACGCATTTACCCAATACTACTGTTCACTTAAAAGAAATTGGCCGTTATCAGTACGACCGCAGGCATCCGGAGCAAGTATATTATCTGTATTTATTAACTCCCAATAAATAGATAAAACCACTTAGCCGGCCATGCTATTTAGGGCAGGAGTTTCGGATTTCGCTTTTTCGGCTAACTTGCTGCGGAACTCCCCAGGTGTTACCCCGTAATATTTTTTAAATAATTTATTTAAATGGCTGCCATCCGTAAAACCAAACTCGTAGGTAATTTGCGAAATGCTCCGGTTGCTGAATTGTAACCGATGCTGAATCATTTTTAACTTATATTTTAAAATATACTGTTGCAGCGACTCGCCGGTTTGCCGTTTAAAAAATATACTTAAGTAAGCCGGCGAATAATTAAACTTTTCTACTAACTGGTCAACGCGCAATAAATCAGGTTGTTGAATATTCTGGCTGATATACGAGAGAATTTCTTCAATGAGCTGAGCACTTTTGGGATCTTTGGTGGCAATGCCTTTTTCCTGCACCACATTACGGGCTAAAATCCCCAGAATAGCTTTCATTAAACCATTCATAATCAACTCATAGGAACTATCCAGGTTTCGTTCGTATTCCTGCAACAATACCGTAAGTAAATGTTCGAGCAGTTCTTTTTCTTGGGCATCCGAAACCAGGCTGCCGCAGGATTGGTACGGGGCGTTTAATAATAATTGAATGGGGCGCGACCAGTTAGAACCGGCAAACGAAACTGGGTCCTGTACAAAAGCTTCGGTAAAGCGCAAATAGCAAAAAGTAGTTTTTTCTTCAATTTCAAAATAATGGTAATCTTCCGGACCCAGCAGAAAAACATCGCCGGACGCATAGTCAAAGGTATTGCCGTTAATAAAATGCTGACCTGTACCGCTCCGGATAAAAATAATCTCGAAGTAGCTGTGCTTATGCACCGGATGCTGCCACGTTTCGGCTGTAAAAAGATAAATATTAAATGGTTCGTATTGAATGTAGCGCTTCATAGGGGTAGCTACGGTAAATAGTAATCGGGATAATTATTGCTGAAATTTAAAAATAATATTTACGGGCAAATTAAGTATAACCCGAACTGGTTTAATGATGTTCTTTTAAATAATGAAGAAGCTGATCGATGTCTTGCAAGGCTTGTTGTTGCGATAAAATAAAATTGTCTTGTAAATGAGCTTCGTTTTTGATGGCTGCCACCGATAAGTATTTTTCCGGGTTGCGGGTAAGCGTAGTAAACGGGCTAAAATTTTGTAGCTGATCTTCAAGGGGCGTGAGCAATTGCAGCGCATCTTCAATTAAACTACGAAGTACTAATATATTGCCCCGACTGTACCGTAAAAAATTAATCTGAAATTTTATTCTCTCCATTTCGGCGCCCTTATCCATAGAAACAGCATTTTTAGTCGATAGAAGCATTGATGCCCTTTGACTAAATTAAAATTATTTTAAAAATTTTTGCTCTGAGTATATCCCACACTGCTTTTTAAATTTAACGCAGAGGGGAGAGGTTTCTTAAAGTTAAGGGTATTTTCGGATTACTCGCATTATTTTTTGAATAAGGCCGTGTTTTCGTAAACTCTTCTATAAATTTAAAAATAGGCCGGAAGTAAATACCGGAGCCAGTAAAGAAGCAGGATTACAGGTTTTATAATTACCGGCAACGTAAACTTGGCTTAGGGTACCGCTCAACAATGTTAAGACTTTTACTATTTTCAGTGGGTGGTTACTCGGGTATTGGGGCCGATAAATAGAATGGCCCGGCGAAGCAGATTTTAATTTGCTGGGCGGTAATTTTTTAAAAAAGTGGTTAACTCCGTAACAGCATCGGTACCAATAAAATCCACGCCCTGGTTCATGAGGGTTTTCCAGGAATCTTCGTTATCCGGCGTAGCCCAAAAACGCATTTTTTGATTTTGGTGGTGCACGCTGTCAATAAGCTGCTTAATTTTGGTAAGTTCGGCCGCTTCAATTTTGCCTTTACCGTTCCAGCGCGAGTATTTCCGAAAATTAGCACTCACCAGCGATACTCGTTTGGCTTGTTCCGGATTGTAAACCTGCCCCGGCAGACCATCAAAATGAATAAACCCTGGAAACGTAGCCCAGGTTGATGGATCGGGCTTATCGCCGCTAATAACAATTTGAATGGTGCGGTTATTTTTGATTTCGGGATATTTTTCCAGCTTTCGCACCAGAACGGGCAAAGTAGAAGCCCCGGGCGTTTTTAAATCTATTAATATTTGTAATACAGCTTGCGCATTAGGGTAGGCTGTTCCGTTATTTTTTTGGATTTGCTGCTGCAAAGGTTTTAAATACAGTGCATCCAGGGTCCGTTCTGGGGCAATTTCTTTTAGCTCGTGGGCAACGTATAATTCGTTATTTTTTAAAAAAACATCTGCCTCAATAGAGCCTACTTTGTGCTGGTAAGCATTATGAAAAGGAACAGGTTGCTGGTAATCGTTATGCGAATGCACGTTGGCTGAGGTATAGCGTGCCTGGCCCTGTGCTATTTGCCCAAAAAGTAAGAGAAACAAAGTAATGCCACTGAGTTTTTTCATCGGAATTGGGTGCTTTGTTAGTAATGCTTGCCTAGTTGCAAGTAACTAAAAGCAAACCCTATCTGCTACTTTTATTTTAATGAAGTTTCTGTTATTAATTTTGCCTGCCCTAATAGTTCTTAAATTAAAATGCTTAAACAGCGCGGTTTAAAAAATTTCGAATTACCATTTAAATCCCATAAATTCCTGCTAACAATGGCGGGCTATTACAGCAACCGGTAATTTGCTTTTTTTAGCCAAATGTAAAATACGGCTGGTGTCTTTATTTTTAAATTTTTAATTTTTCTGGCTTTACTTGTAAATACAATCAGGTAATAGCTAAAGCCAGAAATAATTTTTCTATCCCTAAAGTGCGTTCCCTAATTTTAACATACATCTTAAAATGTCAAACAAAAAGGTTTTTTTCTGGTCAATTATAGTGGCTTTGGGTGGCTTCTTATTTGGCTTTGATACCGCAGTAATTTCGGGGGCCGAAAAATCTATTCAGCAACTCTGGCAGTTAACTACCTTCGAACATGGTTTTACGGTTGCCATTGCTTTAATCGGTACTGTTTTGGGGGCACTTGTAGGCGGCTTTCCGTCGGATAAATTTGGCCGCAAGGTTACCTTATTGGGGATTGCCGTTTTGTATCTGCTTTCATCGTTAGGTACGGCCCTGGCGCCTAACTGGATCATTTTTTTAATTTTTAGATTTTTAGGCGGCATTGGCGTAGGAGTATCGTCGGTTACTGCTCCTTTGTACATTTCAGAAATAGCGCCGGCTAAGTCCCGAGGTAAACTGGTGGCCATGTTTCAGTTTAATGTGGTGTTTGGCATTTTAGTGTCTTATTTATCTAATTACTTATTCGCCGGCACCGGCGAGCAAGATTGGCGCTGGATGCTGGGCATCCAGGCGGTGCCTTCCTTTATATTTTTGGTAGCGGTATTGTTTGTGCCGGAGAGTCCGCGGTGGCTAATTTTAAAAAGAAACCGTTTAGCCGAAGCCCAAAAAACCTTACGCACCGCCAACCCCGAAGCCGACATTAGCCAAATGATTGCGGAGATACAAGCTTCCGGGCAAAATGCATCAAGTCAGGTCAGCAAAACCAGTTTGTTTTCCGGAGCTTATGCCACGCCTATTTCTTTGGCCGTGTTGTTTGCCTTTTTTAATCAAATGTCGGGTATTAACGCCATTATTTATTACGCGCCCCGCATCTTCGAAATGGTAGGTTTAGGCAAAAGTTCTGCTTTACTTTCTTCAGCGGGTATCGGGTTAGTAAACTTTTTGTTTACATTATTAGCCGTAAATTTCATTGACCGGTTTGGCCGTCGCACCCTGATGTTTATTGGTTCTGTAGGTTTAATAATAACTTTAGGCTTAGTAGCAAAAGCTTTTTATTTAGAAGAGTTTAGCGGCATAGCTGTACCTATTTACCTGTTTGTGTATATTGCTTTTTTTGCTTTTTCGCAGGGGGCTGTTATTTGGGTATTTATTTCCGAAATTTTTCCGAACCAGGTTCGCGCCTCGGGTCAGGCTTTAGGTAGCTTTACGCATTGGATTATGGCCGCTCTTATTGCTTTTTCTTTTCCGTATATTACCGAAACTCTAGGCGGCGGCAATACTTTCCTGATTTTTACCGGCATGATGATCCTGCAATTGCTGTTTGTTTGGCGCCTGATGCCCGAAACCAAGGGAACTTCGCTGGAAGAAATCGGGCACACCGTGGTAATGCATTAATTGGCAACTTTCTACTTAAATACTCAGGATATCATGAATCATAAAATTATCTGTTTCGGGGAAACCTTATGGGATATGTTACCCAGTGGCAAATTACCCGGAGGAGCGCCCATGAATGTTGCCATTCATCTAAAATACAATAACTACGAGCCTCTGGTTATTAGCAGCGTAGGAATCGATGATTTAGGCGCAGCTTTATTGCAATTTTTAAAATCAAAGCAAGTGAGTACCGCTTACGTGCAGGTAAGCCAAACGCATTTAACCGGAGTAGTAAAAGTTAACGTCGATAACCGGAATGAAGTAACTTATGAAATAGTAGAACCCGTTGCCTGGGATTACATCCAATACGAGCCAAAAGCCGCCGGGCTCGTAAAAGATTCAGACGTTTTTGTGTACGGAAGTTTGGCCGCTCGTAGCGCTACCACCCGCGAAACCTTGTTGCACTACTTGCCGCTAGCCAAATTAAAAGTATTTGACGTAAACCTGCGTCCGCCACACTTTACCCCGGAACGTATCCAGGTGCTGTTACAATTTGCCGATGTGCTAAAGCTCAATCATCAGGAGTTACAAATATTATCATCATGGGTACAAGTTACTGGTAATGAGCAACAAAAATTATCTTATCTTCAAAAGAACTTTAACATCCCATTGCTCATCTTAACCCGCGGCGAAAATGGAGCGGCCGTTTTATCTTCGGAAGAATACCTGGAACATCCGGGGTTTAAAATAGAAGTAGAAGATACTATTGGCAGCGGCGATGCTTTTTTAGCTACCTTCCTGAGTAATTACCTGCAAGCCCAACCTTTGGCTGTTTGCTTACGCCAAGCTTGTTTAATTGGCGCTTATGTAGCCACTTGTCAGGGCGCTACGCCGCAGTATACTCCGCAAGAAGTGGTAAAATCCTTTGCTGGTAGTATTATTTAAATTTTAATGCAGAATAGTTTATTTACCGTTATGGTTCGGCTTACAAACCAAAGTATACAGCAAAGGGATTTGTAAAGGCAAAAGCCCAGATAAAAACCCTTTATGTAGAATAAAGAGGTTTTTATTTAGGCTAAATTTAAAATTTTAGATCAAACCAACTTATGCATTAAGCGGCCACCCGGATTAATGAATTTTGTTCTTTATAGGCTGTTTGGCCAAATTTCTTTAGCATGCGGTAATGCGATTGCAAGGCAGCAAAAAAAGTAGGGCTTTCGATGTAGGGAATATTAAACTCTAAAGCTGTTTGTTTTACAATTTTGGCAATTACCGGATAATGAATGTGGCACACCTTCGGGAATAAATGATGCTCAATTTGCCGGTTAAGGCCTCCTAAGAAAAAGCCCGCTAATTTACTATTAGTAGCAAAATTAGCTGTGGTGCGCATCTGGTGATCTGCCCAGGCTTCTTCTATATTGCCTTGTTCGTTGGGTACCGGAAAATCAGTACCCTCTACCACGTGCGCTAATTGAAATACTAAACCCATGGTAAGGCCTTCCGCCAGGTGCATGCCTACAAAGCCAATCACAAACTGCCACCACGTAATATCAATCAGCAATAAGGGCAAAGCGATAAATAAGAAGTAATAAATGGCTTTATAAAAAAACAAATTAAAATATTCCCGTTTCGGATGATTTACGGTAGGATGTTCACCAATCTTTTTTTGAAAAAACTTAACAAAATCTTTCCGGAAAACCCACGACAGGGACGCTAAGCTGTACAGTCCAAAAGCATATAAATGCTGAAAACGTTGAATTTTAAAAACTTTTTCTTCTTCCGAAATCCGGATAAGGCCAGGTGCCACCTCAATATCTTCGTCGTGGCCCGGAATATTGGTGTAGGTATGATGCACTACATTATGCGAAATATTCCAGATGTAAGGGCTGGCGCCAATCAAATTAAATAAAAAGCTAAATACTTTATTTACTTTAGTATTAGAAGAAAAAGAGCCGTGAATAGCATCGTGGCAAATGTTAAAACCTATAAAAGCACTAAACACCCCAAGCAAGATAGCTAAGGAAAACATGGGCCAGATAGAAAAATAGTTAGAAATTATAAGCAAGTAAAGCCCCAGAAATCCGGTGAGGTAAAAAATAGTTTTTCCCCACATGGCCATATTAGCGTGCCTGGAAGTAGCGTTTTCCTGAAAATGCTTTTCGACCCGTAGCCGGGTGGTAGCAAAAAAAGTGGATTTATGGGTATTGGTAAACTTGATTTTTGATGACATAAATAATAGTTGCGTTGTAAAGTAAAAGGGTAATCATAGAAAGAATTACAATACTGCAACTTATAAAGCGGGCGGAGGCGGAGTTAAACTGCCAGGCACTTTTTAATCTGAAATAAGTATAAGACTTTTTATAGTGGAGCAAACTTAAAAGCTTAACTCATTACGAAAGTGGTGTTGGAATTTACAGTTTAGAGTTAGAAAGTGAATAAAATTTAAGTGTAAGGATAAGTTATAGTAACAAGGATACAGAAGTATTAATTCATTTAATTACGTATTAATACGGTTCCATTGCTAGAACGTAAAAAATGCCGCTTTATGATAAAGAAGGTAGCTAAAGTTTAATTAAATTTTTTACGTTATAACTAACTTAAAATTATTAGGGCTAACTGTGAAGCTGTTAAACCTTTATAAAACAAGAGGCAACCTTGCCTTTGGGGGTGTCTGCATTACCAAAACGGGATAGCTCCATAAATAACTACTTGCTACTAGTTGGTACCTTTAATAACTCGATTTTAGAATGCTAAACCGCTTCTACATAAAAAAGGCCTATTCCGACTAGCAGAATATGCCTTTTTTAAATTTTTTATATTTTTAAACCTGTACCCAAGCTTGTTTTTTGTTGCTTTCAATAATTTTATCGCATAAAACCAGTTCGCGTAAGCCATCGGCAAAGGTAGGATAGCTTGGCTCAGCGGGTTGTTTGCCCTCGCGTACGGCGGCATATACTTCTTTAAATAATTGCTTAGAAGTATCCGGGAAACCTTCGTTATGACCACCTGGGAAAGATATTAAAGCGGCACTTTCGCGGTGAACCAAGGCCGGATCGCGCATTAACACTTCATTGGCACTATCACGTTTTCCGATCCATAAGCTGTTTGGTGATTCTGAAACCCAGGATACCGTTTGGTTTGATCCGGAAATTTCCAGGGCCAAGCGGTTTTTACGTCCTGCCGAAACCTGACTTACCGTTACTACGCCTTTGCTGCCATCGTTAAACCGGATCATAACGGTAGCATAATCTTCGGTATTGATGGGCACCTCCTGGTAATCTTCGGGCTGCAACATTTTGCCGGAATACGTCTCGATAGGTTTGGTTGGCTTTTTCCGGTTAGGGTGTACCGTAGCAAAATCAGCCATAACGGCCGTAATCTCTAAGCCGGTAATGTATTCGATTAAGTCTATTAAGTGCGAGCCAATATCCGCAATAGCCCGCGATTCGCCGGATTTATCTGGTTCCAGCCGCCAGTTATAATCGGTGGCATAAAAAAGCCAATCCTGCAAATAAGAACCAATTACCGAGTGCACATTGCCTAATTCGCCTTTTACCCGCATTGCCCGCATGTGGCGGATTAATGGGTAATAACGCAGGTTAAAGTGAATTGCATTTACTAAACCTGTTTTAGCGGCTAGTTCCACTAGTTCTTCGGCTTCGGCTACGGTGTTGGCCAAAGGCTTTTCGCAAACCACGTGCTTACCGGCCAACAAAGCAGCTTTTGCCATTGGATAATGCAGAAAGTTAGGCGTACAGATGTGCACCACTTCAATTTCCGGGTCAGCCAGCATTTTGTCGAAGTCGCCGTACGATTTTTCAATGCCTAAGCTATCGGCCTTGGAGCGGGCATATTCTTCGCTAAAATCGTTAATAGCAATTACTTCTATATCCGGTTGGCGGCGGAGCGCTTCGATGTGGGCAGGGCCAATAAAGCCTAAACCTGCTACACCTACTTTAATTTTTTTCATAATTTAGAATAAAGGATTGGTACGAACCTTCAAATATATTCTTTTCCTCTGATTGCAAACAATAAATTTTAAGTTTAAAAGTAGAAATGCGGTTTGGCTTTAGAAAAATTGTAATAGCCGTAATAGCGAGCTATATTTTTCTAAAAAATTGAAAAATATTTAAAAATCCGTCTGAAGCCTAAAGCTTACTTTCCATTAAATAAGCAAAGCAGTATGTAAATTATAGATTATGAGATTAATCCTCTACCACAGTGCGCAGCCTTCTTAAACCATCTCGAAGAATAAGGTAAAACACGTATAAGAAACCAACTAAAAGTCCGGCAATAGCACCTTTAATTGCTTGTTTTTCAATAGTGCCGCTGGCAGGTTTACCGAAAGTAATAAACCGATCAATAATCTCGATTTCAGAATTTATATATAAAAGCCGGTCTATTTGCAATTGTTGGTCATAAATCCGGAAATCCTCGCGGTAAACATTTATTGGATCAGATTCTTTGTCATTTAAAGTGACGTTGGTTCCTTCTTTTCCGGATCCTCGGGTAATATAACTTAGTGCCATGTATCTTTTTAAGGTATCTAAGTTTTGGGATTCCCGAGCTAATTTGGCCCTGCGGTTAAGTAAGTTTTTTCTTTCGATGGCAATACGTTTATTAACAAACTTGTTGTTTTTAATATAGTTAACAAGTGTAGTATCTAAACCCACCAACGTGGTAGTATCATACACTTGCACTTTAATCTGAAAAGTAGAGTCGCTGTGGTTTAAGATAAGTGAATCTAGCCGGCGCTGACTTCCCTCGTTATTCTTATAAAGGTCAATCAGCATTTTCATGTTGGGCGAAATCATTTTATCCACTTCAATTTTACGAAGGGTTTTAGCTTTTTCGGGGCTTATTTTTAATAGGTTAGCCAATACCCGGTAATTGCCTTCACCGCATAACCGATCCAGGTTCTGAATGGAGTTACCTAAAAACTCACCCCGGTAATAGGCTGAATTTAAAGTCATCCGGGATTCGTAATAAGGCTTTACATAAAAGTAATAACCTATTCCTGACAAAGCCCCCAATACAATTAAGGCAAGAATTATTTTATATTTAGCAAAAGTTATATCAATAGTTAAAAAGAAGAACCTCAGTAAATTTTTAAAAAAATTACTTATAGCCTTACCTACGGCTACGAATAGTTTACCGAGGTCAATTTCTTCTTCACTGGAATCCGGACTTTTAGATTTAGTATTCTCTGGATGATTCATTAGGAAAATAAATGAAATACGAATTTATAGTTTTTTCCGCCTGAAAACATAGGATTTTAAAAATCCTTAGGAAATTACTTAATTTTACACTTTTACGATGGCAAAATACAGTTGATAGTTTAAGCTGTTGCAAACTAAACCTTATTTGATTTCAAGGTATAAGCGACGAACTAATTAAAGAGCAAAAGATTATTGTTTAAAACAGCTAAATTATTAAGTATTAGATTTTAAAGGAGATTTAATATTTATAATTTGTTATATAATGAAACAAACATATTTTAATAGCTTAAGTGCTTTATTATTAAATTTTTAAAAAATCCATAATGTATAGTAGCTTTGCAGCTTACACTCAAAAATAACCTGCAACTAATTTAACTAAAAAACTCAGGCTAAATTTAAAGTAATTAGTTTAAAATGTTATAGCTAGAGTATAGGTAATAATTTTATAAAATAATAGTATAATATAACCTTTTACCTAATACTTCAAGAGTTGTCAAATAAATTAATTTTTTTAATAATAAAGTCACCAGAATATTTACATGAGCTTAGTGGAAAGCACACAAAAACACTGGCATCTTTAAAGTAATTTAATAGTTAGTAACAGGCAAATATCGAAGCAAAGAGTTCTAAAAAAGTTATAGCTATAAAACAGATTTTAAGTTAATAAATAATTTGAATACTAGTTCGAATTTAAAATTTATAAAAATGATTTTTCAATAGAAAAGTCTAATTCATCTTAATTTTAATGATTGATTTAATAAAGAAGTATATAAAAAGTGAAGTTATAAAAAACTTTTTTGTATACTCATTTGGTGCAATTTTTTTAAAAGGAGTTACTTTTTTTTTAATACCCATATACACTAAAATATTAAAACCAGAAGAATTTGGCCAACTAGAATTAATTAACACAGTAATTAGTATCCTGAGTATTATCTATGGGTTTGGTTTAACACAACTCGTTTTTATTAAATATTTTAAATTAAATAAAGAAGAAAAAAAGACTTTTTTAACTAAAATTAATTTAATCTATATAGGATTAGCTGTGCCTTTATTTGCATTAACTGCCATCTTTTTGTTAAATAATAATATTTTTTCTTTACCTAATAATTCGTTTAGCATTATAACGTTAATTTTATTATCAGCATTTTTAACGTTTTTTCAACTTAATTTTTTTTCAATTTCACAATTAGAAAAAAAGGCCGTATTTCTCACTAATTTTAAATTACTTTCCGGAATACTGGTACTTGTCCTTAATGTCATATTAGTCTACTACTATCGGTTGGGTATATCAGGAATATTATTTTCAAACTTTGCAGTACTACTATTAACGGCTTTATTTATTATAACCAAAAATAAAGAATATTTTAGCTTTGCCAGTATAAACAAAATTCAGAAAAAGGAGGTAGCTGATCTTCTAAAAATGGGCATTCCTTTTATTCTCTCTTCGCTTTCGTCCTGGTTAATGATTGCAGCAGATCGTTGGTTGATTGCTTATTTTCTACAACCTTCAAGCGTAGGTATTTATTCTGTTGCCTTTAAGTTCGCAATAGTGTTTGAGCCTCTTTTGATTGCTCCAATATTGAGTGTTTATAATCCTTATATCTTTGAAAAATTTAAAAGAAACAACCTAAATCAAAATTCTTTAAAATTAATAGTTGGTGTAATTTGTATATTTTTCTTACTAAGTATTATAAGCTATTTAGGGGCAAACTTAATGATAGATGAAAGTTTTAGTGAATCCTTATCCCTTATTCCTATATTAGTACTCGGGTTTGCCTTTAGTTTATTAGCTCAGGTTTTTGCTGCCCTAATGATATATCAAAATAAATCTAAGTTACTGGTTCAAAATGTGTTAATTTCATCGTTAATTAATATTTTTATCAATTGCATTTTTATTAAATATTTTGGATTGTTTGGTGTTGCTACTGCTTTTTTACTAAGTAATTTTACCTGGTTTCTGCTTACGTTTTTTCAAAATTATAAATTAAAACAGAAGTTAAAACTTGCTGCTGTTTACCACTAATTTTTAACCTAAAATGAGAGATTTAGTTTTACGTTGCGCTAATATAGCATTTATTAAACGAGCGCCTGCGTTCTGGAATGAGTTTAAATTGTTTCGCAAGAAAACTGAATTACTAGCGGATAACCGTTTTGAAATAAGTGCCAGTAATATTTATCCTTGTATGAACGACCGGACAGTTGCTACTGATTTTGACCGGCATTACATCCTACATCCGGCCTGGGCAGCCAGAATTATTAAAGAAACAAACCCGGAGTTTCATATTGATATATCTTCCAGTTTGAGTTTTTGTACCATGCTTTCTGCTTTTATACCTGTTAAATTTTATGATTACAGGCCAGCCCATTTAAACTTATCTAATTTAGATTCACAACATGGCGATTTACATAATCTGCCGTTTGCTGATAACAGCGTAAGCTCTTTATCTTGTATGCATGTAATTGAGCATATTGGCTTGGGAAGATATGGTGAACCCATTGATCCGCAGGGAGATTTAAAAGCAATTAATGAACTTAAACGCGTTTTAAAGAAAGATGGAACATTATTGTTTGTAACACCAGTTGGTAAGCCCAAAATCATGTTTAATGCCCATCGTATTTACTCTTTCTCGCAAATACAGAGTTATTTTAAAGAATTAGAATTAGTTGGTTTTTCGCTAGTACCTGATGATCCGAAAGTTGCCGGATTAATAACAAATGCTACCCAAGAAATGTCAGATAAGCAAGAATATGGCTGCGGTTGCTTTTGGTTTAAAAAGAAGTAAACTCATCTATGAAAGCATCTATTCTTCGTATTTTAAATAAAATTTTAAAAGAAACACATCTTCAGGTAAGAGGTCGTCAGCAAATAGCTGCCGAAAACAAATACATTTCCTTTTTAGAAAGTTTAGTTTTAAATTCTAATCCAGAGCACTTTCAACATAATTTAGAAGAACCTTTATCAGTAGAGTTAATTATCTTTTCCAAAGATAGGGCGATGCAATTGTATGCTTTATTAGAAAGTATAATTTACAATTTTTCAGAACCAATTAAAACTCATATTTTATATAGATCATCTTCTGATCAACAAGAAAAAAGCTATCAAGAAGTAAGAAAATGCGTAGCTGGCCATAATTTTAATTTTGTAAAAGAACAAAGTTTCCGGCAAGATTTAATACAGTTAATTCAAAATATTAAATCCACAAAAATCTTTTTCCTGGTAGATGACATCGTATTTACTGAGCCTTTAAATATTAGGGATTTTGTAAGTATTAATACAAACCAGTATGTAGCTTCCCTAAGGTTAGGCAAACATTTAAACTTCTGTTACACGTTGCAAAAAGAACAACCATTACCTTTGTTCTTTCAAGAAAAAGAAGCGGGGATTGCAGACGATAAGATTTACTGGAACTGGGATGAAGGTACTTTGGATTGGCATTATCCCCTTTCGGTAGATGGACATTTATTTTCAACATTTGAAATCAAAAGTATGCTCCCGTTAATGAATTTTAAAGCGCCAAATTCTTTGGAAGAAGAAATGCAAACATTTGCTCCCTTGTATTTAAAAAGAAAAGGTGTTGCGTACTGGAAAGCTAAAATTTTAAATATTCCATGCAATAAAGTTCAAGAAGAAAATAATAATATTTCGGCGGAAGAAGACGTAGCGTATTTTCTTAAAAAGTGGAATGAAGGTTATCAGATTGATTTTTTAAAATTGCAACATTTTGTTAATACCAGTGTTCACCAGTACGTTGCTTTAGAATATGTAGAAAGAAAGCAGGATAAAGTAAATATTATTAATTCCAAAATAGATAGATGAATACAGTTAAAGTAACAGTTTTAATGGCTGTTTATAATGGAGAGGCTTACATTCATCAATCTGTTAGCAGTGTACTACAGCAAACTTTTAAAAATTTTGAATTACTAATAATTAACGACGGTTCAACTGATGATAGTATCAAAATTGTGGAGAGCTTTAATGATCCCCGAATACGAATTATACATAATGAAAAAAATTTAGGTTTAGTTTCTACCAGGAATAAAGGCTTACGGGAAGCCAGAGGAGAATACATAGCTATTTTAGATTGTGATGATTTAGCTTTAAAAGCCAGACTTAAAATCCAAGTAGATTTTCTGGATAGTCACCCTGATTGCGGGTTAGTTAGTTCGAATATAATTATAATTGACTCAAACAATAATCAAGTTAAAACTATAAAGTATACAGGTTCTTCAGAATATATTAAAGCACAACTTTTTTTTAATAACTATATTGCCCAATCCTCGGTAATGATCAGAAAAAAAGCTCTAAAGGGCATCATTTATCGTGATGAGTTCCCGCCTGCAGAAGATTATGATTTGTGGGTCCGGTTAGCTGAAATAGCTAAGTTTAAGATTATTCAACAAAACTTAACTTATTACAGAGTGCATGATTCTAATATTTCAATTACTAAGGCTAAAGTAGCAGATGAGGCAGTAAAAAAAATATTGTTATACCAATTACGCGAACTAGGAATTACACCAACCGAAAAAGAGTTTGACCTTCATATAAAGGTGGCTGGTTTTAAAGTAGAAAGAAGTTTAGAATTTATTGAGCATAGCAAAAATTGGCTAATTAAAATATACGAAGCTAATTTAAGAAATAATAAATTTCCTATTACTGCTTTTCACAAAGTAATACTTGAACGTTATATGGTAATTTGCGGAAATTCTGGTACAGGTTTAAAAGGGTTTTTTAAATTTTTAAATTTTCCTTTATTTAGATTAGCCAACATTGGCTATAAAGATCTAGGTAAAATACTTCTAAAAAGTTTGATTAAGTATCAAACTAAAACCATGTAAAATTTTTAGATTGTATATTAATGTTTATCAAATTAACTCGGTTTATGAAGTTACATTTGTTATTCATATGGTTTATTCAAATTAGTTTACCATTGGCCGCTCAATGGAAGCAAGAAGAATTTGTTATTGGTACATACTTGGATCCATCATTATCTTCGGATAAAGATCATGTAAAAGATTCTTTATCTTTTTTATTAGCCAAGAATGCCCATTTTAATTTATTAACAGGATATAGAGATGATCGGTATCAAACAGTAGATAGAAGCGAACAGGAAACTATGTATCAATTAGATTTGGCGCATAAATTAGGATTGAAAATGATTGTTGCTGACGATCGTTTTTTTCATTTAAAGCCTTTTAATCCATTAGCCGCGGATCTAGTAAAAAAATTTTATTTAAATTTAAGTCCAACGCAAAGGAGTGCATTGTATGGATATCGACTAATTGATGAACCGCAAATATCTGATTCTTTATTTGTTAAACCTTGGGTAAAATATTTTAATAATATTGACCCGGTTAAAATGTCTTATGTTAATCTATTGCCTGGCTATGCATTTACAAAAAGTAAAGATTATGATAAGTATTTAAGAACTTATTTGGCTGATTCTGCCGGGCTATCTTCTAATATTCAAGTTGCTTCATACGATTTTTATCCTTTTTTAAGTAAATCAATCCGTTTAGGATATTTTCAGAATATTGAGCAAATTAGAAAATATGCCAATGACCGGCCTTTTTGGTTTTACACAAATACTTCAAAGCATTTAGATTATTTAGAGCCTGAAGAAAAACATTTAAAATTTATGTCTTTTTGTCCTTTAGCTTATGGGGCTAAAGGCATTCTGCATTTTTCTTATGAAACGGTGCCCGCCTTAGATGAATTTAAATATTCGGATGCTCTTGTTGATCGAAATGGTAAGCCTACTAAAAAGTATTTCATTGTAAAAAATATTAACAGTTTTTTAAAAGACATTGTAGGACCTATTACTATGAATAGTGAGTATTTGGGAACCTTCCATTTAACTAATCAAGATAAATATGATAAATACCCGAATTATCAAGTATTAAATCCAAGAACGCCAATTATTTCCCATGTATCTAACGATAATGTTTTATTAGGAATTTTCAAAGACAAAAAGAATAGCAACAAATTCTATATTTATTTAGTAAACAAATCCCTTGAATCAATAAATAATGTAGATGTTTATATCAAAGCTAGTAATTTAGTAGATATTTATAAGTACAGTTCAATCAATCATGGAGAAGGAACTAGTGGTAAAACCGGAATTTATTTTACTCATGTAAATAGCATGAATAAATATGTTACAAACATAGATAAAATAGAAGGAGGGGGAATGGTAGTTTTAGAAACAAATTTTAATTTTTCATCCCAGTTAAACCGCAATAATTTAGTTAATATAAATACAGCAGGTTTTTATTGTATTCCTAATCCTATAAAAGACCAGGCTATTGTTAAATATTCGTTGGATCAGCCAGGTGATATAACTTTAAAAGTTATTAACGCAGTAGGCAAAGAAGTTAAATTGTTAGTTCAAGGTAAAAAGGAGGCTGCAGGAGATTATTATACTAATCTGGATTTATCATTTTTTTCTCCAGGTATTTATACCTGTATATTACTAACTAATAATAAAGTTAAAGCCTTAAAAATACTCAAAGTTTGATTTCTGTATTTTAGATAAATGGATTTGTTTTCTATGCCAACTATTTCAATAATTATTCCTTGCTTTAATTATGGTAAATTTATATCTAAAACCTTAGATTGCCTTTTAGAGCAAACTTTTACTGATTGGGAATGTATTATTGTGGACGATGGATCAACGGACAATTCTTCCGCTGTTATAAAAAGCTATGGCGAGAATGATCATAGATTTCGATACCTTTATCAGACTAATAAAGGTCTTTCTTCTGCTCGCAATTCCGGTATTTTAGAAAGCAAAGGCATTTACATACAACTACTTGATGCTGATGATCTTATAGAAATTTGTAAACTTGAAGTTCATAATAAATTTCTGAATGATAATCCGGAAGTAGATATTGTTTACAGTTCTGTTCGCTATTTTCGAACAGATTTTCCTCAAGAAAGGCTGTACTCAATGAATAGAATCAATAAATATTGGATGCCGAATGTATCGGGTTCCGGTAAAGAAGTAATTAATCATTTAATTGAAAATAATATTTTTGCTTCCAACTGTCCTTTAATCAGGAAATCTGTGTTTAGTAAGGCAGGTTATTTTAACGAATCATATAAGTTTTTAGAAGATTGGGAATTTTGGTTAAGATGCGCTTTAAATAACCTAAATTTTCAATATGTAGACTTCCCAAAATCTTTGGCCTTAGTCCGTGTTCATAGCACCAGTATGAGTAAAAGTATTTGGTCTATGCGGTATGTAGAATATGAAATGAAATTAAATTTAAAAAAACAGGTTCATGACAAGGAAATAGAAGAAACTATTGATGCGCAATTAATAAAATTAAAAAAAATATTAATTTCAATTGCTTTGTATGACCTTTTTTTAGGTAAAGGTTCTTCATTTAAGGATAAAATAAAAATTGTAACCGAAGAATCCTCCTTTATGGGGGCTGTTTATCATATTTTTAAAAATAAGTATTTCCCGGTTATTGATTTAGGTAAGATATTATTTTATGGTAAACAGTTAATTAAGTCTTCAAAATGACATCGAAGGTTTCAGTAGTATTAGTAAATTATAATGGTTGGAAAGATACTATTGAATGTCTGGAAAGTTTACTTAAGGTAAATTATAGTAACTTTAATATTATTGTTGTAGATAATAAATCTACCAATGATTCTTTAGAAAAATTAATTAATTGGGCTAAAGGAGAAATTGAAGTTAAAGTATCCGATGATAATGCTTTAAGTAGTTTGATTCTTCCCTTAGTTTCTAAGCCAGTACAACTTAAAATCCTGGATGATTCATCTACTGAAAAAAACATAGCTGATTTTAAAATTATTATATTAAAATCAGCAGTAAACTTAGGATTTGCGGGAGGTAATAACCTAGGAATAAAGTTAGCTTTGGCTAACAACGCTGATTTTATTTGGTTGTTAAATAATGATACTGTAGTTCCGAATGATTCGATTGATGTTTTGGTAACAAAATTTAACTTTTTAAGCGCAAGTAATAGATCATTAGGGATGTTAGGGTCAAAACTATTGTACTATCATAAGCCCAAAACTATTCAGGCAATTATGGGAGAATATAATCCCTTAACTGGTAATTCCCGCCACATCGGCATGAATGAAGAAGACAAAGATCAATACGACCATTTTACTCCCGCTCAAAGCCATTATGTAGTTGGCGCCTCCATGTTTTTGCCGAAGACCTTTATAAAAGAAGTTGGTTTAATGGCCGAAGATTATTTCCTTTACTATGAAGAAGTAGACTGGTTAATCCGAGGCAGAGAAAAAGGTTTTACTATTGCTTTGTGTCCTCAGTCTGTAGTCTATCATAAAGAAGGCGCATCCATTGGTAGTAATAATACCGCTATAAACAACAAAAGTGAATTATCTGATTATTATAGCATCACTAACAAATTAAAAATTACCAAACGGTATTACTCCAAGTATTTACCTTTTGTTTACTTGAGCTACTTTCCTATTATTTTAAACCGGATAAAACGTAAACAATTTAAACGCATTCCTTTAATTACCAGGATTTTTATTAAATCTATTTTCTCTAATCAGAATTAACAATTATTTCTTTAGAAGCTCAGCTTTAACGTATAAAACTAGGTGATTATTAGAATAAAAAAAATTAAAAATTTAAAAATTAAAACCAAATACCGGGCAGGGTTAACTATACAGAAGAGTGAAGGTTTATTGCTTTTATTTTCTATTTACTGTTTTTTGTGTTTTCAGATAACTGAATTAAAAGTAGCCAATATAAAATTTAATGAATTAATATCGTTATTAGTATTGCCTTATTTTCTTATAAAAGCAAAATCTATTAATCGTTATTTGCTTTATTTTTTGACTTACTTTGCTATTTTATTACTGCTTACTTTTATTAAAAACTTAACACAAGAATTTTATTTAGATTACAAAAGTTTAAGCATTTTAAGATGGCCTTATTTTATAAGTCTATCGCGGTTTATAGAATATCTTTCTTGTTTTACGTTTGCTTTAATTACTTATAAATCTTATAACTACTTTAAAGCAAAAGGTTATACTAAAAAATACATCACCGAAAAATTGCTTTGGGTTAACGCTTATTTCTCGTTAATACTTATTGTTTTTTATATACTTTATTATTTAGGAATTTTGTCGTATCATAATGCGACTATAATTTATGATGCAGCCCCTTATTTGCCTGAACCCATACTTAGATTAAGGGCCTATTTTATAGAAGGCGGCCCATTGGGTTTATTCTACGCTTTTTTATTTTGCATAACAAGCATCGTTAATAAGAGAGCTTATTTTCTAAAATCCGTTTTTATTCTGGTAATTATATTGGCTAAATCAAAGGCGGGAATTATTGCGGTGGTAGGCTGGCTTTTTTACATTATATATTTGAAATTTAGATCTAAATCTATTACCAAGTATATTATTTTTTTAATAATTGTTCCGGTATTTTTAGCCACTGCCGTTAAAGTGGCAGATAACTACGTCGAAACTTACCAGCAAACGGCGGTATTGTTAAAAGATAGGGCAGACGATAATAATTTTGTAATGGGCAGAACAGCAGCTTTTTATATTGTGCCCAACATGATTTATTATAACCCGGTTTTCGGAATAGGATTAGGCAATTATTCCTTAGTCAGAAACGATCCGCGGTACTTAGATATACTTCCGCCAGTAAACGATTGGGATTTACCGGGTTTAGGCGGGTTGATTACTTTGTTAGTAGAAAATGGAATAATTGGGTTAAGTTTATTCTTAGCAATTGTATTCCTTATTCATAGAAAATACGCTAAATATTCGCTGTTAGCTGACAGAAGCATTGTCTTATTTTTGCTAATTTGTTGCTTGGGCGTGCAATTGTATTTTTTATACATTTGGTTTTTAATTGGCTTTGCTATAACAAGCCCCGACGATCTTTCTCAAAATCTACATGTCAAAGCCTGATAAACCTCTGTTCGTAATTGATGCCCGTTTAATAAATACCTCTGGTATAGGAACCGTTTGTCAGAATACCATCCCTTATATTTTAAAACAATACAGCATCATATTGTTAGGTAATGAGCCCGAATTAAAAAGTTTTGATTGGTCGTTGGAGTGCAAGATTATTCCTTTTGAAGCAGACATATATAGTATAGGCGAACAACTTAAATTGGTAAACAAAGTGCCGCCATGCGATTACTTTCTTTCGCCCCATTACAATGTGCCGCTTTTACCTATTAAAGCTGATAAACGCATTGTTATTATTCACGATGTAAATCATATTGCGTTAAGTAATACCTTAAGTTTAATCAAAAGAATATACGCGCAATTTGTTATTTATTCTGCTTTACAATTATCAGATAAGATCATTACTGTTTCCGAATTTTCTAAAAAAGAAATACAAAAATATTTTCCGGCTTTTACCCGGCATATTTACACCATACCACTAGGTGTAGATAAAAATCAATTTCATTTGTTTTCAGAAATGGAACAAAATAGAATACTTATAAAATATAACTTACCCGATTATTATATTTTGTATGTAGGTAATGTAAAGCCGCACAAGAATTTGCAAGTTTTAATCAAAGCTTTTGCTTTGTTAAAAAAAGAAGAAAAATTTAAAAATTATAAACTGGTAATAGTTGGTAAAAAAGAAGGGTTTATTACGGGAGATAATAACATAAGTAACCTGATTGATGCATTACATATTTTTCCTGATATAATATTTACAGGGTTTGTGGCGCAGCCTGATTTGCCTATATTATATGCCCAAGCTAAACTGTTTGTTTTTCCATCCTTGTACGAAGGATTTGGCTTACCTCCCCTCGAAGCAATGGCTTGCGGTTGCCCGGTTATAGCTGCTAATGCAGCAAGTTTACCTGAAATTTACAAAGATGCTGCTTTATTTTTTAACCCTGATGATGCCTTGGAATTAAATAATACAATGATGAAATTACTTTACAATGTAGAACTGCGCCAACATATGATAGAGAAAGGTTTACAACTAGCCGCAGAACACAACTGGGATAAAACCGCTGAAACACTGTTAAACATTATAAATTTGTAATGCTGTGATAGCGTCGTTAGAATATTACAAACAAAATTACAAAAACATCTATTTTGTTAATCTTCTGTTAATTGCAGCGCTATTACCTTTTACCAATTACTTTTCCGTTCAATTCACCAATATTGCTCTTATTTTACTTTTTATATCTTGGTTGTTTTTATACAGCAAAGAAGGTTTAAAGGAGCTAAAATTTAAAAAAGTTATTATTCTTTTTCTGGCGGTTTACCTATTGTGTTTTTTAAATTTTTTAAAAGGCGGCGATTTTTCGGTAGTAGAGAAAGTTCTGGTAAAAAGAATCCCTTTGTTAATTTTCCCGCTGGTTATTGGTTTATCTCCAAAAATTCAAAGGAAAAATTTAAATGCGGTACTAATTACGTTTGTAATAAGCACCATAGCCGCTTCTGTAGTTACTTACTTTAGAGGTGTTTCTAGTTTTGTAATAACGCCAGAAGCACTAACAGATCTAGCATTTAAAGTTATTATTCATAGGCCTTATTTTGGTTTATTTTGTGCGTTCGGCATTCTGGCACTTTTATTTTTATTACATAAGAAAATTAACATTTTTTTAAATTTATTAATAATAGTAAGCGCCGCTTATTTGCTGTTTTTTATTGTATTTATTTACGCTAAAATGGCCCTGGTAGGACTTTTTGTTACAGCCGCCTTTTTAGTTTTACTAGCATTGATTTACCGTAAATATTATACATACTTAATGATACTGGTAGTAACTTGTATAGTTAGTTTTGTGATGTTGTATCACGTAAATGCTAAAGTACAAAGGTATACGCAATCAGCGATTATTAATACCCAAAACATCATTCAGGGTAAAGGATTTTCTTATGAAAAGTATAATATTTTAATTGTTGGGAGCATTAATGTTAGGTACATTAATTGGGGTTGTGCCTTTACAATTTTAAAAGCCAACTACCAATGGGTTTCTGGGGTAGGGGCCGGAAATGCGCAAAAAAATTTACAAAACTGCTACAAAGACCGAAATACCTGGGTTTATGACAACAGAATGAATGCTCATAACCAATTTATTCAGGAAACGCTTTATACCGGTATATTCGGATTGCTGTTATTCTTAAGTAGCCTTCTGGTGCCTGGGGTAATGGCTTATAAAAAAAACAACTTTCTTTTTATAGCTTTTATTTTAATATTTATCTTCTGTTCTTTAACCGAAAATATACTGGAAAGGCAAATTGGTATATTTTTCTATGCATTTTTTAATTCTCTTTTATTTTTTAATTCCGGACAAAGAGATAGTACTAATATAGTGAGCTAATATTGATAGGAAAAAGGCTAATATTATGAATAGAAGAATTGCCTTAGCAAAACATTGGTTTTTCACTAACAAAAATGGAATTTCTTTAACTGAACTATTAACTAAGGTTTTTGAAAAAACCTGTGACCTAAAAGCTAAACCCTATATTAAAAATATCACCAAAGAAGGAGAATATTATAAGGTAGAACTAAAAAATGTTGATGGAATCCTTTACTATCCAGCTACAATCGCATTAAGATCTTTATACCAGGTTATTACTGAAAGTACAGATAAAGAACAATGGCATTATTATGAAATACCAGAAACACTCATTAGTCCGACTGATGTAGTAGTTGATTGTGGGGCAGCGGAAGGACTGTTTAGTTTTTTGGTGGCAAAAAGATGTTTTAAAGTTTATGCAATAGAGCCGCTGCCTGCCTTTGTTGCTTCTATGAGGTTATCTTTTACTCATTTGAATAATGTAGAAATCTTCCAAATTGCGCTTTCTGATCATCCAGGAACTGCTTTTATTGACAATAATGATATTTCTTCGTCGCTTAATAAAACTGGAAATGTGCCAGTTTCCGTGCAAACAATTGACAACTTATTTTATCATAAAGGCATTATAATTAATTATTTAAAAGCAGATTTAGAAGGATATGAGCTGGATATGCTTAGAGGAGCTACTAACACCATTAAACAATGTAAACCAAAAGTAGCTATAACTACTTACCACAATGCCACACATGCATCAGAAATCCAAAAATTCTTATTAAACATTCATCCTAATTATCATATAAAATTTAAGGGAATTGAGGAAAGGGCCGGCGCACCCGTTATGTTGCATGCTTGGTAATATACTATTTAAGTATTTAATTTTAAAAAGCAAATAAATCATTGAAATTTAAAAAATCTAATTTCTAAGGAAACTTAACCAGAAGTAATGATTGATAAACAACTTAATTACGGTAGGCATTTAATTAAAAAATTTATATCACAAGCTGAAAGTAATACCTCCATTTTGGATATTGGTGCCGGGCGAGGGCAAGACTTACTCTTCGCAAGAGAAATAAACAATAAAACCGAATTATACGCGGTAGAAAACTATCCTCCGTATATTAAAAATTTACAAGATAATGCGATAACGGTCTATAACTTAGATATAGAACGCGATAAGCTGCCTTTCGATAACGAGTCCTTAGATATAATCATTGTAAATCAAGTTTTAGAACACGTGAAAGATGTTTTCTGGATATTACATGAAATAACCCGGGTGCTGAAAAAAGGCGGTCATTTAATTGTAGGGCTGCCAAATTTAGCTTCTTTTCATAACCGGCTTTTATTGTTATTGGGGGAACAACCTACAATTATCCAGAACAATACTGCGCACGTACGTGGCTACACTAAATCAGATTTTAAAAAATTGCTGGATTCGGGTTTCGATAGTGGGTATTCTCTCGCCCATTTTGGAGGCAGTAATTTCTATCCTTTTCCAAGTTTAATTGCTAAACCTTTAGCACACCTGCTCCCTTCTATGGCCTGGGGTATTTTTATGGATTGGAAAAAAGAACGCCCTTACCTGGATAATGGTTTTTTAAAATATCCGGTTGAAAAACAGCTAGAAACCAGATTTTACTTAGGTTAACCAATTGATTTTTCTTTGAACATCAAATTAAAAAACGGCTAAATCTAAGCGCCGTTCTGGTATTTGCTCCCAGGTGCTATTCCGAAATAAAATAAACCAGTTCTAGATTTAAAAAACACAAAGCATTTGTAAAGCAATACTTTATGCTAAAACAAATACTACTTAAAAACTTATTGCTAGGATGAAAATTGCCATTGTGCATGATGATTTAATGCGACGGGGTGGGGCAGAACAAGTAGCTCGTTGTTTCCATGATGCTTTTCCGGAGGCGCCTATTTATACGCTGGCTTACCAACCCGATCAAACGTATCCCGATTTTAAAAATAGTGTAGTTATTACTTCCTGGTTTCAGAAGCTGGCAGCCGACGAGAATAAAATGAAGAAATTATTTTTTCCGTTGGGTTTAATGGCCATGCGCCAGTTAGATGCAACTGCTTACGATGTAATTTTAATGTCTTCTACGTATTGCGCCAAATACGTTAAAGTAGCTCCGGGCGCCTTAGTTATTAATTATTGCCATCAACCTTTTAGGCTTGCCTGGTACCCGGAGTCATATGCGGAGTTTGTGCAGGCTAAAGGATTAAAAAAATTAGTTTTACGTTCTGTTATTGCCGCACTGCAACACTATGATTTTAAAGCTGCTCAGCGCACGAATTACTTTATTGCCAATACCCAAGAAACCAGCGAAAAGATAAAAGATAAATACAAGGCACAAGGAGAAATTGAAGTAATATACCCTCCCGTAAATAGTAAACAGTTTTACGTGTCTGCGGGGCAGAAGAATTACTATTTAATGGTTACCAGGTTAGAATATTACAAGCGGGTTGATCTGGCCATTGATGCTTTTAACCAAACAGGCTTACCACTGCTAATTGTAGGCACTGGCACCAAAGAAAGCGAGCTTAAAAGTAAGGCTAAAAATAACATTATTTTTAAAAGTGGCTTATCTGGGTCGAAGTTAAGCCAGCTTTATGCAGAATGCCGGGCGTTTATTTTTCCGCAGCACGAAGATTTCGGGATAACCCCACTGGAAGCTAACGCTTCGGGCCGACCGGTTATAGCCTACGGAGCCGGTGGGGTACTAAACACCATGATTCCCCTGCAAGATACTATTGAAAAAAGTACGGCTATTTTCTTTCAAGAGCAAAAAGTAGAAGCACTGCTGCAAGCGATTAAGCAAATGGAAGAAATTTATTTAGAATTTAATTCCGATTTTATCCGAAAAAATGCCTTAAGGTTTGATGAAAGTGCTTTTATTCAGGCGATCCAAAATTTTGTTAACCTAAAATACCAAACTCATTTTAAAAATTTCATTTCTTGCTAAACCAAATCATTTCTTATACTAATCTATAATTTTAATAGATTTGCCTCGCAAATAAGCGGTGCGTAACATTAATGGCAGGTCAGAACGAAAAGTACATTAAAGTAATAAATTCTTTAGGAGATTTAATTTTACTTAACTTAGCCGCTCTGGCTGGCTATTTAAGCCGGTTTAAAGGTTTCGATAATTTTGTAGAATCTCAGTTTTTAAGCCTTTTACTTTACTGCAATCTCGCCTGGATTACCTCAGCTTCTATTCTAAATTCCTATAACATTAAGCGGGTAACCCGCATTACTTCTATTGTAAGTAATTTAATAAAACAGGTAATTTTATACATCCTGTTGGTAGAAGCCTCTTTAAACATTACCAAGCCTTATTTCTTTTCCCGCGAATTTCTTACCTACTCCTATATTTATCTTACCATATTAATGGTTTGCTGGCGGGTAGGTTTAACTTATTTGCTTAAATACCATCGCATTAAAGGAGGAAATTATAAAAAAGTGGTTATTGCGGGTTTTGGCAGAGCCTCTAACCAATTACGTAAATACTTTGAATCCAGACCCGATACGGGTTACCGGTTTTACGGGTATTTTGATGATAACGCAAAGAACTCGAGCAAGTTTTTAGGCAGAATTGAAGAACTGGAAGATTACGTGCAGCGCCATGCCATCGATGAGATTTATTGTTCGGCTTACGAACTTACCAGTAACCAGGTAACTAAAATTATAGATTTTGCCGAAGATAATTTAATCCGGTTAAAGTTTATTCCGGAGGCCAATTTAATCCAGTCGCGCAAATTAGAAGTTGATTTTTATGATCTGATCCCGATCATGAATCTCCGGCCCATTCCCCTGGATGATTCGTTTAACATGGTGGTAAAAAGAGCTTTTGATATTGTTTTCTCCTTACTGATAATCGTATTTATTCTTTCTTGGTTAATTCCGCTGATTGGTTTATTAATAAAGTTAGATTCTAAAGGCCCTATTCTTTTTAAGCAATTAAGAAATGGCCGCGATAATGAACCTTTTGTTTGCTATAAATTTAGAAGCATGCGGGTAAACGAAGAAGCCGACACCAAACAAGCTACTAAAGATGATAACCGGGTTACGAACCTGGGTAAATTTTTAAGAAGATCTAATTTAGATGAGTTGCCCCAATTTTTTAATGTTTTATTGGGCGATATGTCGGTGGTAGGCCCCAGGCCACACCCGGTAAAATTAAACGAAAACTACCGCCGGTTAATTGGTCGCTATATGGCGCGGCATTTAATTAAACCCGGGGTAACCGGTTTAGCCCAGGTAAAAGGCTACCGTGGAGAAACCTCGGAGCCGCACCAGATGAAAAACCGCATTAAAATTGATTTGTTCTACATCGAGAACTGGACTTTTTTGCTGGATATAAAAATTATCATGCTTACCATTTACAACATGTTTAAGGGCGAGGAAAACGCATTTTAATTTTATACCAAATAAAAAAGCCGAAATTTTAAAATTTCGGCTTTTTTAAAAAATCTATTTTTCTAAACTAAGAAACTTTCCGGTACATAACCGATTGCACGGCTTTAACGGTACGCTCGATATTAGGCAAAGACGCTTCGATAAGGGTAGGCGCATAAGGCAAAGGCACATCGCGGCAAGTAACCCGTTTAACCGGTGCATCCAGGTAATCAAAGGCATTGTGCTGCACGTTAAAAGCAATTTCAGAAGAAATAGAGGCCAATGGCCAGGCTTCTTCAATTACTACTAACCGATTGGTTTTTTTAACCGACTCAGTAATAGTTTTATAATCGATTGGGCGAACCGTACGTAAATCAATTACCTCGGCCGAAATATTTTCTTTTTGCAGTTCTTCGGCTGCAGCCAAAACTACTTTCATCATTTTACCGAAAGATACCAAAGTTACGTCGGTACCGGGGCGTTTTACGTCGGCTACGCCAATAGGAATAATATATTCTTCTTCAGGAACTTCGCCTTTATCGCCGTACATCTGCTCCGATTCCATAAAAATAACCGGATCTTCGTCGCGGATGGCAGATTTTAAAAGTCCTTTGGCATCGGCGGGGTTGCTTGGTACCACTACTTTTAAACCAGGGCAGTTAGCGTACCAGTTTTCAAAATTTTGCGAGTGCTGCGACGACAACATACCAGCGCTACCGGTTGGTCCGCGGAAAACAATCGGCACCCGGTACTGGCCACCTGACATCGACATCATTTTGGCCGCTGAATTTATAACCTGGTCAATAGCTACCAACGAGAAGTTAAAAGTCATAAATTCCACGATTGGCCGTAAGCCGTTCATGGCAGCTCCAATACCAATACCCGCAAAGCCTAACTCGGCAATAGGAGTATCAATAATGCGTTCCGGCCCAAATTCATCCAGCATGCCTTGACTTACTTTATAGGCACCATTGTATTCGGCTACTTCTTCCCCCATTAAAAAAATACTGGGATCTCGTCGCATTTCTTCGGACATGGCTTCCCGTAAAGCCTCTCTAAACTGAATTGTTCGCATTTATAATTTGATTTATACCAGCTATGAAAGCGTAAAATTTAAAAAATAATTTAGAAGCCAGATTAAGTTTAAAACTAAACTATTTTATGACTTGGATTTTTAACTACCAAAACTACATATTTTCTGATATACTTTCAGTATCCGGATTGATTTTTTGTGGAAGTGTAATATAATTAGTTCATTCTATTTAAATTTTGTTAGTTTCCTGCAACAGTTAAAAGCAGCATAATACTTTATTCTAATTATTTTATTACCACCTTAGAGTTTAACCTGTAAGTATTATTTGTATTATATTTTAAGGCGCTACCAACAAATTTTTTAAAATTTTAAAAAAGCACAATAACTTAAAAATGATACGCTTAAACTAAAACGCAACCTTGTTTAGCACGCTTAGTAAAAACAAAGTAGTAATGCCTCTGCGTTAAAAAATGTTTACGAAATTTTACGCGGCATAACTAAAATAATTAACTATAAAGTAGCGTATAAAGTATAATTGTTTTGAGAGTAAAAATTTAACAGCGGCAATTTCTAAAACAATAAAAATTTTTAGTAGCTCATGAAACGATTACAATATTTTATCGAATCGCAGGCATTTGGCGTTTGTACCGCTTTGGGCGAAAAATTAGGTTTTGCTACCAGCAGTATCCGAATGTCGTTTATTTATTTATCGTTCCTTACTTTTGGCTCACCCGTACTTATTTATTTAATGCTGGCCTTTTGGTTAAATATTCAAAAATGTCTGCGCCGGCAAAAAAGCACCGTCTGGGATTTTTAAATTTTTAAAAATCTGCGGGTAAACTTGTTGTTGTACTTATTTTTAAAATTTATTCTTTTCTAATTCCGGATAACTTCTTTTTTGCCGCACAAAGTAATCCCACACAATACTGCCTTTATAATAGCCCGATAAGTTTTTTGCTTTTGTTTGTTTTTGTTCCGCTCTTTTCTGTTGCCAATATTTCCGATTTTGCCAAACAGCCCAGTGCGCTTTCAGTACTGCCCTAAAATCGGCGGGTTGGCCGCCCAGCAAAAATTTAAGAGCGGCAATCCAATCCAGGAGCAACCGCGCCATCAGAATCAGATAAAAATTAGAAGAACCTAAATTTTTATACAACAAGGCCAGGCCATTCCTGAAATTTAAAAACGTTTTACGCGGATTAGTGGCGGGCAAAGTGCCGCCCCCCACATGAAACACCGTGCTTTGTCCGCAATACATAACTTGGTAGCCAATGTTTTGTAAGCGCCAGCACAAATCTATTTCTTCCATGTGGGCAAAAAAAGCGGTTTCTAATCCGTCGGTTTGCTGATAGGCCGTGGCACGTACAAACAAGCAAGCCCCGCTGGCCCAAAAAACCGGAACTACATCGTTGTATTGATTATGGTCTTCTTCTAAAGTTTGAAATAAGCGGCCCCGGCAAAACGGATAGCCGTAGCGATCGAGTAAACCGCCGCCGGCTCCGGCGTATTCAAAAAAGGTAGGCTGGTAGTAAGATTTTATTTTGGGTTGACAAGCCGCAATAGCAGGTTGAGCTTCCATTAAACTAATAACAGGAGTAACCCAACCCGAGGTAACTTCAACATCGGAGTTTAGAAGAACGTAATAATCGACTTTTATTTGCCGGAGCGCTTCGTTATAGCCCGCGCAAAAACCCAGATTTTGCGGGTGCACAATCAACTTAATCTCCGGGAAATGTTCTTTTAAAAATAGTAATGAATTATCAGTAGATTGGTTATCAACTACGTAAATAGCACAACCATCAGAATACTTAATTACCGAAGGCAGGAACTGGGCTAAGAACTTTTGGCCATTCCAGTTTAAAATAACAATAGCAACAGTAGGAACCGGCTTATAATCCAAGGCTGCTTAAATCTAATCCGGGTATGTTGGGTAATAAGCCTTCGGTTTGGCGTTTCATTTCGTCGCGGGCTTTATCGCTGGCTTCGTCCATGGCTTTGTTTACCGCTGCCACTATTAAATCCGAAAGCATTTCTTTATCGTCCTGGTTTAATAACGACGAATCGATTTCGAGGGAAATAAGTTTGCGTAAACCATTGGCTTTAGCTTTAACCATGCCAGCGCCCGATTCGGCGGTTACGGTAATAAACTGAAGATTATCCTGGGCTTCTTTCATTTTGGCCTGAACCTCTTTCATCTTGCCCATCATCGAAAACATATCAAACATAGCGCGGGTAATATTTTAAATTTTTAAAAATATTTTAAATCAAAGGTACAAAATTAAGCAATATAAGTCAGGAGCCCGTTCAAGTAAACAGCTGAAGTATTCCCGTATACTGTGGTTAATTGTTCATTGGTGGATGAATATCAATCCGGTCGCCTAACATTAAGCGCATGTTAGAATAACGGGTGCTGCTGTCTTCAATTTCGTTGGTTTTATCTACTATTTCCCTAATTATTAAGTCCAGGTCGTTGGTAACTACGTTTAGGTTGGCCAACACTTCCAGGTTAAACGGATCAGTTAAATCTTTGTAATTAAAAGCATTGATAAGCCCTAAAATATTGGCAACTGGCACCCGCACTTTATGCGACTGAATCCAGGCTATTTCTTTTAATTTGTCGTTTTGCTCCTGAATTTTAATCTGGTGCAGTTTATTTTCGGTAATATCCCGCGAAAAACAGCCGGTTCCAATAATATTACCATCGCGGTCTTTAATCGGATTAAAGCTGATCTGGTAATACTTGACTTCGTTGCTGGTGGTAAACTCTTTATCATCTACCGTAAATACTTCGCCGTTAAAGGCCCGTTGGTAAAAATCGATCCATTTATTTATTAATCCGGAGGCAAGTTCCGGGTACAAAACCCTGTCGCCTGGTTGAGGTCGTACTCCTGTGTTATTAAAAGTTTGATCCAGAAAAGGCTGATTTGCGGTAATTAGGCGGTAATTTCTATCCACCGACCATATCATTACGCTTGGATTGTTAATCAGGGCATTTAAGTTTTGGGCATCTTCAAAAGCTTTTTCCTGAGCCATTTTTTCGCGGGTAATATCGTGGAAAAAAACCGCCAGGCCATCGTGCGTAGGATAGGCAACAACCTGGAACCAAGCCTGAGCACCGGAATAATATTCTTCGAAGTGTACTTTTACCTGATCGTGCATGGCCTTCTGCAATTCGCTAAAAAATTGCAGCGAAACCCAATCCGGAAATTGCCCCCACAACGAATTTCCTAAAATGTTTTCTCGTTTACTGTGTAATAAATGCTCAAATTCTGTATTTACGTAAGTAAAATCCCAATTTTTATCTACGGCAAAAAATCCATCGGTGATACTTTCCAGAATATCATTAATGCGCTGCGTGTATTCAATTATTTTGGATTGCGATTCTATTTCTTCGGTTACATCGCGGCCCATGCCCTGAAGTTCGGTAATCTTATTATTATCGGCTTTAATGGCTACAAATTCCCATTCTACCATTATGGTTTTGGTTTGTTTAGCCAGCATCGGCACCATTATAGGAATAACTTTTCCCGGCTTCTGCAAACACTGCGTAATTAAATCCTGAATATTTTCTTTGTCCTGGTGACGTATGTGTTGCGTAAATAGCTGGCCATCCAGACTTTCGGTTTGGTAATCCAGCTCTTTCCGGAAAGCTTGATTAACAAAGGTATATTCTCCTTGGGTGTTAATGCGGATAAGAAACGTTGTTTGCGAGTTAATGAGCGAGCGTAAATAGCGTTCTTTTTTAGCCAACCGGTTGGTTAAAACCCGGTTTTCCTGTTCGGCCTGAATAATGGGCGTGATATCAAAAGCCATTACCAGCCGGCACGGGCGGCCATTGTATTCGGTTGCGTTGGAATATATGCGAACGTAAAAAAGCGCTCCATCTTTTTTTTGATGGCACCAGATACCGCTTTTGGAATAAGCAGGAATATCTTCTTGCAAACGGTTTTCCAGGGCGGGCAAGCTGGTAACCGGACGAATTTGCTTAATTGTCATCTGCAATAATTCTTCGCGGGTATAGCCATATTCTACAATCATGGCCTGGTTAACTGCCACAAAGCGCAACGATTCTTTATCATAAACCCACATCGGGTTCGGGTTGTCATCAAACATGCGCCGGAACTGCTGGTCATTCTTTTGTTTTCCGGCAAAAACACGATGAAGAAAAACGTAAAAAATTAGGGTTGTTACAATAACAAAAAAGTAACCTTTCCATCTTTCTACCCAAAAAATTTGTTCGGTTGGTAAATTTTGCAACTTGCTAATTTCCTGAAGAGACCAGCCGCTGATTGTTATCCAACTCAAACCTATCAGTAAATAAATCAGTGCTATTCTTTTTGCCATAACGGAAGCCTTTAAAACGATGTGGGAATGCTACTGCTTTATGGGGATTTTTTAAAATAAATGAAATTATTAGCTTTTTAAAAGCTGTAAAGCAGATAAATTATGCTATAACTACATTTTTAATTAAACTTAATTTAGGCGCCTAAGTTTAATTAACAGCTTATTTTACTAAAGTTACCGAGCCTTTTCGCTGGATGGTGTTGCCGTTCAAATCCTGCGCCACCAAGGTATAAATATACGTACCTACGGGCGCGTCCTGCCCATTAATTTTACCGTTCCAGCCTTCGTTCGGACTTTTACTTTCGAATATAACCTGCCCCCAGCGATTATAAATTTTAAGTTTAACTGCTTGAATAAACCGGCCTTTTACCTCAAATATATCGTTTAAACCATCGTTATTGGGCGAAAAGGCGGTGGGAATATAAGCAGAAAAGTTTTGTGCCATTACAAATTTATTAGAATAACTAATTACCGGCGAATTGGCCGAAGTAACTTTAATGCGGTAACCGATTAATTGGCTGGTGGTGCTCAGGTTGTTATCGGTGTAAGCGCGAGTATTGCCTAGGTTTACATTTTTAAGAATTTGTCCGGTGGCATCGTCTATAACTTCCAGGGTGTAGCGGGGGGTATCGGTAAAGCCAACATAACCCGACCAGTTTAAACTAACTTTGTTTTCGGCGGTATTAAATAATCCGGTAAGTATAACCGGGCAGGTAATAGTACTTACCATAGAGGTTTGGCCGCAAGAATCGGTGTAGGTGGCTTGGTAACAAATTTGGTTGGTAGCGCTAAAAACCGAAGAATCGACTATTGAAAGTTGCTTTGCCGAGGCTAAATTACTAAATGCCCCGTTATTTACTTTTTTCTGCCAGGCAACTTCCTGAAAAGTGGCTGTGGCCGGAATTTGCAATTGCAAAACTGCCTGGTTTTTCTGATTAAAAGAAGCAAAAGCCAAACCTTGGGGTGGAGTGCTGGTTGTGTTATTTGTGCCGCAAGACTCGTTGGAACGCGAATACCGGTTATTCTGTAATTGGGCTACCACCCGGTAACAATACTGCCGGCCACAAGTTACGGCAGCATCGGTGTAAGAAGTAGCCGTACGGGGCAAGGTTGCCAGTAAAGTAGTACCCCGGTAAATCTGAAAATTTAAAATTTCGTTTAGTAACGAATAAGTCGGCCAGCTAAGGCGTAATGCGTTTTGCGCTGTGGTTAAAGTTAGGGGTAAATTGATTAAGGTATTGGAATAAACGCCCGTGGCTGTTCCACAAGCATCGGTAACCCGCAACCGGTACTGGTACATGGTCAGAGTATTAATATCAGACAGGCGAATTACTCCCGAACCCGGAACGGCATTTAACTTTTGTACTTCCGAAAAATTAGAACTGCCCACAGGAGCACTTTCAACTACGTAGCTGTATTCCGGTAAAATGTTCGCGGTTTGCAGGTCTATACTGCCCGTTTGGTTATCGGCATTTAACATTTCCAGGCTAAGGAGTTCCGGCGCTTTTATTTCGGGTAAAGTTTGTATTGTTACCTGGTTGCTTACGGTGCAAGTAGCCGTACGGTAGGCCGCCCGGATGGTAATGGTATAAGTGCCCGGATTATTATACGTTATGACAGTGTCCTTACCGGGTAATACGCGGCGTTCTACGCCGTTGCCAAACGCAATGTGGTAAACATCGTAGTTGGAATCGGTAATTTTTAAATTTATTTTATTTTGGGCGCAGACTAAAGTTTGTATTTGAGGCAGGGGAGTAGCCAGAACTTTAAAAGTTCGTTCGAACTGGTTATTGCCGGGCAAACCGGTATTTATTAATTGCGTTACGGTGTACGTGCCAGGATTAACGTAAGTAACACTTTTAATGGTATCCGGAAAAGTTAAACCATTAGCTTTATCGGTATCATAATACTCTTTATCTGGTTGAGCGTTCTGGGCGCACGATTTAAAACGAATGGTTTCGCCTACGCAAAAAGTATTTACCTCTACACCAGAAACGTTGTAGGCTTTAAATTTTTCAGTGCAGGTGCTGGTTTGAGCCCATACTTTGGCACTAAAAAACAAAAACGGTATAAATAGTAGAATTAAAAAGTTACGCAACAAGATTATAGGTTTTACAAGTAGCATACATAAACGTAACCGTTTGCCGGATGATGTCGGCAAAATTTGCTTCTTTTAAAACGGAAATAACCTGGTTTAGGTATGTGTTTGCCAAACTGCTATTTTTAAAATTTTCCGATTCCGGCTTTTTTTGCGAAGGTTTTAGCTGCAGCAAAGTGGCTAAAGCCACCGTTTGTTCCAGATTTTTTAAAATCGCATAGGTCTGCATCAGGGGGGCGCTACCAAAAACAAAGGAACTGTTTAACGTCGGTTGGGAATTTTCTTCAATTAAAACTAAGTTCTTTTGGGTTAATGGCTTTAGCAGGCCTGGAAGTAAGTTTAAATTTATTTTAAAATTTTCTTTAATAATTAAATAATCTGGAGATGATGAACCTTGTTCTGCAAAATAGTCGCTGATATGTTCCCCAAATTTTGCCAGCAATTTATTTAACTGCATACCCAGGCCACTAACGTATGTGGTATGTTCTTCCGGAAGCGCTATTGCGGCTTGTATTTGGGTGGCCAGATTGTTGGTTTGCTCCTCAAAAAATTCTTCAGCAGATAAAAAATAATCGTTGCCGGCGAAAAGCGTTTGGGTGTACTGCCGTATTTGCTTAAACTGAATAAAAGTATAAACCAGAACGGCCAAGTCCAGGTAAGAAATATGTTGTACAGAAGCTGGAAAATCTGCTGGCCAGATTACAGGTTGCCAACTAAAAATATCGTGCACATCCGCGGCATTTAAAAGATAACCCTGGTAATACACTTTACTTTGGCTAAATATTGGTAAAAGGGCGTGCGCCGTAGGCGAAGCAAACAAGCCTCGCGTAAATACCTGCGGAAAAACATCGAACTGGTAAAATTCTAAAATCCGGTTAATAATGGCTGCCCCATTACTTACCGGATGTTTGGCGGTAAAATCAGCTAAAAGCAGGAGCATAACCCGGGTTATTTCCGCGGGCACTTCGGTTCCGAACCCTAAAGCATAATCCGTGATTTCGGCGAAAGAAATAAACTCTTTTTTGCTGGCTGCATTTTCTAGATTACCAAAATGCGACTCATTTGGCTGGTACCTGAGCGTGGTAAGCTGCCCCAGAATTTGTTGAATAGCCTCCACCGTTAACGGTTTATCCAGTTGTAACCAAACCACATCCTCGCTACTCATGCTGCTAGCCGGTTAATAATTTCTTCTAAAGTCAGGCTTTCTTGTTCGCCGGTTCGCATATTTTTTAATTTTAAATGCCCGGTTTCTATTTCTTTGGAACCAATCAGCAAAACAAACGGTATTTTTTTCTGGTCGGCATAAGTCATTTGCTTGCCCAGTTTCACCTGATCCGGGTAAAGCTCCGTAGAGATTCCGGCGGTTCGCAGTTGTTGCAAAATGGGTAAAGCAAAAGTTTCGGATTGGCGATCGAAATTGGCAATTAATACCTGCGTACTGTTTTGCGCCGACTCCGGAAATAACTGCAGCTCTTCCATTACATCGTAAATCCGGTCTACGCCAAACGAAATGCCAACCCCCGACACATCTGGTAAACCAAACATGCCAGTCAGGTTATCGTAGCGGCCACCACCGGAAATGCTGCCCATTTTTACGTTATTTACTTTAACTTCAAAAATGCAGCCGGTATAGTAGGAGAGGCCACGAGCCAGAGTAGGATCAAATTCTAAGCGGTTGAAATTTTTAAAATTTAAATTTTTTAAAAAATCCTGAACTTGCTTAACCTGCTCAAAACCTACAAAATTGTCTAATGCTCGCAAAAATCCAACCTTGGTTTTTCCATTATAATTTCCTGTCTCGTCTAACTCAATATTATCTCGAGGTTCACCGATAGCTTGTTTATACGCAACTTCTAAATTATGTAATTTTTCTTCAAACGAGCCTTCAATTGAAAGCAGCGTAAATAGTCTGTCAACCATTTTGGGCGTATAGCCTTTTTCCTGTAGTTCTTTGCTTACGCCTTCCTGTCCAATTTTATCCAGTTTATCAATGGCCACAAATAAATCAGTCTCTGATCCTTGGGCTCTTAATGTTTCAAATAAACCGCTCAGGATTTTGCGGTGGTTGATTTTAATGGTAAAATCCGATATACCTAAACTGGTGAGCACCTCATCAATCATCAGCACAATTTCGGCTTCGCAGAGCAAAGATTTGGTACCCACTACATCGGCATCGCACTGGTAAAACTCGCGGTAACGGCCCCGCTGCGGCCGGTCGGCGCGCCAAACCGGTTGAATTTGGTAGCGTTTAAACGGAAAAGTTATTTCGTTGCGGTTCATGACCACGTAACGGGCAAACGGTACGGTTAAATCGTAGCGCAAGGCTTTTTCGGAAATCTTGCGGAGTACATGTTTACTGCCTTGCTCTAAATCCGAAGCAGTAGTTTTAGCCAGGTAATCGCCGGAATTTAAAATTTTAAAAATTAACTGATCTCCTTCGTCGCCGTACTTGCCGGTAAGTACCGAAAGGTTTTCCATGGTTGGAGTTTCCAGCGGCTGAAAACCAAACTTCTGAAAAGTTTTTTTGATGGTATTAAAAATGTAATTCCGCTTTCCTACCACTTCCGGACCAAAATCACGGGTACCTTTCGGCAGGCTTGGCTTTTCTTTGCTCATGGTTGTTTAGGTATTCTGGCGCAAAGGTAAGCATATTTTAAATCACAGATTCAAGCAGATTAAACGGATTTCGCGGATTATACATCAAGACACACAAGTATCAAAATAGTAGATGTTAGACTTTGAGCTTGTAACTTAATTGACTCACAAAATCTTGCTTTAAAAACTCCGGCACCTGATTAATACTAAGTAAAAATCTCAAGAAGTTGATTTTAATAAAATCAACTTCTTGAGATTTTAAAAATTTACCTTTTTAAAAAATCGGAAATATCTGTTACTTCACGAAAATCTAGGATTTAGGATTAATCTAAAATCCAGTTCACGTTGTACAAATCTTTGCGACGGTCGCGTAAATTACGCACGCTGCCACCGGTATTTAAATCCTTCAGCAAATCCAGATCTAAGTCGGCGATTAAAGTCATTTCAGTGTTTGGCGTGGCTTCGGCTACTACAGCATCGTGCGGAAACGCAAAATCAGAAGGCGAAAACACCGCCGATTGCGAGTACTGAATATCCATGTTTTCGACGCGCGGCAAGTTTCCTACGCTACCCGTAATGGCTACATAACACTCGTTTTCAATGGCACGGGCCTGGGCGCACCGCCGTACCCGCAAGTAGGCGTTTTTAGTGTCGGTCCAGTAAGGCACAAACAAAATTTTCATGTCCATGTCGGATAACATACGCGCCAGTTCCGGGAACTCTACGTCGTAGCAAATTAAAATGCCAATTTTTCCAATGTCGGTATCAAAAATAGATAATTTATTACCGCCCCGTAAACCCCAGTAAGCAGCTTCGTCGGGAGTAACGTGCAATTTGTATTGTTTGTCGTAGGTACCATCGCGCCGGCATAAGTAGCTTACATTGTGAAGCTGCTTATTATTGTATTCGGGCATACTGCCGGCAATAATGTTAATGTTATACGATAAAGCCATACTGATGAGCTTTTCGCGTACTTCGTCGGTGTAATCGGCTAAACTACGGATAGCCGCCGACGGGTGCGGATCGTTGGAAAGCGCCATTAGCGGAGCATTGAAAAACTCCGGAAACATGATAATATCGGCTTTATACGAACTTACAGTATCTACATAAAACTCAATTTGCTGCAATAAATCTTCCAGCGAAGTTAAGTTACGCATTTGCCATTGCACAATCCCAATCCGGACTACGGTTTTCTGGCCGCCAATCAGTTCTTCGCGCTCTTCGTAGTACACGTTAATCCATTCGAGCAAAGTAGCGTAAGCTTTGGACTCAATATCGCTGGGCATGTAGCCTTTTAATATTTTGCGCACGTGAAAATCGTTACTAAGCTGGAAGGTTAAAATCGGATCGTAAATTTCTTTGTTCCGCACCATATCAATATATTTGCGCGGCGACATTTTATCGGCGTGTTCCATGTAACCTGGTATTCGACCACCCGCAATAATGCCACGCATGTTCAGGTTTTCGCACATTTCTTTCCGGGCGTCGTATAAGCGGCGGCCTAAACGTAAGTTGCGGTAATCCGGGTCTACAAAAACATCTACGCCATACAGCGTGTCGCCATCGGGGTTGTGGGTGTCGAATTTGCCTTTGCCCACAATTTGCTCGTAGGTGTGTTTATCGCCATAATCGGAATATTTTACAATAATACTGAGCGCGCCCGCTACTACTTTGCCTTTATCGGTAATACAAATCTGACCTTCGGGGAAAGCTTTTAACAAAGCCGCAAATTCTTCTTTGGTCCAGGACCCGCCCAAATTAGAATACACGGTATCCATAATGGCTTTTATGGATTTATAATCGGCGAGCCGCAGTTGGCGCAGAGTTAATTTATGTTCGGTTTCTTTTGTTCTATCGGAGGGTTTGCTTTTATCAGTCATAATTTATGTCAGTAAGGCTAAAATTTAAAAAATCAGCCCAGCGTGGTAAGTTGTATGTAATAACTATTGATAACAAAAGTAGTTATATTTTAATTTCCGGAACGTAATCCGGCACTATCAATTTGCCCGCCGTAGCTTGTTGAATTTGCGCTATAGTAACTCCCGGCGCCCGCTCGCGCAATAAAAATCCATCGGAGCTTATATCCAAAACGGCTAAGTCGGTAACCACTTTTTTTACGCAATGTAAACCCGTGAGGGGCAAGGTACATTCGGGTAATAGTTTAGATTGCCCATCGCGGCTGGTGTGTTGCATGGCTACAATAATATTTTTCGCCGAAGCTACCAGGTCCATAGCGCCGCCCATGCCTTTCACCATTTTACCCGGGATTTTCCAGTTGGCAATATCGCCGCGTTCCGATACTTCCATGGCTCCCAGAATGGTTAAATCAATGTGCTCGCCCCGGATCATGGCAAAGCTATCGGCGGAACTAAAAAGGGAAGAGCCTGGTAAGGTGGTAACGGTTTGTTTGCCGGCATTTATTAAATCTGCGTCTACTTCAAATTCGTAAGGAAAAGGCCCCATGCCCAGTAAACCATTTTCGGATTGCAACTCCACGTTTATGCCGGCCGGGATGTAGTTGGCCACCAACGTAGGAATGCCAATGCCCAGATTCACGTAAAAGCCGTCTTGTAGCTCTTGCGCTATTCGTTTAGCTATGCCGTGTTTATCCAGTGCCATGATTTGTTACTGGTTGTTCGTTATCTGATATTAAAATATTCGGATGAAAAATGAAGGTTTACTATTTATTAAAATTTTAAAAATTTATCCGAACTACTAAACTACTGTGGTTTATGGTCGGCTCGTTCTTTAGCTTCCTGATTTTCCCGGGCGTCTTCCATGGAGTGAGCTTCCACAATGCTTTCTTCTTTTTCCGCAATATCTGCCAATTGGTCGTAGTACGATTTTAAAACTTTTAATTCTTCGTCGCTTAAATCTTCGATGTTAATTAACCGGTTGCTGGCTCCTTTTAATGCCGCTACAACTTCGTTTAATTTTAACTGAATGGCCTGTGAGTCTTTGTTTTGCGCGTGCTGAATCAGGAATACCATTAAAAAAGTAACAATGCTGGTAACCGTATTTATTACTAATTGCCACGTATCTGAAAAATTAAACAAAGGGCCTGTAATTCCCCAGACTAATACAAAAGCTAATGAGACTAAAAAGGAAATAGGCTTACCAGATACTAAAGTTATTTTTCCGGCAAAATTTTCGAAGAAAACAGTAAACTTACTGGGTTGTTTATCTTTGGCTATTTCCATAACAACGATTTTAAACTAGTCAATTAAGTTCTTACGGTACGTTGTTCAATTCGTTTTTCGTAAGTCATTCCTTTAAAAATTCGTTGTACAAAAATGCCGGGCGTATGGATGTAGTTGGGGTCGAGTTCTCCGGCGGGCACCAGTTCTTCTACTTCCGCAATAGTTACTTTTCCGGCTGTAGCCATTAGGGGATTAAAATTGCGGGCCGTGCCTTTATATATTAAATTTCCGGCTGTATCGCCTTTCCAGGCTTTTACTAAAGCAAAGTCGGCGCGTAAGCCGTATTCCAGCAAATACATTTTGCCGTTGAACTCCCGGATTTCTTTGCCTTGAGCTATTTCTGTGCCGTAACCGGCTGGGGTATAAAAAGCCGGTATGCCGGCACCACCCGCCCGGATGCGCTCGGCTAACGTGCCTTGCGGAATTAATTCTACTTCTAATTCACCGCTGAGGAGCTGTTTTTCAAATTCGGCGTTTTCGCCCACGTAGCTCGCGATCATTTTTTTTATTTGCTTGTTTTTTAAAAGTAAGCCCAAGCCAAAATCATCTACGCCGGCGTTGTTGGAAATACACGTTAAATTTTTAAAATTTTGGCGCAGCAGCTCGCCAATGCAGTTTTCCGGAATGCCGCACAGGCCAAATCCGCCGAGCATAATGGTGGCGCCATCAAAAACATCCGCTAAGGCTATTTGCACGTTAGCTACTTCTTTGTTAATCATACATTTGCCTGATAATTTAAAATAGACAAACTAAATGCTAATCCAAAAAAGCTTTTAATGCATTAACAATTCACCATTATTTTACGCGAAGCAAAACTTCTTTGGATGTATTGTTATACTGGCAAACCAGGCACCGGGTTGATTGGGAAATTTTTAAAAAAGAAGTGATTAAGCAAGTTAAGCTATTTGCTCCAGAACAGCTAAGGCGGTTATTTTATCCTGATGCATTTGCGCGATTAGTTCTTCCAGATTTTTAAATTTTTCTTCGTCCCGGATGCGGTCCATAAACAACAGGGTAATTTCCTGATTGTATAAATCACCTGAAAAATTAAAAATATTTACCTCTACGGTGCGGGTGGTGCCCCCCACGGTAGGATTAATGCCAATACTGAGCATCCCCCCAAATAGCTGGTCTTTGATTTTTACCTGAACCACGTAAATCCCCAGTTTCGGAATTAATTTATGCGAATTGCTGATGCTGAGGTTGGCGGTAGGATACCCTAAAGTACGGCCCAACTGTTTACCCCGAACTACTGTTCCGGTTAAAGAATAACTTCGCCCTAAGTACGCGTTAGCCGTTTTAATTTCGCCATTTTCCAGAGCCGTCCGGATTTTAGTAGAGCTTACCGCAACATTTTCAATGTCCTGGCGCGGAATTTCTTCTACCTCAAAACCTAATTCGGGCGCGTGCTGGCGTAGGTACTCAAAACTACCTGTCCGGTTGCGGCCAAAGCGGTGGTCGTAGCCAATAACTAGTTTTTTGGTACGAATGGTTTTAATGAGAATTTCGGAGATAAACTGCTCGGAGTCTAAGTTCGCAAACTGCCGGGTAAACGGAATAATAAGTAAATAATCGATGTTAAAAGCGCTCAGTTCGGCTATCCGTTCTTCGATGGTAGAAAGTAAATGCAGGTTTTGAATTTCGGGCTGTAAAACCAAGCGCGGATGTGGCCAAAAAGTGATGACTACACTTTGCCCGTTAACATCCTGGGTAATTTGTATTAACCGATGCAGTATTTTTTGGTGGCCCAAATGTACCCCGTCAAAAGTTCCGCTGGTTACTACTGCCTGGCTTAATTCCGGAAAATCAGAAAGACTACGAATTACCTGCATGTTGCTCTTGTCTGTGCTGGCGGATGTTCTGGATGTCTTCTAAGGTAAGCGCCTGGTCCAGGTGAAATTCTCCGATTCGGGTACGAACTAATTGGGAGAGGTGTGCCCCGCAGCCCAATTTCACCCCAAAATCGCGAGCCAAACTACGAATGTAAGTACCCTTGGAACAAACAACCCGAAAATGGACGACGGGCAGTTCTATTGCGGTAATTTCAAACGCTTTAATATGAATAGATTTTGCTTTTATTTCGGCTTCTTCGCCCCGGCGGGCTAAAGTATAGGCTCTTTCGCCGTTAATTTTTACTGCCGAAAAAAGCGGGGGAACCTGGTCTATTTGCCCCACGAATGAGGCGGCAGTGGTTCGGATAGCTTCTTCTGTAATATGCTGGTAATCGCAAGTTTGGTCTACGGCTGTTTCCAGGTCGAAGGAAGGAGTGGTTTGCCCAATGGTAAAATGCCCGGTGTATTCTTTTTCCTGACTTTGAATTTCTTCAATTTTCTTGGTGAATTTGCCGGTACATAAAATCAACAGCCCCGATGCTAAAGGATCTAAGGTACCCGCATGACCAATTTTTTTAATTCTGAGCTGATTACGCACTTTCTTTACCACATCAAACGAGGTCCAGTGCAAGGGTTTATTAATTAATAAAATTTCGCCAGCTTCAAAATCGTATTCCTTCATGCTACACACTTAAATCCACGCCAAATAATAACAGCAATAAAAGCAAGGCTCCTAAAATAATGCGGTAAATCCCAAAAACCCGGAAGCCGTACTTCGTTAAAAAATTGATAAAAAATTTAATGGCCAACATAGCAACTACAAAAGCTACCAAGTTGCCCAATAAAAGCACTTGAATATCGTGCGCGGATAATTGATTAAGGCTAGCTTGAATTTTAGGCGTATTCATTTTGAGAATATCGTCTTTGATATCCAGGTGCAGAAAGTCGGTGATAAATTTATAACTGGCAGCAGCCAGCATGGTAGGAATAGCCAGAAAAAAAGAAAATTCAGCAGCGGCTTTTCGCGAAATACCTTGCGCCAAACCCCCAATTATAGACGCTGCCGACCGGGATACACCCGGAATCATGGCAATACACTGAGCTATACCAATTATAAAAGCTTGTTTCGCCGAGGGAGTACTATGCGTGGGATCGTTGTTAAACCATTTATCTACAAATAACAACACAATACCGCCCAATACCAACGATACCGCTACCGTAACCACGCTTTCCAGCATGGCATCGATTACATCGTTAAGTAAAAAGCCAATTACTACGGCTGGTAAAAAGGCGAGAAGTAACTTTTTGTAGAAATCAATGGACTGAAAAAACCGTTTCCAGTACAATACCAACACCGACAATATGGCGCCGAACTGAATATTAACGGTAAACATTTTAGTAAATTCCGAGGTGTTGATGCCCATTAAACTCGAGGCGATGATCATGTGCCCGGTGGAAGATACAGGTAGAAATTCAGTGAGGCCTTCTACAATAGCCAGAATGATTGCGTGCCAGAAACTCATTTATACTTACTTGCGATCTTTCACCAGAATAGCGAAAAATTCAATGACAAACCCGATAACTAAAATAATGGGACCTAAGGTAATGCCCAGAAAACCTTCTCCGTAAGGTTCTTTATCCAAGGTCATAATAATAAAACCAATGGCAAGCACAACTAAGCCCACGATCATCAACAAATAGTTTCGGCGGCCAAAAGCAAACTGATTTTTGTTTTCCATAAGTTAGGCGCTAGATTTTAGACGCTAGTCGTTTGGTTTGGATATTTTAAATTTTTAAAAATCTATTTAGATAAACTGCTATTACTGATTAAAACTTAATAGGTTAGGTTCTAACTTTTACTAGCTGTTATTGCTTAATAAAGTTCATCCAGAGATAAACGCATGTATTTCCGGACAGCCCTGTAAGAGCTGATAAAGCCGATTACCATTCCCAGTAACACCAATATCCCGGCCAGAATAATTAATTTGGTTTCGTCGCGGAGTAAATACAATTCGTTGATCTGGTAATAAGCGTAGGTTAGCAAACCTAACAACATACCCGAAGCCAGTAATCCGCTGATTAAACCCTGAAAAATAGCCCGGTTCATGAACGGTTTCTGAATAAAACCAGAAGTAGCGCCCACTAACTGCATGCTCCGGATTAAAAAACGTTGCGAAAACATGGCGAGCTTTATGGTATTATTAATCAAAATAATAACTACGAATACCAGAATAGCCGCGAAACTTAGCAGGATAATGCTGATTTTTTTTAAATTTTGATTTATAGAATCGATTAAGCTGGCTACATACTGCACTTCGTATACCCCATCAATCTCTTCTAATTCTGCTTTAATTTTTTTCAGATGTTCAGAATCCGCAAAATCCGGGTTAATGTTTAAAATGTAGGCGTCGCGCAAAGGGTTATCGCCCAGAAAAGCCATAAAGTCTTCGCCACTTTCCTGAATAAATTCTTTCGCGCCTTCTTCTTTCGAAAAAAATCGCACTTGCGGCTCCTGGTTTAAGTAGGCGATGTATTCTTTCTGGGAAAGAACATTTTTCATGCGGGCCAGTTGAGTTTGGGTTAAATCAAAATCCAGGTAAACCTGCACCTCAATGCTCTGCTTTACTACATCGGATAATTTACCCGCGTGAATGAGCAAAGTGCTGAACAAGCCAATAACGAACAAAGCCAGGGTAATAGTAAAAATAACCATGGCATGCGGGTAGCTACCTAGCTTTTTTTTACGGGTGGGTTTATTGGGTTGTCTGGCCATATACTCTTTTGCCCGGCAAAATTAAGAATAAAAACCAGAGTTATCAATTATCATTTACCAGTTAGTAGCTATTCGTCCTTTTTGCACTAACAGATTTTTTAAAAATTTAAAATTTCAGGCGCCAAATTGGTATGATAAGAGGATGGGCAGCTTTAATTTATTTGATAAGTATGCAACTAAATGCAGCAGGTAAGTAAGCCCGAACTGCAAATTTTTAATTTTTTAAAATTTTAAAGTCCAACGCGTTCGTCAGAATCAATAATAATTTTTTCGGGTGGTTTCCGCATTCGGCGACGCATTTTGCGGCGGGCAAATAATTCCGCAAAAGTGTCGAACCTTTCGGTGTGTAAAATACTGCCCCGTAAACTGCTCACGGTATTTTGGCCGAAAGTAGTGGTATAGGCATACGGAATAATGTTGTACTCTAACTTAAGCCGCAGCTTGCCGTCCTCGCGCAAATATATATCAGCCCGCCACGAACCAGGAACTTCCGAGCCGGTTGGATTATAGTTAGGGCTAGATGGATCATTATTTAAATTGCTACCCGGCAAGCCTCCTTCGTGACTTAACCGCAAAAGGCCTTTAAAAAACGAGTAACTCAGCCGCAGTTGTAAATCGTTTAATTGCTCGTTACTGAAACCATCCAAGCCAATATCAATTTCTAAATTACTATCGAGTTGCGAAATTAAATTACCTAACTGGTTAGATAAAGCCTGACTTAAACTGCTGGTTAACCCGAGCGCATTATCTACCTGGGCGCCTACATTTGTCTGGGTAGCATTGGCCGGATCGGATAAACGTTTTAAGATGAGTAAATTAAAAACCTGGCGGTTCAGCTCGTCTTGGTTATTGCGGATATCGGCCAAGTAGGCATTTATTTGCGTTTCTAAGGCCGACGGGGTATCTTCAAACTCCAGGTTAAGCTTAATTTCCGGTGAAAGTAATTTACCATCCAAATCCATCACGGCGGTTACGGGATACCGGATATTGCTTTGGTTTTGCTGGGTAATACTGGCCGGCAACGCAATACGCTGGGTATAGGTAGCAGTTAAGTCCATAATACCCGCATATGGATCGCCGTTCCAGGTAATGGTGCCGCCCGGCCGAATATTAAAGCCTTTCCGGATAATGTTGTACAGCGTAAAATTATAATAGCCCCGCACTATTTCTACCTGGCCATCCATGGTAAACTCGCCGCGGGTATCTATATTTAAATTAATGCGGCCATTGCCCGAGCCCCGCACAATATCACCGGTTTCTTCGTCAAAAATAATCTCCAGTTCAGCGTCGTCGGTTATGCCCAGATCAAACTTTAAATTGATGCCGGCCAAATTAACTTCAGGTATATTATCAGTAGGACCTGTGGCAACTGAATCGGCTTTTTTATGATTTACAAACTGAATGTAGCTTTGTTGCCGGGCTTCTTGCTGGCCATCCAGCGGGATAGACATTTTGGTACCGGAGTCGCTGCGGGCATTAACCGTGATAAATAAATTAGAAGGAGTACCGGTTAAACTGGCCGTTCCGCTGGCAATGGCCGTACCATAGTACAAAGAATTTTGCGCCCGGGTCGTATTTAAAACCATAAACCGCCGGAAATCCCCTTTTAAATCCAGGTTCATGTTCCGGAAACCTTGGTGCTGAATGCTGCCGACAATGGTAGCAGCATTGTTAAACATATCCCGAACGCGAATATTTTGAAAAGCAATATCTTTATCAGAGAAGTAAATCCGGTCGCTAAAAGTATAATAGGTATTTAGGTAATTCACCCGGAACCGGCCGTTGGTAACAAAAGCTGAACCAATCAGAATGGGTGCATCCAAATCGCCATTTATCTGTACCCGGCCTTCCATAATGCCCGATAAATCAGAGAAAAGCGTTTTAAGCAGTGGCTCCACCAGTTTAATGGGGGCTTCGTCCATTACGGCCAATAAGTTTAAAGGATTGTTTTCGGATTGGGGGTTATAATCTCCGGAAACAGAAACCACGCGCATATTATTCCGGAATACGCCCAAATCAACCTTCACCTTATCTTCATTTTTATCCCAATCCGTGGAACCGGCAATTTCGCCGATGTAAATGGTATCCAGCTTTAGCGAATCTACTTTTAATTTACTGAGAACAATAGGTTTATTGAATAAACTGGCAGCCGAAGCCCGGGCGTTTAATACCCCCGAAATTTCCTGGTTTATAAGAGGTACCAGATTTTGCAGTTGAAAATTTTTAACGTCCAGTATTAATTCTTTTTCCGGATATCGGGAAACGTTACCACCCAGATTGATGCTTTGGTTACCAAAATAAAGCTCCAGGTTATTGATATCGATCTCTTTGCCGGCTCCCCCAATTACGATGCTGTTACCCGGCCGGATGTTCCATTGCTTACCCAGAACAGTGATGTTCGATTGATTAAATTCTACCTGTACTTTATCCGGCAGAAAACCAATGTTACCGGCTACTGCGGCTTTATTTGTGCTACCTGTTTGAGCAATATTAGCGGCAAAATTAATGGTACTGTCGTTCCAAATGCCTTCCACGAATAAGTTTTCGGAGGGTGCAGCGTTCGCAAATTGTTGGTTGCGCGAAGTAAAAACTAAACTGGCTAAAACGTAGGTACTGGTTCTTAATTTAGAGTTATCAAATTCTAGTTCGTTGTTGTAGAAGCGATATTTGCCGTAAATTAAAGTGTCTACGTGGCTATATAGCGTGAAAATAGAATTTCGGCCTTGCCGGAAGTTGCCCGTAAATAAAGTGTTTGGGGCAATGTATAAATCCGGAAGATAAGCTTTTAAAAAGGAGTTGCCTTGTTTAAACCGGAGGTTCATGTTTAAATTATAATCCGGCCCTTCGTACGGTTTTTTGTTTTGATAATACGTTTCGGTAGCGGCTTTATTACTTTTAAAACTAAGAACATCTTCGCGCACAAACGTGGTTAAATCCGCAATCAGCCGCGAAATTTGAAAATTTCCGGAGGCCGTAAAATCCGCAATATTACTGCTGGCCTGAATGGTACGCCCAACTTGATTAATGGCTGATAAGACCGCAACTGAATCAAAATCAATGATTTCTTGGCCGTACGTTAAAGTAGTTTTTTTAAAAGTAGCCTGACCTAATACGTCATCCAGGTTAATGCCGGTAAAATTTAAATCGGCATCGGTTTGTAAAATAAACCGGCGGTTGGCCAATTTTAAAGTCTGCAAATCTGCCCGGTTAATGTTGGCTGTTAAATCAAAAGCAGGTTGCGGCTCACTTAAGTTTACAGTGCCATCCGCCGTTAAGATTAAATTAGGATCGTTAATCTTTAGCTTTCCGGCAACCAATTGCCGGCTGAGGGTGGCATCTGTAGTAATGTTACGGTAATTATAACCCATAATACCCACCGACTGAATGGTAGCATCCAGGTTTAAGCGGGCGTTTTGCAAATTAAACCCGGTACCTTTTACCCGCCCGTTCATGGTAACAGCTTGCAGCGTACGGGTATCGCCCAGAAAAGTACCCAACGCAAACCGATCGGTTTTTAAATCGCCGGTGTAGGTAGATAAATCCGGATTTTTATTAATTTTTAAATTTATATCCGATACCACTTTGCCTAAAGCGGTAGCAAAAGAACCATGTGCCACAAAGTCGGAGTAAAAACCTAAAAAATCGCCTTGTAGTTTTACCGTACCTAATCGTTCCAGCATGGCCCGGTTTTCAGCAGGTATAAATTTTTTTAAATCTTTGGCGTTAATAACCGAAGGTTTTAGTTTTAAATCAGCAAAGGTTTCTTTGTAGCTTGGCAAACCATCGGCGCTTAAACTCCCCACCAAATGCGTTTTTTCGCCGTAATACAGATCAATGTGTTTTGCATTAAACCGCCGTACTTTGCCTTTTGCCTCGCCCGAAATTAAAATTTTCTCGTTCCAATCTTTTAACTCGGGCGCAAAAATGGCTATGTCGTCTGAGAAGACGGCCGAAGAATCTAGTGTGGCTGTAACCTGCACACTGTCGTTGAAAGAAGTAAAATTCCAGAACCGTTTATAATCAAACCGCACATAATGGCGTAAATTGCTGCTGTTTAAGCGCAAATCCAGGTCGGCAAATTCCCAGAAAGTGGGCGCATACACCATGCGGGCATCCAGGTTCTTCAGTTTGGCATTGGATCTATGCTCGTGGGCCTGTAAATCCGTTAACCGTACCTGAATGGTATCGCCCAGAAAAGCAATTTCGGATAATTTTACGTTAATGCTGTCAATATCCAGGTGCTGGTAATCCATACCAAAAGTGGTTGGTTTTCGTTTTTGGTTTTCGTAACGAAAATGGCCGTTCTGCACAATTAGGTTATTGATTTTAAAATCGAACGTACCTTTGGTGGTAGTGGTGGTATCTTTTTTCACCAACCGTTTAATAGCCGCGATAAAAACGCTTAAATTCATGGAATCGGCATCCTGATACCGGATAAAAGCGGCGTGCGGATCTGTGAGTTTTAACTCATTAATGGTAAGCTGCCGGTAATTGCGGGGCGAAAAACCGCTTAAACTGGCTTCGGCTTCGCCGATGTAAAATAATTCTTCTTGCTTCTGATCAAGAACTTTTACTTTTTCCAGTATAACTTTGTTAAAAAAACGAATAGCAACCCGCCCGATCGTTACCTGGTGGCCAATTTTATCAGAAAGCAGGGCAGAGGCTTTTTGTACCACCCGGGTTTGAATGGCAGGCTGACGTAGGGCAATAACTAAGCCCGTAAACAATAGAAGAATAAATAAAAACAGGCCGAAAACTATCCGGAGAGTAGTTTTTAAAATACCAGCCCATTTTATTTTATTATTTTCCAATTAACTATGAGTCCAACAATTTTAGCAATAGAGTCATCCTGCGACGATACTTCCGCCGCGGTTATTAGCGGAGGCAAGGTATTAGCCAACATCGTAGCTACCCAGGAGGTTCATAAACAATACGGCGGCGTGGTTCCGGAATTAGCCTCAAGGGCCCATCAGCAAAATATTGTTCCGGTGGTAACGCAAGCCTTACTTACGGCAAAGATAACAAAAAACGACTTAGATGCGGTAGCCTTTACCCGCGGCCCGGGATTGTTAGGTGCCTTGCTAGTAGGCAGTTCTTTTGCCAAAGCTTTTGCCCTGGGTTTACAGTTGACATTAATCGAAGTAAACCACATGCAAGCGCATATTCTAGCGCATTTTATCGATGAACCAAAGCCGCAGTTTCCTTTTTTATGTTTAACCGTAAGTGGCGGCCATACCCAAATTGTATTGGTAAAAGATTATTTGCAGATGCAGGTTTTAGGCCAAACCACCGATGATGCCGTGGGCGAAGCTTTCGACAAATCCGCGAAATTACTGGGATTACCTTATCCGGGTGGTCCATTACTTGACCGAACCGCTGCTACAGGTAACCCGGATCGTTTTACCTTTCCCATTGTGAGTATGCCCGGTTACGATTATTCTTTTAGCGGCATTAAAACCTCTATCTTGTATTTCCTCCGGGAAAATACAACGAAAAACCCCAATTTTATTGCCGAAAACTTACCGGATATTTGCGCCAGCATTCAAAATGCTTTAATTAAAACTTTACTGAATAAATTAATATTGGCCGCCAAAGAAACGGGTATTCGCCAGATTGCCATTGCTGGTGGCGTTTCGGCTAATTCGGGTTTACGAAAAGCACTTACAGAAGCTGCTACTAAATATAATTGGCAGGTATACATTCCGGATTTCCAATACTGCACTGATAATGCCGCTATGATTGCCATAGCCGCGCACTATAAATTTTTACAAGGTGAATTCACGGACCAATACGCCAGCCCGGATCCCCGGTATAAGTTATAATGGGGAGCTTGGATGATGCTGGAATTTCAAAAATTTAAATTTTTGAAATTCCGGATTTTCTAGCGGTCGAAATTTCTTTTTCTTAATTCAGTAATGTGCGCTACGTGGTGCTTGCCATGCCAGGCATATATCCCAACAGCGGTGGCCAAAGTAGTTTCGCCGGATTGCGGATGCACAAAGCTGCGTTGCCATTGGTCGGGGGTTAACGACTCTAGAAGCATAACCCAACGCAGATGCAAGGCTTCCAACAGCAATAAAGAAATATCTACGGGTGCGTGTTTGCCATCTTCTAACTCGGCCCAGAGTTGTTCTTCGTAGGGTTTTATTACGGGTTTGTCTTCCGTAAGGGCTAATCGAAAACGGGTGTAGCTATTAATGTGACTATCGGCTACGTGGTTCACCGTTTGGCGAATGGTCCAGCCGCCAGGGCGGTAAGGGGTTTCCAATTCAGCTTCCCCTAAATCTTTTACGGCCTTGCGCAACAGAGCGGGCAAATGGCTGATTTCGGTAATATATTCTTTTAGGTCGTCTGGCGATAGATCCGGTTTAGGAACAAATTTACCAATGGGATAACGCAGCGCTTCGATGTTTAAAGTTGCCATACAGGTTAAATAGAAATGTTTATGGCTCAATAATATAAAATCTTTGTTAATAGTAATCCACAAAATGTGGCCGGGTTTTTCGGATGTAAAATAGCTCCGGTTTGTGCCCGAACTAAAAACCGGCTAATTTTGTAGTTTGAGATATACCTTACTTATGATAGTGCTGCAACATACCGTCGTGAGCGACGATTTAAAAGATAAATTTTTTGTTTGTAACCTCGAAAAATGCAAAGGTGCCTGCTGCGTAGAAGGCGATTTAGGTGCTCCGCTAGAGGATGATGAACTAGCGATTTTACAGGAAAATTACGATATTATTAAACCTTACCTTTCGCCGGAAGGCCAGCAAGCCATTGCGGAACAAGGGTTGTACATTAAAGATTGGGAAGGTGATTTTTCTACTACCACCATTGGCAACCGCGAATGCGCTTACGCCATTTACGACGAGAACCTAACTTTAAAATGCGGCATAGAGCAAGCCTACCTGGATGGTAAAATTAACTGGCGCAAGCCCATTTCGTGCCATTTGTACCCCATCCGGATTACCAAATACGATGGGTTTGAAGCTTTAAACTACGATAAATGGCAAATTTGCAATGCCGCTTGTAGCTTTGGTCAGGATTTAGGGGTGCGGGTTTATCAATTTTTAAAAGAGCCGTTAATTCGTAAATATGGCCAAGAGTGGTATAATGAACTGGAAGACTTAGTGGCGGAAGAAGAGCAAATTTTTAAAAAATAAATATTTTATCAGCCATAGAAAAATAAAAAGCCCGGCCTAAATGGCCAGGCTTTTTGTTTTGGGTTTTGTTTGTCCTATTCGGCCAACACGCTGAAGTCATAGGTATCCAGGTATTTGGTAGTAAAATTCCCGGATTTAAAGTTTTCGTCGTCCATCATTTTTAAATGAAACGGAATAGTGGTTTTTACGCCTTCCACTACAAACTCACTCAAGGCCCGCTTCATTTTAACAATAGCTTCTTCGCGGGTTTGCGCCGTTACGATAAGTTTAGCAATCATAGAGTCGTAGTTTGGCGGAATAGTATAACCAGCATAAACGTGCGTATCAACCCGAACACCATGCCCACCCGGAATATGTAAGGTGGTGATTTTACCGGGAGCTGGCCGGAAGCCATTTGCCGGATCTTCGGCGTTAATGCGGCACTCAATGGCGTGCATTTGCGGGAAATAATTTTTACCCGATATCGGAACGCCGGCGGCCACCTTTATTTGTTCTTTAATTAAGTCAAAATTAATTACTTCTTCGGTAATAGGGTGCTCCACCTGAATCCGGGTGTTCATCTCCATGAAGTAAAAGTTTTTGTGCTTGTCTACCAAAAATTCAATGGTACCCACGCCTTCGTAGCTAATAGCCGAGGCACCCGCAATCGCGGCTTTCCCCATGGCATCTCTTAGATTATCGTCAATGAATGGCGAAGGCGTTTCTTCGATTAGTTTTTGGTGACGGCGCTGGATAGAGCAATCCCGCTCGGATAAGTGGCAAACTTTCCCGTATTGATCACCTACCAACTGAATTTCGATGTGCCGGGGTTCTTCCACAAATTTTTCCAGGTACATGCCATCGTCCCCAAAAGCGGCTTTGGCTTCGGTGCGGGCGCTGGTCCAGGCTTTTTCAAACTCTTCGTCGCTGTTGATGATGCGCATACCGCGACCACCACCACCAGCGGTAGCTTTGATAATAACCGGATACTTAATTTTATGAGCCAGTTTAATGCCTTCTTCTACCGACTTTAACAAACCATCGGAACCCGGAATGGTGGGTACGCCCGCTTTTTTCATGGTAGTTTTGGCCGATGACTTGTCACCCATGGCGTTAATCATACTGGGCGTAGCGCCAATAAATTTAATGCCGTTTTCCTGGCAAATGCGGGAAAACTCCGCGTTTTCTGATAAAAACCCGTAACCCGGGTGAATGGCATCGGCATTGGTAATTTCGGCCGCCGAAATAATACTGGGTATATTTAAATAAGATAAGGCACTAGAAGGGGGACCAATACACACGGCTTCATCCGCAAATCGCACATGTAGGCTTTCTTTATCGGCGGTGGAGTATACCGCCACTGTTTTAATACCCATCTCCTTACAGGTACGAATAACCCGCAGCGCTATTTCGCCTCGATTGGCAACCAGAATTTTCTTAAACACAGTTCTATTAATTTTAAATTAGAAATTATGAATTAGTAATTAACCTTTACACCTCAATTTTTAAAAATTTAAGTTTTTCTCGTACATTAAATACACCTATACGATTACTTTAAAATTTTAAATGAAGGTAGTTTAAAGCAAAAAAGAATTAAAAACTAGGAAGACGAAGCTACCCTAATTCTTAATTCTTCATTCATAATTAATTTTTAAGATGGATCAATCAGGAATAAAGGTTGATCGTATTCTACCGGCGAGGCATTATCCACGAGTACTTTAACTACTTTACCGCCAAATTCAGCTTCAATTTCATTAAATAACTTCATGGCCTCGATGATACAAATAACATCGCCCTTGCTAATTTCGTCGCCCACATTTACAAAAGAAGGCGATTCCGGGCTGGATGAACGGTAAAAAGTACCGATCATGGGCGATTTTATAGTAAGATAGTTGCTTTCGGAACTAGCTGCCGGGCTTGCCGACGGGGCCGTTGCAGCCGTCGTTGCTACCGGAACTGCGGGAGCAGGAGCAGCGGCAGTTGGTGTTGCTGGCCGGGGAGGTTCCGAAACGTAATGCACTTTAGGTGAATCCGGATCCCGTTTTACCGAAATTTTAAATTCTTCGGTTTCAATGTCTACTTTGTTTAAACCCGACTTTGCAATAAAGTCAATCAGTTCCTGAAGTTCTTTCGCTTTCATAGTTTATTTAACTCGTTCTGCATAAGTGTAAGTACGGGTGTCTACTTTTATCAATTCGTCTTGGTTGATAAAAAGCGGAACCTGAATAGTTGCACCGGTTTCTACAATGGCCGCTTTAGAAGCGTTTGTAGCGGTGTCGCCTTTAATACCTGGTTCGGTGTAGGTAATCATTAATTCTACAAACGGCGGTATTTCACAGGTAAGCGGGGTTTCTGTTTCAGCATGAAACAAAATAGTTACTTCCTGACCATCTTTTAGTAAATCAGCAAAAGGAACCATTTTTTCCTGCAAAATTACCTGTTCAAAGGTATTGGTATCCATAAAGGTATAGCCCATATCATCTTTGTACAAAAACTGATGGGGCCGTTGTTCTACGCGGGCGGTAGTTACCTTTACACCGGCATTAAACGTGTTATCGATTACCTTACCGGTTTTAATATTTTTTAGCTTAGTCCGTACAAAAGCCGGACCTTTACCCGGTTTCACGTGCTGAAATTCGGTAATTACATATAAATCACCGTTGTATTCCAGACAAAGCCCGTTTTTGAAATCAGCAGTAGTAGCCATGTTATAATTTTATTAACGATTAAAAGTCTTTGTAACTAGAAAAGTAAGACTTTCAATTTACATTCAAATGATTAAAGCTAAATTTTAAATTTTTAAAAATTATTGGGGATCGTAGGCCCATTTCAAATAAATGGATCCCCAGGTAAAGCCGCCGCCAAATGCTGCCAGAATGATATTATCCCCTTTCTTTAATTGTTTTTCGTAATCCCACAGGCAAAGCGGTAAGGTGCCACTGGTTGTATTGCCGTAACGATCAATATTCATCATTACTTTATCACTGCCAATGTTCATGCGGCTAGAGGTGGCATCAATAATGCGTTTGTTAGCTTGGTGCGGAACGAGCCAGGCCACATCATCACCCGTTAACTGATTACGTTCCATTACTTCGGCGGCAACATCGGCCATACCTTTCACGGCAAATTTAAAAACGGTAGTTCCTTCCTGGTAGGCGTAATGTTCTTTGTTGGCTACGGTTTCGTGGGTAGCTGGCTGGCGGCTGCCGCCCGCTTTCATGTGCAGGTAAGGAGCGCCGGAACCATCCGATTTTAAAACTTCGTCGATAATGCCGAGGCCTTCTGTGTTAGGTTCCAGCATTACGGCACCGCCACCATCGCCAAAAATAATGCAGGTAGTACGGTCTTCGTAATTGATAATCGACGACATTTTGTCGGCGCCAGCAATAATTATCTTTTTATACCTTCCTGATTCAATGAATTTAGCCCCCGTGGAAAGGGCAAACAAGAAACCGGAACACGCGGCCTGCAAATCGTAGCCAAAAGCATTTACAAGGCCGGTTGCGTTGGCCACCAGGTTAGCGGTAGCCGGAAATACCATGTCGGGGGTAGTAGTAGCAACAATAATTAACTCTACTTCTTCGGGGCGGGTATTGGTTTTTTGCAAAAGATCCCGTACTGCCTGGTTTACAATATAGGAGGTTCCTTCGCCTTCTTTTTTTAAAATTCTTCTTTCTTTAATACCGGTGCGGGTAACGATCCATTCATCGTTTGTCTCGACCATGGTTTCCAACTCTTGGTTGGTAAGGATATAATCCGGTACGTAGCCGCTTACGCCAGTAATAGCAGCAGATATTTTGCTCATAGTCAGAGTTCTTGGTTCTTAATGGGCAATCAGGCACTAAAGGTTTTTTGTATTTGCTCCGTAATGCCAGATTTAGCCATTTGGTAGGCCAGATGCAACATATTGCAGGTTGCGGTTGGGCTGGAAACACCATGCCCAATAATTGCATTGCCGTTAATACCTAAAATTGGGCTGCCACCCACTGCTTCGTAATTAAACTTATCAAAGTAGGGATCGGCAATGTTTTTACTTAATAAAATATCGTAGATGGATTCGGATAGTTTTAAAATAACGTTGCCAATATATCCATCACAAACAATAACATCGGCCTTGTCGTTAAATAAATCCCGACCTTCGATGTTACCAATAAAATTTAAACTTTTGTTGTTTTTAAGCAGTTGGTGGGCGGCTTGTAATATTACCGTGCCTTTGCCTTCTTCTTCCCCCAGGTTCATTAAACCTACTTTGGGATTTTCAATTTCCAGTACGTTAATCGCGTATACAGAACCCAGCTCGCCAAATTGCTCCAGTACTTCTGGTTTGCATTCGGCGTTTGCTCCCACATCCAGGAAAATACCCGTACTGCCATTTAGTTTAGGCACAAAGCCAACAATAGCAGGTCTTAAAACTCCCTCTACCGCCTTTACACTAAACATAGCGCCGACCAGCATAGCTCCGGTATTGCCGGCACTGCAAAAAGCATCAACATCTTTTAATTTTAACAATTGATACCCTTTTGAAATACTAGAATCTGGTTTTTGAGTAAGTGCTTTGGTAGGATGCTCCCCCATGTGAATTACCTGACTCGCAGCAACAATGGAAATGCGGGAAGAAGTAGAACCATGCTTTTGCAAGCATTCCCGCACTACTTCTTCCTGACCAATCAAAACTATCTCGGCATCTTCCGGCAAATTGTGGGAAGCCAAAATTGCTCCTTGTACAATAGCATCAGGAGCAAAATCACCGCCCATAGCGTCGAGGGCTATTCTCATACGTTAGGCCGCTACTTCTTTCTCGATAGCTTGCTTACCCCGGTAATATCCACACTCTGAACAAACCCGGTGGTACAATACCGGCGAACCACAGTTGGAGCATTCCATGTGGGTGCTTGGGGTTAATTTATAATGCGTTCTTCTCTTATCTCTTCTGGTTTTCGAAATCTTTCGTTTAGGATGTGCCATTTTTTAATTAACTGTACTGGTTTTTTAGATTATTATGAAATTCTTTACTTTAACTTTTTTAAAATATCCCACCGTGGATCCCCGGCACCATCATCGTCCTGGTCATCATCGTCGGCAGGGGTATTGGCGCTACCGCTGGTATAAATCAGAATGTTTTCAGCATCCGGATCTTCGTCTACCTCATAAAAACGAGGATGCAGTTTCTTAATTGGTATTGCTAAACCTACGTAATCAAATAAGTGCTGCGCAATGTTTATCGATTGGGTACCTGGTAAAATCTGCAAAACATTATCGTCTAATTCAGTTTCTACGGCACCGTATCGTACTAATAGTAATTCATCAATGTTAATCGGATAGTCAAATTCATCTAAACTCCGGTCGCAAGTTACATTAACATGGCCGGTAATTTTAAATTCAAATTGCAAGAGCAAATCTGTTTTATCCAGAATAACATGCGCCCGCAAAAGCCCCCCATTTAACAGGTTTTGGTCGAATAATTCGAAAAACGCATTATCCAGCACAAAATCATATTCGTGTACCTTATTGCTAAGGGTGGCAATCTGAATATCAAACTCGGTTATCTTTCTCACGGCTACCCATTTTTTTGCAAAGCGCAAAATTAGTAATTTAATCTCTAATTAAAAAAATTAAAATAGATTCCCTTGCTTACGATAATCTTCTTTTCCGGATAATATCAATGGCCAGAAATAATGCTTCCCGGAAAGAGGTTTCGGAGGCTTTGTTTGTGCCGGCAATATTGTAAGCCGTACCATGGTCGGGTGAGGTACGAACAACGGGTAAACCCGCCGTAAAATTTACGCCGCTATCAAAGGCTAAGGTTTTAAACGGAATCAATCCCTGATCGTGGTACATGGCCAACGTAGCATCTACCTGCTGGTACTGGCGGGTGCCAAAAAAACCATCGGCCGGAAAAGGTCCGAAGAGCAGATGCCCGCGTTCTTTTAAGGTACGGATGGCCGGAATAATGACTTCCTGTTCTTCGGTGCCCAGTAAGCCATTTTCGCCGGCGTGCGGATTTAAGCCCAGTACGGCTATTCGCGGCTTTTGAATGCCGAAATCCTGTTGCAGGGAGTTAAGTAATATGGTTAATTTTTGCAGCAAAAGCTCCGTTGTAATTTTACCTGCCACGTCTTTTACGGGCAAGTGACCGGTTGCCGTAGCTACCCGTAAATTGCCGCTTACTAAAAACATCAGGCTTTCGGCGGCTTCAAAGTAAGAAGTAAAAAACTCAGTGTGGCCCGGAAATTTAAATTCTTCGGATTGTATATTATCTTTATCAATGGGAGCCGTTACAATTCCATCAATCAAGCCGGCTTTTAAATCGGCGCAGGCCGCTTGGATAGATTGCAAAGCCGCCCGGCCGGATTGCGCCGTCGGTTTGCCTAGAGTTAGTTCGTATTCTTCCTCCCAGCAGTTTAGCACATTTACCCGGTTATTATCAATTTCGGAGACCTGGCGCACTTGCTGAAAAGAAAAATTTTCGACGTGCAATAACTTACGAGTTTTGTTTATGAGCGATCCAGCGCCGTAAATAATAGGTGTGCAAAAATTTAAAATCCGGTTGTCAGCCAAAGTTTTAACGATCACTTCCGGACCTATTCCGTTATAATCGCCAAGGGTAATGCCTATTTTTAATTTGGGTTTGTCCATGTTCAGGTAGGTGGTACCAGGTTTATGGTTGAGCGTACTTGTCAACCAAGCGTAGTTTTATTTACTAGCCTCTTTTACTTGTTCTGTTAAAAATTGATAGATCAGCCGCACCGTAGAGCCAGTGCCGTTTTTACCGCGGTAATTATCCGGCGAAGTAAGAAAAGCCGTACCGGCAATATCCAGATGAATCCAGGGGAAAGAAGTAAAATGCTCTAAAAACTTACCCGCCGTAATAGCACCGGCTTCCGGTCCACCCAGATTTTTTAAATCGGCAATATCAGATTTTAAATGTTCGGCGTATTCTTCCCACAACGGAAACTCCACCAGGCGCTCGTACGTGTTTTCGCCGGATTTTTTAAATTTTTGCCTGATTTCTTCCGGAGCATTACTTATCATTACAATTCCTTCGCGGCCAATAGCGCGGGCGGCCGCCCCGGTTAAAGTAGCCATATCAATCACTAATTCCGGATCGTATTTCTTAGCAAAATGTAGCGCATCCGCTAATATCAACCGACCTTCGGCATCGGTGTTTAGTACTTCCACGGTAGTGCCGCTGTACATGGTTATTACGTCGCCGGGAGCAAAGGCCCGGCCGCCGGGCCGGTTATCGGTAGCGGGTATTAAGCCAATAACGTGAACGGGGATTTTATTTTTAGCTAAAGCGTAAAAAATACCAATAACTCCGGCAGCACCAGCCATGTCGCATTTCATCATGTCCATGGATTGGGGAGTGGGCTTCAAACTTAAACCGCCGGTATCGTAAACCACGCCTTTACCCACTAAAATATATGGTTTGGTATTATGCGCATTATCGGGTTTGTATTCCAGAATAGAAAAAGTAGGCGGATCGAGGCTGCCTTGGTTAACCGCTAATAATCCTCCCATTTTTAAAGCTTGAATTTTTAGCATATCCAGCACTTCTGTTGCAAAACCAGCATGTTCGCCTACGGCCGTAATGGTTTCGGCAAATTGCTCCGCCGATTGGTAGTTGTGCGGTTCGTTTACTAAATCGCGGGTTAAATAAACGCCCGAAAGTAAGTTGTTGTATTCGTTTACTTCCGCTTCGGCAATAGCGCTATCGGTTATAATAATGGTTTGCAACGCGCATGCGTTACTTTTATCGGTTTTATATTTATCAAACTGGTAATTACTTAAAAATAAGCCTTCGGCTAAGTACAAAGACGCTTTAGAACCGGTCAGGTCGTGGAGGTAAATTTCCGGCACTTTATCGGTTTGCACCAGCTTTTGTAAATGAAAACCGGCCTTCCGTAATTCTTCGTGATACGCCGAGAATGCCGGCTTGGGAACCGTAACCACTACGTAAATACGATAAGTATACCGGTTTATAACAATCAGTTTTTGTTTAGCCTCCACCTGATTTTTTAAAAAATCTAGTTCCTCCGCACTAAAATCGGCCGAAGGCAAATCAGCAGCAGCGTTAACGATCAACACCAAATTGTTATCTTTTGGTAACTTGGTATCGTATTTCAGTTGTGTCGGCATGGTTCTATCGTATCTTTGGCGCGCAATATACTAAAAGTTTAAAAGTTTCAGGAACTGCGACGCATTACCCTAAAATTTGTTGCTTTTTAAATTCAGCTAACGCATTAACTACTGGTAAATAAAACCGGCTTACTACAATCTCGTGAAAAAAGTAAATCCTAAAAAACACCTCGGCCAGCATTTTTTAACCGACGAAAACATTGCCGCACGGATTGTAAACCAACTGAGCCCGGCAACCACGCCCAAGCAAGTGCTGGAAATAGGCCCCGGCATGGGAGTATTAACGAATTACCTAATACAACGGCCAGAATTTACTATCACCCTAATTGATATTGACCGGGAATCCATAGCTTATTTAAAAGAAAGTTTTCCGGAATTAACAGACCGGATTATCGAAGCTGATTTTTTACGGATTAATCCGGCAAATTTGTTTTCGGGGGCCTATTCTATTATCGGTAACTTTCCCTATAACATCTCCAGTCAGATTTTTTTTAAAATTTTAGAAAACAGGCAGCAGGTAATAGAAGTGGTTTGTATGCTGCAAAAAGAAGTAGCCGAACGCATTGCGGCGGGCCCCGGGTCTAAAGTTTACGGCATTTTAAGTGTGTTGCTGCAAGCCTTTTATACAATTGAATATAAATTTACTGTGGGTAGAGAAGTGTTTGATCCGCCCCCGCAGGTTTTATCCGGTGTAATAACGTTGGTGCGCAACCAGGTCGAAAATTTGCCTTGCAGCGAGAAAAAGTTTTTTGAAGTAGTAAAGCAAAGTTTTGGTACCCGCCGGAAAACCTTACGCAATTGTTTACGCCCCTACAACTTACCCGAAGAAATAACCAAACAACCTATTTTTGATAAACGGGCGGAACAATTATCGGTAGCTGATTTTATTTATTTAACGCAAATGGTAGAAGCTCACGCCTCTTAGTAGTATAATAGTGTATGCCGCTGGAAATAACCAAAGCCTTTGTAGAAGAAATTGAAGCTGCCATCGAGCAAGACAATGCCGCCCTGGTTTTAGCCAGCCTGGAAGACATGTATCCGGCCGATATTACTACGGTACTGTATGAGTTAGATGCCCAACAATCTAAGTATGTGCTGGATTTGCTGGACCCGGAAGTTGGCTCCGAAATTTTAAGCAGTTTAGATGCGGAAATCCGGAATGATTTTTTAAAAAATTTCACTAGCGAAGAAATTGCCCGGTACGTAAACCTGATGGAATCGGATGATGCGGTGGACGTATTGAACGAGCAAAAGGTGCAGGTGCGGGAAGAAGTAATTTCGCTGCTCGACAACGAAGAAAAAGCCGCCGACATTATTGACCTGCTGCATTACGAAGAAGACAGCGCCGGGGGCTTAATGGCCAAAGAGTTAATTAAAGTAAACATTAACTGGCAAGTAGGGCAGTGCATCGACGAAATACGGCGGCAAGCCGAAACCGTAGAAAAAGTATATGGCGTGTACGTAGTTGATGATAAAGACAAGCTCCTGGGCCGTTTAGGGCTTAAAACCTTAATTTTGGCTACGGATGATACGCCCATAACTCAATTATACGATCCGGATGTAATTAGCATTGAATCGTACAAAAAAGATACGGACGTTGTGGAGATTATGCAGCGGTATGATCTGGATTCTATTCCGGTGGTGGATGCTAAAAATAAATTGCTGGGCCGCATAACCATCGACGATGTGCTGGATGTAATACAGGAGCAAGCCGAAACCACCCGGCAATTAATGACTGGTATTACCGAAAACATTGAAGAAGACGATAGCATTTTTCGCTTATCCCGGGCCCGTTTACCGTGGCTGCTCATTGCCATGATTGGCGGTTTAATGGGAGCCCGGTTAATTAAAGTTTTCGAAGCCGAAATATCGCTGTTGCCTGCTATGGCCATGTTTACGCCACTCATCACGGCCACAGGCGGCAACGTGGGTATTCAATCGTCCTCCTTAATTATTCAAACGTTGGCAAACAACTCCCTTATTCTGGATAATTTTACGCAACGTATTTTAAAGGTAATTTTGGTTGCTTTAATTAATGCCCTGGTAATTTCGGGTTTAGTTTTAAGCTTTAATGTAATACTAGATGAAAACCTGCAACTGGCCGTAGTTGTATCGGTGGCTTTATTTAGCGTAGTGGTACTATCGTCGGTAATGGGTACGGTTACGCCCATGTTGCTGGATAAATTTGGTATTAACCCGGCCGTAGCCGCCGGTCCGTTTATCACCACGGCTAACGACTTGCTTGGGTTAGCGGTTTATTTCTTGGTAGCCCATTTTCTTCTTTTATAATATCGCTTTTTTAAAAAATTAGCTCTGGAAAGACTTTACTAGCTGTAGAAAATTTAAAAATTTAACAATGTCGTCAGAAAACTTAACCTGTCTGATTGTCGATCAAATGCATTTAACCATTATTCCGATGCTGGAAGAAATTGGGTTTACGGTAAACTACCAGCCCGATATTAAAGCAGCCGAGATAAAAGATTTGCTGGCAGAATACGATGGATTAATTGTGCGGAGTAAATTAAAAATTACCGAAGATTTACTTACCGGAAGCAACCGTTTGCGCTTTATTGCCCGGGCCGGCGCCGGCGTCGACAACGTAGACGAAGCTGCCTTGCAAAAACACAACATAAAACTGCTAAACGCCCCCGAAGGTAACCGGGATGCCGTGGGAGAGCATACAGTAGGTTTGTTACTGGCGCTTTTCCGGCACATTGTTACCGCCGATGCCGAAGTACGCCGTTACGAGTGGCACCGCGAAGCTAACCGGGGCGAAGAAATTATGGGTAAAACCATTGGCATTATTGGCTACGGCAACATGGGCCGTTCGTTTGCCAAACGCTTACAAGGGTTCGATTGCCAGGTGTTGGCCTATGACCTTGACCACTCTATTATACCGGACGATAATGCTTATTTGGTTTCCCTGGAGCAGATTAAAAACGAGGCCGATGTACTCAGTTTTCATATACCTTACACCGCCGCTAACCGGTATTTAGCCCACGAGACCTTTTTTAATGGTTTCCGGAAAAACATTTGGGTTTTAAATTCATCGCGAGGCGAAATACTGGAGTTAAAAGGTTTGGTTCGGGCTTTACAAGCGGGCAAAGTAAAAGGAGCTGCTTTAGATGTGCTGGAAAACGAAAAATTAAACACTTTAACCGAAGAGCAAAAGTCTTATTTTGAATATCTGATTAAAGCGCCTAACGTGGTTTTGTCGCCGCACATTGCCGGCTGGACGCACGAGTCGTACGTTAAAATTAACCAGGTACTTACCGCAAAAATCAAAGATATTTTGCCCGAATTAAGAAAAACAAAAGAACTTGATTAAGCCTCAATGGGTGCCCATGATAAGCCGGAGCAAGAAGCCGAAGCGCTGGTTTGTGGATGAAAATCTTAGCCGCACCTTTGGCAGAAATATTAAAAAAAATACTAACTTGCGGGAAGAACGGTCAGGCATTGGCCGTTCTTTTTGTTTTAATTATCTCTGATAAAAGTAAAATTATGGGATCTATATCGTATTACACCGCCGAAGGCTTGCAAAAGTTAAAAGATGAATTAGCAGAGCTGAAAACGAAGGGAAGAGCTGAAGTAGCCCGGCAACTAGCCGAAGCCCGCGATAAAGGCGATTTAAGTGAGAATGCGGAATATGACGCCGCTAAAGATGCACAAGGGCATTTAGAATTAAAAATTTCGAAGCTCGAAGAAGTAGTGGGCAATGCCCGCTTAATTGATGATTCGAATTTGGATGTAAGCAAAGCCTTGATTTTATCTAAAGTAAAAATTAAGAATTTGAACAATAACATGGTGATGGATTACGTGCTAGTTTCGGAAGAAGAAGCCAACCTGGCACAAGGTAAAATATCCGTTAAATCACCCATTGGCAAAGGTTTATTGGGTAAATCGGTAGGAGAGGTGGCCGAAATAACCATACCTGCCGGTAAAATCCGTTTCGAAATATTAGATATATCGCGGTAATGGCAATGGAAAGTATTTTCACGAAAATAATTAAAGGGGATATTCCGGCCTACAAAGTAGCCGAAGATGATCGCTTTTTGGCGTTTCTGGATATCAGCCCCTTGCAAAAAGGACACACCTTGGTAGTTCCCAAACAACAAACCGATTACCTTTTTGCCTTAGAAGATACTTTGCTTGCCGATTTAAACTTGTTTGCCAAAAAAGTAGCTCTGGCAATAGAAAAAGCTACTGGTGCAACCCGGGTAGGAGTAGCCGTTATTGGGTTCGAAGTACCCCACGCGCATATCCATTTAATTCCTATTAACACCATGGATGATATGAATTTTGCTAACCCCAAACTAAAATTACCCAAAGAAGAGTTTGAAGCTATCGCAGAAAAAATCAGGACAAATATTTAACGGAAAAGCAGCCCTATAAAAAAGGCTTACTACTATAAAGTGGTAAGCCTTTTTTAATTCCGGTAAGAGCGTGATGTATTAAGTATTAGGTAGTAAGTATTAGGTGGTAAGTAGTAAGTAAAAGAGCAGGTTTGATGCATCAATATTACTTTCTGAATTACTGCCATTTTATTAACTAAGAAAGGCTTTTTGTTAGAACTAAAGTCTAGTGTCTAACATCTAGTGTCTAGAGTCTAATGTCTTCTCCCTAATATCTTTTTACTCTTTTACCGCTAAAAACAGAAATGCCAAAAATAAAATTTTTAAAAAATTTTATTTTACCCGACCCGGATTATCGGTGATAAAGCTTTTCCAGGATTTAGTACCTGCCTGGGTGTTTATGCCTTTCTGGTAGTGGTGGCACATGGCAACTGCTAAGGCATCGGTGGCGTCAAACAATTTAGGCGTATCGGTGGGTAATTTTAAAATTTGACCCAGCATGGTAGCCACTTGTTCTTTAGAAGCATTACCGTTGCCCGTAATCGATTGTTTGATGCGTTTCGGGGCATATTCAACGTAAGGTATGTCGCGCGATAAAGCGGCTGCAATGGCTACACCTTGCGCCCGACCGAGTTTTAACATACTTTGTACGTTGGTAGAGTAAAATTGCGCTTCAATGGCCATTTCGTCGGGCAGGTATTTTTCAATCAGTAAAAGCGTATTATCAAAAATGCGTTTTAATTTAACCGCATGGTTAGGCGCTTTTTTAAAAGAAAGGGCGTCGTATTCTAAAACTTTAACTTTAGAGCCACTTACCTCAATAATGCTGTACCCCATTACATTGGTACCCGGGTCAACGCCCAGAATTAATTTGCTGGTAAGTAGAGTAGGAGTGTTGCGTAACATGAATCACAAATTTACAAACATAATCCGAATGTATACCGGGGTTTGTAAAACCTCCTAACAGTTATTAACCCAAAATAATTACCTTTAGGCAAGTCAAAAATTTAAATAAAATGGTAATGGTACAAGACCAGGAGCGATTTAATGCGGCTATTGCGCGGTTCGATGCTTTAAACAGCGAAGACCCGCACACCGAAGAATATAAAGGAAAAATGTATCCGAAAGAACTGGTATACGCCATGCGCATGACCGAATGGCTTTTTAAAGTAGAGCCCCAACCTTCTGAGCCATTGCAATTGGCGGTGCGTAGCCAACACCTGCGTCGCTGGACTATTCCACGCAGTAATTATCCCATGGATTTAGCCGGTTACAACAAATGGCGCAACAGCCTTCGCAAGTTTCACGCTGATTTAGCGGGGGAAGTATTGCAGGAAACAGGCTACGATGTAAACACGATTGAACGCGTACAGTTTTTAATTTTAAAAAGACAATTAAAAATAGACGAAGAGGTGCAATTGCTGGAAGATGTGATTTGCCTGGTATTTTTAGAAAACTATTTTCTAGATTTTGCCCAACAGCACAACGAAGATAAAGTAGTGGATGTTATTCAGAAAACCTGGCGTAAAATGACCCCGCGAGGCCAAGAAATGGCATTAAACCTGAACATGCCACCAGAAACGCAAAGGTTAGTTGGGAAAGCATTGGCCTTATAAAGCGATACTTTTATTTAATCTCCCGGTTTTTACTACTTAAGATCAAGTTAACTACAGCATAAACTTTTAATTTAAACTACTAAGCATAACCACATTTTAGTTAATTACTTACTTTAAAAATTAAAAAATTTTCCGACATAAACTAATCACAGCGAGTTTATAAGGATCGTCTGCTGTTCAGTGATTTAGCTTTTTACCTGATTTTTGTGTTGAAAAGGCAGCTATTATCAATCAGCAGAAATACTTTTATGCCAAGTAGCGTAATGGAATATACCAATCATTTTGCCGCAGTAATTTTAAAATTTAAAAAAGCCGGTATCAAAGGCAACCCATCTAAAAAAAACAACGTCTTACATCTTAGAATAATACCAGTAAGAATATAATATGTAAGCACCCTAGCCAGTAATCATAGTCTTTTTAAGACAACCTTTTTTTAAATCTAATAGATAGTTTTGAAAATAAATTATCATCTAAATAATTTCATGCTGTTGTACTTAAGTTGAGTAAAATTTTTTTAATATATAATTTAAGAAATTTTTCAATTCAATGTTTGCATAATTCAATTGTTATACGTAAAATTCATAAATTCTTTAAGATTTAATTTAATAATTTCACTAAATATTGTAAATACCTTATAACTAACATATTACAAAACATACATCTGCATACTTTCAAGATCACTTCACTTGTTCTTAGGATTTATTTCTCTTAACAATTATCCGATTATAGTTTCTTGAAAGTTTTAATAAAGATATTGGTTAAGGCTATCTACTTAGCTTTCTGCATAATCTATGAAACACTCCACCACTGCCGATTTCTAGTTTCTCGAAATGGCAATCCCGTGATAATACAAACTACTAACCTGTTATAATTATACTACATGAAAAAGAATTATACTTTAATTTCACTAATCAAATCAAAACTAATTACCTCTCTGGTAATTGGGGCGGCGGTGCTTACGGAACTGCTAAGCAGTAATGCGGCGCAGGCACAAACCATTGCGGTTCAAAATCCCGATAACTTTCCAGCGAACGATGAGCTGGTTTTTTCCCGGATTCAGTACCCCTGGCGCCGAACCAACACAGATGGCACCTATACACCTTACAACGAAAACCACGATAAAATAAAGTTACGCATCAGCAACAAAGGAACGAGCAGCCTTACTGTTAGTAAATTAACTTTATCGAATACCGCTGCCTGGAAAGTAACACCGCCTAAAGCATTGCCTATCTCTATCGCAGCCGGTAGTTATATTGATGTAACGGTACAATTTGTTGCTGTAAGCCTCGACAAACGGGTAAAAGTAGTTCATCATACTCTTACCATCGCCTCCAACGATAAAGTAACACCGTCGAAAGTGGTGCAGCTACACGGTTTATACCAAAGAGCGGGTGAAGGTAACCGCGAACCTTATGCCCAAGAAATTATTAATGCTTTTAACTTTAAATCGGTAGTTGGTTTTGGTCACAATGATGGTACCAATGATGGAACGGCCGTGGTTCCGAATTCGGACGAAATTATATCTGCTACTTTTTCCCGGGCAGATGCAAGCAAGCCAGTAACCGTACTGCAAATAGCTGCTTATCATGGCTGCTGCGCTTCTATCGAGTCTTTTAAATGGTATCCTAAAGGATCTAATAGTACTACTACTTTGTTTACCCATAACCCTTTGGATGGCCAATCTTTGTTGCCCAGAAAAAGATATTCCACTACGGAGTTAGCCAAAGGTTCTTTTAGTCCATCGGGCTCTTTTGGGTTTAAAGTAGGAACGGCAAACTCCGACCGTTCTAAAAACTTTGAAAGCCGAATTGGGCTCCGGATTTGGAAAGTAAAAAACTCGAGCGGTGTTATTGTACCTAATACCTACATTATAGCCAACGATTATCTGGGTACCGAAGCTACCAATTACGACTACCAGGATAATTTATATTACGTAACCAATATAAAACCCGATGCCGGACTAAATGCTTCGGAGTTAGCGGCTACACCTTCTTCTTTAGATTTTGGGGGAGTAAATAATGGTGGCAGCAAAACTCTATCGGTTAGTTTAAAAAATCAGGCAAAATCTGGGGGTACCAGCATTAAAATCTCCAGTGTAGCGCTTACCGGCCCTAACAAAGGGGAATTTACTATTGGATCGTTATCTACTACGCTTGCAGCCCAAGGCAGCACCAGCTTTAAAGTTAATTTTAAACCTTCTAGCCAAGGTATTAAAAATGCGGCTTTGCTGGTGTATCACAATGGTGCTGGCTCTCCGTTCCGGGTGCCGCTTTACGGCATTGGCAACGTATCAGGCACTGCCATTAACGTGGTAAAACGCGTGAAAGGGGCGGCCGATGCCAACGTAACTATTGCGGGTAAAGTTTGGGAAGCAGATAAAAATTACCGGAAAGGCTCTATTAAATTAGATAGTCAGGTTCAGCCAGGCCCAATTGCCGCTACGGATCAGGATGTTTTATATCAAACGTATTTATCTGCCGCCACCAACTTGGCCGAAACCCGCGAAGAAATTCCGCTAGCGAAGGGCTCTTATTACGTACGCTTACATTTTGCCGAAAATTATTTTTCTGCAGATGGAGCCCGGGTATTTAACATTGCCATTGAAGGACAAACCCGGTTATCTAATTTCGATATTCATAAAGAAGTTGGTTACCGGTCGGCTTTAGTAAAAGATTTTGCCGTAAACGTGAGCGATGGCTACTTAAGTTTAAAATTTAATCCTACTGCCAATCGGGTAGCTCTATGCGGCGTAGAAATCTTTAGAGCACAATCAGCGTCGTCCACCAGTTCTTCGGTAACCATTGAAGGAAACCCGATGCAGGAAATTCAGGAAAATACTAGTCTGCAACTTATCGTATATCCAAACCCTACCAGCGGCGACAAAGTATCGGTAGAAGCTACTAACTTAAATCCGCAGGAAGAAATTACCTTTACTTTATTTAGCCAAACCGGCCAAACAGTAGAGGTTAAATCGGCTGTTGCAGATGATCGTGGTACGGCTTCTACCCAGTTAGCAACCTTTAAACCCTTAAATAAAGGTTTGTATATTTTACAAGGCAGAGCTAATTCTGGCCAAACGCAAACAAAGTTAATTGTAGAGTAGAATTTAGAACTTAACATTCAGCAAAAAGGAGTTACTCTAGAGTAACTCCTTTTTTATTGCCCACTAAATACCTCTGGAAAAAGAAAATTTTTAAAAAACTTAAAATCGGGGGATATGTTACGAGCCCAACAAATGCCATTTGGATATCTGCGCTGTTTTATTTTCTTTTGATAGTACCAAGCCTCTAACAAATACTTAAATAAAACGCCTGTAACAAAAAATAAATTTAAATTTTAAATATTAACGTTTTAATGATAAGTTGTTCAACTTCAAGCTAAAACTTTAGTTTAAGTTTACCAGTTAATTTCTTAAAACTTTCGTCTGATTTCTTGCTTGCTTTTTAATAATACCCGATTCGCATTTAAATCGTACATAGCACTAAATACTTCTTATACTTAACTTATATGGCGGCCAACTCGCGCTTTAAAAAGCTATTGTTTGTTATTAATCCTATTTCGGGCGATGTAGATAAAAGTGATTTAGAAGACGCTATTGCGCAATATGGCCGTAGCCACCAACTAGAATTTAAAATTTATAAAACTTCCGGCGAAGACGATTTTAAAAAATTAAAAAATTTATTATCGGAATATGGACCCGATGCTGTATTTGCGGCGGGCGGAGATGGTACCGTAAGTTTAACGGCCCGGGTAGTTAAAAATTCAGATGTACCTCTGGGAATTATTCCGGTTGGTTCAGGTAATGGTTTATCTAAGGATTTAGGTATTCCGCAAACCATAGAAGAAGCTTTAACTTTAATTACAAACCACGCCATTAAAGCTATTGATACCTTAGAGTTAAACGGCCATCCATGTTTTCATATCAGCGATTTAGGTTTTAATGCCTTAGTAGTAGCCCGGTACAGCGAGGCCGAAAGCCGCGGACCACAAACCTATGCCTTTATTGCGCTACAGGAATATTTAGATTACGAATGTCACGAATATCGTGTAGAAACCGACCAGGAAGTTTTTGAAGGAGCAGCTTTTATGATTACCATTACCAATTCGAACGCATTTGGCAGCAACGTAAAAATAAATCCTAATGGCGTAATCGACGATGGCATATTTGAAATTTGTTTGATTGAGTCCTTCCCCAAAATGGCCGCCTTTAAAATCATGTACAACTTGTACGCCGAAACGCCGGAAAATTCAGAGTTCACCCGTATTTTATCGTGCCGCGAAGCCACCATTTACAACTACACCGATACGCTGGCCCAGATTGATGGGGAAGTAGTGGAGCTAGGTAAAAAAATTACCATCAAACAACTTCCTAAAAGCTTGCGGGTAGTAGTGCCAGCCGAATAAACCATTATATAGCATTTATTTTTCTCCGGAAAGCAATAATGTACTTATCTGCGGCATTAGCTGGCGCCGGTTCCAGGGCACTCAACCAAATATTATCTGGCTCGAAATAATCCAGCACAAAAAAGCCTTTATTTTCGTGAACAAAAGTAGCCCTGCCGCCGCTTTGTACGAATGCTGTTTTAGAACCCGAGCCGCTTACTAAATAATGGTTGTTTTTAATGGCAAAATACTGCAGGTTATGGTCGTGGCCTGAGGCGTAAACAATATTTTTATGCTGATGGAATAGCCGGAGCAGCCTTTTGCGCAACCGTCGGTACCGCGGGTTCGACATATCTTCTTCCGGACCGTACAATTTGCGGTAAACCGGGTAAATAGATCCGGCTAATGGCAAGGGTACGTAAAACTTTTTATGGGCTGCCGTTAACGGAAAAACATGTTGCTTTAATGTAAATTTTCCCCCGTGCATGGCATTACTGTACAAAGGATGATGTGCCGCAATAACAATTTGTTTGTGGGGGTATAATTGCAAAAGATCTTCTAACTGCCGGAAAAAATCAGCTTCGGATTCGGTGCTGCAATTATAGGTTTTACCAATTGGCCGGATTCCTTTTTGCACCCACCATTGCGTATTTATAAAAATTAGCATTACCCCTTCGGATAAATGCCGCACCACCGGACCCGGGCAGCCTCCGGATGGCAAATAACAATGGGGCCGGTTTAAATATTTAGTGATGTATTCTTCCTGGCGGAGCACGTACTCTAAACCATTACTCCGGCCTTTGTTCCAATCGTGATTACCACTGATAAAAAAAACTTGCCCGGTATATTCCCGCACTAAATCTAACTGCGCTTTTAATCGTTTTTCGGCAATAGCCCGGGTTTTATGGCCCACCGGCGGCAAACCAATCGGGTAAACGTTATCGCCTAAAAAGATTAAAGTACCGTTGGTAGCGTTTTCGTTTAGCCAGGTATTTATCAAATTAGCTACCGGATCATGCACCGGATCGGTTATATTGCCAGTATCGCCTACCAGGCAAATACTATGTTTGGGTTTTACCTGCGGATAGGATTCGGTGCTGTTTGTATTGTTTTTAACTTTATAATAAGGTTTGTAGCGCAATTTACGTTCGCGGTACCAAGTGTAAATGCCTAATGTTAAAACAATCAGTAGTAAAGCTGGTAGCCAATATTCAGGTGGGTGCATGTGCGTAGGTTAAACTTTAAACGGCATAGCCTAAAAATTTAAAAATTGGGTGGAGTTAAGTTTTTAAAATGTCCGTTTAACTTAACCCGATCTTTTAAGCGCTCGGTTTCTTCCACAACCGGCAGAATAGCAATTAAATGCGCCAGAACAATAGCTTGCCGTTCGCTTTCGCGTCGGCGTTGCAGTAACAAAAATTCTTGTTCCACAGATAACCCCAATTGGTGCGCTATGTCATAAATTTTAAAATTATCCGGTAAATTCAGGTATAAAGTTGCCAAACCTAAAATTTCGTACAGGTGCTGTATCTTTTCTTTAATCTGAATTTTAAGAATCGGGTCTTCATCGTCTACGTCGGTTAAATATTCTATTTCGCCGCCGGCGTATAGTTTACCGGGCATTGCCCGATAAAAATTTACTATCCGGAACAAGTTGCCTCCTTTACATTTAATATCCATTTCGCCTCCCGGATAAGTTTTATCAATGGCGCTAATAATTAATTCGGTGCCAATCTCGCTTACACCTTTTTTAAGAAATGGCGGAATGCCAAAGGGTTTACCCGCATCAAAACAATCGTGTACGAGTTGTTTATAACGCGGTTCAAAAATGTGCAGGTTTAACTTTTCGCCGGGATATACTACTATATTTAAAGGAAACAAAGGTAGAAATTGTGTCATAATAGGGATAAGGGAGTGTGCTGTTTTAGTTTTAACTAATTTTGCTTTTAAAAGTTAAGCTTAATTTATTTTGTTAAACAGAAAACAAGTTGCAGCTATAAGTAACAAGGATAAAATAGACTTTGTAATTTTGAGTAATGGCCTTAAATTTTAAAATTTTTCGCGATTTAGTTTTCAAGCTAATCCTGATTTTATTTGCATTAAGCATTTTGTGGGTTTTGGTATACAAATGGTTTACGCCGCCCGTTACCCTGCACATGATTGAGCGGCGCGCCAAAGCCGCCCAGGCAAAAAAAGCTAACCCGCGTATTCGCTACAATTTTGTAAACCTGGAAGACGTAGCCCCAAACGTGCCTTTAGCCATTATGGCAGCCGAAGATCAGTTATTTATGACTCACGACGGCTTTGACTATAAAGCTATGAAAGGGGCTTTTCAGAAAAACCAGAAAAGCAAGAAAATTGTGGGCGGCAGTACCATTAGTCAGCAAGTAGCGAAAAATGTTTTTTTATGGCACGGCCGCAGCTACATCCGGAAGTTGGTGGAAGCTTACTTTACCATGTTGATTGAAATTTTCTGGAGCAAGCACCGGATAATGGAAGTGTACATTAATATTGCTGAAACCGGCGATCAGGTATTTGGGGTAGAAGCGGCGGCCCAAAAATATTTTAATACTTCGGCCAAAAACTTAACGGCTTCGCAAGCGGCTTTAATTGCCTCGGTGTTGCCCAACCCCATCCGTTTTTCTGTAAAAAATCCGTCGGCTTTTACTTTAAAAAAGCGGCGGGTAATACTACGCAACATGCGCCAAATGGGCGGCACCACCAGTGTTAAGCTACTAATGCAAGGGGCGATATAGTTTTTTGGTTAGAAGGTTGAAAGGTTGGAAAGTTGAAAGGTTAGAAGGTTGGAAAGTTGATTTTTTTAAATTTTCTTAAATTGTTATGTGATAATTCTCTTAAATCTCAGTTAATATTAAGGTATACGATGCATTAGTACATCGCTATAGTCTTACAACTTTCAACCTTTCAACTTTCCAATCTTCCAACTTTTCAACCAATCAACTACCGAACAAATCAGCAGTTTCTTTGCCAGGTTTCAGGCCTTTATCTTTGTCTTTTTCGTGTTCTATCTCGGGTAAGGCTTCCTGATAAATTAAACCGAGTTGAGCAGCATGTTCAGCAGCTTCTACCGAGTTATCCACTACCAACATGGGTACGCTGTGGCCTTTTAGTTCTTCCGAAACCGCTACGGCCATTTTTTCCCGGTCGGGCAACTGCACATCGCGGATGTAAATAGCCAGTATGCGCGTCGGAAATTGTTTTACTACTTCGCGGTAAATATTGGCATCTTCCTGGCCGCTGTCGCCGATTAATACAAAGTTTAACTCCGGATAGGTAAGCAATATATTTTGAATCTCTTTAAACTTGTGGCCCATGTGGCTACCTCCCATAAACTTATTTTGCATTAAGCCAAAGTCGCGGAGCAACAAAGGGCCGGCTGGTATTTGGTTTAAATCCAGGAAATCTTTGAGCAAGTCGTATAAATTCCAAGGGCTGCTGGAAACGTAAAAAAAAGGATTATTGCGCTTGCCGTTGCGGCCCAACTGCAACGACCGGTAAAACTCCGAAACCCCAGCAAAAGGCAAGCGTGTGCGTGCATTATTTAAAAAAACCACGCGCGACATACTCAATGCGCTGTACGCACTGGTATGAATAATCGTATCATCAATGTCACTAATTATTCCATATTCGGCATCCGGTGGGGGCACTAGTACTTCAGCGGTAGCCTTAATTCCGGGAGTATAGGGTATTTGCGCTTCTACTAATTCCACTTCAATCTCGTGCCAAACATTATCTAAGGGCAACGGAGTGGGTGGCTCCAGATTAATAACAAAATAACCTTCGCGGTCCGAAATAATTTCGTGCGTCTGGCCTTGAAACTTTACTTGCAAGCGGGCATCCATTACTTCGTCGCTCTCGAACCGCTTGTACATATTCAAGAGGTTATTTAAGATCGTGTCTTTATCACCGGCTTGAGCAATGCCTTTATTTTCTAGCACACGGCCTTTAATATATAGGCGATTGGGGGTGCCGTAGCTGCGGTAAGGCACAATCTGGATTGGGTTAAAGTAATTCAGCCTTTTCCGGAGGCGGTAGGTAAGATCATCAAATTTTTCTTCTACCTGCCCCAGGTAATTTACAAAAGTTGTTTTCCAGTCTGACATGGGTATAAAAAAATCCTGAGAATAAGCTATCTCAGGATTTACGCATGACTAGTAAAAGGGGTTATGTTGCTTACCGCAGGCTATTTTTAAAATCCTGGTAAGTGGTGGCGCCAGAAAGTTGCGTTTTACAGCCATCAGCCGCCGCTTTGTTATTAATTGCTTGTACCCGGTTACCTGGGTCGGGGTGCGTGCTCAAAAACTCCGGCGTACGCCCTTGTTGTTCTTCTTTTAAGATTTTTTCAAAAAAACCAGCGGCTCCATTGCACGCGTAATAATTGGTACCACCTAAATAAACCACCGAATATTTATCGGCTTCGGTTTCGGCGTTGCGGTCGAATTTAAGAGTGGCTAAACTGGTAGCAATTTGGGTTAAAGTGCCCGGATTATTACCTAAAGCGACTGATAAAAGTATAGATAAACCATACTGCCGTTGTAATTGCTTGGTAGAGTGGCGCTGATCGGCATGGGCTATTTCGTGGCCCAGCACGCCGGCAAACTGGTCTTCGTTATCCAGGTATTTAATTAATCCGGAAAAAACGTAAATATGCCCGCCGGGCGTGGCAAATGCATTTAGTACATTGTCGTCTTTAATAATTTTGGTATCCCAGACAAACTCATCGCGGTAGCTAACCTTGCCGGAACTTAAAATACGGTTTACAATGCGGTTTAAATGATCGTAGGCGGCTTTGTTAGCCGGATTGGCCGGATCGAGTAACTGACCTTTAGCCCGGTAAGTAGAATCTACCTCTTGCGACACCTGGGCACCTAAACGCATATCATCTTCAATCGAAAAAATTAAGCGGTCGCCGTTTTTATCTTCGGCACAGCCACTTACCACTAAACCAGCCACCAGGCAACCGAAAAAAGAACATTTTTTAAAAAATTGAATCATGATTGAAAGCAAAATGAAAGTTGAATCATAAGCACAGCTTATTTTATAATTAAAAAATTGTGCCACTTTTAGGAGCAAACGTTTATGTTTCTGCGGCCTTTTGCGTTGTAAAAAAAACTAATTTTAAAAAATAAGTTTCTTGAATGTTGTATCACCACTATGTCAACACTAAGGGTTAGGTTACATTTTATTTTGCAAACTCAGGTAAATCGATTTCCAGAATACGCCTAAAAGCAACAGAACCAGAACGGTGCTGGTTAACATGGCCGAAGAAACCAAAAAATAAACGTTGCGTGATGGATTAGCCAAGGCATCCGGGAAAATGTAGTTTTGTTCTTGCGTTAAAGCTTGAGAAGTAAGCCAGCCCAACCAAAATACAAACGTAAAGCTGGCTACTAAGGCTAATATAAAAGCCAGCGTATGCGCCCGATTTAAGAAATGCCCCAAGCCAAAACTCAACACGCCGGCCAGAATGCCGGGTACCAGTACCGGTTGCGAAAACGAACCCATATAATAATAGGCTACACCGCTAATCAGCAAATTAATTATCCCCCAAAACAGTACTAAAAACGAAGCTCCTTTATAGGTCATTACTTTTTTATAATTACTTGCCTTCTTTACGCACCCGCTTTAAAACCTGTTTAGTTCAGATTTATGGATTTTGGCAGGCTTACATTATGCCTTCCGTTTTGGCGAAAGAGCCGGCAAAAGTAAAATATCAACCAACCTTAGCCAAGCTAATTTTTAACCTTACGCAAAATAAATATTTTAAAAAAATGGACATGGCCGCTGGTGCATAACTTTTATTCCGGAAGTCAGTTAAAGAAAATGACGCAATTAAAAGCAGATGGAAGAAAAAGATGTACATACTATATACGCCGATCCGGTGCAATCGGCGGCAGAAGCCGGTTTACGCTATATACCCGACACTCGTAAAGGTTTTACCCGGAAAAAAAGCGGCAAAGGTTTTACTTACCTGGATATCAAAGGCGAAAAAATTACGGATTCCAAAACTATAGAACGGATTAATAAGCTAATTATTCCGCCGGCTTGGGAAAACGTTTGGATTTGTACTTCGCCCAATGGGCACATTCAGGCAACGGGGCGCGATCAGAAAGGTCGCAAACAGTACATTTATCACCCGGAGTGGCGCAATACCCGCAGTTTAACCAAGTTTAGCCGCATGATTGCTTTCGGCGAAGCTTTACCTACTATGCGGCAGCAAATTGAAAAAGATTTACAAATCCGGGATTTAAATCAACGTAAAGTTACAGCCATTGTGCTCAACTTGCTCGATCAATCTTTGATCCGGATCGGGAACCGGCACTACGCCCAAACCAATAAATCGTATGGCTTAACTACGCTACGCGATAAACACGTAGCTATTGAGGGCGATGAAGTAAAATTTCAGTTTGTGGGTAAAAAAGGAGTAAGCCACGAAATTGGCATTAAGGACCGCCGTTTAGCCCGACTCGTAAAAAAATGCAAAGACATTCCGGGCTACGATTTATTTCAATACTACGATCCGGATGGTTCGCGGCAAACTTTAGACTCCGGCCAGGTAAACAGCTACATTCAGGAAATTAGCGGCAACGATTTCACAGCTAAGGATTTTCGGACCTGGGGCGGCACTGTTCTAATGGTAGAATGCCTGGAGCAATTACTCGACGAAAATCCGGAGTTGGAAAAAGAAAAATCAATTAAAAATGCTTTTAAAATTGTAGCTAAAGGTTTGGGTAACACGCCTACGGTTTGCAGTAAGTACTACGTGCATCCGCAAATCCTGGAAATTTTTAAAAGCGACCAGTTGCTCGATTATTTAAAAAAACACGACGCCGACGAGTTTACAGATTCGTACCTGTCGGCCACAGAGAAAATGGTAGTTGAAATGCTGAAAAGCGCCTTGGCGCAATCGCAATCTTAACGCGTATAGGTTTTTAAATTATGGAACAGTAGCGGGATTAAAAAATCAGATTTTTAGTCCCGCTACTGTTCTATTTAAATCAATCTCAATTACTTAATCAAAAACAATAACTTTATCGCGGTGTTTGGTGCGTAAAAAGCCCCGGATAATTTGTTGTATATCTTTGTTATCGTTAAACGGTTTCACGGCGCTTTTAAAATCTTCCATATTGCTAGCCGAGAAGGTTTCGTCAACAAACCCAAAACCAACGTACCGGCCATTATCTACGCACACCACCGTACGTTCGCCGGGCTCACGGCCTTTGCCAACAATTACAAAAGAGTCGTGCTCGTAGGTAAATGATTCAATGGCCTGATCTACCCGGGCGTTGTATTCTTCGGGCGGTTCTTGGTTTACGCAGGCGCCTTTGCATTGGTGTACCTGATAATCAAAACAAGCGCCTTTGGTTTTGTACAAATCGCATAACTTCTGGCACAAGTTATACTTAGCCACTTTGTGGTACAAAAAATCTTTTGATTTAAAATGATTACTTAAAGCAATAATGGGCGGATTATCGGGCGATACTTTTTGAAAAGTTAAACGTTTGTAGCCGTTCTGGTCGTAGTAAGTATAGATACCCGAGCTAAACACGCTACGCCGCTGCTGCCGGTTATAAAAAGGTTTCAAGCGTTTAATTTCATCCGATTCAAAGAGCAAAGCCACTAATTCGTTGCCCATCAGTTCGTAAGAAATATCCGTAATCCGGTTCTTAAACTCAATCGACTTCCGGCTTTTTACATCAATGTTAAAATGCTGGGTTACTCTTTTACGAATGTTAATGCTTTTGCCCACGTAAATTACTTCGCCTTGCTCATCGTAGAAATAATAAACGCCGGGCACTTCAGGTAAGGCATCTATTTGCGCCCGCGAAATAGCCGGCGGCAAAAGCGAGGTGCGCATCTCATTCGTGATAAACTTCTTGCTTTTTTCGATTAGTGCATCGCCGGAGTTTACAATGGCTTGCTCATTAATCTTAATCAGTTTATCAAATAATTTAGCGGTAGCTTCGGCGTCGCCAATGGCCCGGTGGCGCATTTGCAAATCAATATCAATGCTCTTGCACAGTTTGCCTAAACTATAAGAAGGTAAACCCGGCATAAGCGAGCGACTTAACCGTACGGTACACAAAGTTTTACGCTGGTAATTAAAACCTAAATCGGCAAATTCTTTTTTAATGAAAGAATAATCAAAGCGTACGTTGTGGGCCACAAATACTTTGCCTTCGGTAAACTGCACAATGTCTTTAGCCACCTCATGAAATTTAGGCGCTTCCCGCACCATATCGTCGGTAATACCGGTAAGTTGGGTAATAAAAAAAGGAATGGGCCGCTCCGGGTTGATTAAAGTATTGTATTGATCTACCACCTGGTTACCATCGTGAATAAAGATAGCAATTTCCGTAATCCGGTCCTGCGTGGGTTGACCACCGGTGGTTTCTATGTCGATAATAGCGTACAAAGGGGCTATGTTTAGTTTTAAGTAATTAGCTTATGTTTAATAACAATTTGCTTTAGTTGCTTAGTTTCAAAAAGAACCTAGTCTGTTTAAGGAAGAGCTAAAATATTTTAGCACAAGCCATTAAAATTACTAAACATACTGGCATTTACTAAAGGAATTTCAAATTTTTAAAATCTGGAAACCCATAAACCGGTAAAAACAAGAAAAGTAGCATCCAGGTTATATGCTACTTTTCAGGTAAGTAAAAATTTTACAATGTACCGGAAAGCCACTGCAGCTAGTTTTCCATTTGCCTGATTTTATAATTACTAAAAAGAAAAAATTTTAAAAATTCTGCTTTACTTCGTGGCTTTATCTTGTTGCTCTTTCTCTTTTTTTAAGTTTAGAATTGTTCGCACCTTATCGGACAAAGTAGCAAATACATTGGGCTTATCAGAATCGTTGTTAATGTCGCTGAGCAAAAAGCCAAATGGTTCTAAAGGCTCGTAGGCGTCGAATAAAACTTTAAGAATGGCAATAATCGGGATCGACAAAATCATACCGGCTGCCCCCCAGATTTCGCCCCCAATAATTAATGCCAGAATAGCGGCAAAAGGATTTATACTTACTTTAGAGCCGGTGATATTGGGCGTAATAAAATTACCTTCCAGGAACTGCACAAAAGCAAAAATACCAATTACCACCAAGGCCTGCACCAAAGATCCGGTTAATACCAGGGTATAAAGAGCCGGCAAGGCAGCACCAATTAAAATACCGATGTACGGAATAATGGTAAGCACCGAAGCAAAAATACCAAAAAACACCGCGTATGGCACCCCCATAATCATCAATCCCATCATGTTCAGAATGGCCACTATCACGATTACAATCAGCAGACCGGTAATGTAACTAGCTACCACTTTTTGAATATTATCGATGGTTTGCATTAACGTAGACCGTTTGTCGCGGGTAATAAACTTAAACATAAACCGCCGGAAGTGCTCCCGGTAGTACAGCATAAAAAATATGTAAATAGGTATAATAGTAAGTACACTTAAGGCGCCGGTGGTTAAAGATAAAGTGCCGGTTAAAATAGTAGTACCGGTTTGCTGCAAAGTGCCCATGTTTTTGGTAATAAATTCCCGGCCGTTAGTGGGCTTAATGCCAAAGTTGTTCAGCAAGAACACCTGAACTTTCTGGATGTACTCATTTACTTTATCCGATAAAGTTGTTAACTCCTGAATAAAACTGACTAGTTGAGAAGACAACAACCAGATTAAACCGGCTAAAAAGGCAATAATTAAAATTATACATAACAAAATAGCTAAGGGGCGCGGGAAACGCCAACGTTCCAGTCGTTCGCAAAGTGGCACCAGCAACAACGCAAATAAGCCCGAAAAGCAAATAGGAACCAGAATGGATTTAAAGGTTTGCAAAAACCAAATCAGCAAAACCAGACCCAATAAAATAATAGTGTACTTAAAGTACTTAGGGAAGGAGATTTCCATTTTTTAGTAAAATATTTAGCATTAAGTGAATTAAATTCCAGGAAAATTAGCTAAATTTAGGTAAATAAATGTTAGCTCTTAGCTTATGAAGTAGGGTAATACAGCTAACAAATAGGGTTTTTATTGAACCTGTAAGATGTAAAATTAGTTTACCTTAAACAAGTAACAGAAACTCAATTCTTGCTTTATAATGCAAATGTTATTAGCATTTCTAACACATAACCTCTAGGCCTTATACGTGCCTCGCTTTCGGGGTTATAAATTTTTTTCTTTACTTTAACCTTAAATCTTTTTTATAACACCTTTTCTTTAGAATGGCTGAAGTAACAAACAATTATACCGAAGATAGTATCCGCTCCCTGGATTGGCGCGAACACATCCGGCTCCGGCCCGGTATGTACATTGGTAAGCTGGGCGATGGCTCCTCGCAGGATGATGGTATTTATATTCTGGTAAAAGAAATTATCGATAACTCCATCGACGAATACGTAATGGGGAACGGTAAAACTATTGAAATTAAAATTACCGATCATAAAGTGCAGGTTCGTGATTACGGCCGGGGTATTCCGCTGGGTAAAGTAATCGACTGCGTGAGTAAAATTAACACGGGCGGTAAGTACGACAGCAAAGCTTTTCAGAAATCAGTTGGTTTAAATGGGGTAGGTACCAAAGCCACCAATGCGTTAGCCAGTTACTTTAAAGTACAATCTGTGCGCGATGGCCAGATGAAAACTGCCGAATTTGAACGCGGCGAATTAATAAATGATCATCCGGTAATTGAAACCAATCAGCGCAACGGAACTTTAATAACCTTTGTGCCGGACGATACTATTTTTAAAAACTACCGGTTTATCCCGGAATATCTCGAAAACCAGATCCGAAATTACGTATATCTGAACGCCGGCTTAACTATAAACTTTAACGGCCAGAAATACTATTCTGAACACGGCCTAAAAGATTTACTTACCCACAAGACCGATGTAGAGTCATTGCGTTATCCTATTATTCATTTAAGAGGCGAAGACATTGAGCTAGCTCTATCGCATGGTGATGAATACGGCGAAGAATATTACTCCTTTGTAAACGGGCAGTATACGACCCAAGGTGGTACTCACTTAGCCGCCTTCCGCGAAGCAGTGGCCAAAACCGTTAAAGAATTTTTCAAAAAAGATTACGAGGCTTCGGATGTTCGGGCTTCCATCATAGGCGCTATCAGCATTCGGGTACAAGAGCCGGTTTTCGAATCTCAAACTAAAACCAAACTAGGTTCTATTCAGATGGGTCCGGATAGCCCAACAGTGCGCGGGTATATTCACGATTTTGTAAAAGAACACCTGGATAACTTCCTGCACAAAAATCCGGCAATAGCTGATGCCATGAAACGCCGCATTGAGCAGAGCGAGCGGGAGCGTAAGGATATGGCCGGTATTAAAAAACTAGCTAACCAACGCGCTAAAAAAGCCAACCTGCACAATCGTAAGCTGCGTGATTGCCGCGTGCACTTTACCGATGAGCAAAACGAAAAACACCTGCTTTCCACTTTGTTTATTACCGAGGGTGATTCGGCGAGTGGTTCAATTACTAAATCGCGGAACGTAGATACCGAAGCCGTATTTAGTTTACGGGGTAAACCGTTAAACTGCTTTGGGTTAAAGAAAAAGGTAGTGTACGAAAACGAAGAATTTAACCTCTTACAACACGCCTTAAATATTGAAGAAAGCCTGGAAGACTTGCGCTACAACCGGGTAGTAATTGCTACCGATGCCGACGTGGATGGCATGCACATTCGTTTGCTGTTGCTCACGTTCTTTTTGCAGTTTTTCCCGGATTTAGTAAAAAATGGTCACTTATTTATTCTGGAAACGCCTTTGTTCCGGGTACGCAACAAAAAAGAAACCATTTACTGCTACAACGAAGAAGAAAAGCAAGCCGCCATGAAAAAGCTGGGCAAGAACCCGGAAATTACACGTTTCAAAGGATTAGGCGAGATTTCACCGGACGAGTTTGGTAAATTCATTGGCGATAACATTCGTTTAGAGCCGGTAATTTTAAATACCGAAACTTCAATCCAGAAAATACTGAGCTACTTTATGGGTAAAAACACGCCGGAGCGCCAGAATTTTATTATTGATAACCTCAAAGTAGAAAAAGACATTGTTGAGGACGTAGAAGAGGAAGTTTATGCTTAATATAAAAAATGAAAATGATGCGCTGTTAAACGAAGAAGAACCGTTTGACGGCGAAGAAAAGATACACGAAATTACAGCCGTTGACGGCATGTACCAAAACTGGTTCCTGGATTATGCTTCGTACGTAATTCTGGAACGGGCGGTACCCGCCATTGAAGACGGCTTAAAACCCGTACAACGCCGCATTCTGCACGCCATGAAAGAGATGGATGATGGTCGCTTTAATAAAGTAGCCAACATCATCGGGCAAACCATGCAGTACCACCCGCACGGCGATGCTTCTATCGGGGATGCCATTGTAAATCTGGGCCAAAAAGATTTATTAATTGAAACGCAAGGTAACTGGGGCGATGTACGCACCGGCGACAGTGCGGCGGCGGCTCGTTACATAGAGGCCCGTTTATCTAAATTTGCCTTAGATGTAGTTTATAACCCCGACACTACCGTATGGCAGGCCTCTTATGATGGCCGGAAAAATGAGCCGGTTACTTTGCCGGTAAAGTTCCCGCTCTTGCTGGCGCAGGGTGTAGAAGGTATTGCGGTTGGTTTATCTACCAAGATAATGCCGCACAACTTTAAAGAGCTGATCCGGGCATCTATTGATGTTTTAAAGAAAAAACCAGTTCAGCTTTTCCCGGATTTCCCAACGGCCGGGATGGTGGACGTTACGGATTACAAAGGGGGAGCTCGGGGAAGTCGCATCCGCATCCGGGCTACCATTGAGAAAGTAGATAAAACCTTACTCATTATCCGGGATGTGCCTTACGGTACCACTACCACTGGGTTGATGGAGTCTATCGTAAAAGCCAGCGAAAACAATAAAATTAAAATTAAGAAGGTAATCGATAACACGGCGGCCAATGTAGAAATTCACGTGCAGTTACCGCCCGGTGTATCACCCGACTTAACCATTGATGCGCTGTATGCTTTTACCGATTGCGAGGTATCCATTTCGCCGAACACCTGCGTGATCATCGATGATAAGCCCCATTTCTTAACCGTAGAGGAAGTACTTAAAATTTCTACCCAGAAAACGGTAGACTTATTGCAGCGGGAACTCGAAATTAAGATGGCGGAATTGGACCAGAAATGGCACATGTCGTCGTTGGAGAAAATTTTTATCGAGAACCGCATTTACCGCAAAATCGAAGAATGTGAAACCTGGGAAGCCGTACTCGAAGCCATTGATAAAGGTTTAAAACCTTTTAAAAAATTGTTACGCCGCGAAGTTACCACAGATGATATTCTGCGCCTGACCGAAATTAAAATTAAACGAATTTCAAAATACGATTCTTTTAAAGCGGATGAATACATTAAAAAGTTGGAAGAGGAAATGGCCGAAACGGCCGATAATCTGGCTAACATCATTCGCTTCTCTATTACTTATTTCGAAAATCTTTTAAAAAAATACGGTAACGGCCGCGACCGCAAAACCCAAATTCGCACGTTTGATGTAATTACCGCGCAGAAGGTAGCTATTGCTAACCAGAAGTTGTACGTAAACCGGGCCGATGGTTTTGTGGGTTATGGTTTGAAAAAAGATGATTCGGTAGAGTTTGTGACCGATTGCTCGGATATGGATGATATTATCGCCATTACCAAAGACGGCAAGTTCCGGGTAACTCGAATTGCTGAAAAAACTTTTGTGGGCAAGGATATTATATACGCCGGTATCTACAATAAAAATGATGAACACATGGTGTACAACATGATTTACGTAGATGGCAAAACCGGTATTTCCTATGCTAAACGTTTCTCGGTAACCGGTATAACCCGCGATAAAGAATACGATTTAACCAAAGGGAATAAAGGCACCAAAGTACATTATTTAACCGCCAACCCCAACAGCGAATCAGAAGTGGTAAACATTACCTTAACGCCGGCTTCTACGGCCCGGGTAAAATCTTTTGATTTCGATTTTGCCGAATTAATGATTAAAGGCAAAGGTTCTATGGGCAATATGGTTACTAAATATCCGGTGAAGAAAATAGTGCAGAAGAGCCGGGGCGAATCTACTTTAGGTGGCCGGGAAATTTATTACGACGAAGTAATCGGCCGCTTAAACACCGAGTCGCGCGGACGGTACCTGGGCTCCTTTAATACCGATGATACAATTCTGGTGATTTACAAAGATGGTTCTTATGAGCAAACTACGTTTGAGTTAACCAACCATTACGATGTTGCCAATATCGAAATTATCCAAAAGTTTGATCCGGAAGGCGTTATCTCGGCAGTTCATTACGACGGAGAAAATAAAAATACCTACGTTAAACGTTTCAAAATTGAGACTTCTACTATTGGTAAAAAATTTGTATTTATCAGTGAAAACAAAGGTTCTAAACTGCTAACGGTATCTGCCCATCCGGAACCGCAGGTAGAAATCAAGTTTCAGAGAGATAAAAAATCCGAGAAAGAAGTTGAAACTATTTTATTAAGTGCATTTATTGACGTAAAAGGTTGGAAAGCTACGGGCAATCGTTTAAATTACTTCAAAATATTCAGCGTAAGTCTAAGCAACTCAGCCGTTGATGAAGTACAAGCAAAACCGGTTAAAGGATTAACTCCGCGCCGCGCTGTTAAGACTACGTCTTTGGTTAGCTCACCAGCCGAACTTGCTGAAGTACCATTAGTTTCTCAAAATACTGAAAAACTGATACCGGTGGATACCGTAGAAGAAAATAGTATAACAGAAGAGAAACCTAAAAAAAGACAACTTAACTTATTTTAAAAAGTAACGTTTTTAATGCCATGATAAAGGTCTGGAACAAATTTGCGGGAGTGTGGCTGGTAATGATGTTGTGTTGTTACCAGGCCTTTTCATTTAACGCCTCCGATGAATTAGTCCGGGAAGCTAATCAGTTATTAGGCGAGTATAAAGATGCGGAGGCATTACAAAAATTTGAAGAAGTTTTAGTAGTAGTTCCGCACCACTACGAAGCCCTTTATAAAATAAGTTTATTGCACTCCCGGATTGGTTTGCGGTATTCCGATGAATCACAGAAAAGTGAGCATTTTTTATTAGCCAAAAATTTCGCCGAAAAAGCGTTAGAAGTAAATAAACACGGTTCGGAATCGAATTACGTTATGGCTTTGGCTATTTCCAATCTTTCGTTTGTTTCCGGAGCAAAAGCCCGCATCGGAAATTTAAAAACTATTAAATCTTACCTGGATAAATCGTTGGCTGCTAATCCCAAAAATGCCAATGCCTGGCAATTACTGGGGAGGTGGCATTTTAAAGTAGCTAATCTGAATATTTTGGAATGTACTATTTCAAAAATATTAAACGGCTGCGCCAAAACAGAAGCTAGCAATGCCTTAGCTGTTTCTGCCTTAAAAAAGGCAATTGCACTAGATCCGAACAACTTAACTTATTATTACGATTTAGCCGTTGTTTACCGCGAAACAAAAGAGATTGATGAAAGTATTGCGGTATTACAAAACGCAACGCAACTACAGCCTATTACCTCCGAAGATTTAGAATTAAGCCGGCGTTGCAAAGTAATGCTAAACGAACTTAGCCCAAGCTAGTTCCACTAGAACTTTTTAAATTTAAAAGCCAGTTTTTACTGGCTTTTTTTATGTGCCAAATTTTTAAAAGTAACACATTGAAATAATATGCTATTTCGATCTAAAGTAATTGCAGCATGCACCTTCCTGCTTTTTGTAACAAAAAACTTAAAAATTGTTGGTATTTTTGCGGCTGCTTCGGTATTGGTAACTTCAGGAATATGATCCGGCAGAAACATGTATATTTGATTGGGGTAATTTTCTTTTTGTCCTGTTCTTCTCCGGAACCAAGCCAGGACAAAATGGTCGATTTCCGTAAAGTTAAGTACGACCCAGCTTATACTCTAAAAGAAATAAGTGCCGCCATTGACCGTGATCCGCAAAATGCGACCCATTATTTTAAAAGAGCGCAGTTTTATTTGCAAGCCAAAAACAATGCGGCTGCCCTAAAAGATATAGAACAAGCCATTAAGCAAGACGAAGAAAGAGGAGAGTACTATTTCCGGAAAGCTCAAATTTTAAGGGACATGGGCAATTACCCGGCAGCACTTTCATCAGCGGTGCGCGCCGAAGATTTAAATTTTAGAAGCACTGAGCTGGATATTCTTTTGGGAGAGCTTTACCTATTTAGTAAAAAATATGAGTTTGCGCTGCAATATTTAAACGACGCGCTGGAAGAATCGCCTGAAAACGAATATATTTATTTTTACCGCGGCTTGGCTTTAGCCCAAACCAACGATTCGGTAGCCGCCATTCGAAATTTCAAATCGGCCATTCGGCGAGCCCCCGATTTAATAGAAGCTTATAATCAGTTAATAAAAATATACCTCAGCCAAAAAGATGAAGTTAATGCTTTAACTTATTTGCGGGCCGGGCAAAAACATGATTCTACCAATGCGTATTTATGGTATTACCAAGGCGAGCATTTTAACCGCCGCAAACAACTGGATAGCGCCTATTATAGCTATCAGAATGCCGTAAAATACGATTCTTTATTATATCTTGCCCACTATAAATTAAGCTTACTGGATTTTAATAAAAACCGGTATTTATTGGCAGCCCAGCAAATGGAGAAAGCCATGAAATTTTTAAAAAAACTACCTGAAGCCCACATGGTTCTGGGGGAAAGCTATGAAAAATTAGGAGCGTATGAAAAAGCGCTCCCTTATTACCAATGGGTATATTCCCGGGAACCGCAAAACATAAAAGCAATGTGGGGCGTACGGCGTACCATGTATCGTTTGTATAAATTAAAACGCGATAGTTTACGCCTCGACGAAAAGAAAAAGCGCGACAGTTTATTAGCCATTTTTCGCCAGGGGCAATCATAAAATAGAAATTAAATTTTGGAGTTAAACAGAATGATTCATATTACCTTACCAGACGGTTCCATAAAAGAATACGAGGCCGGTGTAACCGGTTACGAAATTGCCAGTGGCATAAGTGAGGGTTTAGCCCGCAACGTATTAGCGGCAAAAGTTAATGGCGAAGTAGTAGAAGCTAACCGACCCATTACGCAAGATGCTACGCTACAATTATTAACCTGGAACGACCCAGAAGGTAAAGCAACGTATTGGCACTCTTCTGCTCACTTACTGGCAGAAGCTTTAGAAGCTTTATACCCCGGTGTACAATTTGGTATTGGGCCCGCCATTGAAAATGGTTTTTACTACGATATTGATTTAGGCGACCGGCAACTTTCGCAAGATGATTTTCAGGCCATTGAGCAAAAGATGCTGGAGCTGGCCCGGGCAAAAAGTCCATACCTCCGGAAAGAAATTTCGAAAGCCGATGCAATTGCTTACTTCACCGAAAAAGGAGATAAATATAAATTAGACCTGCTGCAAGATTTGCAGGATGGTACCATTACTTTTTATACCCAAGGCAACTTCACCGATTTATGCCGTGGGCCGCACATACCTAATACTGGCTTTATAAAAGCGGCAAAACTAATGAATGTGGCCGGCGCGTATTGGCGCGGCGACGAAAAGAGCAAACAGCTTACCCGGGTTTATGCCATTACTTTTCCAAAGCAAAAAGATTTAACCGAGTATTTAGAACGTTTAGAAGAAGCAAAACGCCGCGATCACCGCAAGTTGGGTAAAGAATTAGAATTGTTCGCTTTCTCTGAAAAAGTAGGCATGGGCTTGCCGTTGTGGTTACCCAAAGGTACTGCTTTACGGGAGCGGCTCGAAAATTTTATGCGTCGCGCCCAGGTAAAAGCCGGTTACCAACAAGTAGTTACTCCTCACATTGGTAGCAAGGAGTTATACGTAACTTCTGGTCATTACGAAAAGTACGGTAAAGATTCTTTCCAACCCATTCATACTCCCAACGAAGGAGAAGAATTCTTACTTAAACCCATGAACTGCCCGCATCATTGCGAGATATACAAAGTAAAACCTAGATCTTACCGGGATTTGCCTTTACGATTAGCCGAATTTGGTACCGTTTACCGGTATGAGCAAAGTGGCGAATTACACGGATTAACGCGCGTAAGAGGCTTTACTCAAGATGATGCGCACATTTTCTGCCGGCCAGATCAGGTAAAACAAGAATTTATCAAAGTTATCGATTTAGTTCTTTATGTTTTTAATGCGCTTGGTTTTGCAGATTATACCGCTCAAATTTCTTTACGCGACCAGGTAAACCGGAGCAAATACATTGGTAGCGATGAAGTTTGGGAAAAAGCAGAAAGCGCCATTATTGAAGCTGCACAGGAAAAAGGACTACCCACCGTAACCGAATACGGCGAAGCTGCTTTTTACGGTCCTAAGCTGGACTTTATGGTGAAAGATGCTTTAGGCCGCAAATGGCAATTAGGTACCATTCAGGTAGATTATAATTTACCCGAGCGTTTTCAATTAGAATACACTGCCTCGGATAATACCAAACAACGCCCCGTTATGATTCATCGGGCACCGTTTGGATCGATGGAACGCTTTGTGGCCGTGCTAATTGAACATTGTGCAGGTAATTTCCCGTTGTGGTTAAGTCCGGAGCAATTTGCGATTCTTCCTATTTCGGAAAAATACCACGATTACGCGCAACAGGTATATGATCGTTTGTTGCAGGAAGATATTCGCGGCCATATTGATACCCGCGACGAGAAAATCGGCCGTAAAATACGGGATGCGGAAGTACAAAAAATACCTTACATGATTATTGTGGGGGAAAAAGAACAGGAGAATAACATTATTGCCGTCCGGAAACACGGTATCGGCGACATGGGTAACTTAACCGTAGACTTATTTATCAGTAATTTTAAGTCTATGCTGGAAGATATTCTAAGTAAAAAATAGAAATTATTTTTAAAATATATTCTTTTGTGCGATATTTGCACCTTAATTGTAAAATGTTAAACTTAAACGAGTAAACATATTAATCCTACAAACAAACGCCCCGCACCCAGACAGGTAGTCGAGGAGCCATATAAGATAAATAACCGAATTCTGGCCCGGGAAGTACGGCTGGTTGGTGAAAATGTCCAGCCAGGTGTGTATTCCCTTTCTGAAGCCCAGGCGATTGCCCGTGAGCAAAACCTGGATTTAGTAGAAATTTCGCCAAAAGCTGAACCACCGGTTTGTCGTATTGTAGATTATTCTAAGTTTAAGTACGACATCAAGAAAAAACAGCGTGAGCTAAAAGCTAAAACGCAGAAAGTTGTTCAGAAAGAAATTCGTTTTGGTCCTAATACCGATGACCATGACTTTGAATTTAAAGTAAAACACGCTAAAGCCTTTTTAGAAAGTGGGGCTAAAGTAAAAGCATACGTTCATTTCGTTGGCCGGACCATTGTGTTTAAAGAACGGGGTGAATTACTTTTACTAAAGTTTGCCCAAGCCTTGGAGGAGGTAGCAAAAGTAGAACAGATGCCTAAATTAGAAGGTAAACGAATGTTCTTATTTTTAGCGCCAAAACCAAAAAAATAGAATTTCATCAATCAAATAAATAAAATGCCTAAAGTAAAAACTAAATCTGGTGCAAAAAAGAGGTTTTCTCTTACCGGTACTGGCAAAATAAAGCGCAAACACGCCTTCAAAAGCCATATCTTAACTAAGAAAACCACCAAGCAAAAGAGAAGCTTAACACATGTTGGTTTGGTAAGTGATGCCGACATGGGCCGTGTTAAAGCCATGCTTAACCTTTAAGAAAAATTGTCTGCCAGTTTAGATTGGTTGAATAATTTTCTGAAATTTTAAATTATTTTTCACCCGGGGTTTGGTATCCAAGAATTTAAAAAATCACCACTCTCCAAAAAAGTACAGAAATGCCAAGATCAGTAAATGTCGTAGCCGCCCGACAAAAAAGAAAGCGGATCATGAAATTAGCTAAAGGTTATTTTGGACGTCGTAAAAACGTTTGGACCGTTGCTAAAAATGCCGTAGAAAAAGGTTTATTATACGCTTACCGCGATAGAAAAGCTAAGAAAAGAGATTTCCGGAGCTTATGGATTCAGCGGATTAACGCGGGGGTTCGGGAATATGGTTTATCTTACTCTCAATTTATGGGCGGTCTTAAAAAAGCTAACATTAACTTAAACCGTAAGGTATTAGCCGATTTAGCCATGAACCATCCGGATGCTTTTAAAGGCATCGTAGAAAAAGTTAAATAATATTTTTTAAAATATTTAAAGAGAAGCTTAACCATATGGTTAAGCTTTTTTTTTAATTTTTATTTTACTTCGGATAAAAATAATTTCTATTTAAGAGCTTTTTAGCTATAATCTAGCATTATTATAAAGTTTGCTCGCCTGGAAGCTTAGATTAAGAAATTTAAAAATTAAAATTGGAGGATAAGAGTTGGGTATTGGCGGATGCTAAAAAATAAAAAAGCCCCTCTACGTGCAGTAAAGGGGCTGTAGTAGCGGGGAGGGGAGTTGAACCCCTGACCTCAGGGTTATGAATCCTGTGCTCTAACCAACTGAGCTACCCCGCCATCTAATTCGAGGTGCAAATGTAGAAAAAACATTATTATATAAGCAAGCTTTTGTAAAATAAAATAATTTGATTTAATTAATGTTTTATAACATTACTACTAGTTAACTGAGTATGAGTAAATTTAAATTTACGAGTGAATTCCCAATAAATGCTTCAGCCCGGATGATTTATCCGTATCTGAGTACAGCATCTGGCCTGGCGCAATGGTTTTGCCACGACGTCCGGTTAAATGAAGACAAAGTTTTTAATTTCATCTGGGATAATCAGAATCATTATGCCGAAATGAATAGCCATCGCACCAATAAATCTGTGCGATTTGTTTTTTTAAACGACCAGATGTTACACGAACCCGATCCGAACTACATGGATTTTTGCATTGAAACCAGTGAATTAACCCAGGAGCAATACTTACGCGTAATAGATTATTCCGAAGAAACAGATAAAGAAGAACTAGACGAAATGTGGTATGGTTTAATTCAAGGATTGCGCGATATTATTGGCGGCTAAATATTACGCGCAGGTTTGCATTATTTTTGTTGTACCTTAGTTTATCCATTCATGTAAAATGATTTTGTGGCGCTACGATATTCCTTTTCGTAACAGGATAATTGTGGTTAAAAAGAAATGAAAAAGTTAGATAAACTTATATTACGCTCTTTTATTGGTCCTTTCTTGTTAACATTTGCGGTAGTCGAATTTATTCTGCTCACGCAATACATGCTTAAATACCTCGATGATTTAGTAGGTAAAGACTTAGGCTTTCTGGTAATTGCCCAGCTTTTAATGTATTTTAGTTTAAACATGGCGCCGGTAGCGCTGCCTTTAGCGGTGCTTATATCATCGCTGATGACGTACGGGAACTTAGGTGAGCACAACGAACTAACTGCCATTAAAACTTCCGGCATTTCTCTCTTACGTATTCTGCGACCTGTATTTATATTTGCGATATTCCTGAGTATCGGAGCTTTTTATTTTAACAACAAAGTAGTGCCTAAAGCTAATTTAAAAGCTTACAGCTTACTTTGGGATATCCGGCAAAAAAAACCTTCTCTAGATATCCGGGAAAATATTTTTTACAACGGTATACCCGGTTACAGCATTAAAGTAACTGAAAAATTAGGCGATGACGGCGACATCTTAAAAGGAGTGATGATTTATGATCATACGAGCGGTCGGGGCAACACCACGGTTATTATTGCTGATTCTGGGCGGATGTATACCAAGTTTAATGACCAATATTTAGCCTTTGATTTATTTAACGGTAAAATTTACGCCGAAGAAGCTTCAAATTCCAACTCGAACGGCCAGGCCGGATTTGTGCGGCAAAAATTCACCTCGCAAAAAATGCTATTTAACTTATCATCCTTTAACCTGGACCGAACTCGGGAAGATCTTTTTAAAGGCAGTCGGATGATGTTAAATATAGATGAACTGCACCATGTTACCGATTCTTTAAAAAACCAACTGGGGCAGGAACGCAGGCTAATTACACCTAATCTGGTGCCTTATTACACCTACTTTAAAGCCGATTCGGCAAAAAGAATGGAAACTCCCAAAATTACGGCTGTTTCCAAAAAAACTATTTCGGAACCCAATGCCAATATTGTAGCTTTGGCTGCCAATAAAGCCCGTAATATTAAAAGCTTTACTACTGCGTATACCGAAAAAATGAAAGGCACTTACCGGGAAAGTAATAACTACCAAATCGAGATTTTTCGAAAGTTTACCCAGTCGGCCGCTTGTGTAATTATGTTTTTGATAGGAGCCCCCTTGGGAGCTATTATTAAAAAAGGAGGTTTAGGTATGCCGGTGCTTATTTCTATTTTATTTTTTATAATATTTTACGTGCTTACCATTTTGGGAGAAAAATGGGGCCGGGAAGGCATCGTAGTAGTGGGCGCTGGTATGTGGGCAGCCAATTTAATTTTATTGCCCATCGGCTTATTTTTTCTTTACCAGGCGCGTAACGACTCGAGTTTATTGGAAATTGATTTTTGGCGCCGCATTACTTTGCTTTTAAAGCGAAATAAATTATAATATAGAGCAATAATAAAGTAAGAAAATTTTAAAAATACTAAAAAAATTCTTACCTTTGCCGCCTAATAGAAACAACAAAGAAAAGATAATAAGTAATAAATACCCGATGAAATTAACAACCGAAGCGAAACAAGAAATTTTTGAAAAAAACAGCTTACAAAAATCTAAAACCGATACTGGTTCTGCTGAATCTCAAATCGCTCTTTTTACTCACCGGATTAACCACCTGACTGAGCATTTGAAAGAAAATAAAAAAGATTTCTCTACCCGTTTAGGTCTTTTGAAACTGGTAGGAAAAAGAAGAAGATTGCTTAACTACCTTTCAAACACCGAAATTGAAAGATATCGGGCTATTATCAGCGAGTTAGGTATCAGAAAATAAAAAGATTAGGGAATTCATTTTACGGATTCCCTAATCTTTTTTACATGCCCGCTATTTTTTAATTTTTTTAAATTTATTTAAAAGGGCTAGCAGCCCTTTTATGTCTATAAAAATATATGTCTTATAACGCTATATATAAAACAATTACCTTAGCTGATGGTCGGGAAATTACCATTGAAACCGGTAGACTGGCCAAGCAAGCAGATGGGGCTGTAGTTGTTAAAATGGGTAATACCATGTTATTAGCTACTGTGGTATCTGCGAAAGAAGCCCGGGAAGGAACCGACTTTTTACCACTTTCCGTAGATTACCAGGAAAAGTTTGCCTCTTCCGGTAAAATTCCGGGCGGTTTCTTGAAACGGGAAGCCCGTTTATCGGATTACGAGATTTTAATTAGTCGTTTGGTTGACCGCGTTTTGCGGCCTATGTTCCCAGAGGATTATCACGCAGAAACTCAGATTTTAATTAGCTTGATTTCAGCGGATACGGATATTTTACCGGATGCCCTGGCTGGCTTAGCTGCCTCCGCTGCTCTGGCAGTATCGGATATCCCTTTTAATGGACCTATCTCTGAAGTGCGGGTAGCCCGGATAGATGGTCAATTTGTTATTAACCCTTTAGGCTCTGACTTGCAACGTGCCGATATCGACATTATGGTGGGCGGTTCTGCGGATAGCGTGGCCATGGTGGAAGGCGAGATGAACGAAGTTTCGGAAGAGGAAATGCTGGAAGCCATTCGGGTAGCTCATGAAGCCATCAAACTGCAATGCCAGGCTCAGGTTGAGTTGGCTCAGCAGGTAGGCAAATTACAAAAACGTGAATACTCGCACGAAACGCACGATTTAGAGTTAAAAGAACGCTTGCGCGCTGAACTCTACGATAAAGTATATGCTGTAGCAAAGTCCGGCAATAATGTAAAAGCCGAGCGCAAAGTTGCCTTCCGGGCTATTATTGACGAATACATTGCAGCTTTACCCGAAGATCATGAACTAGACTTAGGTTTAATTAAAACCTACTACCATGACATTGAAAAAGAAGCAGTTCGGAATGTAGTATTAGATGAGCGGGTACGTTTAGATGGCCGGAAATTAGATGAAATTCGTCCGATTTGGTCGGAAATTAACTATTTGCCTTCTACGCATGGTTCTGCTATTTTCACTCGCGGCGAAACGCAATCTTTAACCACTGTTACCCTGGGAACTAAGTTAGATGAACAGATGATTGACAGTGCCATGTTTAGCGGCTACAATAAATTTATTCTGCATTATAATTTCCCTGCTTTTTCTACCGGCGAAGTAAAACCCAACCGGGGGCCAGGCCGCCGCGAGGTAGGACATGGCAACTTAGCTATGCGCGCCTTGCGTAAAGTATTGCCACTAGAATCAGAAAATCCTTATACTATCCGGATTGTTTCGGATATTTTAGAGTCTAATGGCTCTTCGTCGATGGCTACCGTTTGTGCTGGTTCTTTAGCGTTAATGGATGCCGGCGTAAAAGTGAAAGGCGGCGTTTCTGGTATTGCCATGGGCTTAATCACGGATAAAGAAAGCGGTAAATTTGCCGTTTTATCTGATATTTTAGGAGATGAAGACCATTTAGGCGATATGGACTTTAAAGTAGCTGGTACTAAAGATGGTATTACGGCTTGCCAAATGGATATTAAAGTGCAAGGTTTATCCTTTGAAGTATTAGGACAAGCTTTAGCCCAAGCCAAAGCCGGCCGTTTACATATTCTGGGCGAAATGGGTAAAACCATTGCAGCTCCTAACGCTGATTTTAAACCACATACCCCACGTTCTTACAATATTGTTATCGATAAAGAATTTATCGGGGCCATTATTGGGCCAGGTGGTAAAGTAGTGCAGCAAATTCAAAAAGATACCGGCGCTACTATTGTTATTGAAGAGAAAAACGACAAAGGCCACGTAAATATATTTGCCAGCGACCAGGCAGCCATGGACCAGGCAGTTGGTAAAGTAAAAGCCATTGTATCAGTACCTGAAATTGGCGAAGTTTATTTCGGTAAAGTTAAATCGATTCAGCCCTACGGCGCTTTTGTTGAATTTATGCCGGGCAAAGACGGGTTGTTACACATTTCTGAAGTAAAGTGGGAACGCTTAGAATCAATGGATAATGTGTTAGAGATTGGCGAGGAAATAAAAGTTAAACTGGTTGATATTGATAAAAAAACCGGTAAGTTTAAATTATCCCGGAAAGTATTATTACCTAAGGCTGGCGAACAAGCACAAACAAATTCTTAGCTTATCGAACTTATTTTAGTACAGCGGTGGTTTCCTATGAGGGGCCACCGCTTTCTAATTCAAATGGAGGTAGGTAGCTCCGTAAAACAAATACTTTAAAGTTAGTAAGAATGAGTAAACAATTCTGGAGCGCTTTTTGGGAGCTTACCAGTAATTAGATTTATACGCATTAATATTAACTTTTCAGGAATCGCAATCATAATAAAATATAATATAATTTACGACATACTCTAATGAGACAACTTAAAATAAGTAAACAAATCACTAACCGCGAAAGCCAGTCGCTGGATAAATACTTACAAGAAATTGGTAAAGTTGATTTGCTTACTCCTGATGAAGAGGTTACGTTAGCTCAAAGAATAAAAGAAGGCGACCAGTTTGCCTTAGAAAAATTAACCAAAGCTAATTTACGCTTTGTGGTATCTGTTGCCAAACAATATCAAAATCAAGGTCTTTCTTTAGGCGATTTAATTAACGAAGGTAATTTAGGTTTAATTAAAGCCGCGAAACGTTTCGACGAAACACGGGGTTTTAAATTTATTTCTTATGCCGTTTGGTGGATTCGTCAATCTATTTTACAAGCTTTAGCGGAGCAATCGCGCATTGTTCGTTTGCCTTTAAACCGGGTTGGTTCTTTAAACAAAATTTCAAAATCTTTTTCGGAACTGGAGCAAAAATTTGAACGGGAACCATCGCCGGAAGAAATTGCCGAAGTGCTGGAATTAACTACATCGGAAGTAGTAGATACGCTTAAAATCTCTGGTCGCCATGTATCGGTAGATGCCCCGTTTGTGCAAGGCGAAGAAAACCGGTTATTGGATGTGCTGGAAAATGAAGATGAAGAATCGCCGGATACTGGTTTAATGAACGATTCGTTGCGGAAAGAAGTGCAACGGGCACTTTCGACCTTAACCAAACGCGAAGCCGATGTGATTACGTTATACTTTGGCTTAAATGGAGAGCATTCTTTAACACTGGAAGAAATTGGTGAAAAATTTAATTTAACTCGCGAGCGGGTGCGGCAAATTAAAGAAAAAGCCATTCGCCGGCTACGTCATACCTCCCGCAGCAAAGCCTTAAAACCTTACTTAGGTTAATAAATTTTAAAATTAGATTAAAAGCCTTAGCTAACATGTTAAGGCTTTTTTTGTTTTATACTGGAAAAGCAACCCAGAACCTAAGTTAATTACCATACTGGTTCTATTGCTAATATTTTGTAGTTTTGCCCCGCATTTAAATTTTTCCGATATAAATGGAAGTAGAAAAAGTAAAATTATTGATAATAGGTTCCGGACCAGCCGGTTACACAGCTGCTATTTACGCAGCCCGCGCTGGTTTAAATCCGGTAATGTACCAAGGCTTGCAACCAGGCGGCCAACTTACAATTACGAATGATGTAGAAAATTACCCCGGCTACCCGCAGGGTATTAATGGTCCGCAAATGATGGAAGATTTCCGGGCCCAGGCCGAAAGATTTGGCACCGATATCCGGTACGGTATTGCCACCGAAGTAGATTTTTCCGGACAGCCCCACAAAGTTGTTATTGATGACTCGAAAACCATACAAGCCAACGCGGTGATTTTGGCTACCGGGGCTTCCGCTAAATGGCTCGGCATTGAATCAGAAGCCCGCTTAAACGGGAGTGGTGTATCGGCCTGCGCCGTTTGCGATGGTTTCTTTTACCGCGGCCAAGATGTAGCCATAGTGGGTGCAGGAGATACGGCTTGCGAAGAAGCTACCTACCTAGCCAATTTGTGCTCTAAAGTTTACATGATTGTGCGCAAAGGTGAAATGCGGGCTTCGCTGATTATGCAGCAGCGCGTAAAAAAAACGCCTAATATTGAGATTATTTATAACTCCGTTACCGAAGAAATTTTGGGTGAGCATACGGTAGAAGGAGCCCGGATTAAAAATGCGCTTACCGGCGAAACCCGGATACTGGATGTAAAAGGTTTTTTTGTTGCCATTGGGCACCAGCCTAATTCCGAAATTTTTAAAAAATACATAAATCACGATGCCAACGGGTATTTAAAAACTATTCCGGGCACTTCGCAAACAAACGTAGATGGGGTATTTGCCTGCGGCGATGTGCAGGATTATGTATACCGGCAAGCGGTAACGGCCGCGGGTTCGGGTTGTATGGCAGCCTTGGATGCTGAGCGCTATTTAGTGGCCAATGAGTTGCATTAATTAATTTTACGTTGACCTCTTATGCCACCAGGAAACAGATAAAATTTGCGCCTTGGTAATTCTTTAATTACGGATTTAGAATTTAAAAAATTTAAAAATTTAGCTGATTTACCTTAGGTAAACACATAAGGAGCTAAATCTTAATTTAACAATAAAAGTAGCATAAATGGGGTTAAATGAAGGGTAGTTCATCTATCCCAACTTTATTGCTAAATTTTAAGCACGAATGTTATTTAAAAAAAACGTATATACCTTTTATCTAACCATATTATTCCTGCTCAGCGCCAGTAGCGGCTGGGCCCAGCAGAAGCAGCCTAAAAAATCAAACGACTTTTTTAAACTTCAAACTCCAAAAATACAATACGTTAAGCCCGATACCACGACCTTAATTGAGTACGAGGAGTTTCATGATGATAAATCAGAGGCTAATAAATCTATATTTAACCCAGCCAAAAAACTCTCCATTGTAAGCGAAGACACCACGAGTTTAGATTTAGGGGAACAGAGTATTGTCGAAATTTCGGAGGAAGTATTAATTGACTCGTCCTGGATTAAAATTGCTGGTTATTATTCTATCTGGGATACGCGTAACATTAACCCGTACCGCATGGATGGCCGCCAGATAAAAGAGCCGGTTCCGTTGCAGTTAGTAGATGAAGCCCGCAAACGATTTAGTAAAATGCCCTTAGAGACAACTCCCATAACTTCGGATTTTGGCTTTAGGGGATATCGTTGGCACTATGGCACCGATTTAGATTTAGATACCGGCGATTCGGTATTAGCCGCCTTTGATGGTGTTATCCGGATTGCAGCCTGGGATGGTGGCGGATACGGTAATTACGTGGTGGTAAGACATTACAACGGTCTGGAAACCTTATACGGGCACATGAGTAAAACCCTGGTTAAAGTAGGGCAGTTTGTTAAAGCCGGACAGTTATTGGGTAAAGGTGGCAGTACGGGTCGTAGTACTGGCCCGCATTTGCATTTTGAGGTGCGCTACCAGGGTAACCCCATCGATCCGGAACGTTTATACGATTTTCCGGAATACCGTTTACTGCAAAACGATTTTGTAGTTACAGCGGCGTTGTTTAACTATTATAATTCGGTTAAAAAATACAAAGCCCGGCGCGCCGTATACCATACCGTACGTAGGGGAGAAGTGCTGGGAAGTATTGCTCGCAAGTATGGTGTATCCGTTTCCCAACTTACCCGTTTAAATCATATTTCTGCCCGCAGTACCATTCGTGCTGGTCGCAGGTTACGCGTAAAATAAAGTAAAATGATAAAACTAGATATTCTGGCATTTTCTTCGCATCCGGATGATATTGAATTATCCTGTGCTGGTACCTTAATAGCACATGTTAGAGCCGGTAAAAAGGTAGGGATTATTGATTTAACAAAAGGGGAACTTGGTACCCGGGGAACTCCGGAAATCCGGGAAGCTGAAGCAAAAGCTGCTACTGCCATCATGGGTTTAGATGTACGGAAAAATTTAGGATTTGCGGATGGATTTTTTAAAAATGACCGGGAACATCAGTTAGAAGTAGTAAAAGCATTACGGCAATATCAACCGGAAATTGTAATTGCTAATGCGATTACTGACCGCCACCCTGATCATGGCCGTGGCAGCATCGTGGTTTCTGAGGCGTGTTTTCTGGCTGGTTTAAAGCAAATCAAAACCACTGGTCCGGATGGGCAAATGCAGGAGGCCTGGCGCCCCAAGGCTGTATACCATTACATTCAGGACCGTTTTATTCAACCGGATTTTGTGATGGATATTACGCCTTTTTGGGATATAAAATTGCAGGCAATTAGAGCATTTAAGTCCCAGTTTTTTGACCCGAACAACACCGAACCCAATACGTATATCTCGCAACCCAATTTTTTAAATTTTATTGAAGCGCGCAGCCGCGATATGGGTCATATGATTGGTACCACCTTCGGGGAAGGCTTTACTAAAGAACGCCACATCGGGGTTCGTAGTTTGTTCGATATAATTTAATTCAACTACATAACAGCTTAAACCCAGCGCTTTCCTTAGGGTAAAACAGACGTACCTGCCAGCAGCTACATAAATCATCTGGTATCGGCTTAAGTAAAATTTTAAAAATTTATCTAAGCCGATTTTTTTTCCAGTTAGACGTAGGTGCTAAAACCGGACTTTGATTAGTATGGGCGTTAGGCTTTTCGTTTTCGTACAACCAGGCGGCTAAAACAGCCGCTATTTGGGTTTCAGCATCGTCCGCTGGTGCATTGAGGTTAGCCGGGTCGAAGTATTTTTGAATAAACTTAGTATCAAAATTTCCGGATACAAAAGCGGGATGCTGCAACACGTACTTGCCAAAAGCCAAGGTGTTCTCCACACCGGTAATCTGGTACTCGTCAATCGCCCGGATCATTTTAGCAATGGCTTCTTGCCGGTTAGCCCCAAAAGAAACCAACTTGGCGATCATGGGGTCATAATATATCGGAATGTCCATTCCTTGCGCAAAACCATCATCTACGCGTACGCCTAAACCTTGAGGCCGCTGGTATGTAGCTAATTGCCCTATGTCGGGTAAAAAGTTGTTTTGTGGATCTTCGGCGTACACGCGCAACTCCAGGGCATGGCCGTTAATTTTTAAATCTTGCTGGGTAAAAGATAAAGGCTGGCCTTCGGCAATTTTAATTTGTTCTTTTACTAAATCTAAACCGGTAATTTGTTCGGTTACCGGATGTTCTACTTGCAAACGCGTGTTCATTTCCAGGAAGTAGAAGTTTTGATTTTCGTCCAACAAAAATTCCACGGTTCCGGCCCCGATATAGTTACAGGCTTTTCCTACATTAACGGCACATTGCCCCATATCGGCGCGTAAAGCTGGGCTTAAAATACTGGATGGCGCCTCTTCTATTACTTTCTGGTGCCGGCGCTGAATCGAACATTCCCGTTCAAATAAATGCACGATGTTGCCGTGGGTATCGCCTAAAATTTGAATTTCGATGTGGCGGGGCGAACCAATGTTTTTTTCTATAAAAACGGATCCATCGCCAAAGGCCGAAGTAGCTTCGCTTACGGCCAGGTTCATTTGTTCTTCTAAACTGTCCAGATCATCTACTACCCGCATGCCTTTACCGCCACCACCCGCACTGGCTTTAATTAATATGGGGAAACCTACTTTTTGCGCAATTTCTTTAGCTTCGGCAAGGCTGGAAATGGCTTCTTCGGTGCCGGGCACCATGGGTATGTTATAGTGCGCCACAGCCGCTTTGGCCGCTAACTTGCTTCCCATTAATTCAATAGCCGCCGGATCTGGCCCGATAAAGATAAGCCCGGCCTCTTGAACAGCCTGGGCAAAGCTGGCATTTTCTGATAAAAAACCGTATCCTGGATGCACCGCATCGACCTGTAATGCCTGGCAAACCGCAATAATCTTGTCGCCGCGCAAATAAGAGTCGCTGGATTTGGGGCCACCAATGCAGACTGCCTCATCGGCGTATTGCACATGTAAAGCCGTACGATCGGCTTCGCTGTAAACTGCCACGGTTTTTAATCCCATTTCGCGGGCCGAGCGCATTACCCGTAAGGCAATCTCACCGCGGTTGGCTACCAAGATTTTTTTAATTTTTTTCATTTTGCAATGTACACTGCAACTTTAATAAGTCAAATCCGAATTAAAGTCTATAGATTTACTAGAGTTAATATTTCCTGCAGGGTTTTAGATTGTTTCTGAAACAATTAAATTTTAACTTTGCCGGTGAAATTGAGCGGCTTTTGGCCGGTCTTAATTTTAAAAAATTTATTTTTCCATCATTTAATAGGATACATAGTGGATTTATTTGAAAAACTGTTAGCTAACCGAGGTCCTTTGGGCAGCCATTCGCATTATGCACACGGTTACTTTACATTTCCGAAACTCGAAGGTGAAATTGCCCCTCGTATGATGTTTCGGGGTAAACCGGTACTTACCTGGAGTTTAAATAATTATTTAGGCTTAGCCAATCATCCGGAAGTGCGCAAAGCAGATGCCATGGCCGCTACCGAATGGGGTATGGCTTATCCCATGGGGGCCCGGATTATGTCTGGTAATTCAAATTTACACGAACAACTCGAAGCTGAACTGGCCGAATTTGTAATGAAGCCGGATGCCTTATTACTCAACTTTGGCTACCAGGGAGTGGTATCGATTATTGATGCTTTAGTAGACCGGCACGACGTAATTGTGTACGATGCCGAATCGCACGCGTGTATTATTGATGGGGTACGGTTGCACCAGGGCAAACGCTTTGTGTACGCCCACAATAACATGGTAAATTTAGAAAAGCAGCTACAACGCGCTACCCGGCTGGTAGCCGAAACCGGGGGAGCCATTTTAGTAATTACCGAAGGCGTATTTGGCATGTCGGGTAATTTAGGCAACCTGCCCGCTATTGTGGCTTTAAAAGAAAAATATAATTTCCGGTTGTTTATTGATGATGCGCACGGTTTCGGAACACAGGGTAAGACCGGAGCCGGTACCGGGGAGCATTTTGGCATGCAAGACGGCATTGATGTTTACTTTTCTACTTTCGCTAAATCTATGGCGAGCATTGGCGCGTTTGTGGCTGGTCCGGAGCAGGTAATTGAGTACCTACGCTATAATATGCGTTCGCAAGTTTTCGCCAAATCGTTGCCAATGCCTTTAGTAGTTGGGGCGCTTAAAAGATTAGAGCTTATGCGTAACCATCCGGAATTTAAGGATAAGCTGTGGGAGATTACCAACGCTTTACAAAACGGTTTACGGGAAAAAGGCTTTAACCTGGGTACCACTCAATCTTGTGTAACTCCGGTTATACTTAAAGGACAAATACCCGATGCCACGCAGCTTACCTTAGATTTGCGCGAAAATTATAGTATATTTTGTTCTATTGTAGTGTATCCTGTAGTACCAAAAGACGTAATAATGTTGCGCCTAATACCTACTGCAGCTCATACCTTAGAAGATGTAAAAGAAACAATTGAGGCTTTTGAACAAATTTCGGCGAAATTAGACAAGGGGTTGTATGCAAAATCAGCAATTACAGCATAAAATTCCGTATAAATAGCGATAAAAAAAGCCTTTTCTTTGCTTGGTATTGATTATTGTGTATATTAGGGCGATTAAATATTTATGTTCCACAACTAATAAAACTCTAATGAACAAGTTTAGCAGTGTTAAAGACTTAGTAATGTCTCTGGAAAGTGATTTTGAAAAGTTCTATGAAAAAGGAAATTCAGCTGCCGGTACCCGGGTAAGAAAAGGAATGCAGGATCTGAAAAACCTGGCTCAGGATTTAAGAAAAGAAGTACAGGACATGAAAAACAATGCGGCTGGTGGATCGGAAGAGAAAGCTGGTGCTAAAAAAAGTGCACCTAAGGCTAAGAAGTAAACAAGGAACTTTCACACCAACCAACAAAAAAAGTGGCCCGGAACGGACCACTTTTTTTGTTTTTATATACTTATAGGTTGCAGGTTACAGGTTGCAAGTTTTAATTAATATAAAATTTAAAAATTTAAAAATCTTATTTAACCTCTAACCTGCAACTTGTAACCTGTTACTCCACTGCTACTAAATAATAGTTTTTCTTACCCTTTTGAATAACCAGGTATTTGTTTTGCAGCAATTCAAAATTTAAATCCGTCAGGTTATCCGCTACTTTTTCCCGGTTTATGCTGATGCCGCCGTTCTGCAACATGCGCTTGGCTTCGCCACGCGATTCAAAAATCTGAAATTGAGTGGTGTCGGCTAAGAATTCTACAATGTTGCCAGCTTCCTGGTAAGCAGTTTTTGAAATTTTAATTAAAGGCACACCTTCAAATACAGCCAATAATAAATCTTCGGGCAATGCTCTTAGGGTACTAATATCCCCTTTGCCAAATAAAACTTCGGAAGCTTGCAAAGCAGCCAGATAATCTTCTTCGGAGTGCACCCGGGTGGTTACTTCTTTCGCCAAAGCTTTTTGCAGGATCCGTAAGTGCGGTGCAGCCTGGTGCTCGGTGGTTAAACTTTCAATTTCAGTCCGGGAAAGTAAGGTAAACACTTTAATTAACCGACTGGCTTCTTCATCCGACACATTAAGCCAAAACTGATAAAATTTGTACGGCGAAGTTAAATTAGGGTCGAGCCACACATTGCCGCTTTCCGATTTACCAAATTTAGAACCATCGGATTTAGTAACTAAAGGAGTAGTTAAAGCAAACGCTTTGCCGCTGTCAATTCTACGGATTAATTCGGTACCCGTAGTTATATTACCCCATTGGTCGGAGCCGCCCATTTGCAGGCGCACGTTTTTATTTTTATATAAGTAGTAGTAATCGTAGCCTTGCAGTAATTGGTAAGAAAACTCGGTAAAAGATAAGCCTTCGGCCCGGCCTTCGCCTTCTTCATCTACCTGCAGGCGCTTTTGCACCGATTCTTTTTTCATCATGTAATTTACGGTAAGATGCTTGCCTACTTCCCGTAAAAATCCCAGAAAACTAAATTCCTTAAACCAATCGTAATTGTTAACCATCTCGGCGGAGTTGGCACCGCAATCAAAATTTAAAAATTTTTCCAGTTGCTTCCGGATACCCGCTTGGTTTGTGCGGAGGGCTTCTTCGGATAACAAATTCCGCTCCGCCGACTTACCCGAAGGGTCTCCAATCATACCGGTAGCTCCCCCAACTAAGGCAATAGGTTTGTGGCCGCAGCGTTGCAAATGCACCAGCAGCATAATGGTGGCTAAATTGCCAATGTGCAACGAAGCAGCCGTAGGGTCAAAGCCCACGTAGCCGGTGGTCATTTCTTTGGTAAGTTGTTCTTCGGTGCCCGGCATGGCATCGTGGAGCATGCCACGCCATTTTAATTCTTCAACCAGATTCATGCAGTAAACTAATTAGAAAACAGATGTAAGTACTTGCTCACTTTAAGAAGTACTTAACAAATATTTATTTTTAAATTTTTTATTCAGCCGCAAAGATATCAGATGTTCCTTGTTCCTTGTTAGCCATTGGTATATTTTTGTTCTATGACAGCCGAAGAAATTTTACAAAAGCTGAGAAATAAGCAATACGCGCCCGTTTATTTTTTGCAGGGCGAAGAACCATACTTTATTGATTTAATCTCGGATTACATCGAAAAGAATGTTTTATCGGAAAGTGAAAAAGGTTTTAACCAGGTAGTGCTGTACGGCAAAGATGTTGATATCAGCACGATATTGCTCCAGGCTAAAAGATATCCCATGATGTCGGAACGGTCGGTAGTAATTGTGAAAGAAGCCCAGATGACTGCGGATATTGACCGGGAATCGGGCATAAAGCAATTAGAGGCTTACCTGCAAAATCCTTTACCTTCTACCATTTTGGTTTTTTGCTACAAGCTTAAAGTACTGGACGGTCGTAAATCTCTGGCCAAAACGGTAAACAAGCACGCGGTTTTATTAACTACCAAAAAGTTGTACGAAAACCAAGTACCCGGATGGATTAACGGTTACGTTAAATCCAAAGGTTTACAAATCAGTCCGAAAGCTACCATGCTTTTAAGCGAATACATTGGAGCCGATATATCTCGCTTAGCCAACGAAATTGATAAGCTTACTTTAAATTTAAAGCCTGACCAAACCATTGATGAGCGGATGGTGCAGGAAAACGTGGGCATCAGCAAAGAATATAATATTTTTGAATTACAGACGGCCCTGATTCAAAACGATGTTCTAAAGGCCAACCGGATTATTCAATACTTTGAGGCCAACCCCAAGAACAATCCCATTATTCCAAACTTAACTTTACTGTTTTCTTTTTTTACCAAATTATTGTGCCTGCATGCCTCGCCAGATAAATCGGAAGCGGCCATTAGTAAAAGTTTAGGCAACCGGAGTTTTTTGGTTAAAGAATATGTAACAGCCTTGCGCCATTTCAACTATTACCGTACCGCCCAAATCATTCATTTTATTAGGGTAGCCGATTTGCAAAGTAAAGGAATAGAAGGAGGTAACATGACCGATGGGGAAATTATGCAAGAGTTAATTTTTAAAATTTTACATCCAATTCCGGAGCAAGTTGCGGCCATGTAAACTGTATCTAATTTTTTTAATATTTACCAAAATTTTAGGTGCAACAAAGCGTTATTCTTCCAACTTCTTACCCTTTTTAGAATACGATGCTTTATTAAAACAAAAATAAAGCTGCTGGGCTTCGGCTGTTTTTATTATTTTTAACTTTTAAAATTTGTTATACCGGCCTTGCCGGAACTTAATTTCATGAAAAAACTGCACACCCTTCTGTTAACTTCTGCTCTTATGAGTGCCGGCCATTTGGCCGAAGCGCAACATACGCAGGTGTTTACCAACCCGGATCGTTATTATCACGAAGGTTTAGAACTCTTTGAACGGGAAAAATACGGTGCTGCTCAACAAGCTTTTTCGCAATACGTGAGCCTGATTGGCGATAACACCAAAACCATTGATGCGCAATATTATTACGCCTTGAGCGGATTATATTTGCTGCACGCCAATGCCGAAAAATTAATTCTGGATTTTGCAGCAAATTATCCGGCGCACCCTAAAGCTTCCATTGCTTACCTGGAGTTAGGTAAATTTTACTTTAATAAAAAAGAATACGAAAAATCGATTGAGTACCTGGAGAAGGCGCCTATGGCTCGGCTCGATGAAAAACAAATAAAAGAAGCAGAGTTTAAGCTGGCCTATTCTTACTTTGCCCAAAAGCAGTTCGATAAAGCCAAAGTTCTTTTCGACCGCAACAAAACCGGCGACCACAATTACGTATACGCATCTAATTATTACGCGGGCTACCTGGCTTACCGGAATGCCGATTATGCCAACGCTAAAAACGATTTGCAGATAGCCGAACAAAACGATGCTTACAAGCAGATTGTGCCTTACATGCTCACCGAGATTTACTACAAAGAAGGCAACACCGACGAGGTAATTACTTACGGCGAACGCGTACTCAAACAACAACCAGAACCCCAAAATGCCGACGAAATCCGGATTTTAGTAGGCGATGGCTACTATAAAAAAGGGAACTACAAAACGGCTTTAACTTATTTCAACGATTACGCAAAAGGCAAAAAAAAGCTGGATTATACCATCTCGTATAAATTAGGGTATGCCAACTATAAAACTAATAACTATAAAGGCGCAATCCAGTATTTGCAACCAGTAGCTTCGCAAAAAGAAATTCTGGGGCAAAATGCCGCTTATCATCTTGGTTTAAGCTATTTAAAAGATGAGAATAAGCAATTTGCTTTAGCCGCCTTCGATCAGGCCCGCCGCGTTGATTTTGACAAACCCGTAACGGAATCGGCCACCTTAAAGTACGCCCAGATTAATTACGAGAACGGTAACTTTAACGAGGCTATTAATGCTTTAGGCGATTTCCGGAAAAAATTTCCGCAATCTAAATTAAGCAGCGAGGCCGACGATATTTTAAGTGAATCTTATTTAAACACCAGCAATTACGGCGACGCGGTGCGCCACATTGAAGGATTAAGCGAACGATCTGCCCGGATTAACGAAACTTACCAGCGGGTTACATATTTTCAGGCAGTGCAATTATTTAACGATGGGCGCTTTCAAGAGGCGCTGAATATGTTAAATAAATCTTTAGAGCACCGGTACGACAGCGAAATCCGGGCAGCCAGTTTCTTTTTAAAAGGCGAAACTCAATCCATTGCCCAACAGTGGAACGAAGCTATTGTGAGTTATGGTGCCGTTTTTAAAACTTCCAATGCATCTAAAACCGATTACTACATTAAAAGCCGTTACGGCATTGGTTACGCCTACTACAATACCCAGCAGTACGATAAAGCCTTACCCCATTTCAAAGCTTTTATCAGCGACAATGCCGTTAGCACCAATAATCTTAATTTAAATGATGCTACCATCCGGCTGGCCGATTGTTATTACATTCAAAAAAACTACAGCCAGGCCTTAGCTTTATACGACCAAGCCATTAGCCAAAAAGCCGCTGATTCAGATTTTGCTTATTTTCAAAAAGGAGTAATTTACGGCCTCCAGGGCAAGCGCGACCAGGCTATGGAAAGCTTACGAACCTTGGTAGGTAATTACCCGCGGTCGCAGTATGCTGATGAGGCCGCTTACCAACGCGCCATTATTGATTTTGAAGCGGGCAACTACGCGCCGGCTATTGCAGGCTTTTCTAATTTAATCGATACCCGGCCCGATAGCCGGCTTGTACCGAATGCTTTGCACAAACGAGGCGTGGCTTATACCAACTTAAACAAGCAAGCCGAAGCCCAGGCCGATTTTAAACGCATTTTAAACAGTTATCCTTCGTCTAAAATAGCGCAAAACGCGCTTTACAGTTTACAGGAATCGTTAGCGGCTACCAACCAAAGTGCCGAATTCGACACGTACTTAGCAAGATTTAAAAATGCGAATCCGCAAAGCGGGGCTTTAGAAGGAGTAGAATTTGAAGCCGCTAAATCGTTGTACCTAAGTGGCAAATACGATGAAGCGATTACCCGCTTAGAAGCTTATTTAACCTCGTACCAAACCAGTTCTTACGCCCCGGATGCCCGGTATTTTTTAGCGGATGCTTATTTAAAAAATAATGATACCGAAGCCGCATTAACCCGATTAAAAGAAGTGGTCTCGGAAAATAAATCGGAGTACGTGAGCCGGGCAGTCTACCGAGTTGCCGAGCTGGAATTTGAAAATAAAAATTACCCCGAGGCCATTACGTACTACAACCGGCTACTCGAAAAAGCAACCAGTAAAAAAGATCAATCAAATGCCTTAATGGGTTTAATGCGGAGTTATTACCTCACCAACGATTACGCGAACACCAGCAAAATGGCAGATGAATTAATTGCCCAGGGCAATGCTTCTTTAAACGCCTATAACTCGGCCTTGTTGTATAAAGGCAAAGCTTCTTATGCCGCCGGCAATCTGGAGCAAGCCCTGAATGAACTTTCGGCTACGGTAGGTTCGGCCACTGATGCCAATGGCGCCGAAGCCCAGTATTTAGTGGGTGAAATCCATTATAAACAAAAGAAATACAAAGAGTCGTTAGACGATTTGTTTAAAATTAGTAGTAATTACTCGGTTTACGAGTATTGGTTAGGCAAAGCTTTTATTTTGATTGCGGATAACTATACCGCTACGAACGAGCTGTTCCAGGCGAAGGCTACATTAAACTCCGTCATTGAAAATTCGCCAAATCAGGAAATAGTAGAAGAAGCTAAAGCCAAACTTAACGCGCTGGAACCCGGATCAAGTACCAGTACCAACCAGCCTAAAGTAGATACTACCAAAATTAACCTTAACAACGTTCTGACCGACTCCATTAAGTAATGAAAAATAGATTTAGAATATCCGGTTTAACCTTAACCGTCGGTTTATTATTGGCTAGCCCTACAGTTTGGGCCCAAAAAACTACGGGTAAACTGGAGGATGCCGAAATTGTGGTGGAAAAAAGCCGAGTGAATGAATTGCCGGAGGCAAGCCGTAATTTTGAAAAATTTAAAGTTACACCTCCCGAAAAAAAGATTAAGCCTTTAAGTTATAAGTTTACCGACTATAAACTGGCGCAACAGGATATTAACCTGAACATGCGGGTTTTAACCATTAAGCAAGAAGACCAGCTACCTATTCCGGGTAATTATTTAAAATTAGGTTACGGCAATTACGGTACCCCTTACCTGAAAGGCTATTTCCATAATAACCGCGACGAACAATATTCTTACGGCGCCGATATTTCGCATATTTCTTCTTCTAAAGGTCCCGTCGAAAATTCGGGGGTAAGTAATACCAGCATTAATTTAAACGGCGAATCTTACGCCGATGCATTAACCATTGGGGGTAAGTTTTCTTACGGTCGGGACAGGTATAATTTTTACGGTTACTCGCCACGGGTAGAAGGTATTAAAGAAGATTCTATCAAGCAACTATTTAACCGGGTTGCTGTTCAGGGGTATTTAAATAACAAAAACAGCGAGAGCCCATTGCAGTACCAGGCGGGTATCGGCGTTTCTATTTTCCGGGATAATTTCGCGGCGAGGGAAAGTAATGTAGCCATCAATTTAGGCGCGGGCTATGCCATTTCTGCCATGTCGCGGTTTAACGTTGCCGCCGAATTTTCCGGCATATCGTACCAGGACTCCGTAAAAACCAACCGCGGATTTTTTAAATTAAAACCAACCTACGACGTAGACGGCGAACGCTTTGATTATAGTTTGGGGGTAAACATTGCCTATACCAACGACGAAGTAAACGATGCGCGCAAAATGAATATTTATCCGGTACTTAAAATTGCCTACGAAGTAGCCGACGATAAACTGGTATTATTTGGCGGGTTAACCGGCGATCTGCAACGTACTTCTTTGTATCAGCTTACCCAGGAAAACCCATTCTTAAATAGCAATCTGCAAATAGCAGACGTAAACAAAGCGTTGGATGTACATGGCGGTATTACCGGTAACGTTAGTAAAAACTTGAGCTTTACGGCCCGGGTTTCTTATTTGAGCTACCGCAATTTATATTTCTTTAACAATGCCGTGTCAGATTCCAGCCGTTTCGATTTAATTTATGATCCGGATAATACCAACGTTTTAAATTTTTTTGGTGAGTTAGTTTATAAACAGGCTGAGAAATTGCGATTGGGTGTCCGGACAGAATATAACAAGTATAAAACCGCTGATTTAGAGAAGCCTTTTCACCGGCCGGCTACCCAGGCTACCTTCTTTGGATCTTATAATATCTACAACAAGCTCTTCTTTAACGGCGAACTTTACTATATTAGCAGTTCGTACGGCCGTATTAACCGACCTACTTTAGGGAATACCGAATTAAACCAGGTGCTAAAGCAAACCAACAACATTGTTGATTTTAATTTAAAGGCAGATTACCGTTTTACAAATAAATTTTCAACTTTTGTAATGCTCAACAATATTCTGAATAAGAAATATGAGCGATTTGTAAATTATCCGAACAAAGGCCTGAATGTTATAGGTGGTATTTCTTACTCTTTCTAAAAGCCTGAATTATGGTATTAGAACATATTCGAAAATTATTGTTTGAGCATGATTGCGTGATTATGCCCGATTTTGGGGGGCTGATTACGCATTATGAACCGGCTAAAATTCATCCGGTGCGGCATACGTTTTCGCCACCGGCCAAGCGCGTGGCTTTTAACGAAAAACTTAAAATTAACGATGGCCTGCTTATTAGCACGCTAGCTTACGATCAAAAACTAAGCCCTGACGAAGCACAGCAACAAGTTTCTCAGTTTGTGCAGGAATTGCAGCGGGAGTTGAATTACAATAAACGCTTTGATTTAAAAGGTATTGGCATTTTCCGGTTAAACGAAGAAAGCAAAGTAGTTTTTGAATACATCGAAAACGAAAATTTTCTTCAGGATTCTTTTGGCTTACCCGAGCTGTTATCTAAACCGGTAATTGCTTCAGAGCCGGTAATCTTGCGTACCCTGCTAAAAGACCAGAAAGAACCTGCCCAAAAAGGTTTTCGGAACACCATACGCCGGTATTACCGCGCCGCCACTGCTTTGGTTATTGGCGGGGTAGTGGTTACGGGCTTGTACTTGCTTTCGGTACAAACCGATTATAATGTAAGCGCCATTAACCCCATAACTCTTTTTCAATCAGATAGCGCCGAAGGCTTTGCGACAGTAAACCCCGAAAGAGCTGATAACCCAATTGCAAAGAACCAGGTTACTGTGGAAGTTCAGCCCTTGGATGAATTGGAAGCAGAGGAGATTGGTGACCTGGCGGCCGATAGTAGCATCTTGATTACATCAGCGGATTTAGATAAAAATTTAAAAAATGAGAGCGCAGCGGATGAGGTAACTTCCGAAAGTTCTTTTTCCGGTAAAGAAGCAGAAGCCGGCAAAAAAAGTTTTAATGTTGCTAATCCTAAAAAGTTAACCATTGCCCCCGGCGAAGCAGTGTTGATTTCGGCTAAAGCTAATCCGGTTAAAACAAATCCAGCTAAACCGGCTACACCAAAACCAGTGGCAGGTTCGCCTGCCGTGGTGCGAACCAAACCAACCCCCAGCACAGAAAAGAAAGAGATAAAACGGAACTTCTCTGCCGAAGAAATTAATGCGGCATTATCCGCCGGTAAAACCCGGATTAATCCCGAATCGACGAACACCAAAACGGCAGCGGGTGCTCTACATGTAACCCATGATAAAGAAGTAACCGCCACCAATAAAGCAGCAACTGGCGAAAATGCTTCTTCTGGTAAAAGCACTACAATTAAACCAAGCGCAGAGCGTTTTTACGTTATTGTAAACGGGTATTCTACCTACGAAGGAGCAGAGCGGAACCGGCAAATACTGGCGAAGAAAGGTAGACCCGGCCAAGTTTTAGCCCCAGCCGGAGATGGTAAATTATACCGTATTGCCATAGCTGAATATAAAACGCGGGAACAGGCTTTACAAAACTTACCGGAATTAAAAAATAAATACGGAAATACAATCTGGATACTTAAACGTTAACATGAATTCTTTTCTTTTACAAATTACCACCACTGCTCCCGATTCTTTAAACAATGTAGCCGCTGCGGCTTCCACTTCGGATCCTGATTTATCACTAATCGAACTGCTATTTAAAGGCGGATGGGTAATGATTCCCATCTTAATTCTATCGCTTATTTCGATTTACATTATGGCGGAGCGGTACATCGCCATAAAACGGGCCTCGCAGAATCCGGACTCATTCATGAACCAGGTAAAAGGGTTAATTCTGCGCCACGATTTGCAGGGAGCCTTAATGCTGTGCAGCCAAACCCGCACGCCCATTGCCCGCATGATAGAAAAAGGGATTAAACGCATTGGTCAACCCTTAAAAGATATTGAAACTGCCATCGAAAATGTGGGTAAACTAGAGGTAACTAAGCTGGAAAAAAACATCAGCATTTTAGGGATTATTGCCGGTATTGCCCCCATGTTGGGTTTTATCGGAACCATTATTGGGGTAATTAAAATATTTTATGCCATCTCGGCTTCCGGCGATTTTGGAATTGCCCAGATTTCGGGTGGTTTATACACGAAAATGGTAACCTCGGCGGCCGGCTTAATTGTGGGTATTATTGCGCACGTAGGGTATCATTATTTAAGTTTAATGGTAGATCGGGTAGTGTTTAAAATGGAAAACAACGCTATTGAATTTACCGACTTATTACAGGAGAACTAAACATGCAATTACGCGGCCGTAGAAGGGTAACATCGCACGTAGAAACCGGTTCGATGAACGACATCATGTTTTTTTTGATGTTGTTTTTCTTAATTGTTTCTACGATGGTTAACCCCAACGTAATTAAATTATTACTGCCTAGCGCCAACAGCGGCAAAGCCGTTGCCAAGCAGCAAATAAACTTATCGGTGAACGATAAAGGCGAATACTTTATTAATAAAAATCAGATTTCACCCGAAAACCTGGAACAGGAATTGGGCGCTGTAGTAGCCGGGATAGATGAACCTACCGTAGTGTTGCGGGTAGATGCAACCTTAAACGTACAAACCTTAGTAGATATACTGGAGGTAGGTAATAAATTAAAAATTAAGATGATTATGGCGACTCAAACGCCGAAAGCTTGAGATGAGCATGGTCGTAGAAGAAGAAGAAAATTATAAAAAATACGGTTTGTTGGTAACCCTGCTTTTTCATGCCGGGTTACTGACGCTGTTTTTCTTTATTATTTTGCGGGAACCCCAGCCGCCATTATCGGGCGGCGATGGCATTGTGCTAAATTACGGAGTAGATGCCGAAGGCTATGGCGATGTGCAAACTACGGCTCCGGCCAACGAATCGGAAAATAAAGAAGATAGCCGGCCGGCACCAAGCCGCCCAGCCCAGGTAGCCCAACCCGAAGTAAAACCCGAACCGGTTAAACAACCAGTAGTAGAGGAAAAGTTGCTAACAACTCATGAAGAAAGCCCGGTTAACGTAAAAGTAATTGAAAAGCCGCAGCCCAAAGTAGTAGAGCAACCCAAAGAAGAAATTAAAGTAGAGGAAAAACCCAAAGCGCTTTATCCGGGAAAATCCGCGGCTAACAATGGCGCGGGTAATGGTACAGCCGGTAGCAGCAACAACGCCACCGGCAATAACAACGGCGACCGGCCCGGCAAAGTGGGCGACCAAGGCGACCCGAATGGTTCTTTAAATTCGAAAGCTTTGTACGGCAAGCCAGGAACGGGCAGCGGCGGTAGCGGATCTGGGTCTTTAAATATGCCGGGCTGGGGTTACGATCGGGAACCGCGGCCGAATGATACTTCTAACGAAACCGGTGAATTGGTTTTTAGAATTACCATTAACGAAGAAGGCGAAGTAGAATCGGTACGACGCTTAAGTGGGAACGTGTCGCAAGAACTGGAAAAGTTATACCGTGACGAAATTTACCGTACCACTTTTAGCCGGACTACCCCTAAAACTAATTCTGCCAGTGTAGGAGCAACGGGTACCATCCGGTTTATCATCCGCGCTAAATAAAAATTTTTAAAAAATTTAAATTCTGGGCATGACCTATCCGGAATGTCTTTCTTATATGTACCAGCATTTGCCGATGTTTCACCGCATCGGCAATATTGCTTTTAATAAAGGCCTGCAAAACATTCAAAGTTTAAGCGCCGCTTTAGGTAATCCGCATCACACTTTTAAATCCGTACACATTGCCGGCACCAACGGCAAAGGCAGTTCCAGTAATATGCTGGCGGCGGTTTTGCAACAAGCCGGTTACAAAACTGGCTTGTACACCTCGCCCCATTTAAAAGATTTTACCGAACGGATTAAAATTAACGGCCAAGATGTTCCGCAGGATTACGTAGTAGCATTCGTCGAAAAACACCAAGGTTTATTCGCGCAAATTAAGCCGTCGTTTTTTGAAATGACAGTTGCCCTGGCTTTCCAATATTTCGCCGACGAAAAAGTAGATATCGCCATTATTGAAGTAGGCTTGGGCGGTCGTTTAGATTCTACTAACATTATTACCCCGCTGGTTTCCCTGATTACCAATATAAGCCTCGACCACCAAAGTTTACTAGGCAACGATTTACCCACTATTGCCGCGGAAAAAGCCGGTATCATAAAACCAGGTGTACCGGTGGTGGTAAGTAAAACCCAGCCCGAAGTAGTCAGCGTATTCCAAAACAAAGCAGAGTTATCACGATCAACCTTATTATTTGCAGATCAGCAATATACTACAACTTACTTAAATCAAGACTTAAAGCATCAATTCTTTCGGGTAACTACAAACAATCAGGTAATTTTCGAAAAATTAAGGCTCGATTTAATGGGGAACTACCAGCAATATAATTTGCCCGGGGTTTTAGCGACATTAGATTTTTTAAAAATTCTTGGCTTTTCTTTAGATGAAAGTACGATAAGTAATGGGTTAGCTCAAGTTCAAAAACTTACTGGCTTTAAAGGCCGCTGGCAAATTTTACAGGAAAAGCCGCTTACCATTTGCGATACTGGCCATAATATAGATGGCATCCGGCAGGTAATTCAGCAACTAAATGCTATACCTACCCGCCAGGTACATTTCGTATTCGGTGTAGTGCAGGACAAGGATATTAGTGAAATTTTAAAAATTTTACCTCCGCAGTACCATTATTACTTTTGTCAGGCTCAAATTCCACGAGCTATGCCTGTAGATGAATTAGTGAAATTGGCGGCAGAAGCTGGCTTAAAAGGGGAATCTTTTAGTACGGTAAAGGAAGCGGTAGCTATAGCCAAAAAAAATGCAGTTGAAGATGAAATTGTGTTTATTGGCGGTAGTACCTTTGTGGTGGCAGAAATTGAAGAATTATAAATTAGAATGGCCCGATCGAAATTAGCAAAATTTAAAGAAATTGCCGAAAGCGCTTTAGTACTGGAAACAGGCAAACCCATTTTTGAAGAAATAAAAGGCAATTGGCATTTCCACTATTTTAAAAATAATCATCCCATTATTCTGGAAGTTGGTTGCGGAAAAGGCGATTACACCATTGGCATGGCCAATTTATTCCCCAACAAAAACTTTATCGGGGTAGATATTAAAGGGTCCCGGTTATGGAAGGGGAGCCGGTTAGCCCAGGAGCAAGGCTTAACAAACGTGGCATTTTTACGCAACTTTATCGAGCAAATACCGGATCAGTTTGCACCAGGAGAAATCAGCGAAATCTGGATTACCTTCCCGGACCCGCGGCCCAAGAAAGGTGATGAGAAAAAAAGATTAACGTCTGCCCGTTATTTAAACATGTATGAGTCTTTGCTAAACCCGGGCAGCCTTATTCATTTTAAAACCGATGATTTGGATTTATTTGAATATACCTTAGAAATATTGCAGATGCGGGAAGCTAAAAATTTAAAATTTAGTTTTGATTTATATACTTCTGATTTGCAGCATCATACCCTAGGGATACAAACTACTTACGAAAAACGCTTTTTAGCCGAAGGTAAAACGATAAAGTATCTGCAATATACTACTTAGTTGATGGTCGATAGTCGATAGTCCACTGATTAGAAGAATTAAAATCAAAAAATTAAAAATTAATTCTGTAAACCACATTACATACCTACATCTATGGACTGTGGACTATCGACCATCAACTAGCAACTAAATCAAGCCTCTTCGAGAACTTCAAAAATCTCTTGTAGAGTATCATAATCTTTTAAACCGGGTTTAATTTCCTGACCGCCTCGTAAGCCAATACCTGCCGGGTTTATTTGCTGAATAACTTCGGTTACATTTTCTTTGCCGATGCCAAAGCCAATTAATACTTTAAAATCGCGGGCTAAATCTTGCAAAAAGCGAATATTGGTATCGTCGATGGTATTATAATCGTCGGAGAAAATGATGAAATAAGCTACGTGATCTTTGTACAAGTGCATTTCTTCCACCAACTCGCTTTCGATGGTATCTTTGGTAAAACGGGCACGCTGAATAACCGGGCACTTAATCTGCTGAATTTCGTCAATTAAATATTGTTTATTCAACTGCACGTAGTCTAAACCACAAGCATCTACTAACTCATTTATATCCTCTACGGCCGTTTTTGTAAATTCTCCTACTAATTTTACGCCGGATACCCAGCCCGCAATATCCTTAAAATCTTGCGCGCTTACGTAACCCGGCTGTGAATCGTCTAGGTTAAAACCCATCATATCTACTCCCATGCCAGCACAATAACGGGCGTCGCTTAAATTATTAATGCCATTAACTATTACCGAGGTGATTAAAGCCATAAAGGAAAATACTTTAAAAGGTTTACTGTTTAACAGAACTAAAATTTACTTTTTAAGTCAAATTAAGTAAGTATTTTGTTAATCAGTACGGATTTATTTAAAAAAGATTTAATAAACCAGTAGTATTTAGCTTTTAACAGGCTGCTTTACATCTAAAATCCAATGCTAAACTTATATTACTGAAAGGTTGTTAATATATTTGCAACTTAATTTTAATACATCGATTTAAAGCATACTTTTTATAATGAGTAAATTAGGAAGGGTTTTAGTGGCAATGAGCGGGGGTATCGATTCGTCGGTTGCCGCAGTAATGCTGCACGAGCAAGGATACGAAGTAGTAGGCATGACCATGAAAACCTGGGATTATGCCTCCGCGGGCGGCAATAAAAAAGAAACGGGCTGCTGCAGCCTCGATTCGATAAATGATGCCCGTAACATTGCTGTTTCTTTGGGGTTTCCGCATTACATTATTGATATCCGGGAAGAGTTCGGGGATTACGTGATTAACCATTTTACCGATGAGTACATTGCGGGGCGTACCCCTAATCCCTGCGTACTATGCAACACCCACATTAAATGGGATTCGTTGTTGCGTCGGGCCGATAAATTGGGTTGTGATTTTATTGCCACGGGCCACTACGCGAACATCCGGAACGAAAACAACCGCTACGTTATTTCTAAAGGTTTAGACGAAAACAAAGATCAATCCTATGCTTTGTGGGGCATTTCGCAAGAAAGTTTAAGCCGAACGATTTTCCCGTTGGGTAATTTACGGAAAACCCAAATCCGGGAAATGGCCGTAGAAAGAGGCTTTCTGGAGCTGGTCCAAAAACCGGAATCCTACGAAATCTGCTTTATACCGGACAACGACTACCGGGGATTTTTAAAAAGACGGGTGCCTGAACTACAAACCGAAGTAGCCGGTGGCGAGTTTGTGTTGGAAGATGGTACTGTGGTAGGTAAGCACGAAGGCTATCCATTTTACACCATTGGGCAACGCAAAGGTTTAGGTATTGCTTTAGGTTTCCCGGCTTATGTTACTAAAATTGAAAAAGATAAGAATCGGGTTATTTTGGGCAACTACGACGATTTAGCCAAAAATGCGATGCGCGTTGGCAAGTTAACTTTAAGCAAATACCCGGATCTGATTGATAAACCAACCGCATCGGTAACCAAAGTTCGTTACAACGACCCAGGCACGGAATCTATCATCACGCAGGTAGGCGACAAAATGGAAGTACAATTTACTAGGGGCGTACACGCCATTGCTCCGGGCCAGGCTGCCGTATTTTACGAAGGTAATGATGTAATAGGTGGCGGCTGGATTGAAGCCAGTTACAACGTTTAAGCCGTTTTTCTAAAAATGAATCGCCTTTTCCTTCTTTGTGGTGTTCTTTTTCTGCTGCTCGGCTGCACCGAGGAAGAACACCTCAAACCGGAGATGCTGGGTTTAAAATATTATCCCTTGCAAGCGGGTAATTTCTGGATTTATCAGGTTTCCGAAATCCGTTATAAAGATCAATTTGTAAACGAAGCAACCGATTCTGTTACGTATCTGGTGCGCGAACAGATTGATACGGTATTCCAGGATTTAACCGGCGAAGATACGTACAAGTTTACTCGTTCCCGGCGAAGCACCAGTGCGGAAGATTGGGGCCAGGATTCGGTTTTTGTAGTAAATAAATCAGCTACAGATGTGCGGGTAATGCAAAACAACCGGCGGGTAGTTTCTTTTATTTTTCCGGTAACAGAAGGCAAAAAGTGGAATGCCCATATTTTTAATTCGCAGTCGTCGGTTAATAATCCGGCGGAAGTAACTTATTACTCTTTTGCTCAGGTGGGGCAACCCTTCCGGGTAAACGGAATAAATTACGCGAACACTGTTCAGGTAAATCAGATAAAAAACAGCAATGCCATTGAAGAACAGGATTTTTACGAAGTTTATGCCTACGGCGTGGGCCGAATACTAAAGCAAAAATTAGCTTATCAATATTGTTCCGACCCGGACCGGCAAAATGGATGCGAAATTGGAAATCAGTTTATTATAAACGGAGTAAAAATTACAGAAAAATTAATTGAACACGGCTCTCTTAAATAGTTAATAGTTATACATGCGCGTTGGGCTAACCATCTTTATTCTTTTTTTATGTTCTTTAACTGTCCGGAGCCAATCGGGTGCTGGTAACGATGCCCTTTATAAGCATTTTGTTTATTTTAAAGACAAAGCCAATACGCCTTACTCCATTCAGCAGCCGCAACAATTTTTATCTGTTACTGCCATACAGCGGCGAGAGCGCTACCAGATACCTATTTTAACCCGCGATTTACCTGTTTCGCCTAGTTATGTGGCTCAATTATCTCAAGCTGGCGCTAAAGTTTGGTATACCTCACGCTGGTTCAACGGGGCTTTAATCCAATGCGATACAATTACTTTGCGTAAAATTAAACAGCTGCCATTTATCAGAACCAGCGAAACTGTAGCGCTCCGGAGCAGTAAAAAACCGCAGACCAGCGGCCAGAAACAAGTAGAAATTCAAAATTTTAAAAAAATTGAATTTCAATCGGGTAAAAATCAATCGGAGTTTGGCGAAGCTTATGGTCAGGCGAAACTCATCGGGGTTCCCGAAATGCACCAAGCCGGTTTTAGAGGAGAAGGCATGCGCATTGCGGTATTTGATGGCGGGTTCTCCGGCGTTAACCGGGTGCCTGCTTTTGCGCAGCTATTCCGGGATAATAGGATTAAGGCTACTTTCGATTTTGTGGATAAAGATACCGGCGTTTTCGAAAAAGACAGCCACGGCACCCAAGTTTTATCCACAATGGCGGCTAATATACGGGGCGCTTTTGTGGGCACGGCACCCAAGGCTGAATATGCGTTATTTATAACCGAAGATGTTGGCCGGGAACAACGCCTGGAAGAAATTAACTGGCTGTTGGCCGCTGAATTTGCCGATAGCGCCGGGGTGGATATAATTCAGAGTTCGTTGGGTTATAATTTATTTGATAAGGGCGAAACCAGTTATACTTATCAGGATTTCAACGGCGATAAAGCCATTAGTACGCGTGCCGCCGATTTTGCGGCTGCTGCCGGGATGTTGGTTATAGTAAGCGCCGGCAACGAGGGCAACGATCCCTGGCAATACATTACCGCTCCTGCCGATGCCGATTCAGTTTTAAGTATTGGGGCAACGGATTCTTTGGGCCGGCGGGCGGTTTTTAGTTCCATTGGCCCATCTTACGATGGCCGAATTAAACCGGATTTATCGGGTCAGGGTTTGCTGGCAGCAGTCATTAATCCGGCTGGGAACGTAATCCGGGCGAACGGTACTTCTTTTTCAGCGCCTATTATTTGTGGCTTAGCGGCTGGTTTCTGGCAAGCGAACCGGCAACTTAGCAATGTGCAGGTAATGGATTATTTAAAATTATCGGGCAGCCAGGCCACGAACCCAGATAATCGGTTAGGTTTTGGCATACCTCATTATAGACGGGCACAAACTTTAGCCGATCAATTAGAAGGTAACTTAAACGGAGAATTTAGATTATACCCTAACCCCGTGCCGGTAGATGAGAACCATTTTACCATTATTTTGCCGCTCGCAGCCGACCAAAACACCGAGTTTCGCTTGTATAATGCCGTGGGCCAGGAGGTAAGCCAGTTTTCTTACCAATACGGCAAAGTAAAATCCGACCGGACATTTATCACGTTTGAACTAAAAGGAATGGCGCCCGGTATATACCATTGCGTTATTTCCGGCCCGAATAGCAGCGAAACCATCCGTTTTTTAAAATTATAAATTTGTTTTATTACCTGTTTTAGCCCGGGTAGTTAAACAAAGCGCCTATATTTGCCGCATGAAACCTATTATTGCTCCATCAATTCTGGCTGCCGATTTCGCCAATTTGCAAGCCCAAATCGAAATGCTCAACCAAAGTTCGGCCGATTGGATCCATTGCGATATTATGGATGGCCGCTTTGTACCCAATATTTCTTTTGGCTTACCCGTTCTGGAGGCCGTGCACAAACACGCCCGCAAACCATTGGATGTACACTTAATGATTATGGAACCGCAGTTGTACATTGAGCAATTTAAAAAAGCCGGCGCCAGCAACATTACGGTGCATTACGAAGCTTGTACCCACCTGCACCGGGTTATTGAACAAATCAAAGCGGTAGATTGTAAAGCCGGAGTAGCTTTAAATCCGCACACCCCGGTAGCTTTACTAACGGATATCATTCAGGATATTGACGTAGTTTGTGTGATGTCGGTAAATCCAGGTTTTGGCGGGCAAAAATTTATTCAGCATACCTATGCTAAAGTTGCCGAGTTGCGCCAACTGATCGACTCGCGGAATGCCCACGCGCTTATTGAAATTGATGGGGGCGTAAACGAGGAAACAGGGCCATTACTTTTAGCTCAAGGCGCCGATGTTTTAGTAGCTGGTTCTTTTGTTTTTCAAGCCACAGATCCGCCGCAAACCATTCAAAATTTAAAAAATTTACATTCCTGATTGCCACGGTTTATGTTTCTAAAACTGGTACTAGGGCTGGTTAGCCTATGCTTGCCCGTTTTAGTTTTTGCGCAAACCACTACGGTAAATGGGGTGGTAACCACCGAAGCCGGCATTCCTTTGGAATATGCCAGCGTCAGCCTAAAAAACACCCAACAATTAACCCACACGAATGCCGCCGGCCGGTTTACTCTTTCCATCCCATCCGGAAAAGAAGCTTCCATTTTGATTAGGTACATTGGCTTTCAGGAACAGGAAGTTATCATTAAAGAGACGGCTCAATCTGTAATAAATTTAAAAATTGCTTTAGTTTCCAGCGCCCAAAATTTGGCGCCGGTTATTATTTCGGGTACTAATTCTGCCAACAACAACACTACGGGCAGCATTATGCGTTTAAGCCCGCGCATCAGCAAAGAAATACCGTCGGTTTTTAATGATTTTAACAAAGTGTTGGCCACGCTGCCGGGGGTAATAAGCAATAACGAGCTAAGCTCTACGTATTCGGTACGCGGGGGCAATTACGACGAAAACCTGGTTTACGTAAACGGTATTGAAATTTACCGGCCTTTTCTGGTGAGCAATGCCCAACAAGAAGGCTTAAGTTTTGTAAACCCGGACTTGGTACAAGATATTCAGTTTTCGACTGGCGGCTGGCAGCCCCGCTGGGGCGATAAACTTTCTTCGGTTTTAAACATCGAATATAAAAAGCCCCGTAAACTGGCAGGTTCTGTAACCGGTGGCTTAATGGGTGGCGAGTTTCATCTGGAAAATGCGTCTAAAAATCAACGTGCTACTTATTTGCTGGGAGTACGGTATAAAAATCAGCAATTAGTATTTCGTTCTTTAGAAACCACCGGTAACTACCAGCCCAATTTTTTAGATGCCCAGGTTTACATAAACCTGGATTTATCCCGGAATTTTACGGCGAATAATCCACCAGGTAAAACTACTTTGGGGATATTAGTCAGCGTGGCCCGCAATAAATACCGGGTAGTGCCCAGCTACCGCGAAACTTCTTTTGGTACCACCGACCGGATTGTGCGCTTAGGCATCCAGTTTAGTGGGCACGAACGTATGGAATACGAAACTTACCAAGGAGGTTTTAATTTAAAGCATTACTTTAAAGACCGTTTTTTTACCGAATTGATTGGCAGTGCTTTATTGACGCACGAAAGAGAATTACGCGATATTGCCGCTTCTTATTTGTTTTACGATGTTTCACCTAATGGGCAGGGCAGATCGAGCAATGATATGGTCCGGAACGTGGAAGCTGGTACTAACTTGGAACATGCCCGCAATAAGCTGGCCGCTCGGGTTTTTACCCTCGAAAACCGGTATACTTGGCAGCTAAATGGCCAAAATAATATCCAGCTAGGAGTTAAAACCAGTCGTGAGAAAATTGCCGATCAGCTAAAAGAATATGCGCTAACCGACTCGGCAGATTACATAACTTTAAACCAATCGCGGGCTAGTTCTTTAAATTTATATTCTTTTCGCCACCAGGCTTACGGCCAACACACCTGGCAAATAGATTCGCTGCGCACCATAAATTACGGCGTACGGGCTAATTATTGGACCGTGAACCAGCAACTCGTTATTAGTCCGCGGGTGCAGCTAAGGGCCAAATTACCCAATCAACCCGCCTGGATTTTTAAAGCCGCGGCGGGTTATTATTATCAGCCGCCTTTTTACCGGGAACTCCGCAACCAGGCTGGTGAATTAAACACAAATCTGCAAGCTCAAAAATCAGTGCACGTAGTAGCCGGCGCGGAGCATTATTTCCGATCCTGGTCGCGGCCATTTAAGTGGACTTCTGAAATTTACTATAAGCGCTTAAGTAATGTAATACCCTACGAAGTAGATAATGTGCGCCTCCGCTATTTTGCCCGGAATAATGCGAAGGCTTACGCCGTGGGTTTGGATATGCGGGTAAACGGCGATTTTATTAAAGGCGCCGAGTCATGGTTTAGTTTAGGTATTATGTCTACCAAAGAAGATATCACCGGTGATTCTACTATTTACGACCTGAATACTTTTAAATTAATAAAAAAAGAACCATTGGGCTACATCCGGCGGCCCACCGATCAGCGGGTAACGTTCGGGTTTTATTTCCAGGACCACATTCCTAATAATCCCAGCCTTAAACTTTATTTAAACGGGGTTATTGGTACGGGTTTGCCTTTCAGCCCGCCAGGTAATGAATCTATCCGTAATCAATATAACATGCCTTTTTACCGGCGCGTAGATGTTGGGTTTTCTAAATTAGTGTCTTTCCGGACGATTGAATCGGCTAAAACAAATCCACTGGAGAGTTTATGGATAAGCCTGGAAGTGCTAAACTTAATTGCAGCTAACAATGTGGTTTCTTATTCTTACGTAAAGGACATCTATAATGTAACTTACGCGGTGCCTAACTACTTATCATCCCGGCTTATTAACCTTCGTTTCATCGCCCGATTTTAAAAATTTAAAAATTTTAGAAATTAGCAAAAACAGATTGATTTATTCGAATGAAGGTAAATACTGCTATAGGAGAATAAAAATTTAAATTCCCTAATTGAGATTAAACTGTTTGCTCGTGTGCTGCAATCAAAAAAGGCTGTAATTTCTTACAGCCTTTTTTGTTTTTTATCCGGACTAGTTAAATAAGTTTTCGTGTCTTTTAAATTTCCAAAGACTCATCTCGCGCTCCATATCGGGTTCATATTTTTTAAATTCTTCCTGCGTTTTTTTGCCGAGCTTCATTGCTTTTTTACAGAAATCTACTGCCCCTTCGTATTCTTCTTTTTGGGCTAACAATTGCGCTTTTACCCAGTTATTGTAAAAATTATCGTTCATAGCTAGCGATTTATCTATCCATTCCAAGGCTAGTTCATGCTGCGAGTTTTTGCCGATTAAATAACTGGTAGCCTGGGCATAAATTTGCCAATCGCCGGGTTTGGCATTTTTAAGATCTTCCTGCAACAAAGCCAAAGTTTTGGCATCGGTATCAACTTCTATTTTAACCGATACTTCTTTCTTTTCCCATTTAAAATTTAAAAATCCGGAATTTTGGGTAAGGTTAGAAAAAGCAAACTGAAATGTTTCCTGAAAAGGTACTTCTTTGCTTTCGGCTTTTACCCGGATTACATCTTCTTGAGCATCGTAACCTTCAGCGCCCCATAAACCTACATTCTTATTCAGGATGAATATCCAGGAATCTGCATCTTCGGGCAAAGTAAACAAGCTGTAAGTACCGGCCGCTACTTTTTCGCCGTTAACAGTAACCGGGTCCGGAAAGGTAATTAAAGTAGCCTCATTGGCTCCCGTGCGCCATACTTCATTATAAGGTACTAATTTGCCCCATATTTCACGATTTTTAACACCAGGCGCATGGTACTTAACGGTAATGTCAGTAAGCCCAATGGTTTGCACAATGGTTGCCGCCGGACTGGGCTGCGGTAGCCTTAATTGGGCATAAACAGTTTGAGTGAATACTAATAGGCTAAAACAAAAAGATACCAGCGCAGTACGTAGCATATTTTAGTAAAAATTTTTTAAGTGTTTTTAGTAAGCGATCAATTAACCCGAATCAGGATAAAAAATTAAAGGTAAAAATTATGCCAACCTGCCAATTGCATTCTGGCAACTTTAAAGTTTAAATAATTAAAATACTATATTATAGCGGCAAATTACAAAAAAGCTGGTGAATTGAAACCATAGAGCACTACAAAAATTTTAGAATTAATTTTTAAAATTCAAATTCTGGCTTACATTTGCAGCACCTAATGATGAACAACAGCAAACAACCTAACAGCCCCTTTTCTCCGATGCGCTTTCCCGCGTTTGCTTTTGCTGTCCATTTCCACCATTACCATCCTTCCATCCGGAAATAATATAGAGTATTACCGGATAGGAGAAAACTCCTGTTTTGCTGTTAATTATCAACAGCTTTTTAAAATTTATTATTCAGGAAGATTACAATTTACATATGATTCGATTAGCCATTCAAAAATCGGGAAGATTAAGCGAAGATTCGCTGAATCTCATTCGGGAATGCGGTATTTCTTTTATTAATTCTTCTTTAAAGTTAAAAACCGAAGCCACTAATTTTCCTTTAGAAATTCTTTTCCTGCGGGACGATGATATACCGGGTTACGTAGCCGACGGTGTTGCCGACATTGGTATTGTGGGCCAAAACGTGTTGGTAGAAGAAGGCCGCGAAGAACTGCAAGTACAAAAATTAGGATTTTCGCGTTGCCGTTTATCGATTGCTGTTCCTAAAAACGAAGCTTTTACTGACATTTCGGCCTTAGAAGGTAAAAACATTGCTACTTCTTACCCTAACTTGCTGCAAACATATTTAGCCGGCGAGGGGGTAAAAGCCCAGATTCATACTATAAGCGGTTCCGTAGAAATTGCGCCTAGCATTGGCCTGGCCGATGCCATTTGCGATATTGTTTCGTCGGGCAGCACGTTAATCAGTAATGGTTTGCGCGAAGTACAAACGGTTTTCCGCTCCGAGGCTGTTTTAATTGCCAATCAGGATTTAACCAGCGAAAAACACCAACTATTAAATCAGTTGTTGTTCCGGATTGATGCCGTCCGGAAAGCACAAAAAGCCAAGTATATTTTACTTAATGCGCCTAACGATGCCATTCCGCACATTAAATCTTTATTACCCGGCATGAAAGCGCCTTCTATTTTACCCTTAGCCGAAGAAGGCTGGAGTTCTGTGCACTCGGTGGTTAACGAAGATGATTTTTGGGAAATTATTGAAAAATTGCGGGAAGCCGGCGCTCAAGGCATTTTGGTGGTACCTATTGAGAAAATGATTTTGTAATGTTACGAGTTGTTACATATCCGGGTAAAGAAACCTGGCCCGAACTAATAAAGCGGCCGGTGCAGGATTACGAATCAGTGGAGTCGCAAATTAAATCGGTTTTTGAACAGGTTCGGCTTACCGGCGACGACGCTTTACGAAGATTTACCGCCCAGTTTGATAAGGTAGAACTTACCGGTTTATTAGTTTCTCCGGAAGAAATTAAAGCGGCTCAGGATTATATTCCAGCAGAATTGCAACAAGCCATTGCACAGGCCTATCAAAATATTAAAAAATTTCACGAGGCGCAACATGAGAATTTTCAACCTCTGGAAACCATGCCGGGCGTAACTTGCTGGCGCCAAAGTGTGCCTATTGAAAAAGTAGGTTTATACATTCCCGGCGGTACTGCCCCGTTATTTTCTACGCTACTGATGTTAGGCGTGCCAGCAAAACTGGCCGGTTGCAAAGAAATAGTTTTGTGTACGCCTCCCGCTAAAGACGGTACCATCCATCCGGCTATTTTGTATACCGCCTCTATTCTGGGCATTAACACCATTATCAAAATAGGCGGAAGTCAGGCAATTGCGGCTTTAACTTTTGGCACTAACACCGTACCGGCGGTAGCTAAAATTTTTGGACCTGGAAACCAGTACGTGACCGTAGCTAAGCAAATGACTGTTAAATATGGGGTAGCCATAGACATGCCGGCAGGCCCTTCGGAAGTTTTAGTAATGGCCGATGAAAAAGCAGACCCCACATTTGTGGCCGCCGATTTACTTTCGCAAGCCGAGCACGGTGTAGATTCGCAAGTGGTTTTACTTACCACCTCCGAGCAAAAGCTGCAAGAAGTAGTCGCGGCTTTAAACAACCAGGTACCTGCTTTGTCGCGGCAGGCGATGGTGACCCAAACTTTAAAAAATAGTTTAGGCATTATCCTGAACTCCACCACCGAAATGCTGGAATTTTCAAATTTGTACGCGCCAGAGCATTTAATTTTAGCGGTTGAGAACTATGCGCAAGTGGCGCAAGGAGTAACCAACGCCGGTTCCGTGTTTTTAGGGCCTTACAGTCCGGAGTCGGTCGGTGATTATGCTTCGGGGACTAACCATACGCTGCCTACCAACGGGTACGCCCGGGCTTACAGCGGCGTGTCGCTGGATTCTTTTGTTAAAAAAATAACTTTTCAGCATCTTACCCCGCAAGGATTGCAACAAATTGGTCCAGGAGTAGAAATTATGGCGGCTGCCGAAGGGTTAGATGCGCACCAACAAGCCGTAAGTATACGTTTAAAAAATTTAGCTCATGTTTAAGCTGAGTAATTTAGTTCGCCCAAACATTCGGGGCATGAAGCCTTATTCTTCGGCCCGAGATGAATTTAAAGGCGAAGCCAGTGTTTTTATCGATGCCAACGAAAATAATCTGGGGAGTATGGCGGCGAATCAGCACTATAACCGTTATCCCGATCCGCACCAAAAAGCGCTAAAAGCCCGGATTGCCGAAATTAAGGAAGTACGGCCGGAGCAAATCTTTTTGGGTAACGGTTCAGATGAGGCCATTGATTTGTTAATCCGCTTAGTTTGCCAGCCCGGCCACGATCAGATTTTAGCTTTCGGACCCACGTACGGCATGTACGAAGTATCGGCCAACCTGAATGATGTGGAATTACGCCAGGTAAAACTGGATGCTGATTTTCAGTTGAACCGGAATATGTTGCAAGGGCAAATTCATTCCGAAACCAAAATTGTTTTTATTTGCTCGCCCAATAACCCAAGCGGTAACCTGATTAACCGGGACATTATTGAATACATTTTGCAATCGTTCAACGGCCTGGTAGTTATAGATGAGGCTTACATTGACTTTTCCTCGGAAGAAAGTTGGACTAAGCGATTAGCGGATTTCCCGAACCTGGTAGTTTTACAAACGTTTTCTAAAGCCTGGGGCATGGCCGCTTTGCGCTTAGGAATGGCCTTTGCTTCGGAAGAAATTATTTCTTTTTTAAATAAAATAAAGCCGCCCTACAACATTAACGAAGCTACGCAGGAAATTGCGTTGCAAGCCTTGCAAAACACCGACCGTTTGCACCAAATGATTTCGGAAATAAAAGAAAACCGGGCGGAGTTAATTAAAAATTTAAAAAAATTATCAGTCGTAAAAAAGGTTTATCCTTCCGATGCTAATTTTGTTTTGGCGGAAGTTACCGATGCTAATACCATTTACAATTACTTGTTAGAGGCAGGCATTGTGGTGCGCAACCGTACTACCCAGCCGGGTTGTTTTAACTGTTTACGCATATCGGTAGGCACTAAAGAAGAAAACGAAAAACTAGTTAAAACTTTAAAATATTTTAATTTGTAGGTTCAACTAAATTGTAATTTAGATAATCATAAGTATCTCGTTTTGCGATATTTAAATTTTTTAAATAAGTACCATTAGAAAATTTTTAATGAAAAAAGTTTTATTTATTGATCGGGATGGAACCATCCTGATAGAGCCACCAACCGATTACCAAGTAGATTCTTTTGAAAAGTTTTCCTTTGTTCCGGGAGTTATTCAGAACCTGGCTAAAATCAGTGCCGAACTAGATTATGAACTGGTTATGGTAACCAACCAGGATGGACTAGGAACGGCTTCTTATCCCGAAGAAACTTTCTGGCCTTACCAAAACAAAATGCTGGAGATTTTAGCCGGAGAGGGAATTACTTTTTCGGATATCCTGATCGATAAAAGCTTTGAACACGAAAATTTACCTACCCGTAAGCCCGGATTAGGCATGCTACAAAAGTACCTGGGTGCAGGTTACGATTTAGAGAACTCCTACGTTATCGGCGACAGAGTTACCGATATAAAAATGGCTGAAAATTTGGGTTGTAAAGCCATTTACCTCAAGGATCAGATCAATGAAGCTGCGGCTTTAACCACGCTGAATTGGAGTGAGATTTACACTTTTTTACGGCTCCCGGCCCGTAAAGCTTCCATCATCCGTAATACCAACGAAACTAAAATTAAAGTAGATTTAAATCTGGATGGTTCCGGCGCCATGCAAATTCATACGGGTTTAGGTTTCTTCGACCACATGCTGGAACAGTTAGGTAAACATTCCGGAGTAGATTTATTTATTAACGTAAACGGCGACTTACACATCGACGAACACCATACCATTGAAGATACCGCCATTGCCATTGGGGAGGCTTTTGCCCAGGCTTTAGGTGATAAACGGGGCATTAGCCGCTACGGTTATTTATTACCCATGGACGATGTATTAGCGCAAGTAGCTTTAGATTTTTCGGGTCGGCCCTGGATAGTTTGGGAAGCAGAATTTAAAAGGGAAAAAGTAGGGGATATGCCTACTGAAATGTTTTACCATTTTTTTAAATCTTTCTCCGATGCGGCTAAATGTAACTTAAATGTAAAGGCCGAAGGCACCAACGAACACCACAAAATAGAAGCAATTTTTAAAGCGGTAGCTAAATCCATTAAAATGGCTGTGGCCCGCGACGTAAATAAAATGGAGATTCCGAGTACCAAAGGAATTTTGTAATGAGTGTTGTCATCATTGATTATAAAGGCGGGAATGTGCAATCAGTTAAATTTGCGCTCGAAAGATTAGGCGTAGAAGCTACTTTAACTGCTGATGCCGAAACCATCCGGGCCGCCGATAAAATTATTTTCCCGGGCGAAGGAGAAGCCAGCTCGGCCATGCAAGAATTACGAGCCCGCGGCTTAGATAAAGTAATTCCGGAACTGACGCAGCCGTTCTTAGGCATCTGTTTAGGCATTCAATTGTTGTGTCGGCATTCCGAGGAAAACGATACCGAAATGCTTGATATTATTCCGGTTAACGTAAAAAAGTTCCAGCATCACTTAAAGGTGCCGCACATGGGTTGGAACAATTTATACAACTTGCAGGGCGCCTTGTTCGAAGGGGTAAAAGAACAAGATTACGTGTATTTCGTGCACAGTTATTACTTGCCCGTTTGTGAGTACACCATTGCCACCGCCGCCTACCCGGAACCGTTTAGCGCAGCAGTGCAGTACAAAAACTTTTACGCCATGCAGTTCCACACCGAAAAAAGCGGCCCCACCGGCACCCGTATTATTCAGAACTTTCTTTCTTTATGATTCAGATTATTCCTGCCATTGATATAATAAACGGACAATGCGTGCGCCTGACCGAAGGTGATTTTAACCAGCAAAAAACGTATGCAAACAATCCGGTAGAAGTAGCCAAGCAATTTGAAGCAGCCGGTTTAACGCGTTTGCACCTCGTAGATTTAGATGGCGCCCGGGCCAAACAACCAAAAAATTTAGCTGTACTGGAGGCTATTGCCAATCAAACAAATTTAAAAATAGATTTTGGCGGCGGCATTCAATCCGACTCTGCGATACAGGAAGTATTTAATGCTGGGGCCAGCCAAATTACGGCCGGTAGCATTGCCGTACGCGAAGCGGCCAAGGTGCAAGATTGGCTTACTACTTACGGAGCAGAAAAAATAATTATTGGCGCTGATTTCCGGGATAATTTTATTTCTATTAACGCCTGGGCTGAACAATCTACCGTATCGCTGCAGGATTTTATTGGCCAGTATATTGCTTCGGGCGCAACTACTTTTATTTGCACCGATGTGAGTAAAGACGGTAAACTGCAAGGCCCGGCTACGGCCATTTATTCCGAGCTAGTAAAAACTAATCCGGGAACTGCTTTTATCGCTAGCGGGGGAGTTACCACCATTAAAGATTTAGATGAACTGGAAGCCGCCGGCGTTTCCGGGGCCATTATTGGCAAAGCCATTTACGAAGGAACCATTGCCTTAGCTGATTTAAACCGCTTTGTATGTTAACGAAACGCATTATTCCCTGCTTGGACATTAAAAACGGCCGCACCGTAAAAGGCATCCGTTTTGAAAACATCCGGGATGCCGGCGATCCGGTGGCCTTAGCCGCAGAATACGCCCGCCAAGGAGCCGACGAATTGGTTTTCCTGGACATTACCGCTACCAACGAAGAGCGTAAAACTTTTGCGCAGTTGGTGCGGGATATTGCCCGCCACATTGATATTCCTTTTACCGTAGGCGGTGGCATTGCCGCGATTAGCGACGTAGAAGTTTTACTGCACGAAGGTGCCGACAAAGTATCTATTAACTCCGCGGCCATTAAAGAACCGCAGTTGGTCTATGATTTAGCTAAACGTTTCGGGAGCCAGTGCATCACGGTGGCTATTGATACTAAATTTACGGCGGCTGGCTGGAAGGTTTTTAGCCGGGCAGGTACCGTGGAAACCGAACATTATACCCTGGATTGGGCCAAACAAATTACCGACTTAGGCGCTGGCGAAATTTTGTTAACGTCCATGAGTCACGATGGTACCAAAGACGGCTTTGCCCTGGATATTACTGGTGATGTATCGCGGGGCGTTTCTATTCCGGTAATTGCCTCCGGGGGTGCCGGTAAAATGGATCATTTTGCCGATGTTTTTAACCAGGCTAACGCCGATGCCGCCCTAGCGGCCAGTATTTTTCATTTCGGGGAAGTGCCCATTCCCGATCTTAAAGCTTATTTAGCCAACCAGCAATTACCCATTCGCTTATGTTATTAGATTTTGCCAAGTCCGGCGGATTAATCCCGGCTGTAATTCAGGACAACACAACCCAGGAAGTACTTATGCTGGGTTTCATGAACCAGGAAGCCTACGAGAAAACCCAGCAGGAGAAAATTGTTACCTTCTTTTCCCGGACTAAAAACCGGCTCTGGACCAAAGGCGAAACCAGCGGTAACTTTCTGCACGTGGTAAACATGCAGGTAGATTGTGATCAGGATACTTTACTCATTAAAGTAAATCCCGTAGGCCCGGTTTGCCATACCGGAGCCCGTACTTGTTTTGAAGCAGCACCTGATCCAAATGCCGAAGTTGCCGCTACAAAACCAACGGCTGCTTTTTTAAATTATTTAGAAGATATTATCCAAAGCCGACGCCAAAATCCGCAGGAAAAATCTTACACCAATTCGCTTTTTGAAAAAGGCATTCAAAAAATTGCCCAAAAAGTAGGAGAGGAAGCCGTAGAAACAGTAATTGACGCTGTGGCTGGTAATAAAGAACGCCTGAAAGAAGAAGCAGCTGATTTACTCTACCATTTATTAGTTTTATTAGTCGCCTCGGATATGGAAATTAGCGATGTGATGCAAGTTCTGCAGCATAGACATCAAAGTAAATAGCCGGTTAACCTACTTGCCTTATTTAACCATTTTGGAAAATGAAATTTTTAAAAATTTCATTTTCCAGAACGTCCAGTTTAGGTTGTTTTCCTAGCTCTAAAGTAAAGGCCAACCCAAATAGGGTAGAAAGCGGCAGATTTAGTATTACAAATTCCCCAATCTTGCTTATTATGTTAAATAGATGCTTGGTTGCGTTAAAAAAACTGCTTGTCGTTGTGCAACCTTAGTACTTTCTTAATGCTGGTACTTCATTAATAAGAGATTTACTAAATCATCAACGGGATACTTTTCCTGCAGGAAAAATTGGGTAGTCAAGCCATCTAAAAACGCTAACATTAACTTGGCTTCCAAACTTGGGAAAGGTATCTCTTCCTCTGCTAAACATGCCTCCAGCATACTCTGGATGGTGTTACTAAACGTATCTAAATCTTGTTTAATGAGCAGAGCAGTAACCGAAGAAAGTTGTAGGCTGTAGTAAAGCTTCCAGAAATCCCGGTTCAGTTTTACACTACGAAAGTACTGCCGGATAAAAGCTTTTAAAGTTGTTTTCTGCTCTGGTTGGTTAAAAGTAGTAAAGCCGGTTTGTATTTCCTGCAGGGTTTTCCGGAAAATAGCTTGCAGCACTTCTTCTTTGCTTTTATAATAATTATAAAGCAAGCCTAACGAAATTCCAGCCTTTTCGGCAATCATCCGGATAGTGGTTGGATGAAAACCGTGGTTAGCAAATAATTCTAAACCTACCTTCAGAATAACTTCCATGGTAGCTTCCCGCTTTTGGATAAATCTGGTGGACATGTACCTAACAAATGAATGAACATTTGTTCATAAAGGTAAGTTTAATTTTTACCCGGAACTACCTATATCAATAAATTGCCTGAATTATTTAAAATTTGCAGATATTCGAAGTTAAACCGAGATTTTTATGGCTACAAACTTCATATGTACAACTTGCGGCGTGCAATATGCTGTCCAAACTGAACCACCGGCAGAATGTAAAATTTGTACCGATGACCGGCAATACGTAAACTGGCAAGGACAGACCTGGACTACGCTACCAGAAATGCAGGGCAAATACCGCAACCAAATAGAGTTAGTCGAGCCTAACGTTTATTCTATACAAACCTATCCTAAGTTCGCTATTGGGCAAAGGGCCCACCTTATTCAAACTCCCCAAGGCAACATTCTTTGGGATTGCATTACCTATCTGGATGAAGAAACTATCATTCGTATTAATGAACTAGGTGGAATTACCGCTATCGCCATTTCGCACCCGCACTACTTTTCAACTTTGGTTAATTGGAGCCAGACATTTGGTGAGGTGCCGGTTCATATCCACGCCCAAGATAAAGAATGGGTGATGCAAAGTTACTCCAGGATAATTTTTTGGGATGAATCAACCCATATAATGCCCGGTAATCTGCTACTTATACAATGCGGGGGGCATTTTCCGGGGGCAAATGTGCTTTACTATCCGCAGGCAAGCGATGGCAAAGGTGTAATTTTTTCGGGCGATACCATTCAGGTAGTTATGGACCGCCAATCCGTTTCGTTCATGTATTCTTACCCCAACTTGATTCCGCTAAACAAGCCGGCTATTCTGGCTATTAAACAGGCCCTAGAGGGTTTATCATTCGAGCGGATGTACGGTGCCTTTGAAGCCCAAATTAAACAAGAAGCCCGGCAGGCCTTTGATAAGTCGATAACCCGGTATTTACAAATTTTTGAATAAAGAAAATCCCAATGCTAAAAGGCTTAACATCGGGATTTTTAAAAATTTTTAGTTTATGATAAGTTAAAAAGGGATGATGACTTTAGCACTAATGTTGCGCCCCATGTTGTAAATGCCAAACCGGTTGTTAGGCGATGCCTGGTAATATTCAAAGTATTTCAAGCGGTTTAAATGCGATTGATACGCCACATCAAATAAATTATTTACCTGAAAGAACAACTGGCAAAATACCCGCCCGGATTTTTGTTTCACCGAAGTTCCGGTGCCCACGTTAATTAGGGAGTAACCCGGAGTAGGAGTTTCGGTATTATCTACGGCGTAAATTTTATCTTGCCGCGCATAAGTATCTAATTCTATACGGGCGTAAATGCCGGTATACGGCCCCACGGATTTGCGTAAAGTACCGCGGAGCTCAGAACGGAAGTGCAGAGGTAAAATAAAAGGCAAGTATTTAGCATCATCGCCGTACTGCTCAATCAGTTTATCGTTTTTATTAAGGCCTTTTACATAAGCTAAGCTGTTGTTAAAGTTGAGCCACTTCAGCGATTTTGGGTGAAAATTTAAAGTAAACTCGCCGCCGTATAACTGGGCTTTGGCTTGCTGATATTTGTAAGTAAGGTTGCCTTGCTCATCCAGAACCGGTTGGCCTTGGGCATCGCTTAAGCGCGCCTGAAAAATGTAGTTGCTGATGCGGTTGTCAAATAACTCTACGCTAACATCCAGGTTTTCCAGATAGGCTAAAAAGCTGAAGTCTTTTTGAAAATTAAACTCCGGCACAAAATCGCGGTTGCCCTGATACCGGATATGCGCCCCCGGATCTAACCCATTCGAGCCTACTTCGTTGATGTTAGGCGACCGATAGCCCCGGGCTAAATTAGCTTTAAACAACAGGCGCTCCGATAAATTATAAGTAGCCCCAATGCTGCCGGAAACGCCGTGGTATTGGTGCGTAAACTCCGGAAATTGCAGGTAAGCGTTTGGGGTAGTTGCTGCCACCCGCTGACCAAAACCAGCTCCATCCAGGCCAGTGTAAAAGTCGTTCCAGGTTAAATGGCGGGTATCGTAGCGAATGCCCCCGGAAATATCAACCTTGCCAAAGCTCTTTTTAGTAAACACGTAAGCTCCCACATCAAACAAAGTATAATCCGGAATCGGGAAGTCGGTAGCATCTTTGCTTTGGTTGGTTTGCCACATGCCATTTACACCAACCGAGGTTTCAATGGCGTGCCAGGCTGGTAAGTTATACCGAAAATCATAGTTTAAGGTGTTTAAAACTAAGTACAGAGCGGCTTTATCGGGTAGGGTCGGGAACAAATATTCGCGGCGGCGGCTTTGCTGGAAACCAAACGAAGCATTGAGGTTGCCTTGCCCCAAAATTAACTGGTTGTGCGTATAAACCCGGTAATGCTGGATGGCCTGGTGTAGCGTCCCAATGTTATAGGTTTTTAATTCATCGCTTGGTACTACGGGTCGGTTTTTAATATCGTCCTGCTGGCCTTCCATTACGGGTTTAGTAAACTTCCGGCTCAACGAATCACGGCTGCCATCCGGAATTTCCTGCATGTTGTCGTAGAGCGTAGCAGATATTTGCGAAAAGCCCCAGGCTTTATCTACCCGCGCGGTGCCGCTAACATTGTACTCGCGGTAACCACTGCCATACACCAATCCGTCTATTCGGTTCCGATAATTATGCGCCCGTTTTTGCGTGCCACGGAGGTAATACGTCCAGCCACTTTTGTTGTACGAAACGCCCAAGGAGGTACCAATTAAGCCGTTGTTACTGTGCACATCGGTTAAAAAGTCTCCTTTTAATTTTCCATCTACGCCTTTGGGCACTGCCGGAATCATGTTAATTACGCCGGCTAAGGCATCGGAGCCATAGGTGAGGCTGGCTGGGCCTTTTACCACTTCGGCCCGTTCAATACCGTATTGATCTACCTCGGTGCCGTGTTCGTCGCCCCATTGTTGCCCTTCCTGCCGGATGCCATCGTACATGTTTAATACCCGGTTATAACCTAATCCGCGGATAAAAGGCTTGGAGATATTGGGCCCCGTTGTGGTGGCACTTACGCCGGGCACGCCTTTTACAATGGCATCGATAATGTTGGAATTTACGTTGATGTTGATTTCTTTTTTAGAAATAGTAGCAATGGGAATAGGACTTTTTTTGACTTCAGTAGCCCGGGTTACGCCGGTTACTACTACTTCCTCCAGGCGCGAGGTAATTTCTTTTAAAGTAAAATCTACCACGGCCATGCCGCCGGCGGTTAAGGTTATGGTACTTTTTTCAGTTTGATAACCTACATTCGAAGCGCCTACTTCTACGGTACCGGCCGGCACATTTTTAATTTCGTAATAACCCTTATCATTAGAAGTTGCTCCCAACCTTGTGCCTACAATGCCGACGGAGGCATACGACAACGGTTCCCCGTTGGCCATAATGCGCCCTTTAATTACTCCATTCTGGGCGTAGCCAGTACTAATCAGGAAAAGTAAAAAAAACAGGGTAAGCGTAAATTTCATGGGCAAAGAAAGTTTTGTGGTAAATAAAAAAAGTTCAGAAAAAGCCAAGGTTAAACTTCCGCATTATTCCTATATATATTGTAGTAAAACCATGATATAAAATTGTAAATCTATTCTTTACATCAACTTAAAAAATACATAGGGTACTTTTCTGTTCTGCAAGAGTGTCCTATACTAATTTTAAATTTTTTCTTTTTCCGGATGTCTGTTCAGAGCAAAACCAGAGCGTAGCATGAGTTTAAGATTAAGTCATAATACTTCATGGCTAGGCAAATATAAGAATCTAAAGTTTAATTTTAGATTAGTCTAAAAATTTATTTTAGCAATACGACAAATAAATTTCAGGTTTTAAATAACTGGTAAAACACCTATAAATTTTAGCTTTATTAAATTTTCAGAAAGCACATTCGCATGAACCTGGCCTATAAATTTCCTGGCTGATTAAATTTTTAAAATTTTGACCGGATTATAGTTTGCAAGATTGCCAATTGATTGATCGGATATTTGGGTAAAAAGCCAATAAAACCAGGTGGTAAGTAGTAGTACTTATTTTAGTAATTACTGATTTACGCGCAAGTGTACGGCGTAAAGGCAACCTACCTTTGTATTACTCCAAGCGGCAAAGCCCTTTACAATCCTTCTAAACCATTAAAATTTTAAAAATTTAAACATTTAATCCATCTACTACTTGCTACGCCTGAACCATGAAAAAACCACAACTTACTATTGCTTTGTTAGGATTTACCTTCATGAGCATTTTTGCTTCCTGCGAAGATTCTAAGAAAAACGATCCGCAGCCTAACCCCGGAGATAACCATAACAATCAAGGCAAATCTTGCCAGATCGCCACTATTTCTGAAAATACCGCTACGGGGCTGGAAAATTCAGAATTTATTTATGATGCCCAAGGAAAACTGACCCGGGTAAATACCAAAGAAAACAATGCCGTTACCGAGTACATGACTTTTGAGTACAATAATGCCGGGAAAGCCACCAAAATGTCGATGTTTAATGCCAATAACGTGCTGCAGGAATATTTTACCGTGGAGTTGAACGCGAATGGCAATCCAACAAAAATGAATTTTTATTCGAAAGAGGAGGATTCTAACAAAATGGAAAATATTACCCGCTACGAGTACGAGTACAACGGCCAGAATAAAACTAGTAAAGTAAACATGTTTCTGGATCTGGCGGATAAGGGAACTTTAAGTTTAGCCGGTTATATGACTTTTACCTACGATAACAAAGGCAACCCCAATCATAAAGAATACGCCGTTGCCATGGGCGTGGGTCAGGCTCCAACATTAGCATACACTTACGATTATACTTACGATTCGAAAGAAAACCCCGTTAAAAGCACACCGATTATTAACGTAGAGCCACTGGCCGTGAACAACGTTACTAAAGTGGTAGCTACGAACAAATTAACTAATGCGGTAGATAAAATACAATCGCAGGATATTACTTACGAATACAACAACAACGGTCTGCCAACTAAGATTACCACCAAAACGCAGGCCGGTACAACTACCTCCCAAACCTACAGTTATAATTGTAAATAATACCCGGTTAGGTTGGTTTGTGGCCGCTTGTTATACGAGCGGCTACTTTCATTTTTACGCATTAAGCACAAAAATTACACCCCCAAAAACCCCGGAATTGGGAGTGTTAACCTTAAATCTTCCTGAATTTAGCCCAAGAAGCTAAATGGCTTTTGTTTTATTTCTTAGAAAAGGAATTTTTTAAAAATTTAAATCTCAGAGCCTGATCGAAATGCGGGAATAAGCAATTACACCATAAAATCGATTATTTTTTTTCAACTACAGAAGTAGTTTGACCAACTTCGGGTACGGTAGTTAAATTGGGAATATCTTCTTCGTGGTAGTCTAATTCTTTATGGAAAGTTTCTTCCAGCCGCGATAAGGCCCATAACGCAATAGCCACAATCAAGCCTCCCACCAGAGCGGCGCCTATGGTAAGACCAAAATGTGCTTTGGCAAAAACAAACAAGGCCGAAATGGGAATTACCGAAGCACGTACCAAATTAGGCACCGTAGTAGCCACCGTAGCCCGCAAATTAGTACCAAACAATTCGGCCGCAATGGTGATAAACAAAGTCCAGTAACCATTGAAAAAGCCTAAAGCGGCGCAGAAAAAGTAAAACGTTGTTAAACTTTGCGTTTTTACAAGTAAATACACCAGCATTAAAGCGTAAGAACCCAGCAAAAAAAGCAGCATGCCTTTTTTACGACTTTGAAACCGCTGACTCAAATATCCAGACACTAAATCGCCGCCTACCTGCCCGGCAAAGGCCAGCATCACGGCTTTGCCCGCCACAATAGGTTCAGTTACGCCTAAAGCGGCGCCAAACTCCGGTGAAAAAAAGATAAGCACTCCCGAAACAAACCAGATGGGCGTACCAATTAAAATGGAATATAAATATTTGGTAAACCGGGCGCCGCTGGAAAAAAGCATAAAAAAATTACCCCGTTGCACCTGTTTATGTTTTAAGTGCAGAAAAACGCCGGATTCAAACACCCGCACCCGCATTAAGAGTAATACCAGGCCTAAAGCCCCGCCCACAAAGTAAGACACGCGCCAATCGAAAGTAGCGGCCACAAAATAAGCCAGTATCGCCCCAAAAACCCCGGTAGTAGCCACCAGCGTAGTACCCCAGCCACGTATTTCCTTGGGTAAAATTTCGGCCACTAAAGTAATACCCGCACCCAGTTCTCCGGCTAAGCCAATGCCCGCAATAAAACGCAAAGGCAGATACTGTTCGTAAGATGTAACAAATCCGTTGGCAATATTGGCCAGCGAATACAACAAAATAGAACCAAACAGCACCGACAAACGGCCTTTTTTATCGCCCAAAATTCCCCACAGTATGCCGCCGATTAACATGCCGGCCATTTGCATATCCAGGATCAGCAATCCTTTGTGAAACAGCTCTTCGTCGGATAAACCTAAATCTTTTAAACTGGGGACCCGCACAATGTTAAACAAAAACAAGTCGTACATATCTACCAGGTAACCCAGGGCAGCTACAATTACGGGTACTTTTAACAATTGCTTAAAAGGAGGGCTGGAAGTCATACCGCAGGATTTAGGTAGTTACGTTTTAAAAAATTTTTAAAATTTTAGAATTTCTACAAGCGAGGTAAGGTTAAACCGCCATCCACCATTAACACCTGACCGGTAGAATAGGGGAAATAGCCCAGCGCTAAAGCGGCCACAGCTTTACCTACGTCTAAAGCTTCGCCCCAACGTTGTTGCACGGTTAAACCGCCGGCAATTAATTTGTCGTACTTTTCGGTTACGCCCGCGGTCATGTCGGTTTTAATAATACCGGGACGCACTTCGTACACCGGAATATTGTATTCGCCCAGGCGCGCTGCAAACAACTGGGTAGCCATACTCACGCCTGCTTTGGCCACACAATATTCGCCGCGGTTTACCGAAGCCACGGTAGCCGATACAGAAGAAACATTTACAATGCAACCCGAAAACTCTGTTGCTTGCGTTGCCTGCTGGATCATCCAGTTAGCCACAGCCTGGGTCAGAAAATAAGGACCTTGCAGGTTAGTGGTGAGTACGTGGGTAAAACTTTCTTCGGTGGCTTCCAGAATATCTTTCCGCTCTTTGGGGGCAATGCCAGCGTTATTTACCAGCACATGCAGCGCACCGAAACTCTCTTTAATTTCCTGCAGCATCCGTGCTCGGTCCGTGGTCGAAGCTACATCGCCCTGACAGTAAATAACCTTAGCCCCCAGTTGTTGCAGATCCGCTATTACTTCATTGACTGCTTCGGCTGGACGAACCCCGTTAATTGCCAGATCAAAACCTGCCTGCGCCAATTGCGTGGCAATTCCTAACCCAATACCCCGGCTTCCGCCCGTTATAAAAGCTACTTTTCTCATGAAATTTTTATAATTTCTAAATATTTAGAAATACAATCTCGAACTAAGTAAAGAGACATTAGTATCAAGATATTAGATGTTAAACTTTTAAGTAATTAAAATTTTACTAATCAATAACATACAGCAACAATCCCTATTGACACTATAGTAATTTAACTTTATCCAATTACTTATATAAAAAACTTAAGCGAAAACTAATTACTTTTAAATTTAAGCTGCGAACTGTGGATCATCGACTAATCTACAATTCCGGTACATCTACCCAGCAGCGTTTGGCCCAGCTTTCCAAGCCTTTTTCGGCGAGTTGCACACCTTTGGCACCTTCGCGTAAGTCCCAGGGAAAAGGAGTGTCTTTTACCACGTGTTTCAGGAACAATTCCCATTGCACTTTAAAAGCGTTTTCAAAAATTTCCTGCTCCGGTACTTTCGACCAGCCTTCCATGAAGTTGATGGGTTGCGGAATATCGGGGTTCCAGACGGGTTTGGGGGTATTGCCGTAATGTTGGGTGTAGCACTCCCGCAAACCGGCTACTGCCGAGCCTTTCGTGCCATCAACTTGCAGGGTAAGTAAGTCATCGCGGCGCACGCGCACGGTCCAGGAAGAGTTGAAGTGTGCAATAATGCCGTTCTCCAATTCAAAAGTGGCGTAAGCGGCATCGTCAGCGGTGCAGCGGTAAGCCTGGCCATTTTCGTCGATGCGTTCTTTAATGTGGGTAGCGCCCAAACACGAAACCGCTTTTACTTTCCCGAAAATATAATCGAGCACGTAGCGCCAGTGACACAACATGTCAACGATAATGCCGCCATCATCTTCTTTGCGGTAGTTCCAGGACGGGCGTTGCGCCGGAATAGTGTGACCTTCGAAAACCCAGTAGCCAAACTCGCCGCGTACCGACAATATCTCGCCAAAGAAATCATTCTGGATTAAGCGTTTTAATTTCAGCAAACCCGGCAACCATAATTTGTCCTGCACCACACCGTTTTTAATGTTGTTTTGTTTACACAGCTCGTATAGTTCCAGGGCTACTTCGGTGCTCACGGCAGTGGGTTTTTCGCAGTACACGTGCTTTCCGGCTTTCACGGCCTGCCGCACGCCATCAGCCCGGCGGCCGGTGGTTTGGGCATCGAAATAAATCTGGTATTGTGGGTTCTGCATTACACTATCCAGGTCGGTGGTAAACTTGGTTACGCCCGATTGTTCCGCCAACTTCTGCAGCTTTACGGCATCCCGGCCCACTAAAATCGGATCGGGCATGATAAACTCCGAAGGACTTACTTTTACCCCACCTTGTTTTATAATTTCGACGATGGAGCGCATTAAATGTTGGTTCGTGCCCATGCGGCCGGTTACCCCGTTCATGATAATACCTACCTGGTGGATAGTGGGAGCCATTTTGTTGAGTTAAAAGTTATGAGTTGAGAGTTATGAGTTACTAGTTGCGTGTTGTAAAATGTAATTTTTTAAAATTTTAATTTTTGGAAGCTATGCTATAAGCCTGAAGCATTTTAGTTATGGCTTCGTCGGATTCAATGGCGTTGGTTGGTTTAGGATGATCTTTATTCCAGACTACCAGATTTTCCCGGGTTTCTACTTTTACAAAGCTTTCATCTATTTTTCCTTCGCGATTTTTTACTTTGTTCAGGTCTAGTTTTAAATGTTTCGCTAAGAAGGTGTAAGCTGCTAAGCGTTTGCTGGGGCCGTAATCGTGGCCTTCGTCGGGTAAATGAACGTTCTGAACTAAGTTTTCCTGGTTATAGAGTTTGTAGATATTCCGGATGTACGGATATTCCACTTCGGGCGTGTTTTTAGTCCAGTCTTTCCCGTCGGATACCAGGAGCAAGGGACGGGGAGCGGCTAAAGCGGCTATTTCTACGTTGCTGGTTTGGTGCTGGGCGCTTTTATGCACCGGCATGCCGCTTTCGCAATTGCAACCGCCAAAAAAGTGCGCCGAAACCATCACTACTGGCACCGATACCGCAATGCGCTTATCCAGTGCCGTAAGTAAAATAGTTTGCGTACCACCACCCGATTCGCCGGTTACGCCGATGCGTTTGGGGTCAACTTCGGGCAGAGAAAGTAAAAAATCGACGGCGCGCAAGCCATTGTTTATTTGTAAAGTTAAGGCTTTGGGGTGTACCTGAGGTACCTGGTGAATTCCCTGATCTGATTCGCCGTAACCCAGCATGTCGTAGGTAAAAACTATAGCGCCCATGCGGGCCATGGTAGCGCAGCGTTTCTGCACCGATTCGTGAAAGCGGCCTTGCGTTTTTTGCTCTTTGTAATGCCCGTGCGGAGATAAAATAGCCGAGTAAATCGATTTTTTCTCAGTAGGCCGGTACAAATTACCCGTCACAAAGAAACCCGGAAAGCTTTCAAAAGCTACATTTTCTATGGTATACCCATCGTATACCCGTTTGCTGTGGATAATGGGCTTTAACGGATTTTTACTGGGCAGATTGCTAAACTGCCCACCCGTGATAATGCCTTGCCGGATGATAGCGGCCCTTTTTTCCCAACTAGCTTTGTCGTGGTACGTGGCGGCAAATTGCTCCAGGGCGGCTTTTCCTTCTGGTTCGGTAAAATAAGCACCCCGGCAGAGCATACTTTCATCTACCTGATCCTGCGCAAAAACCGGGCAGCTCAAACAAAAGCCCAGCGATAAAATCAAAACCGATTTACGTATTGCAACTTTCATTATCCGGAAGAATAAATTTTTAAATTAAACGTAATCCTGAAAATGTAAAAATTTAAAAAAGCAATTTGCCGCTGCTCATTAACCCGTATACTTTAATGCCTACTCCTAAAAATCGGGTATTGTACCAGTACTATTAAGTGTGCTGCAGGTATGCCGATGTAATTTTTTTTAAAAATTGCTGTTGATCTTGGTGCCAATAAATATTAGAAAAAACCTCGACCTCGTTAAAGCCGTTAAAACCGGTTTCCTCTACCCAGCCCCGGATTTGTTTTAAGTTAATGCAGCCTTCGCCCATTAAGCCCCGGTCGTTGAGCATGTCCAGGGTAGGGGTTTTCCAGTCGCAGATGTGAAAAGCCGCTAAGTTATTGTGCGCGGCGCAGCGTTTAATTTGATTTTCCAGGTCCGGGTCCCACCATAAATGGTACACGTCTACGGCAACGCCCACGTGCGGCGAGTTAATGGCTTCGGCCATGTCGTTGGCTTGGGCCAGCGTGTTAATGGCCGAGCGGTCGCCGGCGTACATGGGATGCAGCGGTTCGATGGTAAGTTTTACCCTGGCCGCTGCGGCGTGTTCCAGACAAGCCATAATTCCATCCTGAATTTGTTGCCGGGACTCCGTTAAAGACTGACCAGGAGCAGCGCCGCACACCAATACCACCATAGGTGCCCCGAGTGCTTCGGCCTCGTCGATGGCTTTTAAATTATCCGCAATAGCTGCCTCGCGCTGGGATGCGGTGAGCGCCGGAAAAAAACCGCCCCGGCACAACGATACAACTTCCAGGTTCAGGTCGCGGAGCATATTGCCCGTCTTTCTAATATCCCGCCCCGCTAAAGCATCGCGCCACACGGTAATGCCACCAATACCCGCCGCCGAAAACTCCTGCGCGGCTTTTTCGATAGGCCACGGTTTGGTGGTAATGGTATGCACGCATAAATTTTTGAAATCAGTTAACTCTTTCGCCATTACTGCACGCCGTTGTAAAAAGTATAATAAGGTTCCTGGTTATTAATTTTTTGTAAATACAACGCAACTTCCCGGATGTGATAATCACCCCACATGCTGGATTCCCCACGCGGAATGGTGCTGCCCTCGGGTACGTAATCCCAACCATTAGGCCAGTGATACACCGAATGTAATAAGATTCCCTGGTGGTCCGGGTTGGTACTCAGGTACGGCTCCTGCAGTAAAGTTTGCACTACGGTTAACCCGGCTTGCCAATATGTTTCACCCGCCTCCTGTTCGCCTCTATCTTTTAAAAATTTTCCCAGGCGCAGTAAACCTTGAGCGCCAATGGCGGCCGCCGAAGCATCTACCGGTTCCTGGTTGTTAAAAGGATCGGCGGGTTGGTCGAGGTAATTGCCTAGTTTATGCAGGTTGGGCGCTCCAGTATCCCAGTAGGGTAAGCCATCAATGGGGGTGTGGGCCAGGTAAAAATCGCAGGTAGCCCGGGCCGCTTTCAGCAGGTAAGTTTCAATCTCATCCCGGCCACCAAAGTTGAGTAATTCGGTATCCGAGATGGTTTGCAGAAACTCCAGTTCTTCGGCGAAGCCGCACATGGCCCAGGCCAAACCGCGGGTCCAGGTGCTGAAACCCGTATAGCCTTGCTGCGAGTTAGGGGCACGGTAGTTCCCGTCTTTGGTGTTAAAAATACTTTCGTGGGCAGTGCGGCCCCAAATGTCATAGGAGTCGCGGCCTTCGCCGTAATAAACGGAATACTGGGCGGTAGCCTGGCAATGCAATAAAGCCCGTTCGAGCAGATTAATCCGCACGTCGTTTTCTGCTTGTAACAGATGGCCTAACTGATGGCTGAGCATTAAAGCCCGGCAAGAACGGATGGTATCCACGAACAAAGAATGCGGACCGTTGAAAGAATGGATAAAACCACCATTTTTAATGGGCGTCCAGCGGCTGGCCTGCACGGCTCCGGAAACTTTCAGGGCGAGTTCGTAAAAGTTTTTTTCCCACGCGTTGTAATCAATTTTCTCTTCGCGCATTAATCGAAGCAAATTGCCGTAGGTACTTACGTTGTTAAAACCGTGGTCGTGCACACCAATGTGGCTCACGTGCGGCGCCATTACGGCTACGGTTTTACTGCGCCCAAAATTTAAAAATTCAACTTCTCCAGTAGCATCAAATTGTAAAATGGCTGAGCCAAACTGAAACCCCTGGGTCCATTCGGTCCAGCCGCGGGTGGTGTAATGGCCTTTAACAGTAAAAACCGGGGAGCCCTGGCTGGTATCATACTGTTGTTCTATGTTTCTGATTTTTTGTCCGGATAAGTCCCAAAACTTTTGCAATAAAGGTTGCAGGTGGGCAGCTTGTAAGTCTTTTTTGATTTGAATCATTCCAGATGGAAAGTATATAGAAAAGTTAAGTACCTGATTTTAAAAATTTAAAATAACCGGTAAATACACGAGGTAAGTAACTAACCAGCTAAATTTTAAATTTTCTTGTTGGGCGAGCACCCATTTACCCGCCATATTTTACCATCGGTTTTGGTATAAATGAACAAGTTATGGTTCAGCCCCATGCCAAATCGTAAATCGGTTTTCCGGTGCCCGGTAATTTCTTTAAAGGTGGCAGCTTTGCCCGCAAATTGCAGCGTAAATTCCTGAATGGGGGCTTGTTGCCCAAGTTTTAACTGGCTACTTTCCACGAAAAACACGCGCCCGCTCACAATATCCCCGAAAATGTATTTGCCTTTTAAAGCAGGAATACTGCCCGAGTACACAAATCCCGCAGAAAAAGCATTGCCTTCGTCGTGGTCGAACTGAATGACCGGGTAAGTATAATGATAGGTTTGGTCATCGGTGGGCAGCGGATAAACTTTATCCATTTTACCAGTATAATTTAGTAAAAAGGTGCCTTCGCGGGCAGGCCAGCCGTAATTTGCGCCAGCAACGCCAATGTTTAATTCTTCGATGTTGGTTAAGCCGATGTCCGAAATTAACATTTTACCATCTGGTGCCCAGTAAATCCGGTTGGGATTGCGGAAGCCGGTAGCAAAGATTTCGCCTAAGGTATTCGAATCATTGTCCTGGGCAAAAGGGTTAATAGCCGGAATGCCGTACTTACCGTTTTTGCTATTATTACCCCGCGGGTCAATGCGCAATACAGTGCTCCACACAGTTTTATTGGAGTTGCATAAAAAAGAATATTTTTGTTCGGCTGCGCCACCATCGCCAATGCCAATGTATAACAAACCATATTCAGGCGAACCCGGTTTGGCAAAAGGATTAAAGGTTATTTCCTGCACGCCATGAATTTGATTAACCATGTTAACCCGCAAGAGTTCGCGACCTTTACCGGCAAAAACCGGTGCACTCGGATTAGGTAAATGCCACTCCGTTAAAACCCACTGCAAAGCTACTTTTATAGAATCGGCATAGACAAAATCGGCTGGGGCGGTATTTGCGCTTTCGGTGTGGGTAGTGTAAAACAAGCCATTTTGGTAAAAATCCGGGTGAAAAGCGTAGCTACCAAAACCGGTGGCTAAGCCCGGCGTGGGGATAAAAGCAGGCCTTTCTTTGCTGATATCCAGGTACTCCCGCAGGGTAGAGCCTTCCATCTCGTAGAGCTTACCCCGCAAATCCTGAAGAAAAACCCGCTGCTTTTTGCCCGGCAAAACAACCATGGTATTAATGCGGGCCAGCGGAATTTCGTTGCTCGTTAACGGCGCTGTTGTTACCGCCTCAAGGCTTAATAATAATTCAGATTTAGGAATTTTGGCCGGAATGGGATCATTTAAAGGCGTTCCTAGTTTTGCTGTGTTGGGGTCTTCCGTTTCAGGTTGCTGCGAATGCAGGTAAGCCGTTATATCTTCTACTTGCTCGGGGGTTAATGCGGTAAAAGCAGGCATTACTTGTTTATACTCTTCCACTAGTTTGGTGGCGTGGACATCGCCGGAACTAATAACGGCGGGCGCATTGGAGATAAATTGTGTGAGCCAACTTTTACTAACCCGGGAAGTAACACCCGCCAAATTAGGACCAATCCCTTTTTGCTCAAAACTATGACAAGCCGTGCAGTTGCTCTGAAAGACTTGCTTGCCTTCTAAAATGGTATGTTCGTCGGTGGAATAATTGTTTTGTACCTGAACCGTGGCCGGTACTTGTTTTACTGTTGCATTGATGCTGGAATCGGGATTAATTACAGCAGTTGTGGTGGCAGCCACCTGGCTTTTGCCATTTCGGCAAGAGGGCAAACCGGCCAGTAAACCAAAACCTAAACCGGCATATACTATCCAATTATAATTCTTGTAAAAAGTTTTACCGTTCATCCACCGGTTAAAAATCATGATATTTTAAATTTAGAGCCATTCCCTGCGTTTAGTTTTGGGGTTTAAAATAAGAACCAGTCAAAACATTTGCATTTTTTGGGAACAAAGTGGCCACATGATAATTAAAATTCAGGAGAATTATAAACCGCTGGCGTAGATAATTTTAGTAAGCAAAATAAATATTTAAAATTTTTATCAATCTGAGCTTTTTACTAAACAGGATTATTTAGTTGGCCTGAAATTTTGAAAATGCGCGAACAAAAAAAGCAGAGGCTTGGTAGCCTCTGCTTCTGTAAAATTCTATTTTTTTAAATTAAGCTTCGTCGCGTAAGTCGCGGATGCGGTCGTGGGCTTCTTTTACCTGCTGGTATTGCTTTTCTACCACCGATTTTAAATTGGCCGGTAAATCAGCTTTTAAAGCTTTTTCGTATGCCGATACGGCGTAATCTTCACCGCGCTCGCACTCCGATAAAATTCTTTTCCGGTCCCGGGCCACAATAGCCGAAGATAAATCTAACCAGGTGCGGTGTATGGTTCCTTCAATAGAACCACTCTCGTCCTGGGTTTTACCCATTTGGTGCAATTGATCCTGTAATTCGGTAATCATGTTGTCGCGCTGTACTGCGTATTGCCGGAATAAGCTTTTTAAATCTTGCTCGTGTACATCTTCGGAAGCGGTACGGTACCCTTTTTCGCCATCTTTGGCCCGTTCAATCAGGTGGTGTACCACCGCTACAATATCTTTTTCTTTGTCCATAGTTTTATCTTTATTAAAAACAGAGTTTAGAATTATTTCTGTCCTATAAACTGATATCGGCGGGAAAATGTTACTTAAAAATACAGGATGTGTAGTTATAATTACCTAAAGCTTAATTATTTTGGTTGGCGGCCATGGCTTTGCCCGCCAGAAAAGCTGTAGTCCAGGCCGCCTGAAAGTTAAAGCCCCCGGTTACCCCATCAATATCCAGAACTTCGCCGGCAAAATATAAGCCCGGAATTTTCAGGCTCTCCTGGGTTGTTGGGTTTACTTCTTTTAAATCCACGCCGCCGCAGGTAACAAATTCTTCTTTAAACGTAGTTTTACCTTTAACCGGAAAAGGTGCCCGGAGCAGGAACTCCACTAATTTGTTTTGATTTTTAGCCGGCAACTCAGCCCACTTTATTTGGTCGGTTATGCCGGCCAAAGCGGTTAAAGCTTTCCAGAGGCGTTGGGGCAAATTAAATAAAGCATGGCTGGTTACCTGCCGACGGGCATACTCTTGCCGGTATTGCAGCAAAGCCTCCCGCAACGATTCTTCGGTATGGTCGGGAACCCAGTTGATTAAGGCCGTAAATTGATAATTTAATTGCTGTAACACCCGGGCGCCCCAGGCCGAAAGTTTCAGTACGGCCGGGCCGCTAAAGCCCCAGTGCGTAATCAACAAAGGCCCTTCATTTTCCAGATTCTGCCCGCTGATTTTTACTTTGGCACGACCTACGGCCACTCCTGTTAAATCCCGTAAAGGCGATTCGGGCACATTAAACGTAAACAAAGATGGAACCGGCTCCTGAATACGTAAACCTAAATCGCGTAACCATTGGTAACTTTCTATTTTGGGGGCACCGCCCGTGGTAATTAAAACTTTGTTGGCCTTTAGGGTAGTGCCATTACTTAGCCTTAAGTGAAATTGCCCATCCGGTGTTGAACCTGGTAGTGTTATTTGTTCTACCCCCAAACTGGTTGTGATGTTAACGCCGGCTTTATGGGCTCCTTGCAGTAAACAATTAACAATAGTTTCGGAACTGTTACTCACCGGAAACATGCGGCCATCGGGCTCGGTGTGCAATTTAACACCCCGCGCATTAAACCAGGCAATGGTTTCGGGGGCGCCAAAGGTTTTAAACAAATTTTTTAAAAATTTACCTCCCCGGGGGTAATACTGCGCTAAGTGGTTGGGGTTTAAACAATAGTGCGTTACGTTACATCGTCCGCCGCCGGAAACCCGAACTTTGGAAAGTAGTTTGTTTGTTTTTTCGAGTAAAATTACTTTAGCGGTAGGGTTATTTTCGGCGCAGGTAATAGCCCCAAAAAAGCCTGCGGCCCCACCGCCAATCACTACAATGGTTTCTGTCATTATATCGGTTAAAACCCGCTAATACAACGGAGCTTAAAAGAAAAACATAGGGTCCGGGTAAATAAATTCAAAGGTAAGCCGCGACTTTATTTTGGCGTTACAGATGATTTTAAAAGCAGGATTTACCGAAGATGCAAATTGCGGCGGTTCTAATTGCAAAGCCCGAGCTGCCGCTGTATAAAATTGCTGACGGGTAGGATGCTGATCGGCCGCGGCATTAAAGGTATCGTTAAAGGTTTTTTGCGCGATTATTTGCGTGATCAGGCCAATACAATCTGATAAATGAATCAGGTTTACCGGCGATTCGGGTTGGGCTACGCCGGTTTTACCCGCTAAAAACCGGCCCGGATGCCGGTTACCACCCACCAAACCGCCAAACCGTAGAATAGTAGTAGCGTGCTGAGTACTTTGTTTTAAAAGTTTTTCGGCCTGGTAAAGCGGACTTTCGGTATCTAGTGCTTCTAAATCTTCTTCCGTAACTACCCGGTTTACGTCGTGGTACACCGATGTAGAAGAAACAAACAACACGTACTGAACAGACGAAGTTTGCATGGCCTGGTACAAACGCTGTATTTGCGGTAAGTAAAATTTTTCATGCCCGGCCCGAAGGCGCGGCGGAAAGCTGATGATTAAATAATCAGAATTTAAAAAACTTGTTAAGTCAGCGGTAGAAGATTCTTCAACCAGATTAATCAGGTAGGGTTGTATTTGTTTTTGCCGGAGTGTTTCCAGTTTCTCGGGCGTGGTGGTAGAGCCAGCTACCTGGTATCCTAAGTTAATAAGGTGTTCGGCTAAAGGTAAACCTAACCAACCGCAACCCAAAATACTTACCCGTGCGCCAGAATTTTTCATAAATCAGTTTTCAGCTCCAAAATAAATTTATCCGGAGCAGAAAAACTAATTCAGTAAGTTTAAAGCTTAAACCACGGCTACCATGGGTTCTTCTTCGTCCAGGTAGCGGGTTTCCCAGCTTTGGAACCGGGTTATCTCGCTTTGGAAAGTAGTTACAAACCAGGCAATCAGGCTTAAATCATCAGAATAACCAATCAAGGGCAAAAAATCCGGGATAATATCGATGGGTAAGAGTAAATACAGCAAAGTGGCTAAACCCAGAATTAAAGCCCGGTTGGGTATTTGCCGGTAAGAGCCGTTAATATAAGCCCGCACCAACCGGATGAAGGTGAAAAAGACTTCTTTCATTTGCGCAACCCCGCTTTTCGGACTTTTTACGTCGATTAACTTGTCGTAAGCTTCCTTTAAAAGCAGACCGATTTTTACGGGTTTACCCAGCAGCGTCGCAGCCCGTTTTACCAACATGTGAAAAATAGCTTTTTTAGAAATTTCTAAACCTTTATCCGATAATGTACTCATGGGCTTAAATTTTAAAATTTAGAGTATATACGATAATTTATGCGCCCGAGATAACCAATTGCCAGGTTACTATTTAGAATAAAATTTTGGGGCAAAAACCACAAACGCTTACATTTATTCCGGAACTAACCCTAAACCCTATGATTGCCAAAGCGCCCTTAAACGAAGTAGCTGTTTTTGCCCAAAGATACCTGGTGCAAATTCCGGAAGGGGATATAATTCAGCGATTACAACAACAAGCCGCGGAGTTAAAAACCATACTCACAAATTTGCCCGACGAAAAATTAAACTACGCGTACGGCCCTGACAAATGGAGCATTAAAGAATTATTTGGCCACATGGTAGATACGGAACGTATTCTGGCTTACCGGGCCTTGTGCATTGCCCGCGGCGACCAACAAACGTTGCCGGGCTTTGACGAAAATGAATACGTAAACCACGCTTTTTTTAAAGAACGGGAATTTGCGAGTTTATGGCAGGAGTACGAGTGGCAAAGGTTGAGCAACATTACTTTGTTCAGCAGCTTTAACCAGCAAACTTTGCTCCGCGAAGGCATGGCTAATAATTCCCCGGTTACGGTGCGGGGTTTAATTACCATTATTGCGGCGCACGAGTTTCATCATATGCAAATTTTAAAGAATCGTTATTTAACAGAATAAAATCTATAAGCTAAAGCATACAAGTTACAAAAATAAAACCATTTGCTCTTCGTGGTAATAAACGCCGGCGGGGGTTTTTAGGGCATTTTTTTCATGAGAAAACACCTCGAAACCAAAGCTTTGGTAGAGTTTTTTAGCTTTTACGTTGCTGGCAATTACGGTAAGGTAAATTTGTTCTAGGCCGGGTAAACGGCGGGCTTTGGCAATGGTGTTTTGTATCAAAATTTTACCGATACCCTGGCCTGCGTACGGTAAACCCACGTACATGCGGTACAACAAAGCTTTGTGGCGCATATTCGCAGAAGTTTCCCGTTCCATACTTACTACGCCCATTAACTCTTCGGTGGATGTAATTACTGCCAGCGTAAAGCTCTCGCTAGATCCCTCCGTAGGGAAATAAGTCCATAAATCATCCGCCGGGCTGGTCCGGAAACAATCCGGGTGGTCGCGTAAGCCTTGCAGGAAAAAGTTTTTGTAGTTAAGCGGTTTCTGTGACGTTAACTCTACTAAGCGCATAGGTTACTTCATTTTTTAAATTTTTGAGTATACGGTTTAAAATAAAGTTAATCTAACGCAGATTCAAGTAAAAAGGCGGCGCTGGTGCCATACCAACGCCGCCTTTTTAGCTCGACTTGTTTGCTTCTGTAAGTTATAATAACTCGTTAGCCAGGTTTGCCAACTCCGACCGTTCGCCTTTTAGCAAAGTTATGTGGGCGTACAAGGGATGGTTTTTAGCCTTATCAATTAAATAAGATAACCCGTTACTTTGCGTGTCCAGGTAGGGGGTATCTATCTGGTAAATATCGCCGGTAAACACAATTTTGGTGTTTTCGCCAGCCCGGGTAATAATGGTTTTTATTTCGTGGGGCGTTAGGTTCTGGGCTTCGTCCACGATAAAGAAAATATTTGATAAACTCCTGCCGCGGATATAAGCCAGCGGCGTAATTACCAGCTTTTCCTGTTCGGTTAATTCTCTTATTTTCTGATGTTCTTTGCTGGTTTCGGCAAACTGGTTCGAGATAAATTTTAAATTATCCCAGAGCGGCTCCATGTACGGGTTTATTTTGGATTTAATATCGCCGGGCAAAAAGCCAATATCGCGGTTACTCAGCGGCACAATGGGACGCGCCAGATAAATTTGTTTGTAATTCCGGCGTTGTTCTATCGCCCCGGCCAATGTCAGCAAAGTTTTACCGGTACCCGCCACGCCCTGAATGGTTACTAATTTTACCATGGGGTTCATGATGGCGTGCAAGGCAAAGGCCTGCTCGGCATTCCGGGGTTTTATGCCGTAGCCGGTTAATTTATCTACCCGCTCCAGCCGCCGTTCTACGGGGTTATAATACGACAGTACCGAGGTTTTATAACTTTTTAGTATATAATAATGATTATCCGGTGGTTCTTGTTTTAAAACTTCCAGGTTAGTGGATATTCCGGTTTCGTAAAGTTCGGTAATTAAATTAGCGGGTACGTTTTCGAGTAGGTCGTTGCCCGTATACAGGGCATTTACGTTTTGCACTTTGCCGGTTTCGTAATCTTCGGCAGGTAAATTTAAGGCCCGGGCTTTTAAACGTAGGTTAATGTCTTTGGTAACTAAAATTACTTTGGTACCGGGCATTTCGTGCTGTAACTGCAGTGCCGAATTTAAAATTTTGTGGTCGGCCTTTCTTTCATTAAAAACTTTTTCGGCGTCTACCGGCGAATCGTGTGTCATCAGTACCCGGAAATTGCCTTTGTTCTTCCCGCTTAAGGGCAGCCAATCCTGCAGCATATTTTCGTGCGACAACTGATCGATGAAGCGGATAAACTCGCGGGCTTCAAAGTTTTTTATATCATTGCCTTTTTTAAAATTATCCAGTTCTTCCAGAACCGTAATGGGTATGGCTACGTCGTGCTCCTCAAAATGCTCTACGGCGCTGTGGTCGTACAGAATGACGGAGGTATCCAACACAAATACTTTTTTTACTTTGGCAGGTGCTTCCGTCTTTTTACGGGCAGGAGCTCTTTTGTTTTTTTGAATTTCGGTCATACACAAGAAAGTAATGCGGGTAAATAGTATGGTAGTTTAGCCATTGTGGAGCGGAACTCCTAGTAAGTTAGCCGGAATATTTCTACGGGAAAAGATAAAAACCTGGTGTCGCAATTTGGGTTTTTGACTGGCCTTTTTACCTGGGCTTAAAAGCAAAGCCGCTGCAGTTAATTCTTTTTTTTTAGCGCTACCGCAACATTCTAAAGGCCAATAGTGTTATGAAATGAAAAGACTTCTTTAAAAATAAATCTCTTCTTTTTTCATAAACAAGTTAGCTCGGCGTTAAAAGTAAACAGAAACTTTAAGTTGCCTGGTAAATTACTTATATTACGCTAGTTAACCGGTACAAACGCCATCATTTAAATTATAGCATCATGAACATTATACTCCGCCTCGGATTGCTGATACTATTGGGTTTGGCCATAAAGCCAACCGCGCAGGCGCAAATCCTCAAAAATGTATTTGGTAAAAATAAACTCAATAAAGAAAAAGAACACGTAGGCCGCTGGAACTACAAAGAAGATAAAAACGATCCGGATTTAATAACCAGTAAAGGCCGCTACAAAAACGGCAAGCAGGTAAAAAAATGGAAATACTTTTACCCCAACGGCCAGTTGTATTTGGTGGAAAAGTACGACTCTAAAAAAGACTTTCGGATTTTGAATGCGACTTATTACCACAGAAATGGCCAGATTGCGCACACTGGCAAAGCCGTACAGGAAAATACCAAAGATCGGATTCATTATTACTGGATTGGCGACTGGAAGTACTATAACCCCGATGGTTCTTTACGCAAAACGGTAGTATACGAAAACGGTTGGCCCATTAAAGCCATTTACCCGGATGGCCACGAAGAAGCCGAAACGGCCGAACGTTACCAATCCGGGCCGCAGTTAAAGTCTTTGTAAACCTTACAGCTTCTTTTTAATATTTTAGAAATTTAAAAAATTTAAAAATTTAGGGGAATGCTTTATGTTCTGGGCGGCCTTAGCTTGTTGTTCTTGGTAGTTGCCTTTATTGTTACTGAAAGCAATGCCCCGTATCTTTTATCGGGCTATAACACCTTATCCGAAGCCGATAAGAAAAAATTTTACTTAGCGGGTTATATTCCTTTTTTCCGCAAATTCCACATTTTCTTAGGCCTTTCGTTTTTTCTGATTGGCTTGCTGGTACATACTTTTATCAGCGAAAATGCCGGAGGTGTTTTTGTGGGTGTTTACCCCATACTCGCTTACTTGTATTTTATCTGGAGTAGCCAAAAATTCAGTGGTAATGTTTTTGCCAAGCAAACCAAAGTAGGGCTGGTTATTGGTGTAGCGGCCTTAGCTTTTGTAATTGGTATTTTTGGCTTGGCTTTTAAGGAAAACCAGCTTTTAATTAATCCTCAATCTATTGAGCTAACCGGGGTGTACGGCGAGCTAATACCCATTTCTGACATAGAGTCGATTGCCTTAGTCGCGCAATTACCCGCTATTACCATCCGGAAGAATGGTTTTGCAGCGAGCTCCGTTCGGAAAGGGTATTTTGGCACCCGCGCGGGTAAAAAGGTAAAATTATTGATGCATACGAAAAACCCGCCCTTTATTCAAATTACCAAAAAAAACGGGGAGCAGATATTCTTTGCAGCAAAAGATAAACCCAGCGATGAAATTTTTCGGGAGTTAAAAACCCGTTCGCCGCAATTGCCCTAGCGCTAAGGATAAATTTAAATTTTTTAAAAATTCAGTTTGGTAAACTAACTTAAAGTATAAAAATCTTCTTTTTCCTTTTCGTGCCACCGCAAATACCCGTGCAACACTAATTTTATAAGAATGCGGTAAGCGCGCCTTTTCGAAATATGGGCCAGCTTCATAAATTCCGGTAAGGTAATCCGCCGGTTATTTTTTAAATAATCCAGCACCTGATAATCGGGTTTATCCAGGTTTAAGGGGCGGGCCACTTCGCTTAAAGCTGCCTCGGTACTCTTTGCCGGCATTTCTAATTTACTGGTTTGCACACTTTGGTCTTTTACCCGTACGTAGTTGCGCCAGTCGTTTTCTTTTACCTGGGCCAGATGGGGTTTTTGGGTACTTTCGGGGATAATTACTTCCAGCACTAACCGGTTTTCTATTTCTACTTCGCGGTATTTTAGCAACAGTGGAGGTTTGCAGTAATGCCGGGCCGCCAGTTGCAACGTATGTTTTTCTTCTTCGGGGTCTACGCCGCTAATGGTACCGTTATCTTGCACCCCCACCAGAATAGTACCACCCCGGGTGTTGGCAAACGAAACCAAAGTACGGGCAATTTTATCCGGATGGGTAATATTTTTTTTAAAATCTAATTGCTCGTTTTCGCCAATCGCAATTAAACGCAACAAATCGTGCATAGATAAACTTGTTTGTAAGCAGATGAGCCAGTACCTCGCTATAATTTAACTTGTTCGGCGCTTATACGCCATAACTCCTGCGCCAGACTTTTATTATACGAAAGTAGGGATGATTTAACCGGCTTTTGATTTTTATAATAAAGGCCTGATTGCTGTTCTACCTCCGGCGAAGTAGCTAGGTAAATACTGGTGGCAGCGCCTTTTTCAGGCGTTTGCATGAATGGCCGCGCTACTTTAAAAAACCACTTTAACAAACCGCTGCCGGTTTGGCCAAAACTACTAGCAATTATGCCTGGGTGCATGGCATTCGCGGTTATGTTGGTACTGTTTAGTCGGCGTGCGAGTTCGTAAGTAAACAACACATTAGCCAGTTTGGAGTTGCAATAAGCTATAAAAGCGCTGTATTTTTGGGGGTTTACCGCAGCCTCCAAATCAATCTTCCCCATCCGGTGCGCCTCCGAAGATACGTTAATTATCCGGGCGGCGGGCGCTTCCTGCAGTAAATCCAATACCAGATTGGTTAACAGAAATGGCCCTAAATGATTGGTAGCCCAGGCCCGCTCAAACCCATCGGGGGTAAGTTCATACTCGCCGGGTAATATGCCGACATTATTAATTAATACATCTAACTGGCTGTACTTTTGGTGAATCGTATCGGCTAAGCGCCGCACCGCGTTAAGGTCCGATAAATCGCAGGGAATAAACTCGGCTTCGGCGGCTGGGGCTACCTGGTAAATATCCCGAATAGCCTGGTAACCGCGCCGTTCGTTCTGCGACACAATAATCAGGACATATTGCTGCCTAGCTAACTCCAAAGCCGTGGCTTTCCCGATGCCGGAACTCGCGCCGGTAATTAAGGCTATTTTCTCACTCATGCTTTTATAAAAAAAATACCTTGCCGAATGTTTAAAATTTTAAAAATTTGCTAAAACCGCTCGGCTTACGTTTATACGAGGCACAAAAAAAATGCGGGTTATTTACCCGCATTCTACTCATAAACAGAACAAGACCTACTTAGAATGGAAGATCGTTATCTATTTCTTCGGTTAAGAAAGGACTACTGGTAGCTGGTTGCTCCGCTCTACCGTTACCCGCATTACCACCACCAGCACCAGCTTTCTCCATGCGCCAGGCTTGCAAGTTAGTAAAATACATGGTAGTGCCGTTCTTGGTAAAAGGTTTACCCGATAGGTTAAAGTTTACTTTTACTTCATCCCCAATTTTGTATTGATCCACTACGCTGCATTTGTCCTGCGTTAACTGAAACTTAACGTGCTGCGTAAAAGAACCATCTGGAATTTCCAGCACAAATTCGCGTTTCCGGAATTTCTCACTTACCTGAACCTCATCGAATATTTCGTGTAATCTTCCTTGAACCTCAAAAGACATAATCCTGATTTTTTTGAATGAAAAACAATTTACTTGTAGCAAATATACGTATTAAATCCACGAATAATTCCTTCCGGAAAAGATAATTTAGGGATTAATTTGATTCTAAATAAGACCTTTTTAATAGCCGAAAGAGAAGTTTGTAATCAGCAAAAAATTTAAAAAATCAGCGTATGAACCCCATAGCCATTGCTATCCACGGCGGTGCCGGCACCATTTTATCCGCCTTAATGACCCCGGAAAAAGAAGTTATGTACCGGCAAGCTTTACAGGAAGCAGTAGAGGTAGGGCACCAAATTTTACTGCAGGGAAAAAGTTCTTTAGAAGCCGTAGAAGCGGCCGTCCGGAACCTGGAAGATTGCATTTTATTTAACGCGGGCCGGGGCTCGGTTTTTACCCACGAAGGAAAACACGAGATGGATGCCGCTATAATGTATGGTGCTACGGGTATGGCTGGAGCGGTAGCCGGCGTGCGGCAAGTGCGCAACCCGATTACTTTGGCCAAAACCGTGATGCAACATTCCGAACACGTGTTATTAGTAGGGGATGGAGCTGAAATTTTTGGGCGAAGTTTAGATTTAGCCTTTGAACCCGATAGCTACTTTTTTGATACCGCCCGCCACGAGCAATGGCTGGCTGCCCTTAAAGCCGACCAGGTAGTGCTGGATCACAGCGCGTTGCCGGAAGCTACAACCGATAGAAAATTTGGCACCGTGGGAGCGGTAGCTGTTGATCAGTTTGGTAATGTGGCCGCAGCCACTTCCACCGGCGGCATGACGAACAAAAAGTTTAACCGGATAGGAGATAGCCCTATTATTGGCGCCGGTACCTACGCCCACAATGCTACTTGCGCGGTGTCGTGCACGGGCCACGGCGAGTATTTTATGCGGGCGGTAGTGGCCTACGATGTAGCTTGTTTAATAGAATACAAAGGTTTATCGCTAGCCGAGGCGTGCCACTACGTGGTGCACGATAAGTTAGTAAAACAAGGCGGCGAAGGCGGACTTATTGCAATTAACCAGCTAGGCGACATTGTATTATCTTTTAATTCGGAAGGCATGTACCGCGCCAGTAAAAAAAATCAGGAACCAACTTACGTAGGTATTTATAAATAGCGCCGGCGGTTTACTGTTGTAAGAATTTAAAAATTTAAAATTTTCAGGACAAATTATCCAGGATATCCTGCACGTGGCGGTGGTGCGAGGCGGAATCTTTGTAAAATTCTCGCAGGTACATATCGTATACATTGCCCTTGGCTAAAACGTGCATAATTAAATTTTCGATGGATAAAGGTTCGCCGCGTTTTGCTTCGGGCGCGTTGTTGTGTTTAATGTGGTGCCCATCCACAATAATTACCAGGTTAGAGCCAATGGTTTCAATTAAATTGCCGTGGGTAATCAGCACGCCGGTGTCTTCGCCTAAGCCAATGCCAATTTTGCGGGAGTGCAAGGCTACTGCTTCCATGAGCCGGCCAAACCGGCCACGTTTCACAAAGTGCGAATCAATGATTACGTTGGCTAAAAAGTCGAGTCCCGAGTCTAGTTTTACGGTACCCTTCATAAGCGCTTCAAAGCTGCTGCCCCGCCGGATCATAATCCCCGACATGGCCATGGCCCCGGCGCTGGTGCCGGCAATCACAAAGTTTTCTTCGTTGTGGTAACGCTCTTTGCAAATCCGCAGAAATTCTGTTCCGGCAAATGCCTGGGTAATGCGGTATTGATCGCCTCCGGAAAATAAGATGCCATCGGCGGCTTTTAAGCGGTCCAGGTAAAGCGGTAAATCGGTTTCGGGCAAAGCCCGGATGTGCATCAGGCCAATGTTTGTAAAATTTAAAATTCCGAAAGCTTTTTGATAAATCACACCTACTTCCTCCGGAATCATGGAAGCCGTGGTAATTACTTCAATCCGGGGATTGGTTTTGCCCAGTTCGTTGGTAAAGCGTTTTAAAATACCCAGTTCAAAAAAGTTTAAGTAGTATTTGCGCTGACTGCGCGAGTTCGGGTAAGTGCCTTTATCTTCGTTGCCGCCAATGGCAATAATCTTTCCTTTGGGTGTGTTCACGAGTAATCTGCGGTCTTAAATCATAAAAATTGCCCGGTTTTAAAATTCTAAACCTGGCTTATGTATGCAAATTACGGGCTTTTGGTTACAAGTTCCAGTTTTATTACCACAGCAACCTTCCAAATTTACGCAGTTAATTCTGGATAAACATAAAATAGCAACCTGGTTATAAGCTCCATTTCCAGTTTTTTAATTTTTCTAAAATTTTAAATTTTAAAAAAATCCAGCCTTAAAAGGTGCCTAATCCGAAAATTTAAAGTTTTTAGCTTGCCCCTTTTAACTAAATTATCTTTTCATTAAATCATTAACCTTCGTTGGAGGCGGGCGTATAGCAGAGGGAGTATTTTATTTATACATTAATCTAATTAAATTTTAAGACTATGAAACTGACATCCTTAAATGATTTATTGGTTCACCAATTACAAGATTTATACGGCGCCGAGCAGCAACTGCTGAAAGCCATGCCCAAAATGCTTTCTACTGCTAAATCGCCCAAATTAAAAGAAGCCATTCAAACACACATGACCGAAACGGAAAACCAGGTAAAACGCCTGGAGCAAGTTTTCCAATCGATGAATTTAAAGGCCGAAGCTATTAAGTGTAAAGCCATGGAAGGTTTATTGAAAGAAGCGGAAGAAATGATGAGCGAAGATGCCGACGCCGAAGTAATGGATGCCGGTATTATTGCCAGCGCGCAGCGGGTAGAGCATTACGAAATTGCGGGTTATGGTACGGCCAGCACCTACGCCAAATATTTGGGCCACACCGAAGCATTAAACCTGCTGTTGGAGACTTTAAACGAAGAGAAAAAAACCGATACCTTGCTTACTGATATTGCAGAATCTTCGGTAAATATTAAAGCCGAAAATCACTAAAAAAATTATATTTAAATTTTTGAATATAATTTAAAACTATTTGTATATTTGAGTAAGTATAGTGTAATTTAGAAGTGAGAATCCTGTATGTTGCTTTAAAAGCAGCATGCAGGATTTTCCTTTTTAAAACAACTTATAAATTAATTTACTTATTCAGCAGTTTTTCTATTGATAGGCGGGTAACAGCGTGGTAATTAGCCCGCGATTTTTTAAAAATTTCCTGGGCTTTTTCGCCGTAATGTTTGTTAGCAGCAAGCTGCCGGTATAAAGGCAGAACAAACTTCCGGCGGCCTACCTGCTGTAAAAATTTTTCGAGTGCTGGCATTACGGGAGCGTACCGGGCTTTTAAGCCAGCTTCTAACCAAACTGCTAAAATCTCAGCGTTTCCGGATTGGGTAAATTCAAAAGCGTTATCCAGTAACTCCATGGCGGGAGCGTCTAAACGAGCTTCAATCAAATTTAAAAAATACAACCATTCCTGCGTGCTCCAACCCGCGGTATTTATTCCTGCTAAATTTTGGTTTTTATGCCAGTGCGCAGCCGCTTCTTCTACTTGTATAAAACGGGTTGACTTTACTTCTATGGCCGTTTCGGGTAAACCGGGATGATAAATCCAGTTTTCGGGTTTTACTAGCGTGGAGATAATTTCTTGTTCCGGGGCGAAAAACTCGTACAAAAACTCCAGGAAGTACTCGGTAGTATTCGATTGAAATTTAAAAATTTTAAAATACTCGTTTAAGAAAGCGTCAAAGCGGGAGCGGCCAACGGCATTTTCCAGGGTAAGCAAAAATAAATTACCTTTTTCGTAGGCAATCTCGGTTAATCCTTCGTCCGGGTCGCGGTTAAGTAAATTTAGTTTCAGGCAGGTATCCGGATTGCTAGGGCCTAATTCCTGGATGGTTTTTATTAGATCCTGGTAGCCAAGAACTTTTAACATATCGGCGTAGTCTGGCCCGTGCAAATACTCCATAATCCGGCGTTCAAAATACACGGTAAAGCCTTCGTTTAACCAAAAGTCGTTCCAGGTTGCATTGGTTACCAAATTACCCGACCAAGAATGCGCTAACTCATGCGCCACTAAACTGGTAAGCGAGCGATCGCCGGTAATAATGGTGGGAGTTACAAACGTTAAGCACGGATTCTCCATGCCCCCAAACGGAAAACTGGGCGGCAATACCAGCAAATCGTACCGGCCCCAAGGATAGTTGCCGTACAAATCTTCGGCCGATTCTAACATCTGCTCCATTTCTTTAAACTCGTAAGCTGCGGCGTTTAATACTTCTGGTTCGGCATAAACGCCGGTGCGCGTTCCCAGGGCAGCAAATTGCAAACGACCTACCGCCAGCGCCATTAAATACGATGGAATGGCAAACGGCATGGTAAAATGATATTCACCGGTCCCGTTGGTTTCCTGCGGATTTTCGGCACTCATTAAAGCTAAATAGCCCGCCGGCACTTGAATGTGCGCCTCGTACGTGAACCGCACAGCCGGCGAATCCTGACAGGGCAGCCAAGTACGGGCCAAAATAGCTTGCGATTGGGTAAATAAAAATGGAAACTTACCGCCGGCAGTTTGCTCCAGTTCCAGCCATTGTAAAGCGGCCGCCGCGGGAGTAGTTTGGTAAATAACAGTTATTTCGTGGGCAGTTGGGGTTAATTCTATTGCTAAAGTTTGACCCAGGTAAGGTTGGGGCGCACTTAATGTAAAATGAGCCGGCTCGTCTTGCACCAGCACCTGCTGAATGACTAAATCTTTTACATCCAGAATAATCTGGTTGGCCCCAGGCTGTTGCTGGATGCGGTACTTAGCCTGACCGGTTAATTGCTTATTTATAAAATCTACATGTAACTGCAGTTGCAAGTGCGTTACCACGGCTTGTTGCGGCTTTGCAAAACTATGGGTATCAGCTATAATCAGGTTTTTATTTAGGTGCATCGCAGAAAAAATTCAAGGGAATTTTGATTTTAACTATACTGGTTTAGTCTCAGTTTAGGCACAATTTAGCTTTAATTGTGGGTACCTAAAAAAGTAAAAATTTAAAAAAATTATTGTTTTAAGTACGGATTTACGGGTAAATAAAGTAAAAACTTAAAAAATAAAAAGCTTATGCTGGTAAAGCGCCGGGATAGTTGCGATAACATTTTTTGCCATTTACCAGTAAAAAATAGAAACCCTTACTTGTGTAGCAGGTAAGGGAATTTTAAAAAATTAGCTTGAGCAACCAGCAGTTGTTTGCGCTAAAAAAAGATTTTAGAGTATAGAACCCGATCCGAATTTATGTTTAACCAACGCAACTATTATCGTTACACTTACCTTGGTATTTTATTATTTTTCTTAATTCAGTTAACGGCTTGTAATAAAAATAAAACCAAAGACGGTAAAGAAGCCGCCAACGAGAAAACCAGTATAAAAACCGACAGCGCCTTTATTGAAAATTACCTGAAGCAAGAACCAAAACTTAAAAAACACCGGGCTACCACCATGTTGTTTTACCGCACCCGCGGGTACCGCTTAGGGTGGTTTAAAAATGATAAAATTGTGCCGCAGGCCAACACGTTTTTGCAGGTAATTAACAAAGCAACCCGCGAAGGTTTAAACCCCGAAGACTACAAAGTAAAAGATTTTAAAGCTTTGTTTGCCCAATACGAGGCCGCTAAACAAGACTCTGTTAAACATCGTTTGCAACAGGAAATAGACGTGGCTTTGTCGGCCGCTTACTTTAATTATGCTTCTGATTTTTATCGGGGCACCGTAAATCCGCGGGAACTGGATAATATTGAATGGAGTGTAAAAAGAAATAAAATTAAACTGCATAAAGCGCTACAAACCATTTTGCGCGAAAGAAGCAGCCGCTACCCGTATTATCAGTTTGAACCGCTACACGAAGAATACAACCAGTTACGCACGGCCTTGGCGCAATACCGCGAAATCCGGAAAAATGGGGGCTGGCCCAAAATTACTAACGTTAAAAGTAATTTACAGGTAGGGCAGAAGTCGCCGGCGGTTCCTTTGCTGCGCCAGCGTTTGTTGCCGGCCAATAAGATAAAACCTAACAATCCGGATTCGTTGGTTTATGATACCGAACTCGATAATGCCGTGAAAGATTTTCAGGAACGGCATGGTTTAAAGCCAGACGGCAAATTAAACAAAGAAACCTTGCGCATGATGAACGTGTCGCTCGATGACCGCATTGACCAGATTATCATTAATATGGAACGGTGGCGCTGGATTCCGAAACCCAAAGAAATGGAGCGTAAGCATATTTTCGTGAATATTCCGGAGTTTATGTTATACGCCAAAGATAAAGGCAAGTCCGTATTTCACATGCGCGTAATTGTGGGTAAAGTAATGAACTCTACGCCCATATTCAGCGATAAGCTAGAGTACATTGTTTTTTCGCCGTATTGGTACGTGCCGTTTTCTATTATCCAAAACGAGATGATGCCGCATTTACTCGCCGATCCAGGTTGGCTCGAAAGAATGGACATGGAAGTGGTGCAAGGCTCCGGTAAAAACGCCGTGCCTGTAGATCCGCATTCTATTGATTGGGGCTCCATTACTAAAGAAAATTTTAAATATATGATCCGCCAGCGGCCTGGCCCTAAAAACCCCTTGGGCGACGTAAAATTTATTTTCCCGAATGAGCACGAAGTGTATTTGCACCATACAGCCGCCGCCGAACTGTTTAACCAGACCCAGCGGGGCTTCAGCCACGGCTGTATCCGGGTAGAAAAACCAGTGCAGTTAGCGCAGTTTCTGCTCGAAGGCAAACTCCAATGGAACGAACAAACCATTGAAGAAGCCATGCACGCCGGCACCGAACAGTACGAAAACTTACCCGAAAAAATACCGGTGTACATTGTGTATTTTACCTCGTGGGTAGATGATAAAGGCCGGGTTCATTTCCGCGACGATATCTACGGGCACGATAAAGAATTAGAAAAAGAATATTTTAATTAATAGCGCTTTTGTTTTCCAGAACTGAATAAATTTTAAAAATTAAAATTCTACGGAAGGCAGCATTACCTGAATACTGCCTTCCGTAGAATTTTGGATTTATTAAGCTTTTGTTATTACCAGGCTGGTGATGCGATTTACAGAGAGAAATACGCGCTTAATTAATTTAAAACTGGGTTTTTACCGCTGTAAAGTAAGATTAGGTAACTTTTACTCCGCCGATAAGTAAAAAGAACAATTATTAATTATTGAACAGAAGCGTAAAAATTATTACCATAAAAGCTATGAAAAAGAAATTGTATGTATTTTTGCTGGCGTTGGCAACTACCGATATGGCGTGTCAGTCGAAAGATCACAAAACGCCGGCCGAAGGTTATGGTGCCGGTCAGATAGAAAATAACCAGGCCGATGCCCCTACGGATAACAGAAACACCAGCATGGAATCGCCGGTTGATATAAAGCCGGATAGTGGAGTCTCGAATATGGATAGTGCCGGAATGGCTAAAAAACCCGGCCAGAATAGTGCGCAGGATCAGGATGCTGCCCGGGCTACTTCCATAACTGAGAACAATGCTGGTAATTCCGAAACCCGGGGTACTGAAAATAATTCGCCGAGCCGCCAGATGCCGCAAACGAATAAACCGAATAACCAATAATACGATTATACATAACCCTTCATCTAACATGAAAAAATTTATTTATGCCGGCTTTTTAGCGCTTACTTTCCTTACCCTGCAATCCTGTGAAACGCAAAGCGATCGGGACAATGACCCCATGAAAGATGCCGCTCATAAGCGCAATAACCGGTCTGATTACGCCGAAGAAGCGCAGGCCTCGCACTAAAAAACGGTACATAAAAAGGATAGCTACTAAAAGCTATCCTTTTTTATTTCGGGTAATAAATATTTCATATATTACTAATACTACCGGCTTTAGATTGAGGCAAATGTTGCGAGGTAGCTAAAAAATTAGCGTTTTTAACTTAATGCTAATTTTTTTATCAATCTGGTTTCTGAATTGCCCGCCAATTTCGTTAGATTTGTTAATAGTATGCAAACCTCGGCTCCTTTAAAACTATCCCAGCTCAACCAGCTTATTCAGTACGCCATTGATGGGGTGTTCCGGGAGCAAACCTACGCCGTAATCGCCGAAACCTCGGGTATTAAAAACTACCGCGACAAACGCCAATGTTATCTTACTTTAGTCGAAAAAGCTGAGAACTCCCACGAAGTGCTGGCTTCTATTCAGGCTAAAATCTGGGGAAATTGTTACGCTACAATCCGCAACTTCGAAGAAACTACCGGCCAGGCATTTAAAGATAATATTGAAGTTTTATTTAAAGTCCGGATTCAGTACCACATCCATTATGGCTTAACGGTTTTAATTGAAGAGATTGATTGTAATTACACCATTGGCAAACTGGCTTTAACCCGCCAAGCGGTACTGCAAAAATTATTGGATCAAAATCCGGATGCGGTACAGTTAGTTAACGGCGAATTTATTACCCGCAACCGACAGCTAACTTTTCCGCCGGTTATTCAGCGGCTGGCGCTTATTTCTTCGGCCCAAGCCGATGGGTACAACGATTTTGTGCACGAACTTTATTTAAATAAATACCAGTATACGTTTCAGGTAGATGAATATTTTGCCCAGGTACAAGGCAACGAAGCGGCCAACCAAATTTGCCAGCAACTTATTAAAATTTACCAATCCGGTATAACCTACGATGCGGTGGTAATTGTGCGGGGTGGGGGTAGCCAACTGGATTTTAGCGCATTCGATTCGTATACGGTAGCCCGCGCGGTAGCCCGTTTCCCGATACCCGTTATAACCGGTATTGGCCACGAACGTAACGAATCTATTTGCGATTTAATGGCTTGTTTGCCTACTAAAACACCTACCAAGGCGGCGGCTACCATTGTGGCGCATAATCGCTCTTTTGAAGAAAACTTGCTGCAGTTGCAAAAAGTAGTAATATCTAAAACCAACGAACTATTAGGCGCCCAAAAATTAATTCTCCAGAATTTACACGCTAAAGTAATCCATAATACCCACCAATGTTTAAACCAGCAACAGCAAAAGCTGCGGCCTATTTCTGGCACGGTAATCCAGTTAATTAACCGGCTGGTAAGTAACCAACGTTTTAAACTGGAGAAAGTACTTTACCGTTTAACCTGCAGTTCGGAGTCGTACGTTAAATCGGAACAGCACAAAATAGCTAATCTGCGCAACACCATAAAATTACTTAGTCCAGAAAACGTGCTGAAGCGCGGCTATGCCATTATTTTCCGGGGCGATACCATTATTAAAAATGCGGCCGATGTGAAACCGGGCGACGAGATTACCACCATTTTCCAGGATTCCGAAATTATCAGCACCATTACCGAAACCCGATCAAGTTATGAATAACTTAAACAGCAATTTAACCTACCAACAAGCCTTAGAAGAACTGGAAACGATTGTGGAAGCTTTAGAAGACGAAACCATACCGGTAGATGAATTGGCCATTAAAGTAAAACGCGCCTCTGATTTAATCGAGTTCTGCCAGAATAAATTAACCGAGACCGACACAGAAGTAAAAAAAATCCTTACTTATTTAGAAGATAAAGCAAAAAAGTAGAAAAAAATTTAAATTTTTTAAATAATACACTTCTTTGAATTATTCTGTTTAACAAAATAACTTTTTGTATTATACCCGTTCCTGATTCCTATTTTTTCGACAAAACATAAATGTAAACAGCTTTAAATCAGTAATTTAGTAAATTAAAAACAAGCCTCTTCTTTTAAAAAGCTAATTTATTATTTTAATTTTCATTTTTTCAGATAATAGCTCTGTTTGAATATTACTATATCTACTATCTAAAACAGTATTTATCCTGATTTTTAAGGTATTGTGTTTAGGAACTTAAAAGCCGGTTTCATTGTGCTTGGGTTGTATAATTGGCTCATTTTCAATATTTTTAATTACATTATTGGTAAGAGAGTTAAAAATTTAAGGCTATGTAACAAAAATTTAATATTGGTAGTATTATACACAAAGTCAGAAGTAAGTAAAATTTAGGTAGATCTTTAAAAGGAACAGGAAAATGAAAGAAGTTAATCAAACAAAAAGTGCATCCACCGGGTGGATTAATACAGGAAAAGATTCTGCCGCTACTGCTGGTTCTAACCAGGTTAAAACTTCATCAGAGGAGAAAATTGTGAGCCGGGTAACTTTTGAACAAGATCCGTATGCTCAGGTAAGTTTTAATACTTATCAGGCTATTCTGGATAGCCGCAACCAAATGTTAGGATCGGTAAAGCCTAGCTTGTATAACTTCGACGCTGAATAATTTAAAATTATTTAAATTTATAAAACCACTGGTTCCTTAAGGGCCAGTGGTTTTTTTGTTTATGCTGCTTTTGGTTAATTATAATTCCAATACTGCTTTTAACTTGCTATACCCCGCCCGGCTCACCGGAATTTCGGCTCCTGACCGAAGTTTTGCGATGTAGGTGTCTTTCTGGTAAGGGTCTAAGCGGGTAATTTGCGCTATTTGCACCATGTAAGAACGGTGCACCCGCACAAATTGCTGCGCGTCCAACGACTTTTCGAAGTAGCTCATGGTGCGGTTTTTTAAAAAAGTACCATAGGCGGTGTGCAGGTTTACGTAGTCGTCATCGGCCGCTAAATACTGAATATCATCCACCGGAATAATATTAATTTTATGACCTAGTTTTACCACCACCCGGTCGTGCTTTTCCGACGATTGGGCCGCTGTTTCCAGTAAAGCGGTAGTTTTGGCTTTGGTGTCCGGGGCAGCGCCTTTTTGTTCCAACAATTTCTGAATGGCTTTATTAAACCGTTCCTGACTAAACGGTTTTAAAAGATAATCTACGGCGTGGGCTTCAAAAGCCTTTAAAGCGTATTGGTCGAAAGCCGTGGTGAAAATAACGGTTGGGGGTTCTTCTATTAACTCCAGCATTTCAAAACCATTAATTTTAGGCATTTGAATGTCCAGAAAAATTAAATCGGGTTGATGCTGCTGTACGGCTTTTACCCCTTCAAAACCATCATTACATTCCTGCATTACTTGTATTTGGGGATAGGCTTGCAAATATTCTAAAACCAAGGAGCGGGCCAATGGTTCATCGTCAATGATTAATGCTTTCATGCTAGTTGCGGAATAATTAAGGTGGTAGTAAATAGGTTGCCCTCCGTTTGGGTGGCAAATAAATCGTTGCGGGCAAAAAGTAAATAAAGCCGCCGCTGCACACTGCTTAAACCAAAACCGGTACCTTGCCGGGGGCGGGAAGTTTGCGGATCGTAAGGGTTCTGAACCGTTAATCGTAAATAGTTTTCAATACATTGCGCCTGCAAGCTAATCACTACGGTGCCTGTAGTGTCGTATAAACCAAATTTTATAGCATTTTCCACTAAAGGCTGTAATAACATAGGAGGGAGGCGCATTTCGGCACAGCCTGGTTCGGCGGTAATCTCGGTTTGTAACCGGTGGCCAAACCGCACTTTTTCAATGTCCAGGTATAGTTGCAAATGCGTCAGTTCTTCGGCCAGGCTTACCCATTGATCTTCTTCTTTTTTTAAAGTTCCGCGTAAAAAGTCGGATAACTGGTGAATCATGTGCCGGGCTTCGGCGGGGCGGGTGCCTACCAGGGCGCTGATGGAATTTAAACTATTAAATAAAAAATGCGGATTTAGTTGTTCCCGTAAATTTAATAACTCGGCTTCGCGGGCTAGTTTTTCGGCATGCGCCCGCCGGCGTTGGTGCGCTTTCTGGTCTTGCTGATTGTGCCAGATTATGGTGAGCATGGTAATCCAGCCCATGGTAAAAAAGCCAAAAATAAACCGGATAGGTAAAGACCGGATCAGAAATACCTGATAATTTTTTTCTTCTTCGTTGCTCAGCGTCAGGAATTCGTACGACAAGAAAAGCCACATTAAAGAAAACACAGTGCAGTAAGAAATTAAAAACCAATAACGGTCGGGCCGGGGACGGTAAAAGCGCAAAATATTAACTAATACAAACCCCAACAATAACAAGATTATTGTACTAATGCCGCTATCCGAAATTACCACATCTCCTTCCCACCCAAAGCTATTAAGCGCGTAGGCTTGCAGCAAAGCTAACATGAGCCAGCACACACTTAAGATTAGTAAAACCCGGGATTGAGTAAAAGGAGAGGAGAACTCCATAAGAGCAATTTTTTTAAAATTCTTATTTTGAAGCAATAAAAACCTGCTGCATTAGATGTAGCTGGCTATATCAATGCCTCCCATTAAGGCCACACCTTTCAGAACTAAAACTTTTTGGTTTGGCGTGTTAGTAGCAGGTATAATGTTTCGTTTATCGTCCAGGCCGCCCATAATGGCCGTAATTTCTGAAATTACCTGCCAATTTGAAGGAACAATCAGCTTACAGCCACCCATAATTAACGTTACATCCACAACTACCCGGCCATGGATATCGGCTTGCGAAAAGTTTAGTTCAGCACCTCCCATAAAAGCAGTAATATCGGCACCGGTAACATTTTTAGATAAAATATTGCGTTTGATACCGCCTAATACGGCAGTAATTTCTATAAACTCGCTGTTGTGTATGGCGGATGCGGTTGGTTCCGGGTTTGAATTGCCGTATACCTGGGGGTCGGGTTGCAGGGTAGTAACGGGTGGTTCCGCGGTTTGGTACGGAGTTGTAGCTGAGGTTGCATTGGTATGATTAAAAAATTGTTCCCGGCGTTCTTGCCAGCGCTGCCGGCGTTCTTCACGGCCTGGGAAAGAACGGTTCCGGTTTAAAATCATGAATAAACCTGCACCAATGATAAATAGAGGCCAGGCATAACGGGTAATTTGAAATACCGGATACATTTGATCCAATAAAAAAGCCATCCCTAAGCCAATTAATATTAGCCAGCCAAAATGCCGAAAGCCAGATTTAGCGCCATTTATTAAACCAACAACAATTAAAATCATGGGCCAGGAAAAAAGCCAGTGCGGCAAGGGGTAATTCATTTGGCGCAGTAAGAAAACAAAACCCACGGCCATTATGATTAATCCGGCAACAATTTTACCAGAGGAAGAACTTGTGTGCTGCATGCTCATAGCGTATTTTTTTATGAAAGATAATCAACTTTAGGCCGGCTTAACAATAGCAATAAGGCAACCAAGAACTAAATATCGGTAAAAAGTGGTGAATTGTCGGTGAAATGGATTTTGCGTTTTTTTAAAGCGGAAAATTTTAAATTTTTAAAAATTTTAATTTCTGAAACAAAAAAACGGCTACCGAGGCAGCCGTTTTTTTATTATCGTAAAAAGTAAAGTTTTACTTAACTACTACTTTGGTTTGGATGCTGCGGGTACCTCCGGCAGCTTGCAACAGATAAACACCCGCTCCTAATTGCTGTTTTAAAGTAATTTCGGTACTACCATTGCCTTGATCGTCGGTAATAATAGAAGAAGTATGTACTACCTGGCCCATCACATTTTGCAAAGTAAATATTACCGGTAACTGGGCTGCAAAATTCTTAACTTCTATGTTCATGTTATTGCCCGGATTAGGATTTGGAAACACGTTAATCTCTAAACTGGTTTGTTTTACCGAAATAGCATCGGCTTCGGTAATCGAGGCATCCGCTATAGCTGTACTGGCAGCACTGGTAGCCGGAATATTCGCTTTTAACAAAGTTATCCGGGGCTGGCCATCGCCATTGCTGTCGTAGTATTCAGAAATATACAAATTACCCGTTTTAACGTCTTCAATAATATCTAAGGGATTCGCAAACGGTCGACGTAAACCGGGTACTTTAATGCCTTCAGTAGCCGTAATTTTGCTTTTATTGGTAGCATCAGGGTCTAATATCATAATATCATCGCCGCCGCTAAACCGGCAAACCAACATTTTACCTTTTAGTTTACCATTAAAAGCGTTGCTCTTGTACTCTATAATACCATTCGGCGACTTATTTAAACCAAAACTATAAGCGTAGCCCCGGTAGTTAGGTTCTTTTGGCGTACCTACTTTGTATTCCGTTACTTCAGCCGGATCAACCCCGCTGGTAGGATTACCCCCGTTCATAATATACTCGTGCCGAAGCTGATTTGGATGACCATAATAACCGCCTTTTACCACCCGGAAAAGATAATCGCCCATGGTTTGGCGCACATCCGTTAAAGCTGGAACGGTAGCTCCGGTATAAGTAGTACCATTAGACCAAACCGAACCTTTTACCAAAGCCGGTATATTACCACCCGCCGCCGAGCCATTGGTAGGTACGTACAGTTCTTTATTAGAATGCCATACCAAGTCATACGCATTACGTACCCCAGTAGCAAAAATAGTTAAAGGCGCATTAGAGGCGTACGGGTTATAAGTACCACCTTCTTGCGTTTTAACGTTAACAGGCAAACCTTGCTGCTGCGCTTTGGTTAGGTCCAGACGTAAAATAGCCCCACTTAACAGCTTTTCCGGGCGGTTACCCCAAGCACCGTCCAGAGCTCCCATGGCCGTATTACTACCTTGCGGGAAATACAAAGCGCCATCCGGTCCAAAATCAATGCTGTTAGTTGAATGATCTTTGTAGGAGCGGGGAAGGTTAACCACGTAATCTACTACCTGCGGTTTAGAAGGAGTGTTCAGGTTAATGCGGGAAATTTTACCGGACCATTCTGCCGCGTTGGTAAATACCGGGGCAGAGTGGCTGATATAAGCCAATAAATTGGTGGCTGTGGCATTAGGGGCAAACCTAAAACCTATTAGTAAACGCTTAGCAGTACCAAAAGGCGAGATAGTAACCCGGTTAGCAATTGTACCATCTGATTTAATGTCCCAACGTTCAATTTTTCCGGCCGAGGTAGCAGCATACAACCGCCGGTCCGGACCAATAACCAAAGTAGTAAAGCCGGTAGTGCTAAAAGAATTGGTTATTAAGGTTTTTTCTGTGAAGGAAACATTACACAAATAGCCGCAATCCGGCGTAGTAGCCGTTGTTTTAAATTTAGAAGAAAACGGAATTAAAGCGTTGCCGTTATCATCTTTTACGCCATCGGTAATCTGAAACTCGTAATTAGTATTTGGCACCAAAGTAGCCGATAAAGTAACTGCGTCGCCGGCTGCCGTAGAGTTAACCGCTGTACCCGTAACCTGCACCTTGCCGGTAGAATAAACCTTAAACAGTTTAACCGTACTAGTGTTAACCGTTGAGGTTTTTATATAATTTCCACCGGGGTATTTTAAATCCACCGAAACAGATTGATCTAATGACACATTGGTAGCGCCATTAGCTGGGCGCACCGCGGTTACATAGGGGCGTACACTTGTTGTGCCGGTGTTAACGGTAAAGTTAATGGTTAATGAGGTTCCAGCCGTGCCGGAACCGGCTGCTCCCGAGTAAGGCGTACATTTCAATGTATAATTGCCGTTGGTGGGTATCCAAGGATTATAGTCGCCGCTAGCATCGCCAAATAACGCCAAAGGAACGTCTGTTTGCATTTGGTTATGTACCTGAGCGCCAGTTAAGGAAAAGTAAACGCTACCAACTTTAGCGGGGTAAGTATTTGCCCGGATATTTAAATTTTTAGTGGGTAGTTTAGCTAAGTAGAGTGTTGTACCATTCGTAAGTGTTTGAATAGGTTGGTCGGTATCGGCATTGATTAATGTAAAGCTAGTAACTTTTTCGCCGGCAAATGCAGTAGAAGCTGAAGGTTCTGATGTAGGGTTTTCGTTGTTTTTAACCTTGTTATAGGCAAACGCGGGTGGATTTACCTGAATGCCGATGATACAAGCAAAAAGTAGAATTACTTTCGACTTATTAATCATTCGCCATTTGAGGCTACCATGATTAATTGTAAAATTTTTTTTCATAAAATTAAAGTTGGAAAGAAAGGAATTAGTGGATTTTAAATAATAAGCTTACAGATTAGTATAATTTAAGATAAATATAATTCAATTTTTTAATAAATCTAGTGTAGATATTAAATATAATTTTGTTTTTTAACCGCAGTACCGAAGGCAATTAGGTTGGGCTTTATAGAAGTAGATTCCTTAGTACCGAATTATGTTACCCTACAAGAATAATAAAATAGTAGTGTTGGTTGATAGTAGAATAATGGGAGTAGCGGGAAATATACACCGCGAGTCTATTTAACATAATATAAATTATAAGACAAAAGTTAAATTCCTGAAATTATGTTCGCGGACCATCCAACAATTTACTTTTTAAATTTTTTAAAATTTAGGTTTGCTAGGTTAAACATAAATATTAAAATATCCGCCAGTATATCAGGAACAATAACTAAACTTAAACAGAAAAAATAAATGGTAATGGAAAATAATCAATTAGAAGTTTGGCTACGTGGCCCGCTACCCGGAATACCGGATTTGTTACAACCCGTAGCGCATGCGTTGTTACAGGCCCGTGAAGAAGTTAATGCATTAACCCAAAACTTTCCGGATGCATTACTTTGGCAGAAATTAAGCAACTTAGCTACGGTTGGTTTTCACTTACAACATTTATCGGGTGTGTTGGATCGGTTATTTACTTATGCCCGTGGCGAATCCTTAGATGCTGCTCAAATAAAAGCCCTCTCGGATGAAAGTAATCCGGATCCGGCAATTTTTACTTTATCTTATTTAACGGAAAAATTTAACCAACAAGTTGATTTTGCCTTGGCCCAACTACGCACCACCGACAGCAGCAAACTAACCGAAGTACGCTTTGTGGGGCGAGCCAAAATACCCTCTACCATGTTGGGTTTATTGGTTCATGCCGCGGAACATACCCAAAGGCATGTAGGCCAGTTATTAGTTACTAGTCGGTTATTAAAAGACAGGTCAGCAACTTTAATTTAACCCCTATTTAACATAATACTTAAACATTACACTCGGACAGGTAGTTTTTCTTCCACAAACAATTCGGCTTGTCTGGTTAATTTCCAGCCGTTTACGCTTTGATCCAGGATTTTCTGAAACCAAATTCTTTCATTTTTTAAATTTATAATAATTTGCTTCAAGTGGGCTGGCTTACCACCTAAGTTCAAAATCCGGTATGCAAAATCAATATTGCCTTCGGTAAAATATTCCTGATGATTCAGCTTTGTTATGTAGTAAGCAATGGTTACAATCCGGTTCGGATTGCCGTAACCAGGATTTTTTTCCCGGAAAAATGATTCTAACGATGGTTTATAGGCATTCTGATATACGTCAAACTCATTCGGGACAATACTGCTGGCTACAACTTTGCGGGACACCGGAATGGTGCGGATGGAGTTAGGCCGGCTTTTGTTTGCATTTCTACCTTTCTGACCAGAGGTGCTAATTTTGTCGTTAGAATAATTCGGCGACAATACGCTTTTAACTTTGTGTAATCCGGCCGGTGTAAACCGAAATTCGTTTTCTTTAACGGTAACAATGAATTTTTTAAAAAGCGATTTCCAGTTGGTACCCAGATTTTTAAACCGCGTTTCGGTTTTCCGGCGATCTTTGTAAACCTGCCAAACAATGTCTTTGGTAAAAGTATTAACTCCGTAATTAGAGTAGTAAAAAGCAAAAACCAATAACCACTCATTTTCTTTCAAATTTAGCAAAATCTCTAAATCATTCAGGTGCGGGTATTCTGGCTGCTGCATGCCCGCTGGTGCTAGTGCTGTAGAATGCAAACCCGATTCTAAGCGCTTAGTAGGGCTATTGGTTTCAGTAAACTTTAATTCTGAATTTTCGAGTGCATTTAATTGCTTGTGCTCTTCCGGATTTAACAGGTAGGCGGGATTGCTGGAGCTCAGGTCTTTGTTTTTAAGTAGATCTGCAATTACTTCCTTTATTTCTTTACCAACTTCGTTCGTGAATTTAATTTCATAAATTCTTTCTTCTTTGTTTTCGCGCAATTTAAAAGTATTTACTTGCCCCTTAGATTCTCTAGCCACAACCGGCACGCCGCAGGCCGTGCAATTATTAGCCTCCACCGGAATTACTTCTTTACAGCTCTTGCATTTAACTTGAGTGCCACAGTTAAAGCAAAAAAATGCTTCTTCCAAAACAAGAGTAGCACATTGGGGGCAATTTAAGTTTTGCGGTTCCACTTTCAAGGATTTAGAGTAACTTAAATATAAGAATAAAATAAGAAATATAAGATTATCAGCCAAGTTTAAGTAATTATGGATAACTACCCCTTATTCACATTTGTGCACAACTATGGATAAACATATATTATCAACACAACAAAAATTGTAAGTATTAACACTCATGCTTGATGATTTAATCTTATCTTAAATATTCATAATTTATTTTTAATTTATTTTATTTATAAGATTTATCTTATCTTAAATAATTAAACATCAATAACTTTTTAATAAGATAAGATTTTAAATATATATTTATTATGTAGATCAGATAGATAGATGCATTATTACAGGACTATCTTTCCAGATCATTTTCTTTAGCCCATTTCTAAAATCCTTGCAAAGCAATTACAAGCTTTAATTTAAGTCTAATAATTTAGGGGACTTTCGGAGAACTAGTGTGAGGTAATTACAATTACTTTATAGGATTACTCTTTGAAGCTTTCCCCTCATTGCCGTGGGTAAAAGTTTTATTTCCAAGAATTCAATTTTGTTTAATATCTGATTACCGGATCATATTAAGGCTCCTCCCCTACCCTACCGTTTAAAGCCAGAACAATATCATCTACCTTTCTGATAAATTGCTAGAAAATGAGAAAGCCCTAAATTTTAAAAACTTAGGGCTTTTTACTTAAAGTAAGGGAAGCTTAGTTAAGCAGAGTTTCTTTCGGCGTTGATGATGCCGAAGGAGCAACGCATTACTAATTTTTCGTAAATCTTTTTTTCATCCACCATTAATTGCTGTTCTTCCCAAGTCCGGATTTTGGTTAAGGCATATTGTTGAATGGTGATAAGGGGTAACTCAATCCGTTGGCGCAAATGAATGGAAAGCTGATCGATGGGTTTATCTGCCATTAATTCTTCGCTACCGGCTAAGTCCAGCAGATATTTTTTAGTTCTTTCAAATTCTTCGTACATAATTTTCCAAAGCACCCCGTATTTCGGATGATTCGCCAAATAAGCGGTTACCGGAAAACTGCACTTGTTCATTGCCATTTCGCAGTTATCCAGCAAAGTTTTAAAGAACATAGAATCTTGGTACAGCCCTTTTAGCTCGGGCCATTTACCTTCATTTTTTAACTTTTCTAAAGCCATACCTACTCCGTAAAAACCAGGTACATTTTGCTTCAACTGACTCCAGGCTCCTACATATGGTACTGCCCGGAGATCATCCAGGTTTAACTGACCAGATTTGCGTTTAGATGGGCGGCTACCAATATTGGTTTCGGCGTAATACCTTAATGGACTTACGTAATTTAAATATTCCAGAAAGTCCGGATGATTTTTCAGGGTGTTGTAGGCGGCAAAACTTTCGTTTGCTAAAGCTACTAACAAGTTTTCTTCCGGTTCGGTTAAGGTTTTTTCCCGGTTAGAGAAAAGGGCATTGCTAATGCCGGCGTGCATGAGTTGCTCCATGTTATAACGGGCGGCATCTACCGTACCAAAATTAGAGCTAATGGTCTGCCCTTGGATGGTAAGCTGAATTTCTTTGTTTGCAATATTGTGCCCCATAGAGGCATAAAACTGGTGTGTTTTGCCACCTCCGCGGGCAGGCGGGCCTCCCCGGCCATCAAAAAACACCACTTCTACGTCGTATTGTTTAGAGATCTGGCTTAGCATTTCTTTTGCTTTGTAAATGCTCCAGTTTGCCATTAAATAACCCCCATCTTTGGTGCCATCCGAAAAGCCCAGCATAATGGTTTGCACATTGCCACGTTGATGCAGGTGCTGCCGGTATACTTTGTTTTCGTATAAAATCTGCATTACCGAGCTGGCATTGCGTAAATCTTCGATGGTTTCGAAGAGCGGTACAATATCAATAGTAATACTTTCAGGAGTCCAGCCGCCAAGTAAAAACAAAGCATACACTTCAATAATATTTAAAGCGCTGGTGCTATGGCTAATAATATAACGGTGGCAACCGGCCTCCCCATTAAATTGCTGAATGGTTCTGATTGCCTGGAGGGATTCAATGGTATCCTGCAGTAAATCTTCTTCAAAAATATCCGGGGTTATAGTACTATTTACGGCCAATAAAGCCTCAATTTTATCTTCTTCCGAAAGATCTAAATAGTTATCGGGTAATACCTGGGTTTGCGTGGCTAGAACTTCCATTAACCTACTATGCACCGACGAATCCTGCCGAATATCCAGGGAAGCAAAATGCAGCCCAAATAAATCCACTTTATTTAAAAAAGAATCTACCTGGTTTACAAAAAGTCCGTTATGCAGGCGCAGAATGGTACTTCTGATTTGCTGCATTGTTTCCTTAATTTCGGAAACCGTTAAATCAGCTTTGTATCCTGGCACAAATAAGTTATTATATAGGCGTTGCTCTAAATCGGCCAAAATACCGGCTACTCCTTTAAACGTTAAACGCTTTTTTAAACGGCGTACTTCTAAATAATAAGATTTTACAATACCACCACGCAGCGCTTCGGCAACTTTTAAGGTATTTTCAGCGGTTACAAACGGGTTTCCATCACGGTCGCCTCCAGGCCAAAAGCCCATCCGGACTAAAGGATTATTTGGATTAACGGCATTTGGAAAAGTATTTTTTAAATAAGATAAGATTTGACCGGTAGCAGGATAAAAGACATTCTCCAGAAACCAGATCAGGTTAATGGCCTCATCGTAAGGAGTTGGTTTTTCTTTTTTAAAAAATGGCGTTTTACCAAGCTGCTGTAAGTACGAATTGGCTAAAGCCGTATTATTGTTGTTTAAGGCTTTAGATAAATCGTTGATAATACCCAGTACTTCGCTGGGATAAAATTGCGTTGGATGCGCAGTTAATACCAATCTTACTGAAAAATCCTTGAGCTTTTCTGCGAGTTTATCCTGAGCCCGGTGCTGCGAGATTTCTGATTCTAGGTGTTTCAGGGTACCAATCCCTTGCATGTCGTTAATCTCGTTGAAAGCGGCATCTTCCAGGGCATCAAACAAAACCACCTGTCGTTCGGCAAATTGCACAAACCGGAACAGCAAATCGGTTTGTTCTTGCTCGGTGGCGTAAGAAGTATATTGTTTAAAAAAAGACGTGATAATGTCGTTTGGACTAGATTCTTTTTTTAAACCTTCTTCGCAGTGTAACAAAAACAAGGATAACAGCACGCCCGTTTTTTCTACCCGGTAAAAGGGCAGCGACGAGAATAAACTGTTATACATTTCGTATTTAAACCCAACGAGATTTCGGAACTTGTGCAAAGAGCCACTGGAATAGGCAGTCATGGTAATGTATTTAATTCTAAAGCAAAGCTAGACTTTTATTATAATTTACATAAAACTCTAGCTTAACTTTTAATAAAATTTTATAGAAGAGGGTAATTTTATAGCAATAACTTAGCTGATAGTTAATAGCTTAACCTTCAATTAAAGCGCAAAATAAAAAATTAATTTTCTAAAATACGTCAAGCAAAACAGCGGGCAATAGCGGGATTTATTAGTGTAAGCTATTGGGGAACAAAGCATTTTTGAATTTTTAGTAAAATACGCCATTAAAGGAAACGCTGGAGCAAAGGATAAAATCTAACAAGAGCTTGTTCCTTTTTATGCCGGAACAAGCTCTTGTTAGATTTTAAATTTTTAAAAAATTTAGGTAAGCGGCGCGCGTTGAGCGGTAACGGATGCTGAATTATACTGATAACGATCTTCAGCTTCTTCCCGGTTTACTAAAGTACCCGCAATAGCCAAAGCAATAGCTATTACTAAGGCCGGCCAAAAACCCTTAATTTCAAAATTGCGCACCAGTTTATCTACTAATTTTATAATAATAGCGGTAACTACCAGCCGAACCACAAAGCTTAATAAAAAGAAAGTAACTAAATTAAGTGGCAGGCGCAAAAGAAAACCAATGGTGGCGTTAAATATACCAACCAAAAAGGCAACCCATAAGGCAGTTCCAAAACTTTTAATTCTTACTTGCGGTAAAATGTAAGCCATCAGCATTAACACACCGGCGCTTACCAATAAATTAACGATAAAATTCATAGTTTTAAGTAGGTTGAAAAAAGGATTAAGTTTAATAAAGTGCTTCTACGCAAACGAATGAATTACGGCCATCTTCGTTCTGACAGAAGAAACTGAAGCCACTATAATAAAAGGCTTTATTCGATCAATCCTCTTTTTATAGCTTCTTTTACCAAGGCAGCGGTATTTTTAGCATCTAACTTTTGCGTAAGATTATACCGGTGGGTTTCTACGGTGCGTAAACTTAAAAAAAGCCGGTCGGCTATTTCCTGATTACTAAACTCTTCCGCAATTAATTTTAAAATTTCTTTTTCCCGTTTGGTTAAAGGTACTTCGTACAACGAGCGCCGTTGCCCGGTTAAACTTTCCTGCACCAGCAACTTTTGAATGTTACTGTCCACAAATTCCCGGTCCAGAATTACTGTATTAATTGCTTTCATGATGGTATTTAAATCAGCGTTTTTTAAAACGTAGCCAGAAGCACCATTGCGTAAGATTTGCTTTACTAGATGCGTATCATCAAAACTGCTGAAGGCAATAATTTTAACTTCGCGGTGCTGTTTCCGGATTAACTTACAAAGATCAATGCCGCTGATTTCGGGCATTTGAATATCCAACAAAATAACATCAATTGGCTCTTGCTCTATATACCGCAGCAATTCCTGGTGGTTGGTGGTAGTAAAAACAATGCGAACATCCGGGTGGTTAGTAAACATGGCTGTTAAACCATTTATAACTACCTGATGATCATCAATAATGGCTAGGTGTAATGGATACATAGGTTATACTTCTAATCCGCTGGTTTCAAATTCAAGATAAGCGCTCACGCCACTACCTGCTTGGGCTTCTACTTCTAATTTACCGTTAATGGCTTGTACCCGGCTTTGCAGGCTGCGCAGGCCCAAACCGTCGCTTTTCATTTCTTGCCGGTTAAAGCCAATGCCATTGTCTTCAATGGTAGTAGAAAGAATATTATTACGTTGGCTTAACTGCACAATGGCCCGGTCGGCTCGGGAGTGTTTCATGATATTATTTAAAAGTTCTTGTACTATCCGGTAAACCGATAGCTCAAAACTTTCCTTGTATCGTTTAATCTCGCCCCACGAATCGTATTGCACTACCAAGGTATGATCGTTGCTGATATTCTGGCAATAGCGCCGTAGAGCCTCATCCAAGCCATGTTGCATGAGCATTTCGGGCATAAGATTGTGGGCCGTTTTACGAACTTCGTACGAAGCTTCGTCTAATAAATGGAGCGCTTGCCGGTAAACGGTTTGTTCCAGTACCAGTGCATTTTGCAGCGATAAACTATTTACGTGCATTTTAACGGCCGCCAACATGCCGGCCACTCCATCATGTAAATCTTTAGAAATACGGCTGCGTTCTTTTTCTTCGCCTTGCATTAAAGCTTCCAGCACCTGTATTTCTTTTTGCTGCTGCACTTCTTTTAATTGCCGGGTGTAAATGCGCCGCTTGTTTCTTAAGTTCAGGTAAATTAAACTGGCTACCAGAATGGCAACCAGGGTAGCAGCCACACTAACCAATGTAAATTTTTGATTGCGTTGTAGTTGTAAGTCTTTCTGGGTTATTTGCAGTTGTTTATCGGTTAAAGCTTTTTCTTTTTGCGCCGTTTGGTATTTAATTTCCATCTCGGCAATAGCTTTCCGGTTTTCCTGGTTAGCGAGCGTATCTTCGTAGCGGTTAAAGTTTTCGTAGTGCTGGTAGGCTTGCCGGTAATTGCCTAAAGCGTAATTTCCTTCGGCTAAAAACCGGTATACTTCCCGTAAAAACATCACATTGCCATTGTCCTGACATTTTTTCAAAGTGGCTTCCAGCAGGGTAATGGCTTGCCGGTGTTCTCCTTTTTCTTTATAGGCGCCGGCTAAACCCATGGCCGCCGATATATAAAGTTGATTTTGCCCGATTTCGGAGGCATATTTTATAGCTTCTTTTCCCGCCGAAATGGCTTCGTCGTACCTTTTTAAGTCAACGCAGGCGTTGGAATAGGTGTCGTAAGCGGTACTGAGCATGGATTTATCGGTACCCTTGGCTTTAGAAAGCCGCAATGATTCGGCGGCATAAGCATACGCTTGTTTAAAGTTGCCTAACTGGCGGTGCGCCGCACTTAATTCGGCTAATTCGCGGTTAAGTAAAAAGGTATCATTTAGCTCCCGCGATATTGCCAAGGCTTTTTTCACATAAAAGATGCTTTTTTGATGCTCCTCGATGTTATCGTACATAATCCCTAAGTTCAGGTAAGTACGCGAAAGCTCGGGCTGGTACTTGTTTTCTTCTAAAATTTTAATGGCCGAGATAAAATGGCTGATGCAACTATCGGTTTTGCCCAGGTACCCATACACATTGCCTATGCTGGTCTGGCATTTGGCTATTTTACGCAAATTACCCGATAGCCGATAATTAGCGGCCGCTTGCCGGTAATAACGCATGGCAACCGGGTAGTTGCCACTGCTCAGGTGCACGTAGCCTATCAGGTATAAGGCGGCTCCGGTACCATCGGGGTAATTTAAGCGATTACTTAAATTAACTATTTTGTTTAGAATGGGCAGAGCTTCTTGCGGCTGGTTATCGGTTAATTTATCGGCGTATTTAATTAATTGGTTTACTTTGGTAGTATCATTTTTACCCGCTAAAAGCAATGGCAACGCTGCATCTTGCGCCTTTACTCTGAATGAGCAAAAGAGTAAAGAAACGATTAAAGTTAATCCAAGGTGCTTAAGAAACATACCGTTAGGTGCAGGATGCAATATCTTATAGACCATCTTAGTAGTAAGATGCTGCTGATTAGTTATATAATATATCTATAAAACATTATAATTAAAACAATAATAAAATTATTTTTAATATTAAACAAATTATATATTAAAACCAGACAGAAATCCCTTTGCACTGCTACTAAATGGCCGTAGTGTTTGGCTAGCAAAAAGGAGAATTAAAAAAGGTTAGGAATAATCATTATCTGCATTCCTAACCTTTAATCTGATTTACAACTTTTCTAAAATTTCTAAATTTTAAAAATTTAAATTTTATACTCGTGGTTTGAGTAGCTAAACTATGGTTTTTTATTCTTCTTCTTTTAAGGTTGCCAGAAAGCTTACCACATCCCGGATTTCGCGTTTAGTTAAGAGGTAACGCATTTCGGGCATGCTGGAGGGCGCATTGGTACGTTTGGCAACCTGATCTTTCCGGATAGTTTTTTCAGGCTGGTCCCCTACTTTTACCGTGATATTCGTGTTGGTTTCTCCTTGTAAAATGCCGCTAATGCTTTTGCCGTCTTTCAGGGTAAGGGTAACCGTGCCAAAACCCGGCGCCAGTCTTGCGCTGGGGTTAATTAAAGCTTCTAACAACTGCTCCCGGGATAGCCGGTTGGCAATGCCATTTAATCTGGGACCGGCATTGCCGCCCAGGTCGTCGTAAGAATGGCAACGGATGCACTGCGCGGTTTGGTGCCGGAAGAAAACCCGGCGCCCGGTTTCCGGCTCGCCACCCAGTAAGCTACCTTTAAAAGAAGCCATTAAGGCATCCGGCGATAATTTGGCAGATTGATTTTTATACTGCGAAATTAACTGCGTGGACCGGGTACTATCAATCGCCTCTTCTAATTCTAGTTGTATTTCGGGAGCAAGCTTGCCATTGGCCATTTGGGTAAGTAATTGATTAAATACTTTCTGGGTATTTTTAACCGGTAATTTGCCCAGGGTTAATAAAGCGGCTTGTTTTTCTTCGGTGGTGCGGGTATTAATTACTTCGCTCAACAAAGACACCATTAAATCTGGCGCCATATTGGTTTTTCCGAGCAAGTCCAGGGCAGCTACCCTTACGGTTTTTTCCTGATCCGACAAAGCTTGCTCAATGGCTTTACTGATTTGTTTATCTGGCATAGCAGCTAAAGCACGTAAAGCTTCTACCCGCATGGAAGGCTCTTTGTCTGTTTTTAAACGGGAAAATAAAGCCTCGGAACCTTGGGCTATTTTCAACTTGCTAATAGCTTTTACACCGCTCATACGCAAAGGCAATTCTGGGTTTTGCAGCATGTTAATGTATAAATTACTGGTTTTATTTACCAATAAGGCGGCATCGCGTTGTACTACTCCCCGCAAATGGCCATCTACCCGGTCCAACACAGATGGTTTTGCCCAGGTGCTTAAAGCATCCAGTGCTTCGGCCCGCATGGCTACCGGGTTTCCTTCTTTTTGCGCGTAATTAATTAAATTTTGCATTGCTTCCGGGCTGCCTACCCGTAGGTTCGCGTTAATCGCCCGCCGAATAAGTGCTTCGTTGGTAAACTTAGTTGTAGCCAACAAATTACCCAGAGCCGGTAAGGCCGCCGGAATACACAGATCATCGTTAATGGCCCGGGCAGTTTCGGTAACCACAAATTCATCCTGATCAGATAAAAAGCTGGCAATTCCCGGGTGGCTCATGCGCCGCAAGGCTACCACGGCCGCAATACGTAAGGCTCGCGATTGATCTTTGGCTAAAGCAACTAAAGGTTCGGCTTTGCCGATACGGGCTAAAGCCAGGCTACCTGCGTGTCGAAGGTAAGTGTCTTCGTCGTTATTATTTTTTAATAAGGCAATGATGGGGTTAACGGCAGGTTCGTAGGCGATCCGGCCTAAGGCTTCGGCGGCAAAAAAGCGTGCCCGGCTGTAGTTATCTTGTAGAACCGGTACCAACGCTTTACCCGCTTCGGCGTATTTCATATCGCCCAGCCACTTGGCCGCCTGCGCCCGAATTTCCGGATCTTTGTCTTTTAATAAAGCTACCAGGGTTTTCGCATATATTTTATCTTGGCGAGCTAATTGGCTCATGCCCCAGATGCCGTGCACCCGGGCTAACTGGTTGCTGCTTTGTTTTATATTTTTCTGGAAAATAGCGGCTCCTTTTTCGCCGCGGTTGGCTAACTCAAACTGCGCTTTCTGGCGAACCCGCATATCCGGATTTTTTAAAATTTCGCTCAGTTCGGCATCCGTTTTTTTTGCAAAATCAGCGGCCAGTAAAGTTTTTGTTAATTGCCGTTCCGGCGAGTTTGTCTGGCTTTTATCATCAAGTTTCCAGATGCGTCCGTTGTTTTTGGTACCCCAGCCATTAATCCAGTCGGCTACGTACATGGCTCCATCCGGACCAAAATCGATACCCGTGCCTAACACGTTACCCACAATTTTTTTAGTTTCACCGAGTTCAAAACCTGCGCCTTTCGGTTTTAAAGTAAACGCATGAATGCCCGACCGGGCAGCACTGCCGGTAAACTCGCCTACAAAAAAGTGATTCTTGTATTTCGGGCTAAGCGCCGTGCCGGGGTTGTACAGCATACCCGCCGGGCCGCTAACGTAATTGGCGATGGTTGGCGTAAAGTAAGCGGCTTGTCCTTCAAAGCGGGGCTTGTACATGTTTTCGTCCATCCATACTTTGTAGGTATTATTATCCGGGTCGCGGTATTTGCCATATTGCCAGTTGCTGCGCCAGCCAATATCAGCGCCGTTTACAATGTAAACCAATCTTTCTTTTTCGCCAGCATGGTCGCCGTCGTTATCGTGGCTAATCAGGTTACCGTATTCATCGAATACAAATTCGTGAGTATTGCGGTTACCAGAAGCAAAAACTTCAAAATCAGAACCATCCGGATTACAACGTACTACTACGCCACTGTTCGGGTATTCCCATTTTTTACCATCAGGCCCTTTGCCATTAAACCCAATATCACCAATTTGCCAGTAAATTTTGCCATCGGGCCCTACTTCTAAACCAGATAAGCCGTGCCCGCTAAAACCAATATGTACGCCAAAACCGGTCATCAGCGATTTTTTTTCATCCATTAAACCATCACCGTCTTTGTCCCGCAGCTTCCACATATCCGGAGCAACCGTAACGTATAGTTCGTTGTTATGCGCTAGTACACCGTGGGCCACATCGGTAACTTCGTCGTTAAAATCTTCCACAACCAGTTGCCGGAAATCCGCAATACCATCCCCATCCGTGTCTTCTACCCGAAACACGTATTCTTTTTGCACGGTTAAGTCGCGCCAATCATGCGAACCATCCTGGTTCATATCGGGTAACCAATTATTTTGGCCACTTAAGTTGGGAGCTAAAGTTTTGCGCAGAAATGCCCGGCGATCTTCCACGGTTTGCAAACTGATGGAAGGAATTTCCCAGTCCTGGTGGCCCCGGATATCAAACTCCGAACTTTTTTGCCGGTTGGTGCGGGTATAAAACAAGCGGCCTTTATCATCTATGTCAATGGCAATCGGGTCGGCAATTAAAGAATCAACGCCCCACACGTGCATGCTCAATCCCGCATCTAAGATTGGATTTTCGGTAGCTTCAATAGCCTTGGCCCGGGCAGTAGCTTCGGCGGCAGTTAACCGTACAATCTTTTTTCCGGTGGGATCGTCTTTGGTAAAACCGGTTAAAAAAATAGCGGGCGCCACCGCCGACACCCAAAACAGCTTGGTTTGTTTACTAAAAGGTTTAAAGATGAATCGCATATTACCTGATTAAAAATAGCTTAGCCGCGCAGGCAAAGAAGTTAAAGCATACTGACCCATTTTTTAAATTTTAACAATTGGCCAGCGCTATCCGTTAAAGCAAAAAGCTTCTTTTCTGCATCTTCAAAGTTATAAGGCTAATTGTATAAACCAAGCTTTCGTACACCAGATCTTTTATGGCTACCCTAAATTGTAAATTTTTAAAAAATTTTTAATGTAACAGGAGCATCAAGCTGGCAATACCTTCAGGTAAAACGCCTGCTTAAATAAGAGGTAGAGCCTTAGGGCAACAGCTAACTTCTGGTTTTAACCTATTAAATAACGATGCATTATTCAGAGAATAACGATGGTTACTTGGCAATTACCTGAAAAGCGTTTACTTTAAGAATCTAAAAAATTAAATTTTAAAAATCTTATGCGCGCTCACCATTACTTGCTTGTTAGTTTGCTTAGTATTTCGCCTTACGTAACAACGCAGGCACAAAAAATACCCGAATTAGGCTTAGTAGAATCCATTGAGCAAGATAGTTTGGCGTATGCCGCGGGTTTTCATTTGCTCGGGGAAACGGTTGGTAAAATGCTGTCGCCTACTTTATCGGAAGAGCAGTTTCAGGAGAACTTACAAAAAATCAAAAAAGCCCGTACCAAGATTTACTTATGTAATGTTTTATTTCCTGGAAGTTTAAAAATAGCAGGTCCGGAAGTAGACGAAGCTAAAGTGTTGGCCCACGTAGATCAGGTATTTGCCCGGGCTAAAAAAGCAAATATTCCGGTTATTGTGCTGGGCAGTGGCGGTTCCCGCCGCTTACCCGATGGTTATAGCAATGAGTTAGCGAAAGAAAAGTTTATTCCTTTGTGCCGGCAAATGGCTTTACTGGCCAAAAAACACAACGTAACCATTGCCATAGAAAGCTTAAACAGCACGGAAACCAACTTTTTAAATACCGTGCAGGAAACCGCCGAAATTGTGAAAAAGGTAAACCACCCCAACTTTCGGTTAAACGCCGACATTTACCACATGCTAAAAGAAAACGAGCCGCCGCAACATATTATTGATGCGGGCAAAATAATTGTGCACGTAGAAATTGCCGAAAAAGAAAAAAGAACAGTGCCTGGCGTAGTAGGAGAAGATTTTAGGCCGTACTTACAAGCTTTGAAAAAAATAAAATACCAAGGCCCGATTGTGGTGGAAGCTAAAGTAAATGATGCGGCCAAAGAAATCCCCCTGGCTTATCAATATTTAACGCAGCAACTAAAAGAAGTGTACGGCACCAATAAATAGCTTTAAAATACAGAATAGCTAATAATTGTAGGCAAATACCGGTAGCTATCCGTCTTTGTTGCTTCGTTCTTTTTTGTATTTAATGCCGTGTTTGCCTGGCATTAATTTACGGCCATTCCGTTCTGCGCTATCATTTAAAGCGATCAAGGTTATCACTACAAATACCAGCACCACACAAATAAAAATCCACATGGTGGTTTTATGAATTTTTAAACTAGGTCTTTTTGTGGCCATGCGCGCTATAAAGTTTAACCGCTTTTTAAATAAACTTATTTTAAAACAGTCGGGTAACCTTAATTACGCAGATTACTGACAATAGATAACTTTACAAAACAGAAAAATTTTGTACCGGAACAATTATAATTCGGCGAGCTGAATGGTATGCAGATATAGTTTTAATACGTTTTCGTTTTTAAAACCTTTTACAAAATAAACTTGGTTATCCCAGGACCGGTGAAAAACCTCGGCGTAGAAATCTCCTAAATGGTACAATCGTACTTTACTACCTTGGCAGTGCCGGTCGGCCAGGTAAGTTCCATTTTGCAGTAACCAGGCGGTACATTCTTCTTGCGTAGCTTTGTTAAAATCCGATAAGTTCATTTTAGCGCAATTATGATGATTTTTCATATACCAATATTAAATACTATGCCAGTAAGAAGATATTGGAAACCATTGTGAAACAAATACATATTTTTCAGGTTGTGCTTTATTTGCTTGAAAATTGAGATGGTACTTTTCTGAAATTTTTAAAAATTTAATACCTCATTAATGATAATTTAAAAGCCCAACCGGGCCTATATAGAACGGTTGGGCTTTAATGGTATTATAAGTAATATCTTTTTTAAATAGTAGGGTACCCACCGGTAACCTGCACCGTAGAGCAAGTCATGTAACTGGAGTCCTGAGACGCCAACAAAACATAAATGGGCGCTAACTCGGCGGGCTGCCCTGCCCGTTTTAAAGGCACATTTTCGCCAAACGCTTTTACATGATCTTCCGACATGGTGCTGGGTATTAAAGGCGTCCAGATTGGTCCTGGAGCCACGCAGTTAACCCGGATACCTTTATCGGCCCAGAGTTGGCCTAAGCTAACCGTGAAATTTTGAATGGCAGCCTTAGTAGCCGAATAAGGAATTAACTTAGGAGGAGCCTTGTAAGCATTTACCGACGTGGTATTTACCACAGTACTACCTGGTTTTAAATGTGGTTCCGCGGCTTTACACAAGAAAAACATGGCATTAATGTTAATCCGGAAAGTTTTTTCCCATTCTTCCGTCGAAATTTCCTGCAACGATTCGCGCTCCATTTGAAAAGCAGCATTGTTCACCAGAATATCCAGGCCACCTAATTCGCTTACTGCCCGTTCTATAATCTGTTTGCAATGTTCTTCGTCGCTAATATCGCCGGGAACCAACACGGCTTTGCGGCCAGCTTCTTCCACTAACCTGGCTGTTTCTTTCGCGTCTTCGTCTTCGTTTAAGTAAGAAATCAGCACATCGGCACCTTCGCGGGCAAATGCTATGGCAACCGCCCGGCCAATACCCGAATCGCCCCCCGTAATTACTGCTTTTCGGTTAGTTAACTTGCCGGAACCTTTATAGCTTGTTTCGCCGTGATCTGGCTTTAACTGCATTTCGGCTTCGCTCCCCGGTACAGACTGCGGCGGCTCCGGGGTTGGCGGCTGCCGGTATTGTTCCTGCGGGTTTTGTTTAGCCGATTGGTTTGCTTCTGTTGCTTTCATAAAATTTAAAATTTTGTATAACTAACCCCAAATCTCTTTCGGACTCGTAGTAACGGCACCTCCGGGCATTAGTTACAATCCGTTTATTGGATTTTTAAAATTTTGAAATTTCAGCCACAGATTATTTAATTATTGCTGGGTAAGTATTTCGAGAACAACGATTGATAACAACTAAGTAATGGTTTATCTTTTTTAAAAAACTTTAAAGACTGGTGTAATTGCCTTTGGTTTTCGTGCTTATTCATCAGCGCGAATTTTTCTGCCTGCAAAGCATAATGCGCTTGTTTGTTCTTTAAGAAAAAGTTTAAGCTTATAAAAACAAGCAGCAAGTTAAAACTCGTTAGAAATGCTAGTCCAAAATAAATAATGTGCGTTTCCGGCATAATCAAACTATATATAATATACTACATATACAAAAAAAGCTCCAAATATTAATATGGTTCAAGATACAGTGTAGCATTTATAGAAACTTCAGCTAACTAAAAGATGACTATCACAATTTATTAAACTAATTATATTAGCAATAATACTAATATTTAATAATAATCTAAAATATTTAGCAATTAATTTCATTATCTCTTATGCTAATACAAGTAGTAAAGGATTGCTTACATACATTAGGAATAGGGATTTATAATGCCAGAAAGAAAATGATAAGAGTAATACGAGCTTTGATGGGGTTATGTGAGGGAGGAAACTTCCAATATGACTAAAGAACAATGGGATGTCTAAAGAGTAAATAGGGTGATTTCGCCTTTTTATAGGAATGCGGTTAGTAGAATAGCACCTGAAGAGATTTAAAGGTTGAGGTTAATTAATGCTATGATGTAGTGCATGCAAAAAATACATGCGTATTTTAATTTATAAACAGGATTATCGGCACAAGTTTAAGATAGAATAAATACCGAATGGATTTAATTGTATATTAATAACTCTTTAAACAATTAAACAAACAGTTATGCTTAAACTTCTTTCATCACTATTCTTTTTAAGTGTTATAGGATTAGCAAGCCCTCAATTTAATTCAAGCTACACAATACCAATTCAAGAGAATCCTAAAACATTTAAGGAGTTGCTAACTAAGTTCAAAGATCAGCCAATTGCATTGTATTTACGTTCAACGGGCAATTACGATCATAGATGCAAGATTATTTACGTTGGTGATGATTATGTCAAAATAAAGTTATCTGGCGGGATTAGCATTTTTCCTGTAAATAGTATCAATGATATTCATACGCGTTCCGATAACCAAGAAACTATCATCCATATTAAATAAATTTATTATCTATTTTGTATTAAGAAAGTCAATTGTACTACTTGGTTCTCTATACTATTAATGAAGGTATATTAGATAAAGGCAACTCAGACACTTACTTCCACTTGCGAAAATTAAGAAATGCTATTTTGATAGGCTCTAATAACATTGATTTGAATTAAGGCTATGGATAATAAAGATAAAACCACTACCCTTCTCAAACACAAATCCGGAAAATACAGTTAAGGAAGGTAAAACCCCGATATTTTATTTTCGCTAAATTATAATCCGATGCTTTAAAACACCAGCGTTTCCGATGCTGGTAGTTACGATGTTAATACTGCAGGTGCGGATCCGTCTTTACTGCAAATCTTTTTTTATTTCTAGTTCTAACGGCAATAGAGCATTCAAACTTACAACACAAATTGCTCTAATAGACATGTACGATATTCCTGCGTCTGCAATCCAAGATTGTAAATTTAATTCTCTTTCTGTTTTTGCTGGTTGAGAATGGACACCACACGTTATATGAGAAGTATATTGTATTATATCCTGGACATTATATATATGATCATAAAACAATAGAATGTTTGATTTTAAAAATTGAGGTAGTTCAACCTTAGTAATCATTCCTCTAAATGGTTCTATGCTTTTCCAGTATAATAAAGCATTAGGTCGAGGATTGAATTCAAAAGACCCTTCAAAATAAATACGTAATTTATAAATTCTATTAACTATATGAACAAGAGGATGCTTATCCATTAAAAGGTGCCTCAGTAAACCACAAGCTCTTATATAATCATACTCCTTACCATTTAGCTTTACTTTGATATCATTGAGAGTGTTGATAAATATTTCAGCATGTGTTATAAAAGCTAATAATTTTTGTCGAACATACTGATATTAGTGCTAATTGTTCTATTGTTCAGTTACAAAATTGGAACAGGATTAATATTTTTAACTAAGTATGTTTTAAAGCTGAATAAGTATGCAAATTGTGCGAAAACAAAAAAGCACTTACAAGACAAAATCTTATAAGTGCTTTAAAATTAAGAGCCCCCTGTCGGAATCGAACCAACGACCTACTGATTACAAGTCAGTTGCTCTACCAGCTGAGCTAAGGAGGCTTTCATTAAATTAGTGCTACGTGTTTGTTAGCGGGTACAAAATTAGTAAAGCTGTTTAATAATGCAAATGCCGCCTTCCGGTATTTCACTATTTTTTTTTAAATGATTGAAAATCAAAACGAATATTTTTTAAGACCGGATTACCCGAAGCTGTTTTTTTAAAATATTCATGCGGGTATTGGCTTCTTCGATGCGTTGCTGGTACTCTTCGCGCAACTTTTCCGCATTTTTTGACCTGGCAAAAAACTCGATATTGGTTTTTAAAGTGCTTATATCGTTCTCCAGGCTACTGATTTCTTTCCGGATATTTTGTTCTTTTTGGTATAGCTTATGGCTGGCATCCGGATGCTGGCGCAAACGATCGAGTTGCAATTGAAAAATTAAATCGTTCTTTCTTTCGTAACTCAGGTCGGGCACCGTATCCAGGTACTTTTGCAGCAAATCAAAAAAGCGCTCCTCTAATTTTGGATTGGCCCGGCCGCCGGCTTCATCAAAACTGCGCCATTCCGTTAAAAGGGTATTAAACTCTTCTAAAGAACCAATGGTAGTAGCGGAGTGGCTCAGCCGGCTAGCTAACTTATCGTAATAAGCTATTTTCTCAGATGCGGCCCGCTCCTGCTCGGCCTCTTTCAGGCTTTGCTGATTTTGCTTCCGGTCGAAAAACTCATTGCACGCTGCCCGGAACCGGTTCCAGATTTTATCGGAGTACTTATCGGGCACCCGGCCAATGGTTTTCCATTTTTTCTGCAACTGAATTAAGCGTTCTTTGGTTTCGTCCCAATCGGTGCTGTCTTTTAATGCTTCGGCTTGCTCGCAGAGTTCGGTTTTATGCCGTAGGTTTTGCATTTTCTGCTCGTCGAGCTGTTTAAAAAACGCATTTTTATGCTGGTAAAAAGCTTTGTAGCTGCTCCAGAAACGCTTATTTACTTCATCGGCATTTTCTTTGGGCACTAAACCAATAGAATCCCACTGTTCTTTTATTTTCTGAATTTCATCGGTTTTATCGCGCCAATCGTTAATCCGGTCGGAGTTAAAAGTTTGGTAAGGCGCAATTACTTCCAGCACGTTTAATTTACGTTGCAAATTCTCCTGTTCCTGAGCTTTCCGTACGTTCAGGTATTCTTTTTTGCGTTCGTGAATTTTTTCAGAAGCTTGAATAAAACGCTCCCAAATAGCGTCGCGCGATTCGTTGGGTACCGGACCAATATTTTTCCATTCTTCGTGCAAATGCCGCAGCTCCTGCAACGAAGCGTTAATGGATGGGTTTTGCAATAAACTTTCGGCCCGTTCTACTAACTGCATTTTTTGCTGTAAGTTTTTCTTGCGGTCGAGTTCTTTTAATTCAAAAAAGATGCTCCGGTTATTGTAAAACTTATCCAGCAAGGCGTGATACGAGTTCCATAACTGCTGCGAGTCGGAAGTAGGTACGGCACCAATCGCTTTCCACTCACTCTGGATGGCTTTTAGTTTATCGGCGCTGTTTTTCGTTTCGGCCGCGTCTACCAGGTTGCGCAGTTGTTCGAGAAGCTCGTTTTTACGGTTTAAGTTTTTTTCTTTTTGCTCTTCTTCTTTCTTTAACTCGCGGTTGCGGTTATCGCGGAACTGCTGAAACCCTTTTTCAATTTCCTGGTTTTCGGGGCTGCTATGAAATTCAAAATCTTCGCTGTCGCCGCCGTCGGCAATAAACTTATCTAAAGCTTCGTGTTTTTCGGCAGCCAGGCGCAATTCGTATTGCCGGTACATTTCAAAAATCTGCCGGGCATTTTTGCGCGGGTCCGAAGTTTTATAAGCTTTTATTAATTGCTTTTTTAGTTCGGGCACCGGTAAGGTGCTGTAATCTATTTCGGGAATGTAATCATCGGAATGTGCTTCATCCGGATGTTCCTGGTTTGCTTCTGCTGCATTGGCCTCGTCGGGGTTGCTAGCCAGAGTTTGTTGAGCAGCAGTTTGTTCCTGTTTCGGTATAATGCCGGCAGTGCTCATTTCCGGTGCGGCCGGATTTTCGTCCGTATTCGGGCTTTCGGCAGTTGCTTGGGCCGGAGCTTCGGTCGTCGACTCCGAAGCATTAGGCTCTACCGCATCCGAAATGGTTTCGGACATGGGTTCATCCGGGGCAATATCCTGGCTGCTGGTTAAATCGCCTTCAAAGCCCGATACCTCATCAGCTTGGTTCACTACGCTGCTTTCAATGGGTGGTAAAGCTGCATTTACGGTACCTTGCGGTGATGCCGGGCTATCGCTGGCTGCCGCAGAAGTATTTTCGCTTGCTCCAGCATCTCCGGCATTTTCGACCACCACATTATTAGCTGGTTTATCTGTACCGGTGGCCAGTTCGTCCTGAGGCACTACCGTTGGATCTGCTAATCCCGGACCGGGGTTACCGCCCATAGCTTGCGTTCCTTCTTCTTTCCGGGCGTTAATTTCGGCTAGCCTTTTTTCCAATACTTGCTGCAGATGATTGTCGGTTGCCGGTGCGCTTAAACCAGAAGTATTTTCGTTATCGGGCAGATTATTTTTTTCGTTATCTAACATGATGCATTTGCTTATGTACAAAGCCGGGTTGTATTAATTTAGACTTGGGTCGATGGGGTAATTAGACAAAATTTTGTATTTACCTCCCATTTGTTTTAGTATATCGCGCCAAAGCGACTCTACATTTAAGTTAAATAAATTATCGGTTGCGGTATTATTTACAATCCAAACGTTATTTCTTATTTCATCTTCCAGTTGCGAGGCCGACCAACCCGAATATCCTAAAAAAAACCGGATATCGTCGGTATCTACAGCGCCGGAACTTAGTAAAACTTTTAACTGCTCAAAATCCCCGCCCCAGTATACGTTAGGCCCCAAAACAATAGATTCTTCCAGTTCTGGAATCTGATGAATATAATGTAAGGTATTATGCTCCATGGGGCCACCCAGGTGCAACTCCATATCAAAGTTTAAGTGCTCCAATTCGGGCACATCGCTTAGTTTTAGATTAGCCTTCCGGTTTAATACCAAACCAAAAGATCCTTCCGTATCGTGTTTACAAATAAGTACCACCGTGCGTTCAAAATTCGGATCCCCCAGAAAAGGCTCAGAAATTAAGATACTGCCACTTTTAACTTTCGCCATAATACTTGCTAGCTTCGGATTTTTTAAAATTAGGTAAATATCCTATCGCTTTACGTTATTCTGGGTTAATAGTAGTAGTATTTTAGAAAATAATCTACTTTATAAAATTTATTTTCTCAGATTTGAAAAGTTATCTTCTTTTTTCCGGTATAATACCTATTTGTATTACGAAAAGAAGACAGAATTTAGCAAGCAAATTACAAAAAATTAATAGGATATACGAAATTACCGCTAAAAATTTGTATTAAGTCTATTAAAAATATAATTTTTTAAATATATGAATTCTAGTTTAAACCTGGCGGATATCCGGAAAAACTACGCACGGCAAGTACTCGACGAAAGCCTGGTAGCACCGAATCCCTTGGCACAATTTAATACCTGGTTGCAAGAAGCAATAGACGCCAATGTGCCGGAACCCACGGCCATGGTATTAGCTACCGCCAACCAGGCGGGGGTACCTTCGGCCAGGGTAGTGTTACTGAAAGGCGTACCGCCCGAGGGGTTTCTTTTTTTTACGAATTACCTAAGCCACAAAGGGCAAGATATGGCCAACAACCCAGCGGTGGCCCTTACTTTTTTCTGGCCCGAATTAGAGCGCCAGGTACGGGTAGAAGGTCAGGTAGTAAAAGCTCGGGATAAAGAATCGGATGAATATTTCTGGAGCCGCCCTTTGGGTAGCCAGATTGGAGCCTGGGCTAGTCCGCAAAGTAAAACCGTGAGCAACCGCGCAGAACTGGAAAAATTAAATGCGGAGTACGAACATAAATTTATTGGCCTAAATAAAATACCCCGGCCTGAACACTGGGGGGGTTACGTGGTACAACCCATCTTGGTAGAGTTTTGGCAAGGCCGGCCCAACCGGCTGCACGACCGCATTATTTACACTAAAAATCCGGATAACCTTAGTTGGCAAATTGGCCGGTTAGCTCCTTAAATCAATCTTTAAAATTTAAATTTTTTAAAATTTCTTCTACTTAAACCCAAAACTTTGGCCGAAATAATTCCGCTCCGGGGTTGGCGATACAACCAGGAACTGAGCAAAAACATACAGGATTTAACTTCTCCCCTTTTTGATGTGGTTTCGGTAAAACAACGGGAAGCTTTGTACCAAAATCCTTTTAACAGCATCCACCTATCGGTACCGCAAGGCATTGATCCGGCTCAGGAAGCAGCCGAACGCTTACAAAACTGGAAAACCGAAGGCATTTTGCGGCAAGATTACTTACCTGGCATTTACGTGTATTATCAGTATTTCCGGTTGCCGGGCTCCGACCAGGAATATTGCCGGAAGGGTTTTATGTGCCACATGCGGGCTTACGACTGGTCCGAAAAAGTTTTGCTCCGCCACGAAAACACCCTGCCGGCTTCGGTAAACGACCGCATTGCTTTGCTGGCAGCTACCCAAATGCAGGTAAGCCCCACGCATGGTTTATACACCGATCCGGATTTTATGCTGGAGAAGTACATGGACGAAGCCATACAAGCGCCGCTGCACGAATCAGAAGATTACCAGGGCGTGCGCGATGTGGTAGCCGTGATTCAAGACGCCCGGATAATTAAAGAATTTGTTAATACTTTAAAAGATAAACCGGTTTTGCTGGCCGATGGACACCACCGGTACGAGGGATCGTTGCAATACCGTAAGAGCCAGATGGCGGGCAACCAAAACCACACCGGCCAGGAGCCTTATAATTACCATTTTATTTATTTAACCAATACCGAGGCTTGTGCTGTGCGCATATTACCCACGCACCGGCTGGTAACCCAAATTTCCTTATCCAGCGAAGAATTTTTAAAAAATTTGGCTATTTACTTTACATTAACCGAGCTTTCGGATCCTTATGATTTAAACGAAATTATCGTGGGCAAACCGTGGGCTTTTGGCATGTATTTATACGGCAAGCCTTACAAAATACGGCTAAAACCCGAGGTACACGCGCAAATTAACTGGCAACTGCCAGATGTAGTAAAAGCCTTGGATTTAACGGTTCTGCATTATTTTGTTTTTGAAAAAATCCTGGGCATTGCCCAGGAAGCCCAACGCTATTCCGAGCAGATTCAATACATTCGTAATTTTGCCGAATGCCTGGCCCGGGTAGATCATGGCGAAGCTGCCGTGGCTTTTATTACCAATGCGGTAACCATGGAGCAAGTAAAAACCGTTTGTTATAGCGGCGCCTTAATGCCCCAAAAATCAACTTTTTTTTACCCTAAAGTTATTTCGGGCTTTGTATTTAGTTCAATCAAACAAAATGAATTTTACCTCGAAAATAGTGCTTGCTTCTAACTCGCCCCGGCGGCACGAATTATTAAAGAATCTAGGTTTAGATTTTTCGGTTCGCGTGAAAGACGTGGAAGAATCTTTTCCGGATTATTTAAAACGTGCAGAAATTGCCGAGTACCTGGCCAGCAAAAAAGCCGATGCGTACCTCCCGGATTTACAAGCGCAAGAAGTATTAATTACCGCCGATACCATTGTGTGTCTGGGAGACATGGTATTAAATAAACCTGCGGATGCATCGGAGGCGTATGCCATGTTGCAAGAGCTTTCCGGCAAAATGCACGAAGTATTTACCGGTGTTTGCTTACTATCTAGTACCAAAAAAGTAATATTGCACGATGTAACACGGGTATTTTTTAAAAATCTAACCCAGCAGGAAATCACCTGGTACGTACAAACCCAAAAACCTTTTGACAAGGCCGGGGCTTACGGCGCCCAGGATTGGATTGGCATGGTGGCCATTGAGCGCTTAGAAGGTTCTTTTTACAACGTAATGGGCTTACCGGTTCATAAATTATACACCGCTTTACAAAATTTTTAAATTTTTGTTTTACCAGAAACAGGGCATATCCTAAGATTTTACTTACTATATTATATATAAATAAAAATTATGGAATACAGAAGATTTGGTCGCACCAACTGGCAGGTCAGCGAAATTGGCTACGGCATGTGGGGCTTAGCCGGCTGGACGGGGTCCGACGACGATGAATCAAATAAATCGCTGGATTTATCCGTAGAACGCGGTTGTAATTTTTTCGATACAGCCTGGGGCTACGGCTCCGGCAGAAGCGAACAAATTTTAGGCAGTTTACAAAAAAGGTACCCGGACAAGAAGTTGTACCTGGCTACTAAAATTCCGCCGAAAAACTTTCAATGGCCCTCTAACCGCCAATCTAAACTGGAAGATTGTTTTCCCTACGACCACATTGTGGAGTACACCGAGAAAAGTTTAAAAAACTTAAATGTAGAAACTATTGATTTGCAACAGTTTCACGTGTGGGAAGATGCTTGGGCCGAGGATGAACGCTGGCAACGGGCCGTGGAAGATTTAAAAAAAGCCGGTAAAATTCAGGCCATGGGCGTAAGTGTAAATCGCTGGGAACCTAACAACGTACTAAATACACTGCACACCGGTTTAATTGAAGCGGTACAGGTAATTTATAATATTTTTGATCAGGCGCCGGAAGATCAATTATTCCCGTTATGCGAAAAGTTAGACGTGGGTATTATTGCCCGGGTGCCTTTTGATGAAGGAACTTTAACCGGAACCTTTACGAAAGAAACTACTTTCCCGAAAGATGATTGGCGAAGCACTTATTTTGTACCGGAAAATTTAATTTCCAGCGTGGAGCACGCCGATGCGTTAAAACCTTTGCTACCGGCCGGCATGAGCATGCCCGAAATGGCTTTGCGTTTTATTCTAAGTAATCCGCAGGTGGGCACCGTAATTCCGGGAATGCGCAAAGTTAACCACGCTGAAGCTAACCTGAAAGCCAGCGACGGCCAAGGCTTGCCGCAAGATTTACTTCATCAGCTAAAACAACACCGCTGGGACCGCGAACCCACCGCCTGGTCGCAATAGTAGTGAGTTGAAAAGTTGAAAAGTTTGAAGGTTGGAAAGTTGGAAAGTTTTGATTTAGGTTATTTTGCAAGAATCTAACTGACCGGTTAGTTAGATTCTTGCATTTAACTATTCTCCAACTCTCCTATCTACCGCCAGCTTGTAGCTGGTTGATACTAATAAGCGGAAGTTTTTAACTTACGGCCAGATGAAAACTGGCTAATATTTTCCGCTCCCTTTACATTGCATGAAGCTGGAAGCAGGTAAAACGCTAATTTTTTAACTGTTTACCTTATTTTATCTCTTCAAAAACTCACCTTTCAGGCGCTTGCTAGTTAGGTTAAGAATTACTCATTCAAATTCCAGTTATAAGGCAACGAACTTACCCGGGCATCCGGGTTTATTTTAATTGTAGAATATTGGTTGAGGTAAGCAATTAAAGATTTTTCGCGGGTGAAATCACCCTTAAACCAGCTAAATATTTTTGAAATCTGAACCTGATTGGTTTGTATTTTATTGCGGAAAGGATCATTGATAAAAATTTCGGCCTGATTGTTTAGCTGCGTATCTATATTAGCGGCGGTATACGCCTCACGTCGTAATTTGGGGCAGGATTGAGACGCGCACACAATTGCAAAATGAATGCGGGGTTCGGTAAAATCTTTTCTTAAAATACCATGCTCTATTTTGTTAAGGGTAAATGATTTATCCCCAATTTTAATAAAAGAAATATCCCAAACGGTATTCACAAAGGGGATGGCTAATTTATTACCAATATTTTTTATACTTTTTACGGGATAATGGCGCAACACTAGTTTCAAGGTAAACCCATTATAAGCATTTATCCAGTAAGCCAGTTTTTCGTTGGTGGTCCAGTTAGGCCCCGGCGGATTTTGAGAAAGTAATTGCAGGTATTGATTTAAAGAAGCACTATCCTGGAGCAAACCCCGGTAATTTACCCGGCCATGTTCGTCTACGTATTTTTGTAATAAACTGGTAAATAGTGCATGCGAAACCGGTTGGCTGTTGGTATTAAAGGTACTTTGCGGCTTAGAATCGCCAGAGGCAGTACATCCGGTTAAAAACAGAAAAGCCAGTAACAAAAGCAAATAAAATAATAACTGCATGAACGAATAATTGGCCAATCTGGGCGATAAAAGTAACAACTCCGGTAAGAACAGCTAGAAAATAAAATTTTTTAAAAATTCGGATTTACGTAAATGCTGTGAAGCGTAATAAATCCGTATTATATTATTTGCTATAAGTATTTTATATATTTATAATTCACTTAAAACTTTATCTACCCAGCCCTTGCCCCAATCAGCAATTTCTTGTTCGCTCCAGATTTCCGGAAAGAAAATGCGCTTTTGAAATTTAGGCGGTAAGTATTGTTGCCAGTTCGTACCGCCGGTGGCCGCTATGCTCCCTTTCTCGCTTTGTAAATAACGTACCGCCGATTTGTAATGCATCAAGGGCCAGTTTACGTTTACGTTGCTATCCAGTTCTTTTAGTTGCCGGATTAACTTGGGGTTTTGCTGATCGGCTTCGGGTAATCGTTTAACCACGGCCCATACGTTTTTGTTTTTATAATCCAGCGCCAGTTTTAATAAGGTCTCCGTGTATTTTGCTTCGAACTGCAATAAGGTTAAGGTTTTGGTACCGGAACCCAACTCAGTAGCACCTTCTTTCCAGTAAATACAACCCATCATTTCGTCCTGGCTGGCAGCCAGGCCCAAGGCTTTGCGTTTTTCTTTATCTACCAGGTTTTGCAAATCGGTGGAGCAAATTTCAATCATCCGGAACTGCACCGATTGAAAGCCGCTGGCCGGCATTAACGCCATCCGGAACTGCAGAAACTGGTTCGGATCCATGCCATCTACCATTACATCAAACGAATCAATTAAATTTTCGAAGTAGCGATTGATTCGTTTTAAACGTTGTATTAACTCCGGAAGGGCATCGGCCGGCAAATTGCCAATTTGTTCGTACTCGTTCAAGCAAAGCTTGAAGTACAACTCCGTAATTTGGTGATAAAGAATAAATATCTTTTCGTCCGGAATAGTTGTACGTGGCGTTTGCAGGCTTAACAAGGTATCCAGATGAATGTAATCCCAATAATTTAAAAAATCAGAATGATAGAGCCCTTCCAGGTAAGCGGCTAAATCCTGACCCAAGGCGGCATACTTTTCTTCTAATTTTTTTAGCTGCTCCAGTACTTTGGGTTCAAAATGAATGCTCATGTAAAAATCAGAGGTTGTGAATCCGTAAACTTAAGGCAAAATTTTTAATCTCCGGTTAAAGCGGGCAACCATAATAAAATAATTTGCATCTGCTTCTTTATTTCCGGTTCTAACGCTTGAAGTTTAAACTATTTGGGCTGGCATGCGCCTCACTTTCTCCTGGTTTATCTATACCGGGCATATTCCGGCCTCTGCTACTGCTTACTTGCAGATACGTTAGGCCCTTAAAATTTTAAAAAAGCGAGACGCTGAAAACCGGCTAATAATCCATCTGCATTATACAACTGGTTTACCCGGAAGTTGGGCCACCTGTCTCGGAAGCTAAATAAAAATCTGGAAATCTTTATTAATTGCTGGTAAACACTAAATTTGATGCGCTAAATGCACCCAAACGTTATTTACTAGATGGCGGAGAAAAGCAGTATTTTTGATATGATCGGGCCGGTAATGATTGGTCCCTCCAGTTCGCATACCGCTGGCGTGGTGCGCATTGCCCGAGCTGCTATACGCCTGTTAGGAGAAGCGCCCCAAACCGCCATTATTACTTTTTATAATTCTTTTGCCCGCACCTACGAAGGACACGGTTCCGACCGGGCCGTAATTGCCGGTTTACTGGATTTTGCCACCGACGATCCGCAGATTAAAAATGCTTTAGATCTGGCCGCCGGCGCCGGTTTAAAATACACTTTCCGGTCGGTGGGTAATGCCTCTACCCTGCACCCCAATACCATTAAACTAGAACTAACCGGAGCTACCAATCAGGTAGACGTAGTGGGCGAAAGCCGGGGCGGTGGGGTCATCAGCATTGTGGAAGTAGATGACTTTACTTGTGACTTTTCGGCTAATTTGCACACCCTCATCATCGACGCCGACGATGTAAAAGGCAGTATTGCGTTTATCGCCAACGTAATTGCCCACGACGATTGCAATATTGCCACCATGAACGTATCCCGGCGGGCTAAAAACGATTTAGCCCGGCATTTTATTCAGGTAGATACCGGCTTAAAACCCATTACGCTGCAGTACATAGGCCAGCTTAGTTGGATTAAAAAGTTAACTTACATTCCTAACATCGATTTATAATGGTAAATCAATCCAAAAAAATGCTTGTTGCCGGTATGCTGCTCACCGGTATGCTGGCTAATTACACCGGTCGAGCACAAGTGCAAAGTACCTCTCAAACCCAATCGCAACCGCAAAAAACTACCTGGACCTTACAAGAATGCGTGGAATATGGCTTAGAGCATAATTTGCTTTTAAAACAATCCGGCTTAAACCGGGAACTGGCATTTATAAACGCCAAACAAGCCCGTAATAACGTATTGCCTACTGTGGGGGCAAGTACTTCGTACAGCTTTAACTCGGGTTTAAATAATGACCCTACTACCGGGGTTTTGGTGAACAGCAATACCCGAACTAACAACATTCAGGTAAATGCCAACGTGCCGGTTTTTAATGGATTTCAATTGCGCAACTCCATTAAACAAACGTACCTGAATTACCAGGCTTCGCTTTCAGATTTAGAAAAGACTCAGAATGATGTGCTGTTAAACATTGTTTCGCAATACTTAGAAATAATATTGAGCGACGAATTATTAGCTGCCGCCAAATTGCAATTGGCCAGTTCTAAAGACCAGGCTGCCCGCACCCAAAAGCTTTTTCAGGCGGGTAGTGTGGCCGAAAACAACGTTTTTGAGATTAATTCCCAAATCGCTACCGACGAGGTAAGCATTATTAATGCCCAAAACCGGCGCGATATTGCGGCGGTTAACTTAATGCAATTGCTGGATTTGCAAAATTTACCTGATTTTAAAGTAGTAAAGCCGGACATTAAAGATCCGGATGAAGATGTTATTACTTTCAACGCCGATAATGTATTTGATGTAGCCCAGCAGCGCATGCCCGAAATTAAAGCGGCAGATCTACGGGCTCAAAGTGCATTGGTGGGCGTTAAAGTATCCCAGGGTGCCTTGCTGCCGCAATTATCCTTGGGTGGAAATTTTAATACGGCTCATTTTAACCTGCTGAAGGACCGGGTGGTAGATCAAGGGCCAGAAGTAACTACCTTAGCCACCGTTGGTTTTGTAAATGGCGACCCTAATTTACCAGTCACTACCGCCATTACCCGCAGACAGCCGGTGGTGGAAGATTATACATATTTTACCCAATTACAGGATAACCGCGGTATTGGGTTGTTTTTAAATTTAAGCATTCCAATCTTTAATGGCTTCAGTGCCCGAAACGGCGTGTTACGCTCAAAAATTAATCACAAGAATGCCGTTTTAAATACCGAAATTACCCGCAACCAGCTCCGGCAAACCATTCAACAATCATACGCCGATGCGGTGGCGGCGCAAAAACGATTTATTGCCATGAAAAAGCAGTTAGAATCGTTTCAGCTAACGTTCCGGAACGCCGAAATCCGGTTCAACAATGGGGTTCTCAATTCAACGGATTACAACGTGGCCCGCAATAACTTTACCCGAGCGCAACTGGATCTAATACAGGCAAAGTACGAGTACACCTTCCGATTAAAAGTTTTAGATTTCTATCAAGGTAAAAAAATAACTTTCTAGCTTATTTAACCCGCAACACTAATGGCGAAAAGAAAATCAAACCGCTTATTATATATATTAGGAGCTATAGCACTGTTATTAATAACGGGTCTGGCCGTGGCAAAAAAACAAGGCTGGATAGGAAAGCCTAACGGCGTAGAAGTAACGGTAGCCAAAGCCAAGCAAACTAAAATTATTGAAAAAGTAAGTGCCTCGGGCAAGGTGCAGCCCGAAGTAGAAGTAAAAATTAGTCCGGACGTATCCGGTGAAATCACGGAATTACACGTAAAAGAAGGCGACTCCGTGGTAAAAGGGCAATTATTGCTGCGTATACGGGCCGATAATTACAAATCGATGGTAGAAGCCCAGCAAGCCCGGGTAAATACCGAACGGGCTAACCTGGCCCAGGCCAAAGCGCAATTGTCGCAGTTAATTGCCAGCAGCACTAACATACGCCTAACCCACGAGCGGAACGTAGAATTGTTTAAGCAAAAAGTGATTTCGCAGGCCGATTTTGACCAGAGCAAAGCGCAGTACGAAGCCAGTTTACAGGAAATTGAATCGACGCGCCAGCGAGTCCGGGCATCGGAATTTAATTTAAAAAGCGCCCAGGCCAGCTTAAACGATGCCAACGAAAACCTCCGGAAAACCACCATTTACGCGCCCGTGAGCGGCACCATTTCTAAATTAAGCGTAGAACGTGGCGAACGGGTAGTAGGAACATCGCAAATGGCGGGTACCGAAATGCTCCGGATTGCCAACTTAAACTCCATGGAAGTACGGGTAAATGTTAACGAAAACGATATCATCCGGGTAGGTCTCGGCGATTCGGCCATCGTGGAAGTAGACTCCTACTCCAACGACGATACCAAGTTCCGAGGCGTAGTTACGGCCATAGCCAACACCGCTAAAGATGCCACCACCCTGGAGGCTGTTACCGAGTTTGAAGTGCGTATCCGGTTGTTAAGCGATTCTTACAATAATTTAAAAAAGAAACATGCTACTCCTTTCCGGCCGGGCATGACGGCTTCCGTGGATATTATTACCGAACAAAAAGACAATGTTTTATCGGTACCTTTAGCGGCCGTAACCACGCGCAACGAAAACGGCGAAGGAACCAACAACTCCGCGCCACCGGCCAATCAGCAAAACCAAAACCAGGACAACGCAAACAACAAAGCCAAATCTGATGCTGCCAACGACAAATTGAAAGAAGTAATTTTTGTGCAGGAAAACGGCAAAGCCAAAATGGTGGAAGTTAAAACCGGAATCAGCGATTTTGACAATATTGAAATTACCAGCGGCTTAAAACCCGGTCAGGAAGTAATTTCGGGTCCGTTCCGGGCAGTAACCTCTCAGTTAAAAAATGGTACGGCTGTTATTGTGAAAGATGAAAAATCTTTGAACAAAACAGGAGGCGATGAAAAAGAAGGTAATTCTTAAAAATTAAGCATAATTTAATTTCTGAAGGGTAGCTAATGGCTACCCTTTTTTATTGAACCAAATTAGTACCACCAGCTAAAGCTAGTGGCAATGCACTACTGATGGGAATACAAACACCTTCAATGTAAAGTAATTACAAGCCGGAAAATTTAAAATTTTAAAAAATTATTAAACGGTATACCCTGACTTTATGCTTTTGCAACTGGATTTTACAATTGGTAATTATTAAAAGTAAAAACCTTGTCCTAATTTTAGAACTTAATACATCTACTGGATACTATAACTTAAAACTAAATCCTTGGAAAGCGTAGCGGTAATTGGTGGCGGCAGTTGGGCTACTGCCCTGGTAAAAATAATTTCGGAAAACAAAAATCCGGTAAAATGGTGGTTCCGGCACGCAGCCGATGTAGCGCATTTACAAACTTACCGGCATAATGCCCGGTATTTAAGCGGCGTTACTTTCGACTTGCAGTTTGTAGAACCTTCTACGGATTTAGCAGCGGTTATTAAACAAGCAAAGTGGGTTATTTTAGCGGTGCCCGCCGCTTTTGTAGAATCGGTTTTACAGAATTTACCAGCAGATATTTTCTCGGGCAAGTTTTTGGTGTCGGCTATTAAAGGTATGATTCCCGAAAAAAACTGCCTGGTAACGGAATACCTACAAACAAATTTTAGGGTACCCATGAATCAGCAATGCGTAATTGCCGGACCTTGCCACGCCGAAGAAGTAGCCCTGGAAAAACAATCGTATTTAAGCATTGGCGCTTTAGATAAGGAATTAGCCGAAAGTTTTTGCGCTTTGCTGCGCAACCGGTACGTGCGGGCTACGCCGGTAGAAGATATTTATGGCATTGAATACTGCGCCGTCATGAAAAATATTATTGCGCTGGCCTGTGGCATTGCCCATGGTTTAAACTACGGCGATAACTTTCAGGCGGTGATGGTTTCTAATGCCATGCAGGAGATTGAAGCATTTTTGCAGGCCATCCACCCAGGAGCGCGTAATTTAAGCGGATCCGCGTACCTCGGCGATTTACTCGTAACCGCGTACTCCCAATTTAGCCGGAACCGTACTTTTGGTAATATGGTAGGCCGGGGTTATTCGGTAAAATCGGCACAGGTAGAAATGAACATGATTGCCGAAGGTTATTACGCCGTTAAAATTATTCATGAGCTGAATAAAAAGCTGCGGGTACCTATGCCTATTACTTCGGCCGCTTATAACATTCTCTACGAGCGCATTTCACCGCCCATAGAGATTGCCATCTTAAAAGAAAAATTTCACTAATTAATTTAAAACTGATTTAGATACCGGGTAAATTTTTTAAATTTTTATGATTTAGCTGACCCACATTTATTTAATCGTATTGCAGCAGAAGAGAACTTATTTTGCCGGCGCTGTTTTGTTTGCCACTTACGCTTAAACCTACCCGGGGAGCCCGGTCCCAGCGGGGTAAATACGAACTGTCTACATTAGGTACTTCCAGCGTGTTGGTTTTGCCGGCTTTGTGTTTCCAGGAAAATTGGTAATTCTTTCCTTTTTTGCTCCATAATGTCAGGTAAACGGGAGTTTTGTTATCCGGTAAAGATTGCTTTTTTAAAATTTTCTTGTTTCCGTCTTTTATCTGCCAAAGTTCCAATGACTCCTGGCTCACTCCAAATCCTAAGGCGTTTTTAGCATCGCCGTAAATACAAATGCTTTGTAAAACTTCTGCTTGGGGCACTACTTCGGTGGTAAAAGTATAAGTGCCTTTTTTAATTACCATGCCTAAAAAACTACCAACCGGTAATACGCTATTATTCTTGATTTGCAAATAGCCCTTGTTCACGGTATACGCTGGTAAGGGCTGGCTTACATCCCAAACCCAAGGAATATGCTGAGGTTTTTTTTTAAAATCTGCCGCTACATTCAGGTTTTGCTGCTGCACCACTTTTACTGGCGCTTCTGCTTGCACCGGCGTATTAATGCCGTATTTAAAAGTGGGCCAACCTGTGTTGTTATCCCAAACTAATTCGCTTAATACCCCCTGCCGACCGGCGTAAGTGAAGTCGGTGCCGTTGTAGGCGTGGTGCAGGTAAAAGTAGCGGTTATCCGGGGTAGTTACTACGGTGCCGTGGCCGGGACATTTCCAGTTTTCATCGCCTTTTAAAATGGGGTTACCGGAAAATTTTTCCCAGGGACCTTGTAATTTTTCGGCGCGGGCAATGCCTACCTGGTAATCACATTCGGGACCGCAGCAGGTATTGCCGGAATAGGTCATGTAAAAATATTTGCCTTTTTTAAATATAGCTTGTCCTTCGGCTCCGCCGGCTTCCCAGTTGTTCGGTTCGGCTTGCAACAAAGTAAATACATTGCCGGTATCTTTAAGGCCATCGGGGGTGAGCTCGCGGCCGAGTATCTGGATGGCTTTGCCTTTGTCCAGGCCATAGGCTTTCCAGGTAATATACAATTTACCAGCATCTTCCAACACAAAGGCATCAATGGCTTCGCTGGTCCATTCCAGTAAACAACCGTGATCGGTAAAACCTTTGCTTAAATCTTTGCTTGTGGCCACCCCAATGTAAGAACGCTGATCGGTTTTACGGCGCGCGGTGTAATACACAAAAAAAGTATTGTTGCGGTAATACAGTTCGGGCGCCCAATAACTGCCCATGGTCCAGTCGGGTAAACTTTTAAAAACCGGACCTACATACTGCCAGTTCACTAAATCTTTAGATTGATAAATGGGATAAGCCGGGCCCCATTCCGAAGAAGTGCCAACTGCGTAGTAAGTATTTCCTACCCGGATAACAGATGGATCAGCAAAGTCGCCCGCAATTACCGGATTTTGATACATACCCGGAGTTTTAGATTGCGCTATACTATTTAAACAAACAAAACTCAAAATCAGGCATATTAAATAATGCTTCATAGTGTAAGCGGTAAATAATTTTTTTTAAAATTTTGTTTTTGAAATGGGTTATTCCCGGAGCGAAACTAATTTAATTTTACTGGTTAGCCAATTCAGCCGTGGCACGCGTATGTTGGCTTTAACCCTTTTGGTTAATAATCAGAATCGTGTATACAAATTAAATTTTTATATTTTACTTTCGCCTGGCAATTTCAAACGCTTAAAAATCTGAAACTAATTACACATCCGCCAGTTTGATGCAGGAAAATTAAATAATCAGACTATTATTGTGAACCCACATGGCTACAGGCGCCCTGCAAAGGCAAGCACCGATGGCGGCGGACTACGGTATAAAATGAAAAAACTACTTTCGTTAGCGCAAATGCTTTTTACTTTAACCATACCCGGGTGCGGGCAAAATGCATTTGACCGGCAACTTAAATTATTATACAAACAAACGGTACCCCTCATTCAACCAGATCAACTTACAAGTCTTTACCAACAAAAAACGCCTTTTATATTACTGGATACACGCTCTCCGGCCGAATACGAGGTTAGCCACTTGCCGCAAGCCAGGTTTGTTAATTACAAACCTTTTACTTTATCTGAATTAGAGGATATAAATCCGAATATGCCGGTTATTCTTTATTGCTCGGTGGGGGTGCGGAGCGAAAAAATCGGGGAAAAGTTACAAGAAGCGGGTTTTAAGAATATTCGTAATTTGTACGGCGGCATCTTTACCTGGAAAAACCAGGGGCACCCGGTTGTAGATCGTTATAATCAACCTACCGAAAAAGTGCATGCCTATAACCGGGTGTGGGGCATTTGGCTGAAAAAAGGAATTAAAGTTTATGAATAAAAAACTGTTATTAATTTTTGTAAAAAATGCCGTATTGGGTAAGGTTAAAAGCCGTTTAGCAGCTACACTGGGTTCCGAAAAAGCGCTGGAAATATATCAATTACTTTTACAAAAAACCTTTGAAGTTACCGTGGCTTTGCCGGTAACAAAGGCCGTATATTACTCTGATTATGTAACCGAAGATTTATTTAAACCGCCGTATTACGAAAAGTACATTCAATCGGAAGGTGATTTGGGGGAGCGGATGCAAAATGCCTTTGCCCAAGCCTTTGCCGCCGGTTACGAGCAGGTTTGTATAATTGGCAGCGATTGCTTCGAACTCACCGAATCTATTATTGAACAAGCGTTTGAAAAACTAGCGCAGAACGATGTGGTGATTGGGCCGGCAGTAGACGGCGGTTATTACTTGTTAGGCCTTAAATCGATGCAGGAATCTTTTTTTAAAAATAAAAACTGGAGCACCGATACGGTATTGGAAGATACTTTAAACAATGTAAAAACAGCGGGCCAAACCGTAGCCTTACTGCCCCAATTAACCGACATTGATGAAGAAAAAGATTTAGTGACTATCCGTGGTTTAAATTTATAGTCACCGATAGCATAGAAGAAATTTAAAATATTTAAATTTTTAAAATTTACCGGTCTATTTTCCGGTTAATACCTTGCTGTTTGCACCCGCCTGTTCTCTAATAAAAAAGCTTTGGTTTACTGTACGAACTAGATAGTACTGTAAACCAAAGCTTTTTTTAAAAGTTTATTTTACAACAAAGGCAGGATATTATCCATGGGGGTTTCGCCCTTGAAAGCTTTTACCAATTTACCTTGCTCCGAATAAATAAAAATGGATGGCGCCGGTATTGCCCCAAATTCCTGCAGAATATTACTGTTCGGTGTTTGCGCATAAGATATGTTGGGCCCCGATAAATTGTATTTCATAAAAAACTGCTGCATTTGGTCCATGGGGGCCGGCGAAACAAAATACACGTTGTAATTGGCAAAGGCCGGTAAATGCTTTTGCATCTCGTTGGCCTCGCGCTGGCAATGCTCGCAGTCTGGTTCAAAGAAAATAATAATTGTTTTGCCTTTTAATTCCTTCGTAGAAAGTTTGGTCTGGTCGGGTTTGAGTAAAGGTAAATTGGGTAAATCGTTTTGGAGCGCCAGGGGGGCACTGGCTTGCACCGGTGTGTTGGTGTCTTCTTCTAATACGGTTTGTTTACGACTCACAAACATCCATCCTACAATTCCGGCAATTACAATTATAATCAATAATACTTTTTTATTCATTTTAACAAGTATAGGTGTTGGGCAATAAACTTATAAAGCTTTTGTATAAATACAATACTTCTGGTTCATCAAAACTTTAAAAAACTTTGGAGTAGGTAGGCGCTTTATCTAAATCCCGGATTTGCGCCCAGTAGGCCGGGGGCAAAATACTTTTTTTTAAAATTTCGTCCAATTTTAAAATCCGGCTAAATTTATACAGCGCCACTACCGGCTTTAACAAAGCAGTTTTACCCGGAAATAGCATGGTTTTTACCCGCAGCGGTACAATTAAAAGCTGTCCTTGTTTTAGTAAATAAAAGCGAAACAAACCTAAATGTTTTTGGTATTGGCGATACAAATCCGTGGTAAAATTACTAATCATTAAATCTTGCTGCAGATGATCTTCCCGCATCATTAGCCACTCCGGGTAATTTTCGGGTAAGTTTTTAATTTGCATCCGTTGGCTTACCTGCAAAAAAACCGAGCATACTTCTGCTTTCTCTTTTTGGGTTAAGGGGCGGTGCATTAATTCATGAGCTCGGATAGAGTAATCTATCAGCATAAACAAAACATCACGGTAAGCCCAATCTGGTATTTTAAAGCCTCGTTTCGCTTCCACGGCAGCGTGGATAGCAGCCATTTTATCAATAGTTTTAAGCGCATCTTCTTTCTCCGAAAATACGATTAAGCGTGCATACGCCACCGTTGAAAATAGACGGCCGAGCGGATCAGCAGGCAATCGTCCCGTGAAGTACAGCCAATCTACAGCTTTGTTTAAAGCGAACTCCGCCGCGGCACCCGCAAAAATAAACAAAATGGTATCGCTGTTCCCCCAAATCTGCCGAACTACCGAACCTTCCGCTACAAAATACTTCATGCTACTAAAACGCTTTTGCCGGTATGATTGTGTTGTGGAAAATAAAATTTTTAAAATTTAACATTTTAACCACAATCGGATTCTTGATTAATGGCAAAACGAAAGAAAAGCATTTATAAAAAGTTGGGCCAATTTAATTTACTTCGGAATTGCCATTTTTAATGATACAAAAAAAAGCCGCTTTACTTTATGCAAAGCGGCTTTTTAACCTGCTAAACAGGCAAATATAATCTACCCGTAATTAATTCCAGCCACCACCTAAGGCGCGATAGATATTAACCATGGCATTCATTTGCTGCATTTTGGTTTCTACTAAATCAAACCTTGATTCTAAAGCATCCCTCTGCGTCATTAAAACTTCCATGTAATCGGCCCGGGCCGAAGTAAACAACGTATTGGATATATCTATCGACTGGTTTAAAGCTTCTACTTCTTTCGCTTTTAAATCATAACTTTTTTCCAGGTTATTGATTTTAGCCAGTTGATTAACTACCTCCATGTTCGCGTTTAAAATGGTACGCTCGTAATTGTATACGGCCTGAATTTGTTGCGCATTGGCACTGCTGTATAATGATTTAATCGCATTTCTGTTCACCAATGGCGCCGCCAAATCGCCGGCTAAAGTATAGAGCAAAGATTCTGGCTTAAACAAATAAGTTGGGTTAAATGCCTGATACCCTATTCCGGCCGAAATACCTAACGATGGATAGAACTGCGCTTTTGCAATTTTAACGTCTAGCTTGGCCGCCGCTAAGTTTAATTCGGCTTTTTTAATATCCGGACGATTAAATAGCAATTGCGCCGGAATACCTGCATGAACGGCATTTGGTACTAAATCTACAAAACTTTGCGTAGTCCTTGCCACCGGCTGCGGGTACCGACCCACTAAAAAGTTAATCCGGTTTTCGGTTTCAGTAATTTTTTGTTGGATGTCGTACTGCAAACTTTGGGTATTGAGCACCTGCGCCTGAAACCGCCGCACCGCCAGCTCCGTTACCCGGGTGGCTTCTTTCTGCAGTTTTACAATTTCCAGGGCATTGCTTTGCAATTTAATATTCTGCTGCACAATGGCTAACTGGTTGTCCAGGGCCAGCAATTCGTAATACGAATTAGCAATTTCGGCAATCAGATTGGTCACCATAAAGTTCCGGCCTTCAACACTGGCTAAATACCGGCTTACCGCGGCTCTTTTAGCATTGTGCAGCTTATTCCAGATGTCTATTTCCCAGTTAGCATAGGCGCCCACTAAAAAATCTGGCAAGGGTTCGGGCATTTCTTTTTCCGGTTTAATTTCGGTGGTAGCTTCCATTGCCCCGATATTGGTAAAGCGCGCTACCTTATCCAGACCGGCTCCGCCTCTTATACCCACAAATGGCAAGTACTCCCCTTTTCTGGCGCGTATTTCGTTCCGGGAAATAGCAATCTCCTGCAGCGTAATATTTAGTTCCTGGTTGTGCTGCAGTGCGGTATCAATGAGCGCCGTCAGGTTGGGATCGGTGAAAAATTCTTTCCAACGCAATTTTGCGGTATTCACCGTATCCTGCGAGTTGCTGTAACTCGCAGGCATTGTTGTGTTGGCATTTTTTTGTACTAAATTCGGCAAACTACAAGCCGTATAGGACAGGGAAATAAAAGCTATTCCCACCCATTTTAAAAATTTTTTATTACGCATGGTTTTCACTTTCTTCTAAGAGGGGAAATTTGTCAATGGAATGAACGTAGTCTTCGGTTAATGGTGACTCTTCTTCATCTCTGATTAGATGACGGCCATCGGCCAAATGACCAAAAATGTAATACAGACCAGGCACAATAATTACCCCGAATACCGTTCCGAAGAACATACCACCCAAGGCAGATGCACCAATAGTCCGGTTACCAATAGCTCCTGCGCCCGTAGCAATAATTAATGGTATCAAACCAGCAATAAAGGCGAAAGAAGTCATCAGAATTGGCCGGAAACGTACCTTTGCCCCTTCAATGGCGGCATCGAAAATAGTGGCTCCCTCCTGTCGCTTCTGCACCGCAAATTCCACAATAAGCACGGCGTTTTTACCGAGCAACCCAATTAACATGATGAGCCCTACCTGGGCATAAATGTTATTTTCCAGGCCCATTAATTTGAGTAGCATAAAGGAACCAAACACCCCTACCGGCAACGAAAACACTACCGCCAACGGAATTATAAAGCTCTCGTACTGGGCGGCCAAAACAAAGTACACGAAGGCCAACACAATCAGGAACACATACAGCGACTCATTTCCTCGAATGGACTCGTCATAGGATAAACCTTCCCAGGCAATATCGTAGCCTTTAGGTAAAGTAGTGGCAGCCACTTCCTGGATAGCGTGAATAGCATCGGCGGTGGTATATCCTTTAGCTGGTAAGCCTTGGATGGCAGCCGAGTTGTACAGGTTAAACCGGGTAATTTCGTTGGGTCCCTGCCCTTTTACCAACTTCATGAAGGAAGAGTACGGCACCATTTCGCCGGCATCATTTTTTACATAAAGCTTTAATAAATCCGAAGGCAATCTTCTGAATTTAGGATCAGACTGGACGTAAACTTTAAAAAACTGGTTAAACTTAATGAAGCCTTGTTCATAGGTACTACCAATTAAAATGTTCAGGTTGTCCATGGCTTTTCCAATAGATACCCCTTTTTGCATGGCCAGATTATTGTCTATCTGCAATTCATACTGCGGGTAGTTAGCCGCGAAAAAGGTAAATAAACCGGCAAGTTCTGGCCGCTTCCGCAGATTATCCATAAATTCCTGGTTCACTTTATCGAACTCGTGGTAGTCGGTATCCGAATTTTTATCCAACAAACGCATAGAAAAACCACCGGATGAACCAAAGCCCGGAATAGCTGGTGGTTCAAAAAACTCGATTACCGCACCCAAACCTTTGGATTCTTCTTCCAGTTCTTCCATGATTTCTTTCACGTTGTGCTTGCGTTGCGACCATGGTTTTAAGTTAATTAAACAAGTTCCCGCGTTAGAACCGCGGCCCTCGGTCATAATTTCGTAACCGGCCAAAGAAGATACCGATTCTACCCCATCTATCTCTTCGCATATTTTCTGAAGTCTTTGCGAAACCTGGTTGGTTTTTTCCAGGGTAGAGCCGGGCGGGGTTTGAATAATAGCATAAATGGTACTCTGGTCTTCGTTAGGGATAAAGCCCGCCGGTAAAATTTGATTTTCGTAGAAAATACCGGCTCCAAAGGCCAGTAAGATTCCAAAAGTAAGCCACCTGCGGCTAACCATATGTCTTAATAAGCCCACGTATCTGCCGGTGAGTTTATCAAATCCCCGGTTAAAGCTATCAAGTGCCCGGGTAAGCAGATTCCTCTTCTTGGCGTGCCCATGATGATTTTTCAATAACATGGCGCATAATACCGGAGTAAGGGTAAGCGCAATTAAGGCCGAGATAACAATGGAGCTGGCCATGGTAATAGAAAACTGCCGGTAAAAAGTACCAACTGGTCCGGACATAAACGAGATAGGTAAAAATACGGAAACCATTACCGCCGTAATCGCGATAATCGCACCGCTGATTTCGCCGAGTACTTTCTTCACGGCGCTGTACGGAGACAGGTGCGGCTCTTCTTCCATTTTTGCGTGAACTGCTTCCACCACCACAATCGCATCATCCACCACAATACCAATGGCCAATACTAAAGCAAACAAGGTTACTAGGTTAATGGAGAGGCCAAAAAACTGAATAACAAAGAATGCCCCGATTAAAGATACCGGCACCGCCAGAATCGGAATTAAGGTAGAGCGCCAATCGCCCAAGAAAATAAACACCACAATGGCTACCAGAATAAAGGCATCTCGTAAAGTATGCAGTACTTGCTCGATAGAAGCATCCAGGAATTTAGAAACGTCATAGCTGATTTTATAATCCATGCCCGGAGGGAAAGAACCTTTCATATCCTCGAGTTTGGCTTTTACTTCATCAATTACCTCGCTGGCATTACTACCGTAGTTCTGGCGTAGTACAATAGCCGCCGAAGGGTGACCATCCAGGTTAGAGTAGATATCAAAGAATTCGCTGCCCAGTTCTACCGTTGCTATATCTTTTAAATGGATGCTTTCGCCTTCGGCATTGGCCCGGACAATTACATTTTCATACTCTTTTGGTTCGTTGTATCGGCCCTTGTAAGTGAGCACATATTCCAACGACTGGGCTGCAATTCCGGAGCTTTGACCTAACCGGCCAGGGCGACCAATAATACTTTGCTCGCCTAAAGCCTTCATTACTTCCTCAACCGAAATATTATAAGCCCGCATCCGATCGGGGTTTAACCAAATCCGCATGGCATACCGGCGGCTACCTAAAATTTGCGCCCGGGCAACCCCTTTGGTACGTTGAATTTCCGGGATCATTTTAACGGTAGCGTAGTTGAACAAGAATTTCTCATCCATACTCTTGTTTTTCGAGTACAGGTTAACGTACATCAACATACTAGGCTGAATGGGTGTAATTACCACCCCTTCCCGCTGTACCAATTCCGGTAATAGCGGCATCACCTGGTCTACCCTGGTTTTTACCCGGATTACCGCATCGTTGGGATCGGTACCTGGTTCGAAAATAATCCGGAGGGTAGCTTCCCCGGCACTGGTGGCATCGGTAGCAATATAGCGCATATCCTGTACCCCATTGATGGCCTGTTCCAGGGTAATTAAGGTAGATTTAACCAGTACATCGGCACTGGAACCGGGGTAAGCGATAAAAATATTAACAGTAGTGGGGGCAATATCTGGAAACTGCGAAATTGGCAATTTTTTAATCGCCAAAGTTCCCACGAAAACGATCATGACCGATATTACAATGGCGAATACGGGCCGGCGTATGAACTTGCTAAACATGTTTTTTGCTTTTTCGGATGCTTGATTATTCAGCGTATAGCTCTAGTTGAGCAATCGCCGATTGGGGCTCCATGAATTTGTAATTAATTTTTTCGTTTTCCCGCACCAGGCGTAAGCCTTCCAGCAGAATCTTGTCATTTTCTTCTAATCCTTTTTGTACCACGTAGATGTGCGGTAATTCGGCAGCTATTGAAATTTCCCGGGAACGTAATACATTGTTTTTATCCACAACGTACACGTACTTTTTATCCAGTACTTCAAAGGTGGCTTTCTGCGGAATTAATAAGGCATTACTCATCGGCACTTCCATTAAAATGTTGCCGGTTTCGCCGTAGCGCAATAAACCTTTAGGATTAGGAAAAGTGGCCCGGAAAGCAATGTTGCCGGTTTCATTGTCAAAGTTTGCTTCTATGGTTTCTACTACCCCCGGGTAATCAAACATTTTATTATTTGCCATTAACAGCTTTACTTTGGTTTGACTATCATTTTTGGGCAAAGATTTATAATCCAGGTACTCGGCTTCCGGCACGTTGTAATAAACCCACATTTTGCTGTTATCAGAAAGCTCGGTTAACAACTCACCTTCTTCCACGAGGCTACCCGGCCGAACGTGAAAGCGGTCGATGATGCCACTAAAAGGAGCCCGGATTTCGGTGAACTGCAAATGCACTTTGGTTAAAGCCAGTTCGGCTTTTGCCTTATCTAATTTGGCTTTAGCCATGGCCAGCTCATTCGGGGCTACTACTTTACTTTCGGCCAATTTTTTAGTATTCTGGTATTCAATTTCCGCGAAGCTGGCCTCGGCCTGGGCTTTTTGTTGCTCTGCTTCGTACAGGTTAGGCATTATTTGAAATAATAATTGCCCTTCGTTAACAAATTGACCTTCGTCCACATAAATTTTTTGCAAGTAGCCTTTCTCCTGGGCTCTTAATTCTATGTGGCGGATGGAGCGAATCTGACTAACATATTCTTTGGTTAACAGGGTGTCTTTCTTGAAAGGGCTAGTAACTAAAAAACTCGCCTCTTTTTCACCCTCTGCTTTTGCTTTTTCTGAATGACAGCTAGTTTGGCAAAACAGGGCAACCAGGCCCATGACAAGGAGCATGGGCATGAAATTTTTTTTCATGATGAATGTTGATTTTTAAAAAGTAAGGATTACTTAAAATTGTTTAAGGGGTGCGCCTGATTTAGAAACAGGCTTACCTTTGTCTTTAGCTTAGCGCTATTAAGATTTTGGTTTAACTAAGTTGTATTAACTAAATAAAGAAATAGGGAAAAGTAAGGCGGAGTGCCTTAATAGAATTTAGATCATATCCGGATAACCCGGAACAGGAGAAACCACTTATAAGCGGCAAAATAAACGGAATGCTTACAAGTAGGTAAGCGCTTTTTAAAGAAGAGGGCAAAATAACCAAAGGCCAAGATGTAGAAGAGCGAGGTAAAGTAATTATTATGCGCTAAGAACTTTTTAAACGAAATCCATTCGTGTTTCTCTTCTTCTATTTCGGAGGCTACCATTTTACAGCTTTCGCTTTCTGTACCAAATAGCCTTGCTTTAACAATGAGGGAGTGAAAATCGGAGGTAGTGCCCAAACTGGTTTGCTCCGATTTAACTACAGATTTTTGGGAAGAATGGCAAATACACTCCTGATAGCTACGCGCATACAGATTACCATACACACTTAACAGGAGTATACCGAGGCTTAAAATATATTTTAATAACGCCTTTGTCATTCTAAAGACAAAATAAATTTTTGCTGGATTAAATGGTAAACGGATAACATAGTACAAAATCTATGTTATTCAAATTTTATTCCATTTAATTGCAAATATTAGATTTATATTAAGTAAAACAATAAATCTTTTAAAAATTTTTATTTACCGAAGATGCGATAATTAAACTCTAAATAAATTAGCTAACCCCTTAAGTAAAAATTGAGTTCACAGAAAGTAAAAATAAGAAGCTTAAAACCAAAAAAAGCCTGGTAAGTAAACTTTACCAGGCTTTTTATTTTTTGTGATCCCGCTGGGATTCGAACCCAGGACCCATACATTAAAAGTGTATTGCTCTACCAGCTGAGCTACGGAATCTTTTTATTATCTTTACAACCGGGAGATATTTCCCTGAATTGCGATGCAAAACTAAGGGAGAATTTTTAGAATGCAAAATACTTGGGCTAAATATTTACTGATATTTTTCGTTTTTTTTATTGGCTTAACTCAACCGGTTTATAGTCAGGAATATAATTTTCGGGTTGCAACGGCAGATTCTTTATTTAATCAAAAGAAATATTTAGAAGCTTTCTCGGTTTATGAGAATATACTGGTAAAAGATCAACAATACTCTCCGACCATGCTTTTAAAAATGGCTTTTATTAAAGAAGGTTTGCGCGATTTTACCGGAGCTATGTATTATCTGCATTTGTATTACTCCAAAACTCCCAACCGCGCGGTATTACGTAAGATGGAAGAATTAGCCCAAACTCACCAGCTTACCGGCTACGAATACGGCGATTTGCAGTTTTTTAAAACGCAATTCCGGAAATTTTACCTCGATATTCTAGAAGGGCTTTTAATAGTGGCCGTGGTAGTTATTACTTTTACTTTTTTGCGCCGCAAAACAAAACCGGTGCGTAAATCTTTTAAAATTGGCTTTACGCTGTATCTGGGTTTTATTTTTTACTATATCAATTACCTCGATTTTGGCCAGGAAGGCATTATCCGGTATAACCGGATACCTATAATGTCCGCCCCTTCCGCCGGAGCGGAATGGGTAGCAACCGCCGGAGCCGGACACAAACTAAAATTAATCAGCGAAAAAGATATCTGGTACGAAGTATTCTGGAAAAACCAGCGGGCGTATATCCGGAAGCAGAATATTTTACTTTTGCCTTAGTTCGGTTAGACTTAATTTTTAAAAAATTTTAAAATCTGCCCCTATAACTATAGTGCATGGTACGTATTTTAAGAAGGTAAGCAACCGCTGCCTCGGAGCTATTTATTTATGGTTTTAAACGGCGAGTCTTTTTCTTTGGCCATTACATTATAAACTAGTTTGTCGGTTAAGCCGGGAAGCCATTTATTTAAAAATACGGTTAATTTTCCTTGGGCCGTCATTACTACTTCGCGCTGCCGCTTTTGGGTTGCTTTTAATATCCGGTTGGCTACTTCTTCGGCCGTCATCATTTTTTCTTCGGCCCTGGGCGATTCGCCTTGCACGTTGCCATTCGCATTTAAAGCTGTATTGCGAATATTGGAAGCCGTGAAACCCGGACAAGCCACCATCACGTGCACCCCCTGGTGCATTACCTCGGTACGTAAAGCCTCTAAAAATCCCTGCATGGCAAATTTAGAAGCCGAATAGCCGGTGCGGCCCGGTAAACCTCGGTAGCCCGCAATAGAAGATACCCCAATAATGGAGCCCTTGCTTTTTAAAATATAAGGCAAAGCGTACTTGGTTACGTAAACAGTTCCGTAAAAATTAATATCCATTACTTGCTTAATTACTGCCAAATCCAAGTCCTGAAATAAAGCCCGCATGGAAATACCGGCATTGTTAATTAGTACATCTAACCCGCCAAACTGCGCTAGGGTGGCTTGAATTAATTGTTGCGCCTCCGCTTCTATACTTACATCGCTTTTTACCGGTAAGTTTACGATACCGTGCTGGGTTAATTCGTCGGCGGTTAATTTTAGTTTTTGGGCATCGCGGCCGGAAAAAACAATTTTTGCCCCAGCCTGGCCAAAAGCCATAGCACAAGCTTTACCAATTCCGGAAGTTCCTCCCGTAATAATTACTACTTTATCTTTCATCTGGCTGTATTTACACTAAAACAAAGGTAAAATATCTAAAACAAACCCATCGGGTTTTTACCTCAACTCCCGATTAATTCATTCAAATTTTTTGCCTCCGGTAAAACTGCTTAATTTTGCCGTACTGTGAAAAAAAATAAAAATTTACCTGTTATTACCAATCTCCGGATTGAGGAAATGGTTGCTGAAGGCAATTGCCTGGCCCGGCACGAAAACCGGGTGGTATTTGTAAAAGGCGTAGCTCCCGGCGATGTGGTGGATGTGCGGATTACCAAGCAAAAGAAAAGTTTCTGGGAGGGCACTCCCATCCGGTTTGTTTCTTATTCTGATTTACGGGTGGAACCGTTCTGCGAACACTTTGGAATTTGCGGCGGCTGCAAATGGCAACACATCAGCTACGATACGCAACTGCATTACAAGCAAAAACAAGTTAAAGATAACCTGCAGCGAATTGGTAAATTAGAACTACCAACCATAGACCCCATTAAGGGATCCGATAAAACAACTTATTACCGCAATAAGCTGGAGTATACTTTTACGGACAATGCCTGGCTGACCACGGAACAAATTAAATCGGGTAACGAGTTCGACCGCGATGCATTAGGTTTTCACATACCAGGCAGGTTCGATAAAATACTGGATATCAAACATTGTTATCTGCAAGCCGAACCATCCAATGGTATCCGGTTATCTGTGAAAAAATACGCTAAGGAGCACCAACTTGAGTTTAATAACTTATACCGGATAGAGGGCTTTTTGCGGAACCTGATTATCCGGACGGCAAATACGGGCGATTTGATGGTGATATTACAGGTGTACCACGATGACCAGGAAAAAATTACGGGTTTACTCGACTTTTTGCACCAGGCTTTTCCGCAGATAACTTCGTTGCAGTACGTGGTAAACAACAAAGGCAACGAAACCTTTCATGATTTAAACGTAATTTGTTATAAAGGCGAACCTTACATTCACGAAGAAATGGAAGGTTTGCGATTCCGGGTAGGTCCTAAATCGTTTTATCAGACCAACTCCGAACAAGCCTACGAATTATACCGCTTAACCCGAGAAATGGCCGCTTTAACGGGCTCCGAGCTGGTTTACGATTTATACACCGGCGCCGGCACCATTGCCAACTTTGTGGCCCGCCATTGCCGTCAGGTTATCGGCATTGAGTATGTACCCAGCGCCATTGAAGATGCTAAGTTAAATTCGGCCATTAATAATGTGAGCAACACGCAATTTTACGCCGGCGATTTAAAAGACGTACTTACAGCGGAGTTTGTGCAGCAACATGGTAAACCCGAGGTAATCATTACAGATCCGCCCCGGGCCGGCATGCACCCGGATGTAGTAGCCCGTTTGCTGGAAATTAACCCCCAACGTATTGTTTATGTAAGTTGTAACCCAGCCACCCAAGCCCGCGACCTGGAATTATTATCCGAAAAATACACGGTTACCCGGGTACAGCCCGTAGATATGTTTCCGCAAACCCACCACGTAGAAAATATTGTGGCGCTGGAAGCTAAGTAAAACCTTGCTGTTCCAGAAATAAGAAATATTTAAAATTTAAAATTCCATAAGTTATTTAGGAGTAAGATATTTAAGAAGTAATATGCAGAACGATCCCGAATTGAATGGCAAGTACTTGGGTACCATTACGCAAGATTTTGCCGTGGTTGCCGACACGCTCAAAGAAGCTTCTTATCAAATCCGGAAGCGCAATATTTCGCCGTACCCTATTTTTGTGTTTACTAAAGAAGCCACGCCTATTGGCTCTTTGCTGATTAACGCCGACGAGCTAGCCTTGCAGTGGCACATTTATGCTTCTTACCTGGACGACTTTGTTGGCCGCAAAATTATTGCAATGGATAAAATAGAAGATTTTCAGCAAGCCTATAAGAACCCGGATGAGTTTTGCTGCCTTTTTGTGGTAGATGTGGAGTTTACCAATTTTGTTTTTATTCCCTTCCCGGAAGATTAATGAAGATTAATAGAAGTTAATTGGTAATAGATTTAAGACTTGCACCGCCCACTAGAATCTGTTTTAAAATTCAGGGTACGCGGAGTATAATCTAAATTAACGAGAGTTCGAAATAAGCATATAAGAACTTAAAGAACGTACTTGTTACCTATTCCAGTCATTGTGCAAGAATCTAGCCAGTTGTTAACCGATTAGATTCTTGCACAATGACGGACTTGGAGTTGAATAAAGCGCTACGTTCCTCTTAGATCGAGTTCACATTGATTTAAGGGAGGCGAAAAGATAAATCATTCGGAATAGGTACTTATTTTCTACAGATCCCGACAAATCAGCATTGTGTTTTGTTTAATTAGCATTTTAAAAAAATCAGATTTTTTAAAATTTTATTTCTGTTGGTTCAGGTATTTTCTACCGGGGCTAGTAAATTGGCCGATTGTAAGGGGCTGTCGCCAGTAAGATAGCCTGATTTTTCAACCTTTTTATTTGCCTTTTTCCTATAATGAAGAAAATTTTAAAAAGTATTTTTACTCTAGTTTCTGGCTGCGTTACGCCTGTTTTTGCTCAGGAAATTACCCCTTCCACTAGTGAGACCAGCAAACCGAAATCCGAAATGCGGTACAATTTATCCCCTGATGGATCGAAATACATTAAAGCTACTTTTTTAAATCAGGTTTGGGCACGCTGGAACGAAAGCAACCCCGGAACTACCGTAAACGGCGAACCCAAAAGCCATACCACGGATGTTGGGCTGCGGCGCACCCGCATGCAGTTATACGGTCAGATTTCGGATCGTACCTTTTTTTACACCCAATTTGGTTTAAATAATTTTAATTTTCTGGCGCAAAATGCCGGTAACCGTAAACTATCCGCCTTCTTTCACGATGCCTTGGGCGAGTACAAAGTTTTAAAGAATAATGATAAATTAAAGATAGGCGCGGGTTTAACCATTACGAGTGGCTTAAGCCGGTTTTCGCAGCCCAGCATTGGTACTATCATGACCACCGATGTGCCGGTGTTTTTGCAAGCCACCGTGGACCAAACCGATGAATTTGCCCGGAAGTTAAGCGTGTATGCCCGCGGTCAGCTAGGGAAATTGGATTACCGGATTGCTATTTCGGACCCGTTTCCGATTCAGACGAACGGCCAAACTGCACCCGTTTTGAGCAATAATGCTAGTTTTACCACCTTCGGCCACACCAAACAGTACCAGGGATTTTTCATGTATAATTTCCTGGACAAAGAACCGCATACTACCCCCTACATGACGGGCACCTATTTAGGCGACAAAAAAATAGTGAACCTGGAAAGCGGTATTATTTACCAGAAAAATGCTACCTGGTACACTACCGATGGAACCACCCCAATATACCAGGATATGCTGCTATGGTCGGTGGCGGCTTTTACCGATGTGCCCCTGCAAAATAATAAATACGCTTTATCGGCTTACCTAGGCTATTTTAACACCGATTATGGCCATAATTACATCCGAAACAACGGCATTATGAACCCGGCTAACGGCAACAACAATCCGGGTAATTTTAATGGGCCAGGCAATACTTACCCCATGTTTGGCACCGGCGAATCGGTATATGCGCAGGTAGGCTTGCGTTTAGCACCAGACCTATTAGGCGATCAAGGCACTTTAATGCCCTATGTTTCGTACCGGCAATCCGGCTACGAGCGTTTAGATGATCCTGTAAAAATACTGGACGGTGGTGTTAACTGGTTAATCAACAAACACCAATCCAAGGTGTCGCTTAATTACCAATTACGCACGGTGTTCAATCAGCAAACCGACGGAGCTGTAATCCGGAAACACGATGCCAGCTCGGCTTGGCTACAGTATCAGGTGTCTTTTTAAAAAATTTAAAAATGTAAACTATCTAAAACTAAAAGGGACCAGCGCTGGTCCCTTTTAGTTTTTAGATAGTTTTTAATCCTCTACTGTAACAACATTCAAAAATTTCTGCCCCACCACTTTTGCCCAATGGTTATATACCAAACTGAATAAAACATCTTGCTGGGTTACCTCGAACACTTCAATTTTTTTAATTTTTTTTATATCCGCCAGAAACAGTTTAGGATCAACTAAGTTTCGGTCGATCATAATGGGCAAATGGCGATTTTCCGGTGGCACATCATAATAATCCAGTACTTCTTCTAATTTTAGTAAAGGTATTTTCGTAATTAATTCCGCTACAATTACGCCGTTTAAACCTTTATTGCCGAAAAACTGAATCTCGGCTGGTTCCTGGTAAGTTTTTAAAATTTTTAAATTTTCCGGATCCATGATCAACGAAGGCATATTGGTTTCGAAAGATCCAATCAATATTAAAGGATGATCTTTTTCAATCCGGAGGGAACCGCCTACCGGGTAGGTATCTACCCGGGAGTAATGGTGTACGTGGGGCTGCCCAAGTACCAGGCTTGGCAAAATAAAGAGCAAAAAGCCGGTGATTACTACCTGGAGCATAATTGACCCATTTAAACTCTAAAAACCTGATCCTATTAAATATGGAACGAAGAAGCGCTGGTCTTTAATGCGGCACCCGTTTACAATTTAAAAAATAATTAAAAATCCAGAAAACTATTTAACATAAAAAATAAACTTAAAAATGGCGCCAGCCCTGCGCTTGCAGCGGATACGCGTTACCACTTGGCATAACAATGCGGACGCCCTCTTGCTTTTCGGAAATTTTACCAATAATGGTAATATCCGGGTGGTTCCGGATTTTATCATAATCCGATAAAGCTACCGTAAACAAAAGTTCGTAATCTTCGCCGCCGTTTAAAATACAGGTTACCGGATCAATTTTAAATTCTTCGGCGGTGTCCAGAACTTGTTCATCAGCGGGTAATTTATCCTGAAAAATAGTCGCCCCTACCCCCGATTGAGTACAAATATGCATCAACTCCGAAGCCAGGCCGTCCGAAATATCAATCATGGCAGTTGGTTTTACGCCTAGTTCTTTCAGTTCATAGACAACATCCATGCGGGCCTCGGGTTTTAGCTGGCGCTGCACCAGGTATTCTTTTTTATCTAATTCGGGTTGCATGTCGGGGTTGGCCATAAAGGCTTGCTTTTCGCGGTTTAATACTTGCAAACCTAAATAAGAAGCTCCTAAATCGCCGGTTACGCAAATTAAATCGTTTACCTGGGCGGTGCTGCGCAAAACAGCTTCGCCCGCTGGTACTTCCCCGATGGCGGTAATGCTGATTATCAAACCAGCATTAGACGAAGTAGTATCGCCGCCCACCAAATCAACTTTATAACTGGCGCAAGCCGCCCGGATACCGGCGTATAATTCCTGAATGGCTTCTAAAGTGTACCGCGCTCCAACGGCCACACTAACCGTAATTTGCGTGGGTACGGCATTCATGGCCGCGATATCCGATACATTTACGGCCACGGCTTTATAGCCCAAGTGTTTTAAAGGACAAAATGTTAAATCAAAGTGAATACCTTCTACCAGCATATCCGTTGACACCACAATTTGCTTCTGACCGGGTTCAATCACGGCAGCATCATCGCCGATACCGGTTTTGGTTGAAGCATTCTGGATAATAACGGTTTGTTTAATAACGTCAATCAATCCAAATTCACCCAGATCGTTTAAAGATGTATAATCGTTCATAGAAATAAATTTAAAAACTGCGGTTTTATAAAAACCTACGTCACAAAGGTAAAGATTGATTAATTATACTGCAGGTATCTGGTGGACTTAAGTTGCTATATATTAAGAAATATTAATTTATGTAATTTAAATATTAAGTTAAAATTTTGAACTTTACCGGAATACACGTAAATTATTGCTTTAAATTTTACTTCATTAGCTTTTAAAAATTATAAAATTTTAAAATTTCTGATTTGCCATAACATACTTCACATTAAACCGAGTTTTAAAAATTTATATTATTAATCGCATTAAACCAAGCCAAAAGAGTAGCCTCTGTTGTTCTGGTTTAATGTTGATGCCTGAAACAGCCAAACGAAACAGATTTAGTTCTAAAATTATCCGCATTCAAGTTTTTATCTATATCCAATTCTTTCTACCCATTGTATGAATTATAAATTTACGCTCCTCTTTCTTATTTTATTTTGTTCCTCCGCGGTTTTCGGGCAAGCAAAGCTGGATGTTAATAAGGCTTTTACGCATGCCGAAAAGCAAACCGAAGTTATGCTGCAGGAGATTGACAACATTATCAGCAGTACGCAACAAGTGCAGGAACTGCCTCGCACCATTACCGAATCGGGTAAATTAAGATTGGTAGCTCCGCGGGATTGGACCAGTGGTTTTTTTCCGGGCAATTTGTGGTTTTTGTACGAACATACCCAAGACCCATACTGGTTAAGCCAGGCCCAGGCTTTTACCATTAAGCTAATTAATGAGCAATACGACACCGGAACCCACGATGTAGGTTTTAAAGTATATAACAGCTTTGGCCCAGCCTACCGTCTAACCCATAACAGCGCTTACCGGCAGGCCATTGTGCAAGCCGCTAAATCGCTGGCTACCCGGTTTAATCCGAACACGGGCTGCATTCGCTCTTGGGACCACAGCACTAACCGCTGGCATAATCCGGTAATTATTGATAACATGATTAATTTAGAATTGCTTTTCGCGGCTACCCGTTTATCTGGCGATTCTACTTTTTATAAAATCGCGGTATCTCACGCCAATACCACTTTAAAAAATCATTTCCGGGCCGATTACAGTTCGTGGCACGTAGTAGATTACGATTCAGTAACCGGCGCCGTATTAAAGAAAACCACGGCGCAGGGTTATAGCAATTCTTCGGCCTGGGCGCGGGGCCAGGCCTGGGGCTTATATGGCTATACGATGTGTTATCGCGAAACAAAAAATAAAAAATACCTGGATCATGCCGAAAAAATTGCCACTTACATTTTAAATCATCCGAATTTACCCGCAGATGGCATTCCTTATTGGGACTTTAACGCCCCCTTGATACCTCAAGAGCCGCGCGATGCTTCTGCGGCGGCCGTAATAGCTTCGGCTTTGTATGAGTTAAGCCAATACAGTAACCGCAAAGATTCGCTTTGGACAGCTGCTGATAAGATTATGACCAACCTGGCTTCCAAATACATTTCACCGGTAGGTAAAAATTATGGGTTTATTTTACTACACAGCACCGGCAATAAACCCGGAAAAACCGAAATTGATGCGCCTTTAATTTACGCGGATTATTATTACTTGGAAGCTTTGATTCGCCGGAAGGATATTAATAAAGCGCCCCAGATTAAAGCTATCAGCAACAAAAATATTACGGTAGGTAAAACACTACAATTTACAGTAGCCGCTTCTGATTCAAATACGAGCCAAATTTTAAATTTTTCCTTAGTTAAAGCGCCTTCCGGCGCCTTAATAAACAGTAAAACCGGAAGTTTTAGCTGGACTCCCAAAAAAACCGGAACTTATAGATTTTTAGTTAGAGTAACCGATAACGGCTCTCCCATTCTGTATGCCGAGCGGACGGTTACAGTGAAGGTTAATCCGGCGAAACAATACGCGCTGCAAATAAATATATCGGGTAAAGGAACCGTTACTAAAACGCCGGATAAAACTACTTACGCCGAAGGAACCATCGTGCAATTAAAAGCCATACCGGATGCGGGTTATCAGTTTGTGGAGTGGACGGGCAATGTATCCGGCAGCAATGCCACCGCCACCATTACCATGAATGGCAATAAAACAGTAAATGCCCAATTTGCTCTTATTCCGCCGCAAATTGCTAAAATAAATGTAATAAACGCTGATGCCGATAAAGTGATTTCCGCGTTACAAAACGGAGCAACTTTAGATTTAGCCAAACTTCCGGCTAAAAACCTAACTTTTGAAGCTATTGTAAATAAAGCAAGTACCCAAAGCGTGGTTTTTGAACTAAGTGGCCAAATTAACCACAAACGGGTAGAAACCACCAGCCCTCTGGTACTGTTCGGCGATAAAGATGGCGATATCCTTGGCCAGGCAATGGAAGTAGGCACGTATTCGTTAAAGGTAACGCCTTACTCTGCCGCGGCCGGAAAAGGTACTGCCGGAGAACCGGTAGTTTTAAATTTTAAAGTAGTTAATACGGCCAGTGCCATGGTAACTAAACAAATAGCCTCAGCGCTTATTACTTCCGAATCAAATGCCGTAGTGGCTTACCCTAATCCAAGTAAAAATGGAAATGTAGCTCTTTTATTACCATCCACTTTTACCGGCCAGGCACAATACATATTACTTTCGTCAACAGGAGCCAAATTAGCCGAAGGAACTTTTGATGCCACCGAAGCTGCTTCTCCCCTTTCACTCGATTTTTCGCGGCAAATGCCGGCGGCGGGCGTGTATTACTTACATGTTAAAAACGCCACCATGAAGCAAACTTTAAAAATTGTAAGACAATAAAGCGGGTATTTACGTCGCTATTTAATTTTATAAACAGGGATTTTGTATTGTTCCGATCCGGGGCAGAAACAAAATCCCTGTTTGCTTTTTATATAAATTTATAAAAACCTGGATCTCCGGCGAAGCCTATGTAGCAATTACTATAAAAATTAACCTATTTTTTACAACTAAATTGCTATAGTTAAGCAACATTATATCAGAAATAAATACTTTTGCAGGAGCAATTATTCTGGTGTATGATCGCGGAAAACTCCGGCAGCCCAACGTTATCCCTGTATGCCTCTCTGTCGCCGGAAGAGAAAGTAGAAGCGCTGTTCCGCCAATTTTATGCTCCCCTTTGTAAAAGTTTGTACCGCACTTTGCGCGATGCCAGCTTTGCCGAAGATATTGTGCAGGAAGTTTTTTTAAAAGTTTGGGAAATACGCGGCACCTTACAAATGGACCAGGCCATACAAGCGTATTTATACCGCTCTTGTTACAACGCCGCCTTAAATTTTTTAAAAAAACAAAAATCCAGAACCGAGATAGACATGCTGGATGCAGTTTTACCCGACACTGACACTGCCGAGAAACAGATCAGTTTGCTCGAAACCGAAAACCAGATTTTACAGGCCATTGATGCCCTTCCGCCCAAAACCAAATTAGTTTTTTCGATGAGCCGGTTTGAAGAACTGAGCTATAAAGAAATTGCCGACCGACTGGATATTTCGATTAAATCCGTGGAAAAACACATGGGAATAGCCTTGCAACGGCTCCGCGAAAACCTGAAAGAGTACCTCGTGGGCTTGGTTTTACTTTTAATTTCAGATTTTTTTTAATTTTTTTTCAAATCAAGGTAGGGTAAAGATCGATGAAGTTGTTTTATAGAAGAAGACAAAAGGCACCCCTTCATTTAAACAATCTAATCTAAACAATCCAAAACCTTTAAAACATGAAAACTTATTTAATTAAAAAACGAAACACCGCCTTCTTATTACTAGCTTCTCTTTTTATATTTTCTTCCTGCGACGACGAAGTGTTACGCGGCCACGGGGATGTGGTATCGCGCACCCGCCCGGTAGGTAATTTCAGCGCCGTAGATGCCGGGGGCGAATTTGAAATTTACTTAAAACAAGGCCCGGCCGAAGATATTTTACTCGAAGGTCAGGCTAACGTGCTAACCGAAGTGAGCACCCACGTAAGAAACAACAAACTGTATATTGAATTCGACCGGAAAAGAGTGCGGTTAAACCGCCCGGTAAAAATTTACCTTACCACGCCCGAGTTAACCGGCATATCGGTTTCGGGTGCAAACTCCGTGCGCGGTTTAAACGAGTTTCAGGTCGATGATTTAGATATAAGGGCTTCGGGCAACAGCACCATTTACTTAAACGTGAAAAATGCGCACACCATCGAAAGCGATATTTCGGGCTCAGTGAATATGGAGTTAAACGGCGACGCCCAACACCAGGAAATCGATATTTCGGGTTCCGGCAACATTCAAACCTTTGGCCTTAGCACCAAAACCGCCGATATTGAAATAAGTGGCTCCGGTAAATGCGACGTAAGCGTTACCGATAAAATAGAGGCGAAATTAAGCGGTTCGGGCCGGGTTCGCTACAAAGGCAATCCGGCGGTAAGTACCAAAATTTCCGGCAGCGGCAGCGTGGTGCAGGTCGATTAAATTCTTTTCTATAAGATTAAAATAAAATTTACCTTTAAGGTAAACCTTATTTTAATGGGTAAATGCATAAATGGATGACAACCAATCTACATTCTGGGAAAAAGTAGCCAAAAAAGTGAGTGGCAATGCTTCGGAAAAAGATAAAATCGGGATGCCCCCGCAATCACCCGAATTTAACGAAGCAAAACGCCAAGCGCAACAAATTTGGAATAACACCGCTTTACCTACTCCGGATTACGAACCAGATGTAGAGCGTGGTTGGCAACGCCTGCAGTTACGGGTACAAACCCGGCAGCTACCCCCGGTAACGGCTTCTAAAAAAGAAAATTTTATTTTCCGGTGGGCCGTTGCGGCAACTATTTCGGTAGTATTGGTGGCCTTGGCTTATTTCTTAATTAAACCTGCTTCGCCCGAGTGGACCGAGATTAGAACCGCCGCGCATCAAACCAAAACCATCCGGCTGGCCGATGGCAGCACGGTGGCTTTAAATCAAAATAGTACTTTTTCGTACCCAACCAATTTTCAGAAAGAAAACCGGACGGTACGCTTATCCGGCGAAGCTTTTTTTAACGTGGCCAAAGCCGAAGGAAAACGTTTTACCATTTTTGCGGAAGGCACTAAAACCGAAGTAATTGGTACGGCTTTTAACTTACGGGCTTACTCCCAGGAACCGGTTAAAGTACAAGTGGTAGAAGGCAAAGTGGCTTTTGCCCGCACCGCCACCGACGATGCGATATTTTTAGTACCGGGTCAGGAAGGGTTTATTGCAGAAAAAGGAGTAACTGCCCACAAGCAAGTTATTCAAAATACAAACTTCGAGAGCTGGAAAACCAAAAGCTTAACCTTTAACAATACCCAATTAGACCAACTGGTTACCGACCTGGAAAATTATTTTAATGTATCGATTACCATTCAAAACGAATCGTTGCGTTACTGCCGGTTTACTACTTCTTTCCAGAATCCGGACCTGAAAGAAGTGCTGGATATTCTGGCGGTAACGGGCAATTTAACCATTACGCAAAAAGGGACCTCCTATTATTTGGATGGTCCGGGATGTAAATAAAATTTAAATTTTTAAAAAATTACCAGAATGAAATCACCTCGATTTTTCATAATAGCATTTCTATGCCTTCTTTTTTTTGGGCAAGCGGCCAAGGCGCAACATCTTAAAACTAAAATTACGCTGCAGGTAAACAACGCTACGTTGCCGCAGGTTTTACAAAAAATACAACAAAAATACGCTATCCCTTTTTCGTACCTCAACAACGATTTGCCGGCTAAAAACCGCATTTCTGCTGCAATCGATGCCAAACCCTTAGCGGATGTACTGGATATGCTGCTGGCCAAAACGGATGTGGGTTACTTAGAGAAAAACGGTCAGGTAATCATTAAAAAAGGTTTGCCTAAAAATCTGCCCAAAACAGCTACTTTTAATAATTTGCCCCCTGGTGCTCCATCAGCTTCCCCCAAGCCCCAAAACAATACCAGAGTAGAGCCAAAACCAGCTACGCCCCAAAAAACCACCGAAAAAAAACCGGAACCAGAAGCTACCAACACCATAAATCAAACAGGTGCCCCAGCGCCAACTGCGGAATTACCCGGCAGCGATAGCACGAACATGGTTCCTTCAGATTCAAAGCCCCTTAAGTTAACGGTTAAGCTACCCCGCGCCTTCGACGAAGATTCTCTGGAAATCAGACCTTATCATGTGGGCTTTATTTATCCTTTCAGTTCCAACGGCGCCCGAGCCAATGAATTTGTAAACCAATTTTCTTTCCACGCCATAGCCGGAACCGCGGCCGGATCACAAGGAGTGGAATTTGCCGGGTTGGGTAACGTAGATAAAAAATACGTGCAGGGGGCGCAATTTGCGGGCTTTTTTAACGCCATTGGTAACCGTAATAAACTTACCCCACTGAAAGATAGTGTAGCGGATCGGTATAGTTTGCAAGGAGGACAATTTGCCGGTTTCTTAAACATAGCTAATGGCAACAGCAAGGGCGCCCAGTTTGCCGGTTTTTTAAACGTAACTAAAAACATAGTGGGAGCACAAGGTGCCGGTTTTCTAAACGTGGCCAAAAATGTACACGGGGTACAAATGGCTGGCTTTATGAACAAAGCAAAATATGTAAAAGGCACGCAATTAGGCTTTATTAATATTGCCGACAGCGTAGATGGCGTACCGATTGGGGTATTTACTCTGGTAAAGCACAATGGCTACCGCCACGTGGAATTTTACGCTGCCGAAGACTTTAACGTTAACTTTACCTTTAAGCTAGGAGTACCAAAGTTCTATACGCTGATTGCTTTAGGAGCCGAGCTCGACGATCAAAAACGCTGGGGCTACGGGGCTGGCTTTGGCTCGGAGTGGACTATTTACAAGCGCTTCCATGTAAACACCGACTTAATATCTTACTATGTAATCGAAGACAGCTACGAAAATTTCCCAGATGGTTTATTCGAAGATTACGAATTAAACCTGCTGAACAAGTTTCGGTTACTGGGCACTGTGCAATTAGGTCGTAATTTAGCTTTGTTCGCCGGACCAACTTTAAACGTAATGGTGTCGCAGTACCAGCAACCCGGCGAATCGGAAGTAGGCTCTACCCTTCCTGAAAACACCTTTTACAACAAAACCGGCATGGATGGCACCAATGTTAAAATTGGTATTGGTTTTAACGTGGGCATCCGTTTTTAAATTTTTTAAAATTCCAGAAGTTGCCCCGCTGCTATCCGCCGCAAACCGGATTAAAGGTAATTGTGGAAAGCTCCAAAATAGAACAGCGGAAAGTTTGTCCTGAAAAATTACCAGTTTAGCCTTGGCTTCAAGTAGTTTCAAAATAGTTAAAATTTAAAAAAAAGTAACCATCTCTCCCGGGTAGGTTTCCTGCTACCTTTCTCTTTTTACCAGCCTAAATTTTAAAACTGATTTACGCAGTTACCAGCTCCTTATTGCCTAAAAAATCAATCTATGAAAACGTATTTAAACCTGAATCAAATCTTATCGGCGGCTAATTACCAGCAAGGTTGGGAAAAAGCCCAGGCCGAATATACCCGCCAATGGGAAAAAACAATAAAACCGGTAAAAACAACCAGCCCAGTTAAAAAACTAGCGGTAACTCTTCTACTCCTTTTTATAATGGCTTTTCAATTACCGGTATTAGGTCAGAGTTTAACCCAAACCATCCGGGGCCGGGTTATCGACCGGGAATCGCAAGGGCCTTTGGTGGGGGCAGCGGTGCATATTTCTTCTTTAAATCCGGTAAAAGGAACAATCACCGACGCCGACGGAAATTTTAAATTAGAAAAAGTACCGTTGGGTCGGCATACCTTAAAAATAAATTACATCGGTTACGAAGAACAAGTAATACCGGAGTTGCTGCTTGGCTCGGGCAAAGAAATTATTCTGACTGTTGGCTTAACCGAATCTGTCCGGCAAATGGACGAAGTAGTAATTACGGCCCAACCCGAAAAAGGAAAACCCCTGAACGACATGGCTACCCTGAGTGCCCGTTCTATTTCGGTGGAAGAAACCAAACGGTATGCCGCCAGCGTGAACGATCCAGCCCGGGCTGCTTTGTCATACGCCGGCGTAGCCTCTACTGACGACGGAGGCAACCAAATTGTAGTTCGGGGTAACTCACCGAAAGGCATTTTGTGGCGCTTAGAAGGTATTGAGGTGCCCAACCCCAACCACTTTGGCGAAGAAGGCGCTTCGGGCGGAGGAATCAGTATTTTGAGCGTAAACATGATTGATAATTCCGATTTTTTTACCGGCGCTTTTCCGGCGGAGTACGGCAATGCCTTATCGGGGATTTTTGATATGAAACTGCGGCAAGGTAATAATGAAAAACGAGAACATGCTTTTCAGGCGGGCGTTCTGGGCGTGGACTTTGCTACGGAAGGCCCAATTAAGAAAAACTATAAAGGCTCATATTTAGCAAATTACCGGTATTCTACTTTAGCTTTACTGGATAAGATCAACATAAATGTGGCTGGCGATGCCATTCCCGAATTTCAGGATTTTTCTTTTAAAGTGCATTTGCCCACCAAAAAAGCCGGAATTTTTAATTTTTGGGGAATTGGAGGTTACAGCAGTCAGGTACAAGAAGCTACCCGCGACGCTTCGGAATGGAAGGAAAAAGCCGACCAGGTAGACGAAATTTTTAAATCCGGCATGGGCGCTGCCGGTTTATCCCACGTCTATTTTTTAAATTCCAAAGCTTATCTGGAATCCGTGTTGTCACTTTCGGGCAATTTTACCCGGTACCGCTACGATTCTATTGGTACCGATTACAAACCCAACACGTTTTACCAGGAAAGTTTTAAAAATTATGCTGCCCGCGCCTCGGTATTATACAACCAGAAAATAAATAACCAACACACCTTACGAGTAGGATTTATTTACAGCAACTTAAACTTTAATTTATTTAGCCGGGGCCGTAACGAAGATTATAACGACCGCATCGATACCTTCGTGGATAATGCCGGCGGCACCGGATTACTGCAAGCTTACGGGCAGTGGAAGTACCGGCTCTTAGAAAATGTAACCTTAAACACGGGCTTGCATTACATGCGATTAGACTTAAACGGGAATAGCGCCCTGGAGCCCCGTTTAGGAATACGCTGGAATTTTTCGCCGACCCAATCTTTGGGGGCGGCCTACGGCACGCACAGCCGCAACGAATCGATGGCAGTTTATTTTGCGCAACAAGCTTTAGGTAACGGACAGTATTCGCAAGCCAACAAAGACCTAAAACTAAGCCGGGCCCGCCATTATGTGTTATCGTATGATCAATTGCTGCGCGAAAATTTGCGGTTTAAAGTAGAAACCTATTATCAAAAACTATTTAATCTGGCTATCAGCCCGGATCCCACCAGTACTTTAGCCGCCTTAAACTCCTACTCCGGCCTGATGGCCGATAGCCTAGTGAGTAAAGGAAGCGGTAGAAATTACGGATTAGAACTGAGTTTAGAAAAATTCTTTACGAACAACTATTATTTTTTAATTACCAGTTCTCTGTATAATTCTAAATATATCGCCGCCGACGGCATAGAAAGAAACACCCGGTTTAACGGGCAGCATATTTTAAATTCCTTGGGCGGTAAAGAATTTAAAGTGGGCAAAGACAAGGCAAACTTAATTGGCTTAAACTTCCGGGTATTGTGGGCTGGCGGCAACCGGTACACTCCTCTTAACCTGGAACAATCGCGGTTGCAAAACAAAGCCGTGTATTACGAAGATAAAGCTTTTGAAGCCCAGGTACCTGATTATTTCCGAACCGATTTGCGGGTAAGCTACCGGAAAAACCGCCCTAAAGCTTCTTACATTTTGTCGCTGGATATCCAAAATGTCACTAACCGCTTGAACATGTACAACCAATACTACGACGAGGATACCCAATCGCTTAAAATAAGTACGCAAACAGGCTTGATTCCAGTACTTAATTATCGCATTGAATTTTAACAAATCGGATGAAATACCTTTTAGGTTCTTTAAATTTAGAAAATTTAAAAAATTAAAATTCTTGCCCTATAAAATAACTTGTGGCTAACAAAATTTTAAAACCGGCACTTAGCAAAAGAACTTCAGCTAAGTGCCGGTTTTGTCTTTAAAGCTAATACCTAAATAAGGTGAGTTTGAATTAAGAAAAGAACCTATTTAACAATGAACCACCCGTTTCTAAATAATTTATACTGCTGCATTAGTTAAATCTAAAACAACTGACTTGATTTAAATCTTAGGTGAAAAGCTTCATAAAAATAAATTTTTAATTTTTTCGGCTTCTTATTTATGTAAAAACCAAGGGTTCTGCATCGTTACATTATTAATCCGCAGGTTTAACCAAAAAGCCGGGATTTTGCTGATCCTGATTCATCAACAGCGCGTTTGTTGCCCAAAATTACCCTAATTAATATACTAGCTAAAAAATGAGAATAAACCTTGTTCTGACTTTTTAAAATTAGAAGCTGCCCCAGGTTAAGTTAATAGCTTAATTACAACGCATTACCTATTCCCAAGAGATTTTAAGGTTCGAATATTAGTGGTAACCGGAATAGAATTTAAAATTTTAATTTTTTAAATACTTTCTATGAAAATCCTCTTTACCCTTGCTCTGGTTTTTGGCAGTCTTAGCTTTTTACATGCCCAGGTGGCTCAGACCGGTAAAATCTCTGGCACGCTCCTGGATTCGGTTACGGCTAAACCCATTGCTTATGCTACGGCCGCCCTGCAACAAGAGGCTAAACTTATCACCGGCACCACCACCGAAGCTTCCGGGCATTTTGCCCTTACCAATATTTCCTTGGGTAGATATCAACTAGTTCTCTCCTTTGTCGGATATAAGTCAAAAAAAATAGCGATAACCGTAAGTGTTGAAAAACCGGAAATACAGCTAAATAACTTATTGCTTACGCCGGACACGAAAATATTGAGCGGCGTAACCGTTACGGGGCAAAAAGCCTTGGTTGAAGATAAAGGCGACCGCCTGGTGTATAATGCCGAAAAAGATATTTCGAATGCCGGTGGCACCGCTGCGGATGTGCTGCGCAAAGTTCCCACCTTAACCGTAGACCTGGATGGCAACGTGCAAATGCGTGGTAACAGCAATTTAAGAGTTTTGGTAAACGGGAAACCTTCAGCCATGATGGCGCGCAACCTGGCTGATGCTTTACGCCAAATGCCGGCTAACGTAATTAAATCTGTGGAAGTAATTACCAGCCCCGGTGCTAAATACGATGCCGAAGGATCGGCCGGCGTCATTAACATTATTACCAAAAAAGGTTTGCAAGGTTTTAACGGGTCTACCAATATTACTCTAGGAAATTACAACCGCTCAGTAGGCACAAATTTAAATTTAAAGAAAAAGAAAATAGGCTTAACTCTTTCGGCCAATGGTTACCAATACCGCAACCAATGGGAAAACCAATCTACCCGCACTACCCTGCTAAACAACACTCCCGTTAATATTTTAAAGCAATCGGGCCAAGCCGATAATACGGGAACGGGCGGTTACGGCGAAATGAGTTTTGATTACGACCCGGATTCATTAAGCCGGATTAATTTTTCGGCTAATGTGTGGGGCGGCAATTTCCCCAACAACAGCATCTTATTTAATCGCTTAACCAACCCGGCCGGTCAGGAACTACAAGCTTTTCGCAACGACCGCCGCTTCCGGAACCCGTATGGTAATGGCCAACTGGACTTAGGCTACACCAAAAATTTTAAAAAACCCGAACAAGAGTTTGCTTTTTTAACTCAGTTCAGCCGCATGCCGGATAATTACTTTTACAATACCGATAGCTACTCCATGACCGAGCAGCTTACCTACCGGCAGCACAGCTCCAATTATAGCCGCAACAAAGAATACACCGTGCAAATTGATTACACCCATCCTTTTACTTTAAAAAGTAAACGCGATACGGCAAATATTAAATGGGAAATCGGGGCAAAAGGCATCCGGCGGGATATTGGGAGCGAGTACCGCGTAGAGGAAGCTTTAGATGAGGCTGGTGAGCTAATTTTAAACCCCAGTTTGTCTAATGATTTTAATTACCAGCAACAGGTTACCTCGGGTTATACTTCGTTGCGGCTGGATACTAAACGAAAATGGAGTGCAAACCTGGGAGCCCGGCTGGAACACACCAACATCAAAGGCGACTTTGTTACTAATCAAACTAAGATTAAAAATCAGTACACTAATATAATTCCGAGTTTTACTGTATCTAAGAGTGTAAAAACCCAAACTTTTAAATTTAGTTATACCCAACGGCTTCAACGTCCTTTAATCTGGTACTTAAACCCGTGGTTAAATGCCAGCGATACATTGAACGTAAACACGGGCAACCCCTACCTGCAACCCGAAATTAATCATGCTCCGGAAATAGGTTATAACTTAAACACTAAAAAAGGTTTATCGCTTAACACTGCCCTTTATTGGCGGTTCACGGACAATGCCATTGAATACCTGACTACGGTAAATGCCAATGGTGTATCGCTCAGCAAACCCCAGAATATTGCCACGCGCCAATCTTATGGATTAAACATAAACCTGTCGGGCCAACCAAATAAAAACTGGAACTTAAATGGGGGTGGCGATTTTCGCTTTGTTGATTTGCGTAGTACCGCTTTAAACCAGCGGAATAATGGTTTCATCTGGAATTTAAATTTTAACAGCACCTACAAATTACCAAAAGAATATTCTATTCAGGCAAACGGCAATTTTGGCTCCGGGTGGGTTAGCCTACAAGGCACTAACAGCGGCTATTACTGGTATGGCCTGGCCGGTAAGCGGGAATTTTGGGATAAAAAAGCCAGCTTAACCTTAGGCCTGAATAATCCCTTTAAGCGGGCAATCCGGCAAACCGGTAAACAAGAGTCCAGTACCTTTATCAGTGATTATAGCTCCGTGTACGTAAACCGCTCCGTGCGGCTTACTTTTGAGTGGCGCTTCGGGCAAATGAACACTAGCGGTGGTAAACAAACCAAAAAAATAAACAACGACGATAAAGGTGGCAGATAAAAACCATCAAATTAAAATAAAGTAAACTAATGAATATCAGCAATGTATTAAACAACATATAAAGTAAAGCTATAATAACCCAAACAAAAAACTTGCGGTAAGCTGAATTACTTAATTTTTAAAATTTAGGAAATCACCGCGCCCTAGTAACTGTTAAGTCAGAAATTCTGCGTATCTTTGTATCCCATAAGCCTTAAAATACTTATGGATTCTAAATATATTTTTGTTACCGGTGGGGTTACTTCTTCCCTCGGTAAAGGCATCATTTCTGCCTCACTTGCCAAACTATTACAAGCCAGAGGATTCTCCGTCACCATTCAAAAGTTTGATCCTTACATTAACATCGACCCCGGTACTTTAAACCCGTACGAGCATGGTGAGTGTTTTGTAACCGATGATGGGGCCGAAACTGACCTGGATTTAGGCCACTACGAACGTTTTTTAAATATTCCTACTTCGCAGGCCAATAACGTAACAACTGGTAAAATTTACCACCACGTAATTACCCAGGAGCGCCAAGGCGCTTACTTAGGAAAAACCGTGCAGGTTGTACCTCACATTACTGATGAAATTAAGCGCCGTTTATTGTTACTGGGCCAAACCGGCGAGTATGATATTGTTATTACCGAGATTGGCGGTTGCGTAGGCGATATTGAGTCGTTGCCTTTTATTGAAGCCGTTCGGCAATTACGTTGGGAGTTGCCGCATAATAATTCCCTAGTAATTCATTTAACCTTGCTGCCTTACTTAAAAGCGGCCGGTGAATTAAAAACCAAGCCTACCCAGCACTCAGTTAAAGCGCTTTCGGAAGCCGGCGTGCAGCCCGATATTTTAGTTTGCCGTTCGGAGCACCCTATTCCGATGGAAATGCGCAAAAAAATTGCCTTGTTCTGTAACGTAAAAGTTAATTCCGTGATCGAGTCTTTAGATGCCGAAACGATTTACGACGTGCCGCTTTTAATGAAAAAAGAAAAGCTGGACGAACGGGTTATCAAAAAATTGAAATTAACGGGCAAACACGAAGTAAACCTAGACTCCTGGAAGGAATTTTTAGGCCGGTTAAAAAACCCAACCGAAGAGGTAAATATTGCTTTGGTGGGTAAATACGTGGAGTTACCGGATGCTTACAAATCCATTATCGAGGCATTTATTCACGGGGGAGCGGCCAACGAATGTAAGGTGCGCATAAAAACCATTCAATCGGAATACGTAACCCGCGATAATATTGAGTCTTTGCTGGGCAAGACTGATGGCGTTTTAGTAGCTCCTGGCTTTGGTAGTAGGGGTTTTGAAGGTAAACTGGAGGCCATAAAATTTGTACGCGAAAGAAATATACCGTTTTTAGGTATTTGCCTGGGTATGCAATGCGCCGCCGTTGAATTTGCCCGCAACGTGTTAGGTTTAGCCGATGCCGCCTCTACCGAAATGAACCCCGATACCACAAATCCAATTATTGATTTAATGGAAGGCCAGAAAGATGTGACCCAGAAAGGTGGTACTATGCGATTGGGTTCCTATATTTGTGAGTTAAAAAAAGGCAGCCGGGCGCAACACATCTACGGTAAAACCAAGATAAGTGAGCGGCACCGGCACCGTTACGAGTTTAACAACCAGTATTTGCAAGCATTCGAAGAAAAAGGCATGTTGGCCACGGGCATTAACCCCGACACTAATTTGGTTGAAGTAATTGAACTTCAAAATCATCCCTGGTTTGTCGCTGCGCAATATCACCCCGAACTCAAAAGTACGGTTTTAAATCCCCATCCGCTTTTTGTAAAATTTATAAAAGCAGCCATTCAACACACCAAAACTAAAAACGATTATTTAAAAGGTTAGTATCAACACTTTATGGAGAAAAATCAAGCAGTAGGCTTAGTTATCATTTCGGTCCTGCTGATCGTATACATGACATTTTTTGCCCCTAAAGAACCACCAAAACCGGTTCAGGAAAAGCAAACTATTACCAGTATTACTAGTTCAAGCGTTAATCCACAAGTCACCATACCTGATTCTGTCCGAGCCAAAACTTTAGGCGAATTTGGGTCAGTAGCGCAAGGAACTGCGCAGGAATCAGTTCTGGAAAATCAGAACTTACGCATTACTTTAAACAGCAAAGGGGGTAAAGTAGAAGAAGTTTTATTAAAGAACTACAAGACCTGGGATAAAAAGCCTTTAATCTTATTCGATAAAGTAAGTAGCTACGCCGATATCAGCTTTCAAACTAATACGGGCCAAGTAGTACGGTTATCTGATTTATACTTTAGAGCGCTACCCGTTGCCAATCAGAATGGGGCGCAGGTTTTAACCTTCCGCGCTGAACCAGCACCGGGTCAGGCTATTGATCAAACGTATTCGTTGTCGCCGGATGGGTTTACCCTGGATTACAAAATCAACTTTAAAGGTTTAAATCAAGTTATCGGTGATAAACTATTGACATTTAATTGGAACGACCGGTTAAAGAAAACTGAATTTGACTTAAAGCAAAATCGGGATCATTCGCGTTTAAACTTTATGACGGCCGAGGAAGATTTTGATTATATGGTAGGTAAAGCCAACGAATCAGAAACTAAAAAATTAGATGCGCCGGTAAAATGGGTTTCTAATAAGCAAAACTTTTTCTCTGCCGCCATTATTGCCAAAAACAGCTTTGCCAGCGGAGATTTAAAAGTTAGCTTTAACGAAGCCGACACCACCGAGGTGAAAACCTTTGCCACAACCTTAGCTATACCGGCCAAAGATGTGCTGGGCAACGGAGGTGAGTTTACGTTTTTCTTCGGGCCAAACGATTACACCGTTTTAAAGAAATTACCTTATGACTTTGAACGGAACCTGGAGTTAGGTTGGGGTATTTTTGCCTACGTTAACAAATTTTTAATTATACCGGTTTTCCACTTCCTGGAGCGGTTTATTTCCAGCTACGGTATCATCATTGTTTTACTGGTATTGTTTATCAAAACTTTACTGTTACCGCTTACCTATAAATCGTACCTCTCGATGGCTAAAATGCGGGTTTTAAAACCCGAGATTGATGCCATTAAAGAAAAGCACGAGGGCGATATGCAGAAAACCCAGTCCGAAACCATGAAGCTTTACAGCGAAGTAGGTGTAAACCCCATGAGTGGCTGTATTCCGGTACTGCTTTCTATTCCGGTTTTATTTGCTTTGTTTAACTTCTTCCCGAACTCTATTGAGTTGCGGCAAGAACCGTTTTTGTGGGCGCACGATTTATCTACCTACGATGTATTTGCCCGTTTGCCGTTTACCATTCCGTTTTATGGCAATCACGTAAGTATGTTTACTTTACTCATGACAGCTTCTACCATTTTGTATACCTGGTCTAATAACCAGGTTAACACCAGTATTCAGGGGCCGATGAAGTTTTACTCTTACTTAATGCCTTTAATATTTTTGTTTGTGGTGAACTCCTTACCAGCCGGTTTAAGTTTTTACTACTTCGTGTCCAACATTATTACTTTTGGGCAGCAAGAGTTAATTAAGCGCTTTGTGAACGAAGATAAGATCCGCGAAAAGTTAATCGCCAACAAAGAAAAAAATAAAAATAAACAACCCGGCGGGTTCCAGAAGCGCTTGCAGGAAGCCATGAAAGCTGCTGCCGAACGCGAAGCCCAACAAAAAAAAGGTAGTAAAAAATAAATCGCGGATTTTTGCGGATTGTTCGGATTACACTGATTCTATATTATTTGAGAAGCCCTACTTTTGAAAGTAGGGCTTCTTTGTTTTAAAGGCATTCCCGTTGTTAATGCCTATGTAATCATTGCTATAAAATCCTGATTTTTTAAATTTTAAAATTTAGCTGGGTCAAGACGATGTATCGATAAACAGCTTTGACTAATAATCTGAGCATATCTAAATTTGTACATTATTATCTGTGCAGAATCTGTACATTAAAATCTGTGAAATCCGATTAATCCGCGGAAATCTACGATTTATTTACCGTTTCCAATTTCAAGTTGTTCATAGCATCGGCTTGCAAACCGGTAATGTTATTTTGGGTTAAGCGGATTACCTCGTCGTAAAACAATATGATCACCGGTGATTCTTCCACTACTATTTTATCCATGGCCTGGTACAAAGCATAGCGCTTTTGCTCATCTTGTTCCAGTCGGGCTTGTTCGTATAAGCGGTCGAAAGTTGAATTTTTAAAATGTGTTTTATTAGGCCCTGCGGGTGAAAAGTTGGGGCTATAAAATAAGGCCAAAAAGTTTTCCGCATCCGGATAATCGCCGAACCAGGACTTCATGAAAAAAGCGGACCGACCGTTATCTACCGCTTCTTGGTGAGCCGGAAACTGGCTGATATTAATATCTACTTGTACGCCTACTTCGGCCCAGTTTTTCTGCATAAACTCGGCTATTTCTTTATGCTCCGCAACGGTGTTTAAACGCAACCTTAAAGGATCTTGTGCATCATAACCGGCATCTTGCAATAATTTACGCGCTTTCTCCGGCTGATAAGAATAGCCTTTTACCACCTTATTATTAAACGACGGCAAAGGCGGCGGCACGATTCCGGAATGACCCGGTATACCCAAGTTATTACGGTAATAAGCCACTAAGCCTTTTTTATTTAAAGCATAATTCAGTGCTTGCCGCACGCGTTTATCTTGGAGTGCTTTATTGTAATCTGTCAGGTTTTTAGGGTCTAACTGAAAACCGATGTATTCGGTATCTAAATAAGGCATTTTCTGCACCCGGAACTTACCAGCAAAATCGGATTGCACGGTACCATCCGGATTAAAAATTAAATCTTTGGAACTGCCTTTCACCCCCGACAAAAAGTCAATCTTACCTTGCAGAAAAGTTAAAAATTCTAATTTACGGTCGTTTATAAACGTAATCTGCACGGCATCCAGGTAAGGCAAAGAATTACCTTGTTGGTCTTTTTTCCAGTATCGTTTATTTTTGTGCAGAATAATGGCATTTTCTTCGTCCCATAGCTTAAACCGAAATGGCCCGGTACCAATGGGATTACTTCTAAAATCTTTCCCGTATTTTTCTACTCCTTCCCGGGGTACCACATAAGCATAAGGCATACTTAAAATGCCTAAAAACGGAATAAAAGGATCTTTTAAGTAAACCAATAAAGTGCTATCGTTTAATGCTTTAAAGCAAGTATCTGAAACTTGGACTTTAATATCTTCTAACACTTTACCTTTAAAAATCCAACTGCCGGTGCTGGCAGTTTTAGGTTCCAGAATGCGTTTAAAAGAATACACAAAATCGGCAGCGGTAACCTGGCGGCCCTTTCCTTGCAGAAATACAGGATGATCGTGAAAATAAACGTCGGTACGTAGATGAAACACATATTTTTTACCATCCGGGGAAATTTCCCAGGAGCGGGCTATGGCGGGCGCGGGTTTTAATTGCTGGTCCAGTTCTACTAAGCCATTGTACAACTGCGTTACCGCCCATATATTTCCCTGGTTACGGGCATAAGCCGGGTCCAAAGAAGTTAAGGATTCCGGTTGATTATACCGAAATACTTTATCTGCTGTTGGCTGGTTGTGTTGTTTTCGGCAACCAAATAATAGTAGCGTAAGGCAATAGAAAAATAATAGGCGTCGGCTCATTCAGAATAAAATTTCTCCCTAAAATAGTTTATCTTTGCGGCAGTATTGGAGTAAATAAAATTAATCCTGTTTACTATTTTTTATGAACGTAACGTACCTCGGCCATTCTTGTTTTTTATTAGAAATTAACGGCACCAAAGTTATTACCGATCCGTTTATTACCTACAACGAATTAGCTAAAAAGATTGATAAAGAATCAATTACCTGCGATTACGTTCTTTTATCGCACGGCCACATGGACCATATGGCGGATGCGGAATATTTTTTAAAAAAAGACAATGCTACCTTAATCGCTATCTACGATATTGCGGAGTGGTTTAAACAAAAAGGGGTAGAAAAATTAATTCACCTGAATATTGGCGGCAAAACTCAACTGCCATTTGGTTCTGTAAAAATGGTTACGGCGGTACACTCCAGTGTTTTACCCGATGGTACGTACGGTGGTAACCCGGCCGGCTATGTAATCCAAACCACGGATAAGGTATTTTACTTTGCCGGCGATACGGCTTTAACTTACGATATGAAGTTAATTGCAGACCGGTTTAAGAAAGTAGATGCCGCCTTCTTGCCCATTGGCGATAGTTTAACCATGGACGTAGAAGATGCCATTGTAGCTGCCGAGTGGGTAAATACCCAGAAAATTATTGGGATGCACTTTGATACATTCCCGAATATTCAGTTAGATAAAGACAAAGCCAAACAAACAGTGCAAGAAGCCAACAAGGAATTATTGTTATTGGCTATTGGCGAAACTATAACCTTATAAGCTCAGGAACAACGCATTACCATGGGAAAAATTATTGCAGTTGCCAATCAAAAAGGCGGGGTAGGTAAAACAACTTCAGCTATTAACCTGGCGGCAAGCCTGGCAGCTTTGGAGTATAAAACCTTACTGGTTGATGCTGACCCGCAGGCGAATGCTACCTCGGGCATTGGTTACGACCCGAAAGACATATCTACCAGCATTTACGAATGCATGGTGGACGGTATTAATGCCGCTGATATTATAATTTCTTCTTCCATCGACTTTCTGGATCTGATTCCATCGCATATAGATTTGGTAGGCGCGGAAGTAGAGATGATTAATTTACCGAACCGGGAAGAGAAAATGAAGGAAGCTTTAGCCCCGGTTAAAGACAAATACGACTTTATCATTATCGATTGTTCGCCTTCTCTGGGTTTAATTACGGTTAATTCGCTTACAGCGGCTAATTCAGTAATCATTCCGGTACAATGCGAGTATTTTGCCCTGGAAGGACTTGGTAAATTGTTAAACACAATTAAAATTATTCAGTCGCGTTTAAACCAGGAGTTGGAGATTGAAGGCATTTTGCTTACGATGTATGATGTTCGCTTACGTTTGTCTAACCAGGTAGTTGAAGAAGTAAAACTACATTTTCAGCAAATGGTATTTGATACCATCATACCGCGCAACGTAAAGTTGAGCGAATCGCCTAGCTTTGGATTGCCCGCCATCATGCACGATGCTGATAGCAAAGGGGCGATCAGTTATTTGAACCTAGCCCGTGAAATTGTAGAAAAAAACACCGTGGTTCAAGCACGATAATTTCCGGCTTACTGTTTTAGGTATTTATCCTGAACATTGCCCGGAAAGTAGTTTCAAATCAGAAGCATTTAAATGTCTGACAATAAAAATCAATTTAAGAAAAAAGGAGGTTTAGGCCGGGGATTAAATGCCCTGATTGCCGGAAGTTACGAGAAAAAAGTAGATCCAGTAAGTGCTCCGGTTGCTGCTGTAAACGCCATTGCCGAAATTCCTGTTCATACTGTTCAAACTAACCCATTTCAGCCACGTACCCATTTTGATGCGGAAGCTTTAGAAGAATTAGCCGAATCCATAAAGATTCAAGGCATTATTCAACCCATAACGGTCCGCAAACTTTCGGATGATAATTACCAGTTAATTTCCGGAGAGCGGCGTTTACAGGCTTCTAAATTAGCTGGTTTAGAAAGTATTCCGGCTTATATCCGGCAAGCCAACGACCAGCAAATGCTGGAAATGGCTTTAATTGAAAATATTCAGCGCGAAAACCTGAATGCCATTGAAATAGCCCTCTCCTACCAACGTTTACTGAGTGAGTGTAATTTAAAACAAGAAGAACTTGGCGACCGGGTAGGTAAAAAAAGAACCACTGTAACCAATTACTTGCGTTTATTAAAATTACCGCCCGATATTCAGATTGGTTTACGCGATAATAAGATTGGCATGGGCCACGCCCGGGCTTTAATTAACATTGCCGATATCGACAAGCAGCTGGAAGTTTACAAGCGCATTGTAGCCGAAGACTTGTCGGTGCGTAAAGTAGAAGAATTGGTTCGCCAAATCGGGAAAGAAAATGATACTAAACCGGAGCCAACTAAACCGGAAGTATCTGAACATCCGCAAGCCGGCGAAATTAAACGAGTGGAATCCCGTTTGTCTACGCATTTCGGTACTAAAATTCAGGTAAAATCCAATGCCGCTGGTAAAGGCGAAATTAAAATTCCGTTTATATCCGTAGACGATTTAAACCGGATACTCGAAATTTTAAATTATTAATGATGGTAAGAGTTCGCGTACTGGTAATTTGTATTGTGCTTTGTTTTTTTAAAATTACTGCTTCTTGGGGGCAAGTAATTACTACCAGTAACGACACCACCATTGTAACAACTACCGCCGTTCTCCCTGATTCGCTTACCGGCGGACTTTTCGGAACTTTAAAATCCTGGGATAAACCTTCGCGCGCTGCCTTGTACTCCACTATCATTCCGGGAGCCGGTCAGTTCTATAACAAAAGCTATTGGAAAATACCTATCATTTATGCGGGCGGTATTACCATTGGTTATTTCTTTAACAAATGGCATAAAAACTATTTACTATTTAGATCTTCTTTAAATATTGCTAAGGATGGAGATCCAAAAACTGTTGATGTCTTTGCTAGTAGATTTGCAAATGAAAAAGGAGTTGTAGATGAAGCCAGGCACATACAGTATTTATCCCGCGGAGTAGAAAATTACCGGCGGTACCGCGATTACAACATTATATTTGCGCTATTATTATTGGGCCTTAATGTGAGTGAAGCGTACGTAGACGCACATTTAAAAGGCTTTGATATCAGCGACGAACTTTCCTATAGAATTGAACCCACTATCATACCGGGGCCTGGTTTTCAGTATGCCCCCGGAATTGCTTTAAGATTTAATATTAAAAACTGATGCGAATACTTTTAATCGGCTACGGTAAAATGGGCCGCACCATTGAACAAATTGCGAAGCAGCGCGGCCACGAAATTGCCGGAGTAATAGATGTTACCAACCACGATACTCTAAGCTCTTACTCGGGAGCTAATGTAGATGCGGCCATCGAGTTTACGCATCCGGAGTCGGCTTTTAAAAATGTAGCTTATTGTTTACAAAATAATATTCCGGTGGTTTGCGGATCTACGGGCTGGTTAGAGCACTTTGCAGAAGCTAAAGCCATTTGTGAAGCAAATAATGGCGCTTTTTTCTATGCTTCTAATTACAGCGTGGGCGTTAATTTATTTTTTCATTTTAACGAGTATATCGCAAGTAAAATGCAAGCTTACCCGCAGTTTAAAGTAGCCGTTAAGGAAATTCATCATACGCAAAAAGTAGATAAACCCAGCGGTACTGCTATTACAGTGGTAGATGGTATTGTAGCCAATTACCCCGCAAAAGAAGGCTGGTTATTAGCCCCCGAGCAAGCAGACGAAAAGATAAGTATTATCTCGGAACGAATTGGAAATGTAGTAGGTACCCACGTGGTGCGCTACGAATCAGACAATGATACGATAGAGCTCATGCACGATGCCCAAAGCCGCACCGGTTTTGCGGAAGGCGCTGTAATGGCGGCGGAGTGGTTGCAAAATAAAAAAGGCGTATTTGGTATGAAAGATATGCTAAATTTGTAAGTTACAGGTTAAAGTAGATTATGAATATTAAGATGTTAACTAAAACTGAGAAAAAGCCGAAACCTCCTAAAAGCTTTTTCCGAGAGTGGGGCGATGCCATACTATTTGCGGTAGTGGCAGCTACTTTAATCCGTTGGGCAACCTTTGAGGCTTACACCATTCCCACTCCTTCTATGGAGAAATCTTTGTTAGTAGGCGATTATCTGTTTGTGAGTAAACTGCATTATGGGCCGCGTACGCCGCGTACGCCTTTGCAGGTACCGCTTACGCACCAAACTATCTGGGGCACCAATATCCCGTCTTACTCCGACGCTTTTCAGTTAAAATCCCACCGTTTACCTGGCTTTTCAAGTGTTAAAAACGGCGATGTTGTCGTATTTAATTATCCTCCGGAAGATCAATATCCAGCCGATTTAAGAACGAATTACATTAAACGCTGTATTGGTATTGCTGGCGATAAAGTAGAAGTGCGCGACATGAAAGTATACGTGAACGATAAACTTCAGCACGATCCGGAAAAAGTACAGTACAGCTATTATTTAATTCCGAAAGGGCCAATTAACGAACAGGTTGTTTTTGAAGCAAATGATATTACCGATGTTAGCTTGGTTCAGGGAGGATACATTATTCATACCTCCGAAGCAACGGCGCAAAAGTTGCGCGGCGAGGATTTTATTAAAGAAGTTCAGCTTTTAAAAGATCCTGCGGGAGTAGCCGATGCCACCGTTTACCCCAATATGCCGTCGCGTTTTAAATGGAATAAAGATAATTATGGCCCCTTGCAAATACCAAAACAAGGCCAGACCATTCAATTAGATTCTATGACGGTACCATTATACGAAACCGTAATCCGGAAGTATGAAGGCAACAATAAGGTAGAAGTAAGAGGTGACCAGATTTTTGTCGATGGTGAAGAAATTAAATCTTACACCTTTAAACAAAACTATTACTTTATGATGGGCGATAACCGCCATAACTCCGCTGATTCCCGCTTTTGGGGTTTTGTGCCGGAAGATCATATCGTGGGTAAAGCGGTGCTCATCTGGATGTCAGCTAATCCGAATGGCGGCGTGGGAGGAAAAATTCGCTGGAACCGAATTTTTAACGTTATTAAATAAATATTTTAAAAATAAACGTATCACAAAAAGAAAGGGCTGAAGATTTCAGCCCTTTCTTTTTAATAAAAATTTAAAAAACCCAACGTTCACTAGTTGGAATACAATGGTACCAATTCTATTCTCCGTCTCCCGCCAGCTTGTAGCTGGTGGGTAATAATAAGCGGAAGTTTTCAACTTCCGGCTAGATGAAAACTGGCTAATATCTATAGCTCCATTTAAGGCGTTAAAATAGAAGCAAGGATGTCCATGAATTTTAAAATTGGTATTTCTTGGATAATTGCTACTTGTATACCTGATAATAGTAAAGACAAAACTGGTTAAAAGAACTTTTACCAATCTATTTCGGGTAGGTTATGCTCTTTTAAATACGCATTGGCTTTGCTAAAATGGCGACAGCCAAAAAAACCTTTATCAGCAGCAAAAGGAGATGGATGCGCTGCATTTAAGATTAGGTGTTTATTTTTTTGCTCGATAATAGCTCCTTTTTTCTGGGCGTAAGCGCCCCAAAGCATAAAAACCAAATGGTCTTTTTTTTCCGATACAATTTCAATCACGGCATCGGTAAATTCTTCCCAACCTTTTTTCTGGTGCGAGCCGGGGGTGCCTGCTCGAACGGTTAAGGTAGCGTTTAATAACAAAACACCTTGCTTAGACCAACGTTCCAGGTTGCCGTTTTTAGGAATGGGTTTACCTAAATCATCGTGGATTTCTTTAAAAATATTACGTAGAGAAGGCGGAATGGCAACTCCCTCGTTTACCGAAAAGGCTAATCCATGCGCCTGACCCGGTCCATGATACGGATCCTGGCCAATTATTACTACTTTTACTTGATCTAAAGGACATTTATCAAAAGCATTAAAGATTTGACTTCCGGGCGGATATACCGTATGCGTAGCGTATTCTGACTTTACAAAAGCGATTAAATTTTTAAAATAATCTTTGTCAAATTCCGGTTGTAACTCGTTCTGCCAACTTTTCTCTATCTTTACGTTCATAGATTAATATTTTTATATTTTATTTAAAGCAGTATTTTTACCCTATTTCCTTGTATTACCAAAACTATTGCCTAAAATTAGGTGTTATTGTTTAACAAAAAAGCTTGCATTATGGATACCACCACCACTGAAGGCGTAAAAATAACGGTAACCACCAATTACTTACCCGATTATTCCAGTCCCACGCAACAGCATTTTGTTTTTGCTTACAAAATTATTATTGAGAATAACAGTGAGTTTACCGTAAAGTTATTAAGACGGCATTGGTATATTTACGATTCTAATGCGGTAATCCGGGAAGTGGAAGGTGAAGGTGTGGTGGGCCAGCAACCCGTGCTGGAACCCGGCGACTCACACGAATATGTATCGGGTTGCAATTTAAAAACCGGTATTGGTAAAATGCGGGGCAATTACACCATGGAACGTTTAGTAGATGGTAGTTTATTTACCGTAAACATTCCGGAATTTGTACTTATTGTGCCTTACAAATTAAATTAAAATTTTACTTTCAGCTTGATTTTTGCGCTCCGGCAGGTTTTTCTTTACTTGCAACATTCTTTAAAATCCACGCGATTACACGGCATCCACTCGCCTTTTGTTTTTAGTTTACACAATCAAGTAATCCGCCATAAGGGTAATTTTTACAGTTTTTCCGAGATAGAAGATCTTCGGAAACAACTGAAGGTCTGCCGCGACATTATACAGGTTCAGGATTTTGGCGCAGGTTCGCGGGTCACTAATAAATTAACCAAAACCATCCGGCATATTGTCTTAAATGCCGCTACTCCCCCGGACTTAGCCCAGTTATTGTTCCGATTAGTGAATTTTCAAAATGCAGCCGTTATTTTGGAGCTTGGCACTTCGCTGGGTCTTACTACCGCTTACCTGGCCTCCGCCAATACTAAGGCTACCGTTTATTCTCTAGAAGGCTGCCCCACAACAGCCCAGCAGGCATCTGAAAATTTAAAAAATTTAAAAATAAACAACGTAAATGTAATTACGGGTAATTTCGAAGATACCTTACCTGCTCTTTTGCCTAACCTGCCGTGTGTTGATTTTGTATTGTTCGATGGCAACCATCGGTTAGCGCCTACGCTCCGGTATTTTGATTGGTGCCGGGCTAAAGCCACCGAAGCCAGCGTCTTTGTTTTCGACGATATTAACTGGTCGCCGGAAATGCAGCAGGCCTGGCGCCAGATCTGCGCCCATCCTGCGGTAACTATCTCGGTTGATTTATTTCATTTAGGCTTGGTGTTTTTTCGGAAAAACCAGCCTAAACAACATTTTAACATCCGGTTTTAAGCAGTAACTGCTTTTCTGATTTTTAATAATTTTTCGAGTAAACCTTCCAGTTGATCCAAGGGTAACATGTTGGCGCCGTCGGATTTAGCAATGCTGGGCTGCGGATGCGTTTCGATAAAAATGCCATCGGCCCCTACCGCAATGGCTGCTTTGGCAATGGTTTCAATTAAAGCTGGCTTACCGCCCGTTACCCCGGACGCTTGATTTGGTTGTTGCAAAGAATGCGTTACATCCATCACCACCGGAACCTGGTGGGCTTTCATGTCCATAATATTCCGGAAATCCACTACCAGATCAGAATACCCAAAGGTGTTTCCCCGATCGGTTAATATTACCTTATCGTTACCTGATTCTACAATTTTATCTACGGCAAACTTCATGGCTTCGCCCGAAAGAAACTGGCCTTTTTTTACATTTACTACTTTACCCGTGCGTGCAGCCGCTACTAACAAATCCGTTTGGCGGCACAAAAAAGCCGGAATTTGCAATACATCCACGTACTCTGCCGCCATAGCGGCTTCAGCCGCTTCATGAATGTCGGTAACCGTTGGCACGCCAAACTGCTCATTTACTTTTTTTAGAATTTTTAAAGCTTTTTCATCGCCAATGCCGGTAAAAGAATCAATCCGCGAACGATTGGCTTTGCGGTAAGAACCTTTAAAAATCCAGGGAATTTGAAGTTTATCCGTGATGACTTTAATTTTTTCCGCTATTTCTAAAGCCATTTCTTCTCCTTCTATCGCACAAGGTCCGGCCATTAAAAAGAAATTGTTTGAATCGGTATGCTTTAATCCGGGAATAGCAATCATAATTGGTTTGATGTTAGTTAAGGCACTCTTATTTTCACTTGCAGGCAAAGGTATTTAAATTAAGAGCAAGGTAAAGAATTACAAGTAACAATTTTATTATTAATGCCCCCAAGACTTTAACGGACGAGTATTTAAATCAGGCCCGTACTTTTTCTAGGATGTTTCTTCATAAATAAATTTTTTAAAAATTCACCTCTACGTTACTGTTTTACCGCAATTAATTACTCTTTGTTGTTAAAGGCTTTAAAGCATTCTCAGGTAAAAAACACTTTTTATTATATAACAAAACAAAGATATTAACTGGAATTTTTTAAAAATTTTAAGATCCCTGAACCTCTAAGTGGCAAGGTTATTGAAATATCCTGCCTAAGAACCTAAAGTTTACTACTGCCCTAATACTTAAAAACTATGCTGTACCCAAATAAGCCGGTAAGTATTTTTAAGGGATGTTTGCAATCGTATGAGATAAGAGTATTTTTGTAGAACGTGTATAATAAATCTAATGGAAACAAAATCAAAGAATCAAATGGCAGGAACTTTACCCGAAGGAACTAATTCCAATAATAACCGAAAGCTATTGGTCGTCGGACTCATTATTGTTTTATTAACGATTAATGGCATTCTGTTCTACATGCAGCACCAGAAAACGCAACAAGTAGAAGAAAAGGAAGAAATCATTCGGGTAAAAAACAGCGAGCTGGAAAATCAAATAAAAGTTTATGAAGCTTTAAAAGCCGATTTTGAACGCCAAAGTAAAGAATTGCAAACTTTAGGTTTGGCTAACGATTCTTTGGAAAGCCGCATTGCTTCCATTAATGCCGATTTATTAAAATTACAATCTTTCCGGAACAGTTCGTTTAGCTTAAAAGACCAGCGTATATTTAAAGCCCGCGCCGCTAATTTAGAAAATCAACTAAAACAAAAAGATGCCGAAATTGCTAAGTTAAAAGCCGATAACCAGGTATTAACCGGCGAGAATACGCAATTAAAAACAACCAGCACCCAATTATCAGATACGTTGCGCGTATTAAAATCTACGAATACTTCCCTTACCGAGAAAGTAGCTTTAGCTTCCCGCTTATCCGCAGAAAACATCCAGATTAATATAATTAATAAACGCGGTAAAGAAAAAGAAGACTCCGACGCCGAGTACCGGGCCAAGCGGGTAGAAAAAATTAAAGTTTCTTTTAACCTGGCCAAGAACGATGTAGCGCAAAAAGAATCTAAAGAAATTTTAATGCGCTTGATTGAACCGGATGGTTCCGCCGTTTATAACCTTTCTACCGGATCGGGCACCTTTATGCTGGAGGGTCAGGAAACTTATTTTACCGCAAAACGCGATATTGTTTTTGATAACACCCAGCAAAATGTATCGTTTATATACGCCAAAGGTGCTGCCTACAAACGTGGTGCCCACACCGTTGAACTATACGCCGATGGCGTGCTGATCGGTAAAACTGGTTTTACTTTAAAATAATTTTTTAAAATTTAACAAAAAAGCCGGATGCAGCTTACTGCATCCGGCTTTTTTGTTTTCTATTCTAACTGATTAATCTACCAGAATACGGCAGTCTTGCGTAATCCGGAAATTTTCTACCAGTTTAATGGCATCTGTAATATCTTCCGAAAAAATGCAAATTAAAGAATCGCGGGAGGCGTTTTCCAGGGCATATGTTATGGCGCGCAACTCTTCCGGAATTACTTTAATTTCTTTCGCTCCGCTCTGGTTTATTCCCTGGGTTAGTAAACAAATTATTTTTTCCGGGTCGGCGCCCCGCAAATCTTTATCTTGCCGGATAATAATTTCATCGAATAACTCGCCGGCTAATTTACCCAGTTCTACGGTATCTTCATCCCGACGGTCCCCAACGCCCGCGATAATGCCTACTTTGTGGGAGGCGGGCGTACCGTTCAAGAAATCGCCAATGGCTTTTAATCCGGCTGGATTGTGGGCGTAATCAATAAGAACTTCAAAATTTGAAAAACGGAATAAATTCATTCTTCCCGGAGTTTTAGCCGGCGACGGAATAAAGGTGCGCAAGGCATTTTTAATATCATAAACGGGTACATGCGACACGTAAGCGGCTAAAGTAGCGGCCAACACGTTTTCGATATTAAACCGTGCCCGCCCATTAAAAGTAAGCGGAATATCTACCACCCGGTCGACCCGGGTTTTATAGCTGTTTTTATAAATGGTAATGTACCCGTTTTCCAGAACGGCAGCTAAACCGCCTTTACTGATATGTTTTATAATGCGCGGATTATTTTCGTCCATGCTAAAATAAGCTAACCGGCAGCTTACTTCTTTGCCCATGGCATAAACCAAATCATCGTCGGCGTTTAAAACGGCGTAACCCTCCGGAAAAACAGTTTTCGGGATTACCCCTTTTACCCGGGCCATATCTTCTAGGGTATTAATATCGCGTAAGCCTAAGTGGTCGGCGGCCACGTTGGTAACAATACCCACATCGCAGTGCTGAAACCCTAAACCAGACCGCAGCATTCCGCCCCGGGCGCATTCTAGCACGGCAAAATTTACGGTAGGGTCTTTTAACACAAACTCCGTACTGCGAGCACCAGTAGTATCGCCTTTTTCGAGCATACGATCTTGAATGTAAATACCATCGGTAGTAGTAAACCCAACCTGATAGCCCGCCGATTTAATTATATGCGCCGTTAAACGCGTGGTTGTAGTTTTACCATTGGTGCCGGTTACCGCAATAATCGGAATGCGCGAAGGGCAGTCGCGGGGAAATAACATGTCAATTACCGGTTCGGCTACGTTGCGGGGTAATCCATCGGTCGGTGATATATGCATCCGGAAGCCAGGAGCGGCATTTACTTCCAGAACTGCTCCCCGGGCTTCGTTTAAAGGAATGGCAATATCGGTGGTCATTACATCAATGCCGCATACATCTAATCCAATAATTCCGGCAATCCGCTCGGCCATTAATACGTTATACGGATCAACAATATCGGTAACATCGGTGGCCGTGCCACCGGTGCTTATATTGGCCGTACTTTTTAAAAATAAAACCTCCCCGGGGGGTAAAACAGATTTCACCGTTAATTCTTTGTCGCGCAAAATAGCATTGGTTTGTTTATCTACTTTAATCCGGGTTAGCTCTTTTTCGTGCCCAATACCTCGTCTAGGATCCGAATTTACCTGATCTATTAACTCCTGGATAGTAGAAACCCCATCGCCTATTACCATGGCCGGAGTACGTTTAGCCGCGGCCACAAACTTTTTGTTGATTACCAGTAGCCGAAAATCAAAGCCTTGAATAAACTGCTCCACGATTACGGCTTCGGAGTACCTTTGGGCTTCATTTAAACCTTTCAGGGCTTCTTTCCAGTTTTTAATGTTAATAGTGGCTCCTTTTCCATGATTGCCATCGAGGGGTTTGGTTACAATCGGGTATCCTAATTCGGCAATAGCTTGTTTTAATTCGGCGGCATCGTACACGGTAGTGCCGCGGGGCACGGGCACGCCGGCTTCTTCCAACATAGCTTTGGTAGCATTTTTATCTCCGGCCAACTCGGCGGCAAAAACGGCGGTGCGGCAGGTCATGGTAGCCTGTATGCGTTTCTGATTAACCCCGTAGCCTAGTTGAATTAGCGAATTGCGGTTTAAGCGAATAAAGGGAATGTTCCGGCTGACGGCTTCGGCCACAATGGAATAGGTACTGGGCCCGATATGCTCATCTTCCCGGATTTCGTGGAGCTTGTCTACATCTTTTTGTAAATTATACTTAGCTCCTTTAATTAAGGCTTCGGTGATACGCACGGCGGCCCGGGCGGCATATTCGCCGGCTCTTTCTTCCTGGTAAGAAAAAATAATATAGTTACTGCCAGCATCCGGCGAGGGGAAAATGCGTCCGTAGCCACAATCCATGCCGCCTAGTTTTTGTAATTCTAGGGCAATATGTTCTATTACATGACCGAAAGTAGTGCCTTCCCGAACCGCTTTAAAAAATCCGCCTTCATTTCCTTCCGCAGCCCGGTGTTCGTACATTTCCGGAAACATGGCTTCGAGTCTTTCCGGAAAACCTTTTAATGAATTGGTTAAAACCTGATAAAATTCGCCTAAGGCAACTTTTAAGACAATAATTTTAGGATGTTTAACAGACCAGTAATTAGGACCACGCATGATCCTTAAGTCGATGATTTCCATGAAGGGGAATGTTACGTACAATTATTTAAAAAATACAGATTTATCAAACATGCATTTGTTACTTGTGAAAGCTATCCGACACATTTATCTGGTACTGGTCGCCTTGACCGAGCATATGCACTATTAAATTACGTATGGTTACGGGGGCACCGGTATCTACTAAGTGTACGTTAGTTTCTGTGGATTGGTGACCATCTACGATCACGATTAAACCACTGCCAATAACTTCTAAATTCCGGCCTTCCCGCACAATAATGCCGGTATCTTCTTCCAGCCCAATGCCAATGCAACCGGGATTGGTGGCAATGGCCTGGGTCATGCGAACGATGCGGCCCCGGGCAATAAAATGCGTATCTATGGCAATGTCTTTTAAAAATTCTAACCCAGTTGTTATCCGCACTTCGCCTTTTAAGAAACCGCCGCCGTTGGTTGGGCCTTCGTAAATCATGGGAGTTGACATGGCCATGGCGCCGGCGCTGGTACCTGCTATTACAATGTTATCGTAGGTATACCGGAATTTTAAAATATTTAAAAATTCGGTGCCGCCAAAAATGGCGGTTAACCGGAGTTGGTCGCCGCCGGTAAACATAATTCCGTCTACCTGTTCCGCTAATTTTAAAAATTCTTCTTTACTAGCATCTTCCCGGCACCGAATATCGATCACCTGCACGTTGGTAAGATCCAGTTTTTTAAAAGCCTTCAGGTAATCGTTGGCCGATTCTTCCGGAACCGAACTGGCGGTTGGTATAATCCCGATTAATGGATTTTCTCTTTTAAGCTCCGTTTTAAAACAATTTAAAATACCTAGGGTAATAAAATTTTCATTGTTCCCAAGTTCTGAATTTTCCGCTGGTTCCTGACCTTTGTTCTCCTTTCCGCCAATGGCAATTAAAATTCCTTTGGGTGAAGGGCACTCCGAAGTTTGTTCAAATTTCTTTTTATTTTTTGTCATAGCGTGTTTTAAAAGCCTGATAGTTGGCTCCTAATTCCATCCAATAGTATATCCGGTGAATAGTGAATAAAGTAGTGTTAGTTGTATTGAAAATACGCTTTTAGCTTCTAAAAAGATGAAAGGTTCCGGAATAATCCGGGTTGAATTTTGATTTTCCGTATTTGTTTAAAAAGCCCTACCGTATTAATCCGGATGGATGCAAATACCAGTAAAATTAGCAGGTGTTTAAACCGTAGCGCTACTTGCTTCTTTTTATTTATGCGCCTTTTTTCTGCCGCTAAAAACAAGTAAACAAGAGCCGGGCATTAGATAAAATTTAAAAATTTACCGAACTTTGCTTACCCGAAACATTGTTTTCAGGGTATCTTTTTATACTAATAATCCGGGATAAATACCCGGCCGGCTTTCATGAAAAAAGAATTAGAATTGGTACTTCCCCCCGAAGTAGCCTACGACGAAGCATTACTGCACCAGGCAATTTTAAAAAAAGCGGGTGTTCTCCTGGAAGATGTTTCCTTTATTCATAAAATAAAACGATCGGTAGATGCCCGCGGCCGGAATGTGTTGTTGCGGGTACGGGCAGATGTTTATTTTCAAGATCCGCCGGCTGATATTCTTTCTCCTACTTATACCTATCCGCAGGTAGCCAAAGCGCCTTCAGTTATTATTGTGGGGGCTGGCCCGGCTGGTTTGTTTGCGGCCTTGCGGTGCATTGAATTAGGTTTAAAACCTATTATTATAGAACGTGGAAAAGACGTGCGAAGCCGCCGCCGCGATTTGGCTGCTATTAACAAAGAACATACGGTAAATCCAGATTCTAATTACTGCTTTGGGGAAGGCGGCGCCGGAACGTACTCTGATGGTAAACTTTATACCCGTTCTAAAAAACGGGGCGATGTAAACCGCGTGCTGCAAATTTTAGTACAACACGGCGCTACCCCCGATATTTTGTTCGATGCCCATCCGCATATTGGAACCAACAAATTACCCGTAATTATAGCCAACATGCGGGAAGCGGTTTCACAAGCCGGAGGCGAAATTTTATTTAACACCCGGGTTACAGATTTTATTCTGGAGCATCAAACTATTAAGGGAGTAATAACGCAGGATGGTAAAGCAATTGAAGGCGAAAGCGTTATTTTAGCTACCGGTCACTCGGCCCGGGATATCTATGAATTATTAGCCGCCAAAAACATTTACATCGAGGCTAAACCCTTTGCCATGGGCGTTCGGGTAGAGCACCAGCAGTCTTTAATTGATTCTATTCAGTACCATTGCGATAACCGGGGGTCTTACTTGCCGGCTTCTTCGTACGCTTTGGTTCACCAGGTTACGTACCAGCAAAAGCAACGGGGCATTTTTTCTTTTTGCATGTGCCCGGGTGGTTTTATTGTGCCGTCGGCAACCGCTCCCGGCGAAGTAGTGGTAAACGGCATGTCGCCTAGTCGGCGTGATTCTAAGTATGCCAATTCCGGCATAGTGGTAGCCATTGAAACGGAGGACATGGATTTAGAAACCCACGGAGCCTTGGCGGGTTTGCGCCTGCAACAGGAACTGGAACAAAAAGCTTGTTTGGTAGCGGGTGGCACCCAAAAAGCCCCGGCTCAACTTTTAAAAGATTTTACGCAATTTAAAACATCAAATCAGCTTTTAGAAACTTCGTACCAGCCCGGTTTAACTTCCGTAGACCTGAACGAGGTTTTACCGGCGGGCATTGCTTACCGGTTGCGTGAAGGTTTTAAACATTTTGGCAGCAAATTGAAAGGGTATTTAAGCAACGAGGCTCAAATAATTGGAGTAGAAAGCCGTACCTCGTCTCCCGTACGCATTCCGCGTGACCGCGAAACCTTGGAACACGTACAAATTACTAATCTGTATCCTTGCGGTGAGGGTGCCGGATACGCGGGCGGTATTGTGTCGGCGGCCATGGATGGGGAACGTTGCGCCGAAAAAATAGCTTTAAAAGTTAAAAATCGGGTAATTTCTTAAACGAATTACTGTCTGGGTTGTTCCATCTTAAAAAAAGGCCTATAATCGCAAGCCAAATAAGAAAACAACTACCGAGTGGTTATTTTCTTATTTAGTGTATTTAATTTTTAGTTTATCATCTATACCGGTAAACTTGCAAATTGCTGGTGTTTAATTATTGGTTATTATGAAAAAAACAGTGGTATTAGGAGCCTCCGACAATCCTTCACGATTTGCTTACCGGGCGGTTCATAAACTAAAACAACATGGTTACGAAGTGGTACCCGTCGGAATGCGGAAAGGGGATGTGGCCGGCATTAAAATTGAAACAGAAAAAATTCCCGTTGCCAATGTAGATACGGTTACTTTGTACGTGGGGCCACAAAATCAACCTTCGTGGTACGATTATATTATCAGTTTAAAACCCAACCGTATTATTTTTAACCCGGGAACTGAAAACCCGGAATTAGAACAAAAAGCGGCCGAGAACAATATAAAAACGTTACACCATTGCACGCTGGTAATGCTGGCCGTGGGTGAATACTAAATTTTTAATTTTTAAAATTTTAAAATCCTGACTACCCCAAGTAGTCAGGATTTTTTGTTTTTGGCCCGTACCGGTATACACATGTTTTTTTACTTATAACTTGCCGGCGTTTAAACCAAAATTTAAAAAAAATTAAATTTACTACTTAAAACCTTAATCAAAAATTAATTATTTGATTCACAATTACTTAAATAATTTAAACTTAATCAGCTATAATTGTAAAGGCGCTTTTCTTTTGATAATGCTTGTTAGATTTTATAATTTTTAAAAATACAGGCAACCTCCCCACCATGTCTTGCATCTAAATAAGCAAACACCCTAATTAAAGCTATCTGAAACAATTTTATTCATCCACGTGACCGAAGCGGAACTCTTAAAAGGTTTAGTAAAAGGAGAAGCAAAATCGCAGAAGGCTTTGTATGAGCGGTACGCGGGGCTGATGCTGGGTATTTGCCTGCGTTACTTAAAAAATCAAATGGACGCCGAAGAAATAATGTTAACCGGGTTTGTAAAAGTGTTTCAGCATATAGGTCAGTTTGAGAATAAAGGCAGTTTTGAAGGATGGATTAAAAGAATTATGGTGAACGAAGCGCTCGGTTTTTTACGAAAAAAAGAACCCATGCACTTAGCCATTGAGAAAGATGTATTGCAAATGGCAACCGAAGCAAACGCCGAACAAGATTTAGCCACCGAAGATTTGTTGCGCTTACTGCACGAGTTGCCGGCGGGTTATCGGGCTGTTTTTAACCTGTACGCCATAGAAGGCTACTCGCACAAAGAGATAGGGGAAATGCTGGATATTTCGGAAGGAACCTCTAAGTCGCAGTTGAGTAAAGCGCGCAGCATGTTGCAACGGCGCTTGCAAAACCAGGAATCTATTACGCTTTAAAGTAAACGGTATTATGAAGGAAGAAGAAGTAGATCAGTTTTTTAAAAATAAGTTTGCGAACTATACCCCCGCTCCTGCCCCGGATGCCTGGGCGCGGTTGCAAAGTAAAATGGAGTCGGAAACCAAGCAGCGCCCTTTGATGTGGGTGTATTACGCCGCCGCGGTAGTTACGCTGGTATTAGTTTCGGGAGCTTTGTTTTTTTATAACAACTCCATTACCCAAAAAGATAACAACCTGGCTACCTTAAAACCCATTACGGTTCCATTGCAGGTAGAACCTCAGCAAGAACTAAAATTAGCAGAGTCCGAATCTGACTTACCTGCGGCTTTGCCCACGATGGAACCAGTGGTTACGGAAAAATCAGGAAAAGATGTTAAAAACACCAACACCAGCACCAAACCAGTAAAAAAAGATAAAAAATTGCGGCCTGGTATTTTGGTAGCCGCAGCCCGGCCAATACCTGAGAGTAATAAACCTATTACTGCTTCGGCTGGAATGCCAAACCCCGAAGCAACGGTTGCAACAACTTTACCGAACGCAAATAATTTAATTACCGAAGCTCCGGAAGAACAAAAAGTAATGGAAGTGATCATTAAAAAAGATCCGGAAGTAATTGCAGCCGCTACCAACGGACCCGAATACGCTACCATGGAAGAGGCTATCAAAGAAAACGTATCTAGAAAAGGCCGGTTAGTTAAAAATATTTTAAAACAAGCCCGCAATTTAAAAAACGGCGAAAAAGTAGAATTATCCACTTTAGGCTTAAATGCAAACTACCGCATTGATGTAGAAAGTAAACTCTTTAAACAAAAATATACCAAAGTAATTAATCTTTAATCCTCACATTTATGAAACGCTTACTTCTAGTTACGGCCCTTATTTGGGTTGCTGCTACAGGTGTGTCTATGGCTAACAGCCGGGCTACCTTCTCCGCCAAACCCCGCTTTCTGCAAGAAGATACCATTCAAATAAAAATGGCAGATGGGGCATCTTTAATTTTGCAAGTTAAAAACACCAGTCAGCTTAAAAATTTTCAAAATTATAGCCTCGACTCTTTAATGGTTTTGCTTAACAAGTATGTACAACAAGTAGAAAACATGAGCAAATCCAGTTCTAACAGCTCCGCGGAAATCTCCATGACTTTTTATCCAGCCAAAGATTTAAATAATACCCAGGCTCCGGAGCAAGTTAAAATCCGGATGACGAGTTCGGGTAACGGCAACAAACAAAACTGGTCTGAGCGGACATCAGAAGTAGTAAAGGTTGAGGTTAATTACGAAGATGATCGCGACAATCAGCCCGAAGAAAAAAGCCTACGCGTATTGATTAACTCGCGCGACGACAGCACCCGGAAAGCAAAAATGGAACGAAAAATGAACAGAAGGCACCGTTTTTTTAGTACCATTGACCTGGGCCTGAATACTTTTGTGAACCTGCCCGAAACCAACAACAGCCTCCTGGATTTAAAACCGCTGGGTTCCCGTTACGTAAGTTTAAACCAATACATCGCTACCCGCATAGGTGGGGTTCGGAGCCCGCTACACGTTCGCACTGGTCTGGAATTAGCTTTTAACAACTACATGCTGGACAAAAACCACCGGATTGCCGATGAAAATGATGTTACGGTATTTTACAATGAGCCTAACTTATCGTTGGAAAAAAGCAAACTAACCGCCTCCTCTATTAATTTACCGGTAATAATTGAGCTTAACTTTAAAGATAAAAATGGCAAAGAATCTTTTAAAATTGGCGGCGGCGGATTTATTGGCTACCGCTTAGGTTCTCATACCAAAATTAAGTATCAAAGCGAAGGCAATACCTACAAAGACAAAGAACGCGGCAACTACAACCTGGAAGATATGCAATACGGCCTCAACTTTATGATTGGCTATAAATGGATTAATTTGTTTGCTAAATACAATATGAACGATTTATTTAAAGAAAACCGCGGCCCCAAAATGAATGTAGTGAGCTTTGGCTTCCGGATTTAATAATAAAATTTTTAAAAATTTAAAAAATAGAAAAGGAGATCCGTTGAAGATCTCCTTTTCTATTTTTAACGAGAATTTGAGTTAATAAAAGAATCAGATAAAAAGGATGCCATCCGTTTCCGTCATCCCGGAAGAATTTCAGAGAAATATAATCAACAGATCATTAATTAGCTTCTTCCAGAATGCCTCCAATAAGATAATAAAACTGCAAAATTTTATTGTAAACGTTTTTATGAGTACTCCTACTGGCTGGTTGATTAAGTAAATACTTATGTGAAACGCACATTTTTAAATATTTTAATTTTTAAAAATGTGCGTTTCTAACAACTAACCCTTAAAGTTGTATTTGCCTAAACTTCATGTTGGTTGCGAAAAAAATTATCCAGGATTATACCGGTCGCGTTTGCTACGTTTAACGATTCTGCCCCGCCAAATTTTGGAATCTTGATTAAGTGATGCATAAACTTTTCTACTTCCGGCCGGATACCATGGGCTTCGTTTCCCATAATCAGTAATCCGGACGGTTGTAAGTTTAACCGATGGATATTTTCACCGTGCAACGACGCCCCGTAAATAGCAATATCCGCCGGTAAATCCGATAAAAAAGATACTAAATCCACGTAAAATAATTTTACCCGGGTAAAAGAGCCCATTGTAGCCGCAATAACTTTTGGGTTATAAAAGTCGGCGCAACTATCCGAACAAACTAGGGAGCGCACCCCATACCAATCGGCCAACCGTATAATGGTACCTAAATTTCCAGGATCCCGGATATCGTCCAACACCAGCGTTAATTCTGATCTATCGGGTTTAAAAAAGCCAGGATCTTTCATCCGGGCAATGGCTAAAGCCGCGTTATTACTGGCAAAGGTGCCGGCTTTGGTCAAGTCTTCTTCCGTGATTAATTCGTAAGAAAAGTTTTTAAAGTTTATTTCGGTACTTTTACGAAAGAATTCTTCGGTAATAAATAATTTCTCAATTGTAAAATCCGATTGCAGCAATTCTTTCACGCTTTTGGCTCCTTCTACCAAAAAAGCCTGGTGCAGGTGCCGGTATTTTTTTACTTGTAAAGAATTGATATATTTTAGAACGGCTTTTGATAACATAGCACCAGTAATTTTGAAGTTAGCAAGTTATATCAGTATAATTATGTTTACCTGGGGGTTAGTTGCCTCGTGCGTACCTACCCACCACCTGGAAAAACAACAAAACCTTTTGTACTCTATAAAGCTGCAAGGGGTAGAAGTAAATGATCCGGCCAAAATTAGCACCTTATACAAGCAAAAAGCAAATCGGAAGGTATTAGGCGCTACTCCTTACCTTTCGCTTTACTACTTTGGCCGAAAATTTTACAACCCGGCTAAAATACAAAGGTGGATTGATGAGTACCGGGTACAAACCAACGCCAAAATAGCGGCAGCAGGTACCGATTCTGTAAAAATATCGGATATATTAGCTAAACGCGAAGAACGCCTGGCAGTTATGACCCGGAAAAAAGAAGAAGGCAACTGGCTGATGACCGTAGGAGAACCGCCAGCTATTTACGACACGCTTAAAACCCAATCTACCCTCCGGCAAATCAAAACGTATTTAAACACGAAAGGCTTTTTTCATGCCCAGGTGTCGCACACCGAAAAAATTAAAAATAAAAAAGTATACCTCACTTTAATCGTAAAAGAAGATCAGCCCACTAAAATTACCCAGTTAAACTACAACATTGCCGACTCAGTAATTGCGCATTTAGTTGATTCTACCCGCAGTAAGGCACTATTAAGAACGGGCCAAAATTACGACGAGGAAATAATAGACCAGGAACGTAACCGCTTGGAAATTTTGCTCCGGAACATGGGGTTTTACGAATTTCGCAAGCCTTTTATTACGGCCAAAGTAGATACTAATTTTGCGCCTTACTCGGCGCATTTCACTTACATCATCGCGAATGATGCGGATAACCAACCGCACAAACAATACCGCATCCGGCAAGTTAGTTTTATATCTGATGCGGGATTAAACCGCTTTGGCTTTAAGCGGGATACGATCCGGTATAATAATGTAAAATACCTGGCTTACCGACATAAAATTAACCCGAAAGTATTGGATAGTAAGCTAAACGTTTATCCAAAACAGCGGTATAGTTTAGATCTAACCCAACAAACCCAGCAGCAATTAAATAACCTGGACATGTTCCGGTTTAACTCAGTAAACTATGTAGTGGTTCCGGATTCTACGAAAGGGGCGCAGTTAGATGCTTTCGTAAATGTTTCGCCTACTAAAAAGTACCAGGAAACCAGCGAAGCCGGGGGCAGTTATACGGCTTTACTACCTGGGCCATTTGTAAACTTACGGTTAAAAGTACGCAATATTTTTGGCGGGGCCGAAATTCTAGATATCGGGGTGCGGGGCGGTTTGCAGGGGCAATACAGCAGCTTAGATTTTAACGAATCTATTTACATGAAAGACCTGGGCGGTAACGTGGGACTTACGTTTCCGCAATTTTTAGTACCATTCCGGGTAAACAAACAATTCAACCGGTTTAATCCCCGCTCCCGCTTAAACATTGCTTATACCTACGTAGACCGACGGGAATACATCCGGACAAACCTGGAAACTACTTTTGATTATATTTGGCAACCATCGCCCACCTTGCAGTACGTTCTTACGCCTCTGGATGTTAGTTTAGTTAAAACGCCCCGCCTTTCTCCCGATTTCGATTCTTTGCTTAACCGCAATACTACCTATGGTCAAAGCTTTACCAATGCGGTAGTACCCAGCATTAACTTTATGCGGTTTTATAATAACTTCAGAAACGATAATTCGGGGCAGTTCTGGCGCTTATATACCGAAGCGGGCGGTTTAACTACTTTACTGGCCGAGCAATTTAATAATAATGAAATCATTGATCATGTCGGGGATTTGCGTTTATACAAATTCCTCAGGATAAACAGCGATTTTCGGAAATACTATAAATTAAGTAATAAAGCTTTTGTGGTGTACCGCTTTAACGTAGGTATTGCCCAGCCGGTGCGTTCCAAAGGCTTACCCTACGATAAGTATTTTTTCGGTGGCGGGGGGTCCAGTATCCGCGCCTGGCGGCCCCGTCGTTTAGGGCCGGGAGCTTACCAGGCCCAAAGGCCCCGACGCGACCCGGAATCAAACGAAATTATGAGGGATATAGCCGGTAATATTTTGTTTGAAAAAGATTATGATACGGAACAACCCGGCGAACTATTAATAGAAACTAACCTGGAACACCGGTTTAATATTGTAGGCTATTTAAATGGGGCTTTTTTTATTGATGCAGGTAATACGTGGATGTTATCTAAAGACGTTAACCGGCCGGATTCTGAATTTGAGTGGAAAGACTTTTTAAGCGAATTTGCCGTAGGCGTAGGCACTGGTCTGCGATTCGACTTTAATTTTTTAATCGCCCGTTTTGATTTTTCTACTAAGGTATTTGATCCTTCCTTCTCCAAAGGAAAACGGTACGTACTAAATCAATTTACCTTAAACGATATTTTCAACCGAAATAATAATCATACAACATTTAACCTGGGTATTGGTTATCCTTTCTAATTTTATATCAATTATTTCAGATAATCGTAGAAGCACCGGATAATGATACCTAAAAATTAATTCATGATCATTACTAAATATTAAATATATTAAATAATAAAAAGGCGATAATAAACTTTAACAGTTTATAAAGGTTTTTGATTGCACTATATTACGTACAATAATTTATAAGTTTAACCGCTGAAAAGTATTACAATTGAGTTAAGTACTTAAACGTAATAGTTAACCTGTTAAATCAGGCGGTTCATCGAAAATGTTACATTAGCTATTATGGCTTCTATAAATTTACCGCAGTGATTTTAACACATTTAATGTAAACAACACTATTTAAAAGTTACATGAAGAGTTTACCAAACTATAAATATGCGTCTACCAATTACAAGTTTGTTACTAATCCGTTAATTAATAGAGCTAAGCCTGTGGTGGCCAAGCCTAAACCGGTTAAAGGTTCTGCTAAATCAAGATTGTTAAACCGTACTTTTTGGATTTTATTTTTATCCAATATTTTTTTCTTATACATACTGTTATATAAATTTTTTACTAACTAACAACAAACCTATAAGAATTTAACTTTCCCAGTCTTTTTTGTCTTAATGTATTTTAATCTGGTTAGTTAAAGCCCTGTTTTGGGTTAAAGAGCTTTTTATTACCTTTTCTTTCAAGCTTATTAAAGGTTGATGCTAAACTGTTCCGTTGTTCAGCGAGTTTTTAGAATATATCATCCCAGAATAATTGCATCTCCTTCCCTGTTATAAGGAAAGGCGCCGTAGGCGGAAAGGTATTTGTGTCAAGATTAAAAGAACAAATACTTAAGCAATAAAATAACTTCACTTAGCAATAAAGCGTTAATAGAGGCTATGCGAACCAGAATTTATAAGTTTATCTGACTTGATTCGGAAGGTACGGAAGTAAATTCGTGCCATAGTACTGAACCCTGTTTATATTAACCTAAATTGCTTCACATTCCTATTTAGAAAATCGTTGTTCTTTTATTTTATAAAACATTTTCGCGCTTAATCATTTTTATTTTTAAAATTCTTAGCAGTTTTAAAATAACCCTTTTTAATTTTGAACAGTTTTAACAGAAATAGCCTGTTTAAAAAGGTAGTTGCCAGACGAGATGTGGCTCTTTTTTAAAAATTTTAATTTTGCAAGATAAAGAGACCTATTGCAAGCGCATTACCGGGGTTATAATAAGTAGCTGACGAAAGAATGAAAAAAGAAGTAGAAGCGTGGTTTCGCAATTTTCAGGATAGGTTGTGTAAAGCTTTAGAGGCCAGCGACGGCCAGGCAACTTTTCAGGAAGACAACTGGCAACACGAAACCGGCGGTGGCGGTCGTTCCCGGGTTATTCAGAACGGAGCCATTTTCGAAAAAGGAGGCGTAAACTTTTCGGCTGTTTCCGGAGAAATGCCTGTGGCGGCAGCGGCCAGGTTATTAATGCCCGACAACCGCTACTTTGCTACGGGCGTTTCGGTTGTGCTGCATCCGCAAAATCCCATGATTCCGATTACCCACATGAATGTGCGTTACCTGGAGGCGGGTAATGGCGAGGCTTGGTTTGGGGGTGGCATCGATCTCACTCCTATTTACGTAGATTTAGATCAGTCCCAATATTTTCATGAGCAACTCAAGAAAGTATGCGACCTACATCATCCGGATTTTTATAATCGCTTTAAACAGTGGGCCGATGATTACTTTTATTTGCCGCACCGGCAGGAAACCCGGGGCATCGGCGGCATTTTTTTCGACCGGTTAACGGCCAACGAAAGCATCAGCCTCGAACAATTATTTGCTTTTGTGCAGGATGTAGCCGATGTTTTCGCGCCTACTTATACTACCATCATCGAACAAAACCGCCATAAAACTTATACTGAGGAGCAAAAAGAATGGCAGTTGCTCCGCCGCGGACGCTACGTAGAATTTAATCTGGTGCACGACCGGGGCACTAAGTTTGGTTTAGAAACTGGCGGTAGAGTAGAATCAATTTTAATGAGTTTACCTACTTATGCGTCCTGGCGGTACAATTATAAACCCGTCCCTAATAGTCCGGAAGAACAAACACAGCAATTTTTAAAAAAAGGCGTTAACTGGTTACAGGTTAAATAAACTCAAGTTCTTATTTAACATAGTTTTTTAAATTTAAGAAAAAATCATATAACTAAACCCCTGCTTTTATATAATTATCCGACATCGGGTTTTACTTTTGTAAACAGGTAAATAGCTAAATTTTTAAAATTTAACTTATTTAAAATAAGATATTTAGCTTGCTATTTTAGCAACTTGTAATTACATTTACTTGTAGTAATATTTTATATAATTATTTCCTCCCGCGGCCAATAGTTGTGGCTTTCGTTAGTGCGTTACCGGTTTCTTTATTTTCTTTAGATTATATTTTTTAAATTAATTGGCTCTATTCACTTAAAATCAAATAATTGATTTTAAAACTGTTCCTGATTGTTTAGGTAAGCTTAATTATTTAAATTCTTAATCTTTTTTAATTTAAGGTTCGCGTATCTTTCTCTTGTTTCAGAACCTGTTTTGTGCTTACCTGGCATTGTTCATTCTTGCGTAACAATCCTAACTCTTTGGATTGCTATTGTTGCAATTAGCCTGTTTTCATAACATTATAGCCAAAGTTAATAACGGCAATTAATCCCGCATTCTGTTATGCTTGCTATAGTAGCCAAGAAAATTAATTCCATTACTCCCCCACTGTAAATTCTTTACAGATAACTATCCTGATGCATTTTTTAAAATATTTATTAACTGCTCTCAACTTCTGCCCTATGCTACTACACTTTACTCAAAAACAAAATACCCGATAGTAGAGCTTTTAACATCACCCTTCTAACCTACCACTGCTCATTCAGCCTTGGGTTTTGACTCTTGTTTTAACTTCTATCTTATACTGTTTTTTTCAGGCTGAACGAAATTCTGCTTTTCTGCTAACGCCATACTCTTCGAGTAAAACCCCCTTTTCTCAATAAGAGCTACAAGTCTTGATTGCTTGTTTGTGTGTTTTTAAACTTTAATCTTTTCTTATGAAAATATTTCCTTACTTGTTTAAAAACCTGGAATGGAGAGTATTTTTTAAAAAATTTACTTTTTCTGTTTCTACTTTCTTTTTATATCGCTCGCTACACTTCTTTTTTAAATTTTTAATATTTCTTATTGGCTCTTTTTTTATTACCCAACAGACATGGGCTGGCGACGGCCGCATTGTCGTGGCGCCATCCAATAGTTTTGGTATTCGGGGAGTCATGAACTTCTCGGTAAATTATCGCTACTTACCCACGCCTGCCGATATTACCCGCTTGCGCCGTGCCATAGAAGGTGCCAGTGATATTATTTGCGATGCTACCGACGGGCAAATTGTTTTTGGCACCGTTACCATTACAGCCGGCGGCACCAACGACGATCGGGCCGACGTCTGGATTCTGCCGCAAAATGGACGCTCGGGTGTAAGTTTCTTTTTAAATGGGAGCGGCTTAGGTACCCTGGGTTCGCACATCGACCTGTACCAGGGCGGTATTGATGGCGGCGTTCTGGCTCACGAACTGGGCCATTTAGCTTTTGGCTTGGGCGACGAATATGACGAGCAATGCCGTTGGGGCGGACCGTGCGGCATCGGGCCAGCCTTTGATCCGGGAACCATTGATGCCCGCAATAACACTTTAATGCAACAAAGTGGAATTGATCAAACCGAGTTTACCGTAGCGGCCAACCACGACTTATTGCGGGGCGATGGTACTCCTTGTGTAAATAACAACTGCAGCGGCATGGCCGTTGATTGCAGCACTTGCCAGGGATATAATGGTACTACCAACCGTTTTGAAACGACGCAGCATACCCAGATGCACGGCGGTAATTCGGAGTGGCAAATTATAGCCAATAATTATCCCGCTCTTGGCCTGGTTATACCGGCCTTACCGGTAGCCGCTCAACCCTCTAATTGCCGGGCATACCTGAACATTATAGAAACCGTAAATGCCAGCGACCTGGTTTGTTTGGTAATGGACCGCTCCGGTAGTATGCAGGAAAGAGATGCCGGCGATGGTACCCGCATGGAATTTGCGAAAGCGGCCGCCCGTGCTTTTGTGGATGTATCTTTGGGATTAGGTAATAATTACCAGTTAGGTTTAGTTTCCTTTAGCGATGCTGCCACCGTAGATCAACCGGTGCAATTACTTACTTCCGCCAGTGCCACTACTATAAAAAATTCAATTAATGCTTTAAATGCCAGTGGTAATACTGCCATAGGTGATGGCTTAATTTCCGGAGCTTTTGAGATGATTGGTAAAACCGGATCCAATCCTACTTTGTTCTTATTGTCTGATGGCCAAAATAACCGGGGCACCAATCCCCAGGATGTTATTCCGGTTTTAAGAAGTAGAAACATCCGCACGTTTACCATACCAGTAGGTAATGGCGCCGACCGGCCTTTGCTGTCCAACATTGCTTCTACCACCGGGGGCCGGATGCTGGATGCTCCCACCGGCGATGAACTCCCGCCAATTTACATGGAACTGGCCGCTATTCACTCGGGCAATAGTTTGGTGCTGCCGCGCAATGAGTTCTCGCTGTATGGTCAGATAATTATTGGCGCCCCCAAACCCGCCGATAAGCCGCAGGGCGCTTTGGTGGAAAGTCAAAATTACCCGGTAAACGTTGAAGCCGATGCGCAGGGCCTTATTGTATTTTTATCAAACCGCAACCCTACAGTTAAAAATTGGTTTCCTACGTTTACCATTACAGGCCCCGATGGCAGCGTAATTACGCCCCGCGATCAGCCTTTTATTGGTACCGATACCTATTATCAGATTATCCGGATACCAAAACCGGCTCCGGGGCAATGGAATATTAAGCTAGAGTCGGCCACAGGACAGGCCACTTTCGGGCACGTTTTAGCTTTTGTCCAAAATCCTTCGCCGGATTTGCACGTCGATGCTTTCCCAAAAGTAGTAACCCCCTCTGAAAAAGTAACTATCTCAGCTATGGCAGCTTACGGCGCCGAAATAGAAGATGGGGTGGAATACAGTGGTTTTGTGCTTCGACCCGATAGTTCTTACTCCCCGATTACGTTTACCAAAAACCCTTTTACGCGTAAAGTTTCGGCTACCTTCGACGATTATAACGGCCGTGGCATTTACCAGGCTACCATTCAAACGGTGGTTTCGGGCGGCGCTAAATTGTTCCAGGGCGAAAGAATTTTTCCGGGCACCCCCGATCCGGGTATTACGGTTCCGTATTTTACCCGTACGGCTACGGCTTCCTTTTTCTTAAACAGCCCCAATTTTCCACCCGACCATTCCGAAGATTCAGATAAAGACGGTATACCGAATAATGTGGAAGATAGGTTTCCGGATGTAGATAATGATGGCATCCCTAACTCTTTAGACGAAGATTCCGATAACGATGACATTCCGGACAAAGTAGAAAGTGTCGGGGACTTAAACCAAAACGGCATACCGGATTTTGTCGACCCCAACAACGCTACGAACTGCCCAGATAACCAATCTGGTCTTAAAATTGGTAAAATAACCCTGCAAAGACCTACCTGCGGCCAAGCAAACGGCAGTATACAAATTGCCGTAACGGGCGGGCGCGGCAAATACACCTACAAGTGGAGCCATCTTACCAACTTAAACGAACCCATTGCGGGCAAGCTTCCCGATGGCATTTACAGTATTATTGTAACAGATGAGGCCGGCTGTAGCGCTTCTTCTATTTTTAACTTGTTACAGGATTGCTCTAAAAATGTGGTGGTACAAAATAACTGCCCCGATAAAGTGGTGCAAGGCTGTAAATGGAATTTCCGGTTAAAAGTAGATGTACGGAAATCGGCTGCGCCCCATAACCTATTGGGTAGCTTTACCGGTAAGCTCAGTTGGGATCCGGCCCAACTCGAAGCCGTTGGTACCGCCTCGCTCCTGAATAAATACAAAGGTTACGTTCGGTTAGATAAAGCCGCCGGTACTTTAAGCTTTAACGGTGCTAATTCAACCGGTATGGCGGGTATTGTAGATATTCTTAGTACCGATTTTATAACCAAAGCCAAAGCAGGCGAAAAAATTAGCTTAAAAGCCGAATTCTCGGTAATGGCTGCTGCCAAAACTTACGCCGATCTCACCTCTAAAATGTTAATCTCTATTTGCGAGCCAACGGTTAGTAAAGGCGGCGGGGTACTGGGCGATGTAAACGAAGACACAAAAGTAAACTCTACCGATGGTTTAATTGTGCTGTCGTACGATGCCGGCAAGGCCGTGCCTAAAGCTGTTAAAACTCGCATTGATCAAGGATTTGGCGATGTAAACCTGGATAAGAAAACCAACTCTACCGATGGCTTGATTATTCTGGATTACGAACTGCGGAACAACAGTAAATTCCCGGTAGGTACTCCTTTCTGCCCCGCCGACACGAAGGCCCGCTTAGCCCAAACTCTAAACCAAGGCAAAGTACTGATTTCGGCCAATGGTTCGGTTAATAAAACCGACGAATCCATGATGGAAGTACCGGTTATTGTGGACATGAGTCCAACTGGCGAAGCTTTAGGTAGCTTTACAGCCGCCGTTACCTGGAATACGGCTGCTCTCGAACTGATCAGCATTAGTGGTGGCGAGTCTCAAGGCTTTGCCGATCCTATCGTGAATCAGGATGAGCTAAAAGCGGGCAAACTAATGGTAGTTAATGCGAATCCGGCGGGAGCTAAAGGTGCGGTTCATATTTTCACGCTTCAGTTTAAAAAGCGGAGTTTACTCAGTGAAAAAGACTTAATCTTAAATTTCACCAGCTTAGCTAGCGCTTACAACTTTACCGATTTAACTGCTAACGTACAAGCCCAGGTTAAAATAACCGATGAAGCCCTGGACAATGATTTTGAAGTGGCTCCGAATCCGTTTAACCAGGCTACCCTGGTGCAGTACCGCGTTAAAACAACTACCCAGGTAGATATTAGCGTATTTAATGCGGCCGGCGAAAAAATTATTACTTTGGTAAAAGGCCGCGTAAAAGCGGGCCAACACACCTACCGTTGGGATACCAGCGCCGGTAATGTAATGCCCGGTATGTATATCCTGAAAATGCAGGCTGGCAAGGATAACCTAACCAAAAAAGTGATTTACTACAAATAATTTTTAAAATTTTGTTCTTTTACTATAAAGCCTGCTGCTTAGCAGGCTTTATAGTTATACAAAAGTTATTCTACATGCGTTTTATAACTAAAGCTTTATTGCGCATGTGGTGTTAATTAAAAAATCTCATGAAAAAAATACTGATACTAATAGCCTTACTCCCCGTGATAATGGCTAAAGCCGATCAACCACCTTGTTGGTGCGATTTCAGCGTGAAATCATCTAATCAGCAATTTGTAGCGCACGTGAAAGGCGTAAAAAACTCCGCTAAACTTAATCCACCTTATGGTCAATGGGAGATATTTGTTTATAAAAAAAACGCGGCAAAAGATAGCACTTTACTCTGGAAGAGCCATTACCTGTACGATGGCTACACCGATGGCGTTTTATCGGATGATGGGCAATATTTTGCTTACGTTAATTTCTGGTACCAAAACCAGGCACCGGTTATTCAATTGTATCATAATGGCAAGCACACCGGCAGCATTGCGGGTACCGCGTTTAATATACCAGCCGGTAAAATTACCAACACCGTTTCGCATAAATTATGGCTGACCCGCGAAGGGCAATCTTACAGCTTTGTTAAAGAAAATAAAGATTACCTTTTACAAGTAACAACCATCGATGGAAAAGCGCATCTGATTGATTGCGCTAAAGCTGAATTAATAAAATCGTAAGTTTTTAGTATAGCCCTTCCTCCCATCACGTGGATTTACTTCCGTGTCTTGGGATTTGTAAAGTAAAGTCTCATTCGCCTAGCTGCAGTTGTTTCGTAAAGTTGTTTCTTTACTCAGGTTCTGCTCTTTTCTTGATCCAAATACCCTTCCGCCTTCGGCACCTTCCCTAAAAACAGGGAAGGAGATGCGGTTAGTCTGGAATACACGATATATCTAAAAACCTGCTGAATAACAGAACAGTTTATTGTCAGCTCTTGCATCTGGAACAGCTACTTGTAGCAAACCTGGATAGAAGAATTTTAAAAATTTAAATTTTACTTGGCCTTAATCCTTACTTGGCAATTACCAGTAGAAAGTAAAGTTGGGGGTATCGGGTGATTCATTTTTAATTATTTACTTTGCAGCCGGATATATACTACCTGAACTACAACTGGGCACCGTGCTGGACAAACTAAAACAACTGGATCACGAATGGTTTTTGGCAATTAACGGGTATCATTCCTCTTTTTGGGATCCCATCATGATTGCTATTTCAGATCGCTGGTTTTGGATTCCTTTTTATGCTTTATTGGTAGCATTTTTAATTTTCCGGTTTCGGCGGCAAAGTATTCTCATGTTCTTGGCGGTGGCTTTGTCCTTAATAGCTGCCGATGGCATTTCATCCAGGTTTATAAAACCTTATTTTGCCCGGCTACGCCCCTGCCACGATGCCTCTTTATCCGAAACCATTAATATTGTGGCGGGCTGCGGTGGTAAGTTTGGCTTTTTGTCCTCGCACGCGGCCAATACGTTCGCCATTGCCATGCTCTTTGCGCTGATGTTACCCGAACGTTACCGGTATTTTAAAATTTTTGCGTTTGTCTGGGCCATTGTTATATCGTACAGCCGGGTTTATTTGGGCGTGCATTTTCCTGGTGATGTTCTGGGAGGAGCCGTTTTAGGTATACTTCTCGGATTCATTTTTGGCTTATGGTTCCGGAAATTATCTGTCCGTTACCCCTACTTTGCACCCCGCCCTTGATCTATAGTTAAAGCGGATTTTTATATCAGGTTGTAAAAAATTACCCCTTTAAAGCATTTCCTGCATTCTAGTATTTATTGAAGCAAGATTTGGTGCTAATTCTTCTGGCTATTAAAATTTAACTTTCCTGCGCTAAATTTGTTAAGCTAAAGTACTTTTAGGCCGAATTTTAAATTCTTTGAACAAGCTTTTTTTTACCTTATTTTTTCTTCTTTTAACCAACCTGGTTGCCGGGCAGCAAAAGTTTACCATTAGCGGCTACATTCGCGATGCAGTTTCCGGGGAAAGTTTAATTGGCGCTACCATTCGCGTGCAAGAAATTTCGAACCAGGGCAGCACTACCAACAATTACGGCTTTTACTCTATTACCTTGCCCGCCGGTTCTTATACCATTTTGGCGCAGTACTTAGGATACCGTTCCCGCGAGTTTAAAGTTGATCTGAAAGCCAATTATCAGCAAAATATTCTCCTGGAGGTGGCTTCGGTGCAGGTTGAAGAAGTCGTAATCTCCGATCGCAAACCCGATGAACAGGTTAAAAGCACGCAAATGAGCCAGGTAATTTTACCCATCGAGCAGGTAAAAACCTTACCGGTATTATTCGGCGAAACCGATATTTTAAAAACTGTTCAGCTTTTGCCCGGTATAAAATCCGGGGGCGAAGGAAATACCGGTTTTTACGTACGGGGCGGCGGAGTCGACCAGAATTTAATTTTACTCGACGAGGCCGTAGTGTATAATCCGGGCCATTTATTTAATTTTTTCTCGGTTTTCAACGGCGATGCCATCCGAAATACCACGGTTATTAAGGGCAACATGCCGGTCCGCTACGGCGGCCGCTTGGCTTCGGTATTGGATATTAGTATGAAGGAAGGAAATAAAGAAAAGCTTCGGGCCGAAGGCGGTGTGGGTTTAATTGCTTCCCGTTTGCTCGTAGAAGGTCCGTTGGCGCAACAAAAATCGTCGTTTATGGTATCGGGGCGCCGGACGTACCTGGATGTGCTCGCCAATCCATTTTTAAAAAATACCGAACAAGGTGGCGTTCCTTTTTCTTTCTACGACCTTAACGCCAAAGTAAATTACACGCTTTCGCGCCAGGACCGGCTGTACCTGAGCGGCTATTTAGGCAATGATAAAGGCTCTTTCGATTTGTCGGATGGCCGGTTTAAGGCAGATTTTAACTGGGGCAACAAAATAGCAGTAGCCCGCTGGAACCACTTATTTTCGGATAAGTTGTTTTTAAATGTGTCGGCAGTATATAATCAGTACCGGTTTATTTTTGATTCGCACTTTGATAATTACAGTTCTAAACTGGATACCGGCGTAAAAGATGCCAGCTTAAAAGTAGATTTTGATTATTACCCTAGCGTGCGGCATACGTTGCAGTACGGTTTGCACTACACCAAGCACCTGGTAACGCCCCGCACCGGCACGGCTCAAACCGACGAAGGAGTAGATTTTTCCACGGACCGGGTGCGTCGAAAGCAAGTGCACGAAGCCGCCCTGTACCTTTCGGATGATTGGAACCTCTCCGACCGGCTAGCTTTAAATTTAGGCTTGCGTTGGAGTGGGTTGCGCCAAACTGGCCCTTATACGCAATTTAATTTAACTCCCGCAGGCAATTTAATTGATTCCGTAACCTACCGGGCTAATCAAAAAGTAAAAGAATATCTTACCCTGGAGCCCCGGCTTTCGTTCCGGTACTCCGTAACCAATAGCTCTTCGGTAAAAGGCGGTGTTTCGCGGAACGCGCAGTATTTGCACTTGGTTTCCAATGCTTATACGGCTTTGCCTGTGGATATCTGGGTACCCAGTTCTGTTTTGGTAAAACCGCAATACTCGTGGCAATACACGGCCGGGCTTTTTAAAAATTTAAAAGAAAACCAGTACGAGGCTTCCGTGGAAGTGTATTACAAAACCCTGGAAAACCAATTAGAATACCGCGATGGTTACGTACCCGGCCCTTTAAACAAAGATTTGGAATACGAGTTTGTGGTGGGCAATGGACGCTCTTACGGGGCTGAATTTTTCGTCCGGAAAAACCAGGGGAAATGGCAGGGTTGGCTGGGTTATGCCTTAGCCCGTACTACCCGCACCTTCCCGGATTTAAATAAGGGAAAACCATTCCCGGCCCGCTCCGACCGCCGCCACGATTTGTCTCTGGTATCGTCTTATAAATACCACGCCAATTGGACATTAGGCGGAACTTTTACCTACGGCACTGGGCAATCAGTTACTTTACCCGAACGGCGGTATGTAATAGAAGACGCTGTGGTGTACCAATACGGGGCCCGCAACGGTTTCCGGATGCAGGCTACGCACCGCTTAGATGTTTCGGCTACTTACCAGAAAAAACGCGACGGTTGGCTGCAAAGCAGTTGGACTTTTGCCGTGTATAATTTGTATGGCCGCCACAATCCTTTCTTTTATTACATCGATAACGAAGGCAGTCCGTACAACAATTCTTTATCCATAAAAGCAAAAAAGGTTAGCGTATTTCCTTTTCCTATACCTTCCGTAACCTGGAACTTTAGTTTTTAAGCATGAAGCCTTTTTTTAAAATTTTACTTTTCTGGGGAGTTAGTTGGCTGCTTTTTAGTTGCGAAGAAGAAATTGCCATTGAACTTGCCCCCGGCGAAGAGCAGCTAATTGTACAAGGCCACATCGAGCCGGAAGCGCCACCATTTGTAATATTAACCCGCAGCAAGCCCGTATTTTCTATCTCGGAACAAGATGATTTTAGTTCTTCGCTGGTACACCAGGCACAGGTTTCGGTGCAGGTAGATGGTCGTGTTTACCCTTTACAGGAAGTAACTATTTCCAGTTTACCGGCGGCACAACAACAAACTATCCGAGAGCAATTCGGCTTTACTACCCCCGAGATTTCAAATAAAGTATCGGTTTATACCTCAACCGAACTTAAAGGAGAAACCCGGAAAATTTACCTTTTGCAAATTCTGGCCGAAGGTAAAACGTTAACCGCTACTTCCAGCATTCCGGGCCCCACGCCCGTAGATTCTTTGTGGTTCCGGCCGCATCCCAATCCTAAAAACGACAGTTTAGTTACCTTGTGGTACCGGTACCAGGATCCGGACACCTTGGGCAATAACGTCCGTTTTTTTACCAGCCGCAATTCCGAACCTTTTTACCCCGGCTACCAGGCTTCGGTGCTCACCGACGAATTTGTTAATAATCGCACCATCGAGTTCCCGCTGGAACGGGGTTATCCGAAATCGGCCAAGGTAGATCTGGAAACCTACAGTTATTTTAAAAAAGGCGATACCGTGCGTTTAAAATGGACCACCATCGACTATGCGCATTATCAATTTTGGTTTACCCTCGAAGCCGACCGGGCCAGTAACGGCAACCCTTTAGGTTTTCCGACTACGGTGCGTTCTAATATTAAGGGCGGCCTGGGCATTTGGGGCGGTTATGGCGTTAGCCGCCATACGGTTGTTAGTTATTAGTTGAAAGGTTAGAAGGTTGAAAGGTTGAAAGGTTATTAATTTTTTATGTAGCTTCTTCCACTTCGTTATGAATAAAAATAATTATTGCTTCTAATATTTGAATAAAGTTGATCAAATCAATTTTTAAATTTTTAGCTTTTCTGGATTTCTGTTTTCGGCGGAACCTGGTGGTTTTGTTCTGGTGTAATTCTCATAGTGCTTAATTTTTGCTTGCGCTTGGTTGTGGAAAACAAAGTTTTTAAAAATTAAACCTTACCCGAACCAACCCGCGTATGGGTACTATCACTTAAAAATAAAACTATGAGCGAAGCAAAGAAAACCACCAACCGCAAAGAAATTGAAAAATGGGCGGAGCAACACGGTGGTGTACCGTCTATTATAAAAGGTACCGAAAAAGATGGCAAAGGCGAAGGCGTACTGCGCATCCACTTTCCGGATAAAAGCAAGGATAACGAAAACTTTGAAGAAATTAGCTGGGACGAGTTCTTTAAGGAATTTGAAGCGAAAAAGCTGGCTATTCTGCTCAGCGATAACAGCAGTTTTAGTAAGATCGTGAACCGCGATTAAATTATCTCGCTTTACCCTTATAAAAAAATCCGGTAACCTTTTTCTGGCTGCCGGATTTTTCTTGTTTAGTAAATTTTAAAAAATTTACTAAACAAGAAACCGCTATAGGTTACTTACCCAGTAGTTTAGCTACGTATTTGCCAATAATATCAAATTCGAGGTTTACGGTGCTGCCGGGTTTAACTTGTTGCAAATTGGTATGCTCGTAGGTATACGGAATAATGGCCACCGAAAATTGGTTATCCTGGGAGTTTACTACCGTTAAGCTAATACCGTTCACGCAAATCGAGCCTTTTTCTACGGTTATGTTGCCGGTGCTGCTATCATACATAAAGGTGTAAAGCCAACTGCCGTTTTGGTCGGCTACGCTTACACAAGTAGCTACCTGGTCTACGTGGCCTTGTACTACGTGTCCGTCAAACCGCCCATTGGCCGGCATACAACGTTCCAGGTTTACTAAATCACCTACCGCTAAACTGTTTAAATTGGTTTTTTGCAAAGTTTCGTCGATGGCGGTTACGGTATATTCCTGACCCTGAATTTCTACCACGGTTAAACAAACCCCATTGTGCGATACACTCTGATCAATTTTTAATTCGGATGTAATTGCGGAGCTTATGGTAAAATGTTTATTCGTATTCTCTTCTTGGATGTTAGTTACTTTCCCGAGAGTTTCAATAATGCCGGTGAACACAGATAATAAAATTTAAAATAAGGTAATTTTTAAAAAAATTGCTTCGCTGCTACGAACAATCCTATTCTTACAAACGATAACAAACAAATATGCCAGGTTGTTACCTATCCATGAAACAGCCGTAGGTTTCAAGCAATCAAATTAAAATAAACTAATGCTACTAATTCAAGGATTTTAACATACAACTTACAACTTGCAGCAACCTATTTTCCCCGGCCTTCCACAATTACTTTAATGGTATAGAGCAGCACCCGGAAATCCATGGCTAAGGACATATTTTCGATGTAAAGAATATCGTATTTCAAGCGTTTAATCATTTCCGGCACGTTTTGGGCATAGCCAAATTTCACCAGGCCTAACGAAGTTATTCCGGGCCGCACCCGTAACAAATGTTTGTATTGCGGCGCCGCCTGCACAATCTGATCGATAAAATATTGCCGCTCCGGCCTTGGCCCAACCAACGACATTTCGCCTACTAATACATTATAAAACTGCGGTAACTCATCGAGGCGCACTTTGCGCATAAAACGGCCCCAAGGCGTCACGCGCGGGTCCTGGTCCGATGATAGGGCCGGACCATTAGTCTCGGCGTTGGCAACCATACTCCGGAACTTATAAATGTAAAAAGGGCGGCCACTCTTGCCAATGCGCTCCTGCCGGTAAATAATGCTTCCCGGCGACGATAATTTTACTAAAATTGCCGTGATAAAGTAAACCCAGCAAAAAAATACCATAAAGCTCAGCGACACGCTGATATCTACTACGCGTTTGGCAATTTCCTGCCAAACCGGCATTAAATCTTGCTTTACCTCAATAAGCGGGGTACCAAATAAATGGTTTACCTTCACCGAGCCCAGTAAAATCTGGTACACATCGGGTAAAATACTGATGCGCACATTTTCGCCTTCGAGCAAACTTAAAATTTCAGTAATTTTTTCGTGTTCCGAAGGCTCTATGGCAATAATTACTTCTTCTATCTGGTGTTGCTTTATTAAATCGGCAATATCGCGGTAAGGGCCCAGGTTACACAGTTCGTCTTCGTAAAAATGGCCAAAGGAATCGTATACGTGCACAAAGCCTTTAATTTGTAAACCTAAATGGCGGTTGTTTTTTTCCAGCTCGCGGTACACCTCGCGGGCATTGGTGTTGGACCCAATGATTAACGTATTAAAAGCAATTTTCCTTTTTTTAACCAGGTTTTGGTTATGCGTGATGGCCAGCGTTTTAGCCAGGGCCGCCATAGAAAAATGAACGGCCAGGTAAGTGCCAATGGTTTTGTAATAAGCCTGATAATTATAAATACCCTCGTCGTCGAGAAATAAAACAAAGAAAATAATGATGCCGCCAAAAAAAGAAATTTGCGCTAAATTTAAAATTTCTTTTACCCGCGATTTACGGAAAACTTCGCGGTACTGGCCAGTTAATGCGTAAAGCAAGGTCCAGAAAGAAGCAATAATGGCGGAGTTGCCGAGCAAAGAATAAGTTACCTGAATAGGGCCTTCCTGCAGCATTATTTTGCGTAACACAAAAAATAAAACCCAGGCCAAAAAGGCAGCTATAAAATCGACGAGAACAAAATTTATCTTTTTTACTTTACGCACAAACAGCGTTTTAAACAGGTAAATGGCCGGTTAGCATTTTATTTAACGCCGAATAAAGCTAATCGTAAATTCCGGTATATCATAAAATCCGTTTTTTATATCTAACCAGATTCCTAATTTCGCGGTTTAGCCGTTTAGTAGGGCACTCGATGCGTTTACACGCTAAATAAAATATTAAACCAAAATTACAGGTAATTTTTAAACCATAAAAAAAGAATTATTTTACTAACAACTCTACCCCGCATGCACACAGATACCTACCGGCACAAAGGAATGCGCAAAGTTCTGGTAAAACTCCTGAGAGAAAAAGGAATAAAAGACGAACGGGTTTTGCAAGCCATTGCCACCGTGCCCCGGCATTTTTTTTTCGAAAAAATGTTTCTGGAACATGCCTACCAGGATAAGGCTTTCCCCATTGGCGAAGGCCAAACCATTTCGCAGCCTTATACTGTAGCTTACCAAACCGAGTTGCTGGAATTACAGCCCACCGACAAAGTTCTGGAAATTGGTACCGGATCAGGTTACCAGTGTTGCATTTTGCTGGAAATTACTCCGCAAGTGTACACCATCGAGTACAACGAAGTATTATTCCGGAAAGCGCTACACTATTTTAGGCTGCATCATTTAAACCCACATACTTACTGCGGCGATGGTTCGGAGGGTTTGCCCGAAGAAGCGCCTTTTGATAAAATATTAGTGACGGCGGGCGCGCCGGTAATTCCAAAAAGTTTAATTGGTCAGTTAAAAGTTGGCGGAGCCTTGGTAATACCGGTAGGCGACGAACAAAGCCAGAAAATGGTGCGCGTGGTGCGCGAAACAGAAGACGAATTTACCCGCGAAGTTTTCGCTGATTTTAAATTTGTACCCCTGCTGGGCAAATCGGGCTGGAATAAGTAAGGTTGGAGAGTTATGAGTTTTAAACCATAACTGGTAACTGGTAACTGGTAATTGTTAACTGGTGAAAGGTAAATTTCGGTATCTTTGCGGAATAAATTAGATGTATGGGCATCCGGAAACACAAAAGCGTTAAAGAATCATTTACCACCATGACCGAATTAGTATTGCCGAACGATACTAATACCCTGAACAATTTAATGGGCGGTCGGCTCATGCATTGGCTCGATATCGTTTCGGCAATTACGGCACAGAAACACTCTAACCGCATTGTAGTAACGGCTTCGGTAGATAATATTTCATTTAAACAAGGCATTAAACTGGGCAACGTTATTACCATGGAAGCCCAGGTAACGCGCGCTTTTAACACATCCATGGAAGTGCACGTAAACGTGTGGGCCGAAGATATTCCGTCAGGGACTAAAATGAAAAGCAACGAAGCTTTTTTAACTTTTGTGGCCTTAGATCAAGATGGGAAACCGGTAGATGTACCGGAAGCAATCCCCGAAACCGACGAAGAAAATAGTTTATACGAAGGCGCTTTGCGGCGCCGGCAACTGCGCCTGGTACTTGCGGGCCGCATGAAACCGCACGAAGCCAAAGAATTAAAATCTATCTTTAATTTAGAAGAACAACTACCGGAATAAACGTACTGGCCACAGTATTTTGTTCTGGAATTTTAAAATTTTAAAAAATGACAAGCCACGCGGAGGATTTAGCATTTTTTCAGCAGCTCTATACTGAGCCTTTATTTATTATACCGGAGCCATCCGAGATAGTTGCGCCGGCACCCGCTGCGGCTGTAGTTCCGCAGGAAACTATTAGTCCGGAAGAAATAGACCGTTGGGGCAGCACGCAGCCGGTTAAAAAATACCCCCTTGTGGGCGAAAACAAGAAAGGTTTAGTGATACTGGTATCTTTGCCGGAGCAGGCATTTTCTGCTTTGCCCAAAAATGAGTTTTTAATTAAAATACTGGGTGCTATCCGGTATACGCCGCAGGATGTGGGCTACGTAAACGCGCAACAAACCAAGTCCGTGAACATTCACGATCTCAGCAAAGAAGTAACCCTGAACCACTTGCTGGTTTTTGGCAAAAATATTCTGGATATGACCGAAGATTCACGGGTTAGTTATTACAAACCCGCTAGTATTGGGCGTACTCCCTTATTAATTGCTGAAGATCTAGCTGCTATTGAGTTAGATGTAAATAAGAAAAAGCAGTTATGGGGTGCACTGCAATCCATGTTTTTAAAGTAAACAGCTAATAAATGCCAAACTATAGAAACAACAAAGGCCTTCTTTAAAAGAAGGCCTTTGTTGTTTGGGCAAATTTTTAAAATTTAAAATTTCTTAATTCAGTAATTCAGCTACTTTGGCTTCCAGTTCCGGGCCACGTAAGTTACGGGCGATAATTTTACCTTCCCGATCGAGCAACACGGTTTGCGGAATGGCTTGAATGTTATACAACTGCGCGGCAGCACTTTCCCAGCCTTTTAAATCTGAAACGTGGGGCCAGGTAAGCTGGTCTTTTTGAATGGCGCCTAACCATTTTTCCCGGGAGTTATCCAGCGATACACCAAAAATCTCAAATCCTTTGGCTTTGTACTTATTGTACATACGAACCACATTAGGGTTTTCTTGCCGGCAAGGGCCGCACCACGATGCCCAAAAATCGATTAACACATATTTCCCTTTTAAAGAAGATAAGGAAAGTGGTTTACCATCAGGGCTGGGCAACGTAATATCGGGGGCGGCTTTACCAATGGCTAAAGTTTTTAGCGGTTCCAGTTTACTAACTAAAGCCTTGGTGTACTGCGACTCGGGTAAATTTTTGTTGAAAACCGTAGCCATGCTATCGGCAAAAGCCAGGTCAGTTTCCGGGTTAAGTAAATTTAAAGTAGCAAAAGCCGCTACGGCCGTTTTGCCATGCTCCCGGATAAAACTTTTTATTATAGCCCCGTTGCTTTTTTGCATAGCCATGTATGCTTCCTGAATCACTTTTACCGAATCTTCGTTGTTCGATTCGGTAGCTTTGGTAAAGCGTTGCTGCAACTGCATAGCGCCCGTCTGCATTTTATCCAGCTTGTCGGTGAGTTGTTTAAACAATTGCGCTTCTTCCGAACCTTTAATGGCGTAGGTCTTCCGCATGTCTTTAGCATCGGCCTCTACCTGAATTTCTTTATTGTCCAGCATGAGCAAAATCATGTTCTGGTCGGTTAAAGAAATGCGGTAAACCGTAGGTTCGGTCACTTTACCCTCAAAAGTAAAAGAACCATCGTTTAACACCGTAGCGGTATCTTTAAAAACAAATTGCTGCGCCCCCAATTCGCTTAAATATACCTTGCCCGAACTTTGGTTATTTAGTTTGCCGTAAATTTTATAGCTGCCACTATCCACCCCATTTTTAGAACCCACTTTATTACAAGCGGCCAAAAGGGTAAGGGGTAAGGCCAAAGCTAATATTACTTTTTTCATGATTAATTTTTAAAATTTTACCATTGCTGGCTGTTCAACCTTATAACCCGAATCATACCAAAATTCTAGGGAAAAGGCAACTACAACTTGGCCAGACTTTCCTGGAGTAATTTGTTTACTGCTTTCGGATCGGCTTTGCCTTTGGTTAACTTCATAATTTCGCCCATAAACATACCTACCAAAGCGGTTTTACCAGCCTTGTATTCAGCTACTTTTTTCGGGTTACCCGCCAGCACTTGATCGATAAATTCCTGTAACTGTCCGTCATTCGATTCTTGAATCAGGTTTAACTCTTCTGCAATGGATAACGCTGATTTAGAAGGATTTTGTATGAGCTCCGGGAAAATACTGCGGTTAGCGGCCGTATGGTTTACTTTACCGGCATCTACCAGCGCGATAAGTTCGGCCACCTGCTGCGGCTGCAACGGAAACTCACTGATGTGCAAAGCCAGTTCGTTGATGTAGGATTTTACGGGCCCCATCATCCAGTTCGAAGCTGCTTTGTAATTGGTGGTATGCTGGCAAAGCGCATCAAAGTACAAGGCAATTTCTTTTTGGTCGGTTAGCACGTTGGCATCGTATTCCGGTAATTTATATTCCTGCGTAAACCGCTCATATAGTTCGTGCGGCAAGCTCGGCATTTCGGCTTTGATTTTTTCCAGCATTTCTTCCGATACAATAACCGGGGTTAAATCCGGCTCCGGAAAATACCGGTAGTCGTTCATGGTTTCTTTGGAACGCTGGCCGCTGGTGGTGCCGGTTACGGCATCAAAACCCCGGGTTTCCGATTCAATAACTTCGCCGCGCTCCAGCATTTCAATCTGGCGATCTATTTCGTGCTCAATGGCGCGTTGCACATTCCGGAAAGAGTTCATGTTCTTTACCTCTACCTTGGTACCAAACTGCTTGGCTCCTTTCAGCATTACCGATACGTTGGCATCGCAGCGCAGCGATCCTTCTTCCATGTTGCCATCGCAGATATCCAGGTAGCGCACCAGTTTTTTTATTTCGGTAAGGTAATTATACGCTTCTTCGGAAGTATGAATATCCGGCTCCGATACAATCTCGATTAACGGCACGCCCGCCCGGTTTAAGTCAATCAACGATTCGGTTTCGCCGGCCAGGTGCATGGATTTTCCCGCATCTTCTTCCATGTGAATCCGGGTAATACCCACGCGCTTCTCCCCTTGGCTCGTTTGTACTAAAACAAACCCTTCACGGCAAATCGGGGTTTTATCCTGGGTTATCTGGTAACCCTTCGGAAGATCGGGATAAAAATAATTTTTTCGGGCAAAAATATTCTGGCGGGTAATCTGGCAATTAGTCGCTAAACCCATTTTAATGGCATAATCTACCGCTTTGGCATTGGCCCGCGGCAAGGTACCCGGGTGCCCCAAAGTAATTACGCTGATGTTGGTGTTGGGCATGGTGCCGTATTCCGTAAAATCAGATGCAAACATTTTACTTTCCGTTAGCAACTGCGCGTGTACCTCTAAACCGATAATGGGCTGGTATTTGTCTCGGATATTTTCTTCCATTTTATTTTAGACTCTAGTAGCTGGATACTAGATGCTCGATTATGATTTTTAAAATTTTATTAAAAGCGACCTTTTTCTAAATACTAATTTAATGTTAGGCTTTTACTTCTGCAACTCCGCTTGCAGCAGGGCAATAGCTTTTGCCGGAATGGCGTTTAATCCAGCGACCTCTTTGCCGCCGGCCGTGGCATAGAAAGGTTGGCCACCGCCGCCCCCTTTTATTTCTTTGGCCAACTCTTTTACCAGATTTACCGCGTTCAGTTTACGATCGGCTACCAGGTTATCCGACAGCATCACCGCCAATTGGGGTTTGTTATCGATTTCGGCAGCCAGCACCAGAATTAAATTTTCCGGCATAGAATTACGCGCATCGAAAGCTAATTTTTTTAAATAATCCGAAGAACTCACTTCTACTTTTTCGGCAATTACTTTTACGCCGTTTATTTCCTGGGCTTTAGTAAGCAAAGAATCTTTTAAAACGGTAAGTTGCTTGAGTTCAAATTGTTCTAGTTGTTTTCTTAAAGTAACGTTTTCAGTAACTAGCTTCTCGATGGCTGTTGCTAAATTATGCTGGGTTCCCAGAACTTCTTTCACTGCATCCAGTTGGGCAAGTTGCTCGTTGATGTAATCCTGGGCGTAACCAGCCGTATAAGCTTCAATGCGGCGCACGCCAGCCGCTACCGAACTCTCCGAAACAACTTTTAATAAGCCAATTTCGCCGGTATTAGGTACGTGGGTACCGCCACACAGCTCCACCGAATAATCTTTATCAAAAGTAATTACCCGCACAAACTCGCCGTACTTTTCGCCGAACAAAGCCGTAGCACCCAGTTGTTTCGCTTCGGCAATTGGTACGTTGCGTTTTTCGTCTAAAGCAATGCCTTGGCGAATATGCTGATTCACGATAGATTCTATGTCGCGCAACTGATCGTCGGTAACTTTAGTAAAGTGTGAAAAGTCGAAACGCAGTAGTTTTTCGTTTACCAAAGAACCTTTTTGCGCCACGTGGCTGCCCAGCACCTCGCGCAAAGCCGCGTGTAGCAAGTGGGTAGCTGAGTGGTTTTTCTGAATTAACCGGCGTCGTTCTTCGTCGATGCGTGCCACTAAAGGCGCTTCCAGATCCAGGGGTAATTCAGTAGTAATATGAATAATTAAGTCGTTTTCTTTTTTAGTATCCAGCACTTTTACCTTGCTCAAATCCGATTCCAGAAAACCGCTATCGCCTACCTGGCCGCCGCTCTCGGCGTAAAAAGGCGTGCGGTCCAGTACCAGTTGGTACTCGGTTTTATTCTTGGTTTTTACCTGGCGGTATTTCACCAAACGGGCTTCGGTAGAAGTAGCATCGTAGCCGATAAACTCGGTGGGTACATCTTCGCCCACGAAAATCCAATCGCCTTGTTCGGTAGCGGCAGCGTTGCGGGAACGGGTTTTCTGCGCCAGCATTTCGGTTTCAAAGCCCGCTTCGTCGATGGTAAATCCTTTTTCTTTCGCAATTAAAGCCGTTAAATCTGCCGGGAAGCCAAAGGTATCGTATAATTCAAAGGCGGTTTTGCCATCGATGGTATTTCCGTTTGCTTGAATGGTTTCGTTTAAAGCATCTAAGCGCTTCAACCCATTTTCCAAGGTCCGCAGAAAAGCCAGTTCTTCTTCTTCAATTACGCGCTGCACAAAGGCTTGCTGGGCTTTTAACTCCGGAAATACGTTGGCAAACTGATCGGCCAATACCGGCACCATTTGGTACAGGAACGGTTTTTTAAAATTTAAAAAAGTAAAGGCATACCGCACCGCCCGGCGCAAAATGCGGCGGATTACGTAACCGGCTTTGTTGTTAGAAGGCAACTGTCCATCAGCAATGGCAAACGCAATGGCCCGGATGTGGTCGGATAATACCCGGATGGCAATATCGGTTTTCTCGTTGTCGCCGTATTTTACGCCGGCTTGTTCGGCCACAAACTGAATCATGGGCTGGAACACATCGGTATCGTAGTTGGATTGTTTGCCCTGTATAGCCATGCACAACCGCTCGAAGCCCATGCCGGTATCTACGTGCTGCGCAGGCAGTTTCACCAGCGAACCATCGGCCAGGCGGTTAAACTCCATGAACACGTTATTCCAGATTTCTACTACCTGCGGGTGATCGTTGTTTACGAGATCTTTACCGGGTTTCTGGGTTACTTCTTCTTCGGAGCGTAAGTCAATGTGAATTTCGGAACACGGACCGCAGGGGCCGGTATCGCCCATTTCCCAGAAGTTGTCTTTTTTAGAGCCAAACAATATCCGCTCCTCACCGCCTAAAATTTTCTTCCAGATTTTAAAAGCTTCGCTGTCTTCGGGTAAGCCGTCTTTTTCGTCGCCGCCGAAAACGCTCACGTACATCCGTTCTTTAGGTAGGTTATAAACTTCGGTGAGCAGTTCCCAGGCCCAGTTTAAAGCATCTTTTTTAAAATAATCGCCGAACGACCAGTTGCCCAGCATCTCGAACATGGTATGGTGGTAGGTATCGTAACCTACTTCTTCCAGGTCGTTGTGTTTGCCCGAAACGCGCAGGCATTTCTGGGTATTGGCTACCCGCGGCCACGGCGATGGTTTATTGCCTAGAAAGTAATCTTTAAACTGGTTCATGCCGGCATTGGTGAACATGAGCGTAGGATCATCTTTCACCACTATTGGTGCCGATGAAACAATGTGATGGTTTTTAGAAGCAAAAAAATCAAGAAACTTTTGTCTGATCTCCGAAGAATTCATTTATATTCTTTAAGTCTTAATTCAAGGTTAAGGTTTGATCCGATTGTTTATCAGGAAAAAATAATTCAAATTCGCCTTCAGGAACGTTACCGGCCAAAATCCGTAAATAGGCATTTGGGCAAAAGTAATGTTTTTTAAAATTATTCGGTAACCTTATTCTTATTTTATACCCGTAAGGGCTTTAATGGCTTATTTTTAAAAATAAACTGAAAAGTAAAACAGCGTATACAGTTTTAGGCCATAGAAGCAAAGCGAGGGTACCCGGTAATAAATAAAAGATTGTTATGCCTTTTAAGGAAAAAGAAATAGAAAAACAATATTACAGCATTGGCGAAGTAGCGGCCATGTTTCAGGTAGCGCCTTCGCTGATTCGCTTTTGGGAATCGGAATTTGAAGTTTTAAAACCCAAGAAAAGTAAAAAAGGAAACCGGCTGTTCTCTAAAGCAGATATTGAAAACTTACGGATGGTGTACCATTTGGTAAAAGAACGCGGTTATACCATACAAGGCGCGCGCGAAGTGTTAAAGCACCGTGCCGTACAAACAAAAGATAAAGTAGAGATTATAAAATCGCTGGAGAAAATCCGGGAGTTTCTGGTGAATATGAAAAGTGAACTGGGGTAATCCAATAGCACCTTCCGGAGTTAGAGGTGAGGTGTATCGCCTGCAACGGGGTAGTTACAACAGCTTACATTACGAATTTTAAAATTTTTGATTCGGGATAAACCTCAAAAATAAAAAAACTAGCACACTAAAAAGGCCACCTTCCGGTGGCCTTGGTTTTACGAGTCAGATTATTTTTGGCGGCCCAGAATAACACCATACGCAATTAATCCGGCGGCTCCGGCAAAAGCCAGGTATTGTTTGTTCCGGGTCGATAGCGACCGGTATATATCTAAACCAAATTTACTGGGGTTCCTGAATGCCTCCATCAAATTGTTCGGGTTCGATAGGAGCTCTTTCACGTCAAACTGTTTTTGTGCGTTTTCCATAGTTTTAATCATATAAGAATCAGGTTCTGCTTACGTTAAAACAAGTAGTGCGTTATATTCCAGGCTCAAAAAAGCGGTTTATTTATAGATTTACCTTCTAATTTCCGTTTAGTATAAACTTCTAACTTTAGCTTTTTAATGCTTGCTATGCAACAGATAACCTCAGCCAAGTGCAAAATCTGACGCTAAACTGTTCTGTTGTTCAGCGAGTTTTTAGCGTCTTGATTTTCGTTGGTTCTGGGGGTAGGGGCTTCTTACTTTGTGTCAAGACAAAAAGAACAGAACCTGAGCAATAAAACAACTTCAAGCAGCAAATACAACTAAATCAGCAGCTATGCGTACGAGAATCTATTACTCAAATAGCAAGTCACGGAAGTAAATCCGCGCCATAGTTTTGCTAGCATTCGTTGAAAGCAAGTCACCGAAGTAAATCCGCATCATAGTACAGGAATCATAAAGAAGTAAATTCCCGCCATAAAAATCACTTTAGCCAACAACCTAAATCGTAAATTTTTAAAAATTTTAAAATTTGTAAGAGAGGCAAATCAACGCGTAGAAAGTTGGCATTATTTTTAAAATTACCATCAACACAACTTTAACCTAATTGTTTTCTTGTCTTCCGATTCTTTGTTATACGAAGTAGCCCTGGGTTTGCTGCCCGGCGTGGGCGATTTACTTACCCGGCAACTGATTAGTTACTGCGGCTCCGCGAAAGCCGTGTTTACTACGCCCAAAGGTAAATTATTAAAAATACCCGGCATTGGGCCTACTTTTGTCCAGAACTTTAATCCAACACCAGCGCTGCAGCAAGCCGAAACCACCATAAAACTGGCCGAAGAGCAGCAGGTTCAATTATTGTTTTACACCAACCCCGCCTATCCTAACCGCTTGAAACATCTGGCCGATGCGCCTTGCCTCTTGTTTTACAAAGGCAACGTAGATTTAAACCATAGCAAAATGGTGAGTATTGTGGGTACCCGGCAAGCAACCGACTACGGCAGGCGCATCACCGAAAAAATTGTTACGGATTTACAGAAGCACCAACCCGTTATTGTGAGTGGCCTGGCTTACGGCATTGATATTCTTGCGCACCGGGCTGCGGTGGCAGCGGGCTTACCAACCCTGGGCATTATGGCCAGCGGCCCCGATATTATTTACCCGGCCGTGCACCGGAAAACCGCCGAAAAAATGCTGGAAAACGGCGGCCTGATTACTGAAAACACCTTTGGCACCAAACCCGACGCACCGCGCTTCCCGGCCCGCAACCGCATTATTGCCGGCCTCGGCGATTGCACCATTATTGTGGAAGCCGCCATTAAAGGTGGCGCCCTAATTACCGCCGACATTGCCCACAGTTATAACCGCGACGTAATGGCCGTTCCCGGCAATATCGATAATGCCGTGTCGGAAGGCTGTAACTTTTTAATTAAAACCAACAAAGCCGCTATTTACACCGAACTTCGGGATTTAGAAGAATTACTAAACTGGGATAATGCCCTGGCTCCATCTACAGCTAAATTTAGCAAAGCCAGCTTATACAATGTAGAAGAATTTGAACCCGACGAATGGCAAATAATTAAGTTGCTTTTATCTATGAAAGAAGAATTAATTGACAACATTGCCTGGAAAGTACAGATTCCGGTAAGTCGTTTAGCGTCGGTGCTTCTGGGCCTGGAGTTTAAAGGCGTCGTAAAATCTTTACCCGGTAAAAAATACGCCTTGGTTTAAATTTGCTTTGCAGCAAGTAACCTGTTGGCTACAGAACAGGCCCGTGCCAGAAGTAAAACTATTTTATTTTAACCAGCAGAAAGCGGAACTTAGCACTTTCATTTTAATGGAACCCGCATGCACCTGCTGTACAACCTGCAATTATTAGCTGAAGAAAATTTTAAAATTTCTTTTAACAATCGTGCTTTTCAGTACAACGATGGATTATTCGATACTTTAATCGTTGAGCAGGGTAAAATCCGGTTTCTGGCCGACCATCTGGAACGCATAATGCAGGCCATGCAACTTTTAAAAATGCAGGTACCAGCAGAATTTCAAAATTTAAATTTGCTGGAAGAAAGAATATCGGAACTGGCTGCAGTGAACCAATTACAAGATAAGCTCGCGCGTGCTAAAATCCATGTTTGGCGAGCACCGGGCGGGTTGTTTACCCCGGAGCAAAATCAAGCCGAAAGCCTGATAACCGTACAGGAACAACCGGTTATATCGGCGTTTATACCCCAGGCCGGGTTTGCCGCTAGCGTTCAAAATCAGTATTCTTCTTTGTCATTTTTTAAAGGCCCCTTCGCCACGCAATACGTTTTAGCCAGTCTCGAAAAAAAAGAACGCCAGCTAGACGAATTGATTTTAATAACTCCACAAGGCTTTGTATCCGAAGTTTTAGTAGCTAATATTTTCTGGATCAGAAATAATGTCGTTTACACCCCCGCCCTGCAAACCGGTTGCATTGCCGGCATTATCCGGAAAAATATTTTAAAGCTGGCGGTAACCCAAAACATCGACATACAAGAAGGTTTATATCCGGTTTCGGAGTTAATGCAGGCCGACTTTGTTTTTACCTCCAATGTAACCGGATTACGTACCATCCAGCAAATTCAGGAAAAGCAATTTGCCCACCAGCATACCATTCATGATAAATTAAACCAGCTACTTTTTAGCGGTTCGGGCAAATGGTAAATTTTTAAAAATTTATGATTTTGAGTTAATTCATTTCCTAAAATAAATGAAATCTCATTGCTGATTTTATTTACCAGAAAACCAGTCCTGCTTTTTACCCACGAAACCCCTACCTTTGCGGTTTATTTTAAAGGAGCATTTTCATGACCGAACGGACAAAAATAATTTTACATGCCGGCAAAGAACAATCTTTAAAGCGGTTTCACCCCTGGGTTTTTTCGGGAGCCATTAAAAAAGTTACAGGAGAACCGCTGGATGGCGACACCGTAGAGGTTTATTCGAGCCGGAACGAGTTTTTAGGCGTGGGTCATTATCAGAAAGGTTCTATTACAGTTCGGATTATTTCTTTTGAACCTACTCCTGCCGATGCCGCCTTTTGGCGGAACAAAATCCAGCAGGCATATAATTACCGGCAGGTTTTAGGCTTTATTAACAACCCCAACACCAACGTTTACCGCCTGGTTTTTGCCGAAGGCGATGGTTTGCCCGGTTTAATAATTGATGTTTACGGCGATACCGCCGTGATGCAGGCGCACAGTTTAGGCATGTACCAGGCGAAACAACTTATTGCGCTGGCTTTGCAGGAAGTTTATGGTCCGGCTTTAAAAGCTATTTACGATAAAAGCGCCGAAACTTTGCATTTACAAGCTACCGATGCTCCTTTAAACAGCTACTTATTGGGCAGCGGCGAAGAAGCCCAAATTGTAACCGAAAACAATAATCAGTTTTACGTAGATTGGATTACCGGGCAGAAAACCGGCTTTTTTATAGATCAACGCGAAAACCGGCAATTGCTGGCCACCTACGCGCCGGGCAAATCGGTACTCAATACGTTTTGTTATACCGGCGGATTTTCGGTGTACGCGTTAAATGCCGGGGCTACGCTGGTACATTCCGTGGACAGTTCTAAAAAAGCGATTGAACTTACAGATCGTAACGCTGCTTTAAACCAGGCCGGCGACCGCCACGCTTCTTTTGCGGTAGATACCTTTAGTTTTTTTAAAAATCAGCCGCAGCCTTACGATATTATTATACTGGACCCACCTGCATTCGCCAAACACCACAACGTGCGCCACAATGCCGTAATGGGCTATAAACGCTTAAACGCCGAAGCTTTAAAACAGATAAAACCGGGTGGAATGTTGTTTACTTTTTCGTGTTCGCAGGCCGTAGACCGGTACTTGTTTAACAACACCATTATGGCTGCCGCTATTGAAGCTGGCCGCAATATTAAAATTATGCACCACCTCTCCCAACCTGCCGACCACCCGGTATCTATTTACCACCCGGAAGGCGAATACCTTAAAGGTTTGGTATTGTTTGTAGAATAAAGTAATGTAAAATCAGTTTGAAAAATTGCAGTTGTAAGATTGGAAAGTTGAATATTGGGATTAAATTTTAAGAAATTCTTGTAAGCCAATAAACAGCTCTAGGATAGGTTCTAATTTTTCGTGCTTTTAGCTTTTTAAAGGTAAATGCTGGAAAAATAGCAAATGAAAAAGGTTGAAAATCAGAATTTTTTAAATTTTAAAATTCTAAACTTTAACTTTCCAACTTTGAACCTTTCAACCTTCCAACCTTATCCCCCAAACCGGCCGAATTTTTTTTCTAAAACCTGGTTGCGATAAGCAAAAATACCTTCTAGTTGTTTTTTAACGAATAAGCCATGAACCAGATCCCCTAATGGCCCGAATGGTAATTTGTAATGTACTTGGTCCCGCATTTCTACGCCCCCGGGTATTTCTTTAAAAAAATGAGTGTGGTGCCATAAGGTATAAGGGCCAAAGCGCTGCTCATCCACGAAATATTTTTTATCGGCTACGTGGGTAATTTCGGTCATCCAGAAAAGCTTAATGCCGAGCAATGGTTTTACGTAGTAAGTTATAATTTGCCCCGGGTACATTTTCACTGAGTCAGAATTACTCAAAACTTCAAAACCCATGTACGACGGCGTAATTTCGGCCAGATTATCCGGCGACGAAAAATAATCCCAGGCCAAATCTAAACTAATCGGTAACTTCTGGACGCGTTTTAAAACGTAGTGGCTCATGCCGGTTAAAATTATTTTATTATTATATCTGCTATTCTGCTTACCTCAACCAACAGCCAACAGATAAGTTTTAAATTTTTAAAAAAGCTTTTTAAAAACCTGTTAAAAACCTTACTATAAATCTTTTGCAAGCAAATACCTGAATAAGAGATTTGCATGTAAAATCTGGTTTATTTAAAAATTGCGTAATAATCGGGTATTTTGTTGCGGCTGGCCGCAAAGTTTTCCGTATTTATCTTTAATTTTTATTCATAACCTCTTCTGTACCAACGCGTATTTTGGATAGCTATGAAAAAAGAGGAGATTTTTTTAGGAGACTGGCAACGGCTATTGTTGGGTAACACCCCCTGGGAGTTTATGCTGGAGGTTTTTATCCGGACTATTATTGTGTACATCGCGGTTCTGATTACCTGGCGTCTGCTTGGTAAACGGATGAACGCCCAGTTAACCATTACTGAACTGGCTGTTATGATTACTTTAGGAGGTATCGCCTCTGTGCCCATGCAATTGCCCGACCGGGGAGTTTTACTGGGAATACTCGGTTTAGCTTGCGCTATTATTTTTCAGAGGGGTTATAATTTGCTCACCTTAAAATTCCGGAAAGCGGAACTTGTAGCTTACGGCGATGTGGCTTTACTGGTGAAGGATGGCGTGCTGCAACTCAATCAAATGCAGGAGTACAATATCTCGAAAGAGCAGGTTTTCGCGGGCCTGCGTTCTCAAAAAATCCAGCATTTAGGCGAAGTAAAACGCTTATACCTCGAGTCGTCGGGTTTATTCAGCATTTTTAAGCAAGATAATCCGCAACCCGGTTTATCGGTATTGCCCGAAAAGGATGAACCCGTACACCAAACCGAGACGCACGATCAAACTTTTGCTGCTTGTTTGCATTGTGGTAACATTGTAAAACAACCCGAATTAAAAAATCAGGCTTGCCCTAATTGCCAGGAGACGAACTGGACCTACGCCGTAGCCGCCTAAAATTTAAAGTTTTAAAAATTATAGATGAAACCCGAAGATATTCATATAACCGACTATATGCGCATACTCCTGGGCGAAGTGCCCTGGAGTTTTTTGATTGAAGTTTTATTCCGGGTATTTTTTATGTACCTGGTGCTAACTTTGGCTATGCGGGTTATGGGCAAACGTATGGCAGCCCGTTTAAGCCGTTCCGAAATGGCCGCCTTGGTATCGCTGGCCGCCGCTAACGGGGTGGCTATTCTGGCACCAGACCGGGGTTTATTGCCGGTACTCATTATAGCGGTCGTTATTATTGGCTTTCAGAAATTTATTGCCTGGCGCACGTATAACAATCCCCGAATGGAACAATACGCCATGGGCGATTTAGATGTGTTGGTAAAAGATGGCGTATTGCAGTTAGAATGCCTGCAGCATTGCCGTATGAGCCAGGAACAGGTTTTTGCCCAATGCCGTTTTGAGCAAATAGATAACCTGGGTAAAGTAAAACGTGCCTACCTGGAAGCCAACGGTGCCTTTACTATTTTAAAAAACCAGGAGAAAAAGGCGGGGCTTTCTATTTTGCCAAACTGGGATAAAGAATTTAAAGATACCCAACAAGTAGCCGCTAATACTTACGCTTGTTGTAATTGTGGCTATACGGTGCCCAACTTAAAACAAGCCCAAAATCCGTGTCCGGTTTGCCAGGAAAATGAATGGAACGAAGCAGTAATCTCTTAAAATTTAATAATAGTTAATTGCATCATAAAGCCACAAAAAAAAGCCGGTGAAGCTTAATAGGTAACATGTACCTGCTTTAGCCCCACCGGTTTTTTAGTTGATTGGTGTTTGGTGTTGTAAGTAAGAGTAAAATTTAAAATTTTTAAAAATTTAATTTTGCACACTAAAGCTAATGGTAGTAACGATACCAGCCGCCGAAGTTGCTTTTAAAGTATATTTTCCTACTGCTGGTACCCACGCTTTGTAATCGCCGTTGGTATCGCCGAATATAGCATATGGTGCTGTTCCTTCGTTGCGGCTGTAGGTCTTTGCGCCAGACAGGTTAAATACTACTGCGCCATTGTTGTTATTAGTGTTAGCTCGTATATTTAAATTTTTAGTTGGTAATTTTGACAAACTTAAAACAGCCCCGTTAGTTAGCGTTTGTATAGGCTGATCACTATCGGCGTTCATTAAGGTAAAACTTTCCACTTTGTGGCTGGTGGTAGGTGTTTCGGGTTGAGGCTCTGGTTCAGGTTGTGGTTGCGGCGCAGGAACTGATGGAGTAGACGATAGACGAGGGGCCACGTCGTTATAAGTAGCATTGCCATCACCTACCCGCACATCATCTACGTAAGTAACGCGTTTCGAAACGCCATTCCAATTTCTTTTGTAAATTCCTATCTTTAAACGGGGTAGCTTAGCATCGTTATAACAGTTAGGACCGCGGTAATCAATCACTTTAACGCCATTTTTCCATACCTCTATTATACCATCTGATAAATAAGAAAACTTGATGTGGTATACCATATCTAACCATTTATCTTTCTCTACCGGACCAAGTTCAAAGTTTAATTTACCAGAACGCGTGCTGTTTGTATTTGTAGCTTGGGTGGCCCAGCAAACTACTAATTTTAACTGCCCTCTTATCACCGATAAGGCAATAGGAGGTGTACGGCCTTCTTCTTTCGAGTTATCGTTTGTTGGGTGCAATTGCGTAATAATGTCCCAACCTTCTGCCTCGGAGTCGGTTCCCCAGTTTGCTGAGGGCAAATACATACTCATCCCATACCACCGGTTATTGCCCGTTTCACTTTCGCGCCAAATCTCCGAGCGCACATTCGGGTCGCCGCTTCTTAGCTCAAACCGCATGGATTTACTCCCGGTTCTTGCCATAGAGGTGGTTTCGCTATACGCATGACCGGTAAAAATTTCTTTGCCAAAAACACTGGAAAGGGTTGGCTCTATTCTTTCTTCAACTAATAAGTTGCTTCTGCTTCCATCGGCGGAGGTTACATAGGCATCACTGGAGATAGCAGTACTAATTTTAGATACTTCTTCCGGCTCTAAGGATTCTACGGTTTCGCAACCAACACTTAATAAGGCCAATAAAGAAGTGGAAAAGAGTAGTAGTTTAGTTCTCATTCGATTGATTAAGGTTAGTAGTATAGAATAGGAAAATGCAAAATCTCAACTATATACACTTTATATTACAAAGAAAATCGATTAGCATAAAATTGCACAAGTAACAAATAAGCAAATTGAACAAAAAGCACCCAAAAAGTTATATAAAAGGCATTTTAAACTATTTACTTATGATTAATTATATAATTTAATTTATACCCTCTTATAATAACTGGAACTGATATACAAAAATATCATCTTCTATAATTATCAACTCACTAATTATATTTTAGCAAAATATTAGAAATATCCAGTATTTATAAAGATAAATTTAAATTATAACTGTTGCATTACTTAATACAAACTTGTTAATAATATGAATTCAAATATATGGGTATTGTTAAAAAGTGGATTAAAGTTATAACCAAAAATTTATTTAACAAGAGGTGCAACCAAAAATAATTTGTACTTAACTATAATATAAATCATCTAAAAGAGGCTATTCACGTCAAAAAAATTGTATTTTTCCTGCTTACCTATTCAATTAACATAATTATTCCCACCATTGCAAACCCTAAAATTTATAATTTTGCCAGCGCTTAGCTAATATTATGCCAAATACTAAAAATTTTATTAATCGTTAAAACAGAGTATATAGAAGTTATATATAAACAAGGTCGTATTTTGGAGTGTGTGGAATAATTCCACAGTTTGAGGAATTATTCTGCAGCTAAAATTTACCAGCTTTGCTTGGGCTTGCGTAAGCTCGTTTATTTTGTAGCAGATATAACAAAAACAAAATTGGATTTAAAAGAAGGGTACAATAAAGGTTTCGGGGTAAAAAATATTTTAAAATTTTTAAAATATTTTTTACCCCGAAAGGTATTCAAGGAAAAACAAGTGAACAGATCAGGGTAAATAAAAATGAGAAAGGCTAAATGGATAATCATTTAGCTCCTATTTTAACTGAAAAATTTACAGATTTAGGGTTTACGAATTTTCCATTTAAGAATTACATATGTTTAGCAGTATACTATAATTTGCTCCGAAAGCTTAAAAAGGTCATGAGAGCAAACAACACAGCTATAAAAAACAATGCTATTCGTAAGTTTTGCCAATCTGCCAGAAAGCCAATAACGGGTGGGCCAAATAAAAAACCGGCATAGCCTACCGTAGTTACCATAGATAAACCTACCCCGGGCGGCAAACCGGGAGCATTGCCAGCAATGCTATAGGTGATGGGCACTACTGTGGCCAAGCCAAATCCAACTATTAAAAAACCCACGATAATTAAATAAGGTACCGGAAAGGCTAAGGCAATGCCTAAACCTATGAATGAAATGAAGCCGCTGTAAAGCAATAATGTTTTGTCCCCTAACTTCTCCCGCACCCGGTCTCCTAAAAGTCGGCCAACGGTCATGGCTAACGAGAAGGCTGCTAAGGCCAAGGGAGCCAAGGCTTCATCCGCGTGGGCAATGTTTTCCATGTAATTAGAACTCCAATCGGCAATGGCTCCTTCACCGGTCATGCCGCAGAAGGCAATTACCCCAATGCCCAGTAAAGCTTTGCTGGGTAACCGAAAACCGGCCCCCTCTTCTTCCGTAGATTCCTGCGGTTGATCCCGGATTAAATAATGCGCGGCAAACAAAACCAATACAAAACAACCAAGTACCACGCTGAGCAAATGGCCGAATAGCGAAATAGCAAACTTGGCAAATAAAGCCCCACTACCCGCCCCCAGCATCATTCCTACGCTAAATAGCGCATGAAACGACGACATGATGGGTTTTTTAAATTTTTGCTCTACCAGCACGGCTTGGGCGTTCATAGCTACATCCAGCAAACCCGCCGATACACCCACAAAATAAAACAATATGCGTACCTGCCATACTTCGGGTAATAACGGAATAAAAGGCACCAACGCGCAAAAAGCAATGGCTCCGCACAGAGTAATGGTACGGCTGCTGCTTTTTTGAATGAGCCACCCCGTAAACGGCATCGAAGATATAGCCCCCATGGATACAAAGAGCAATACCAAACCCAACGATTGATTATCGAGGTGGTAAATTTCCTGCACGCGGGGCAAGCGGGCAATCCAGTTTGCGTAAATAAAGCCGTTAATCATAAAAATGATGTTAACGGCAAGCCGGTTAAATTTCATATTTCCGGCTTCTATACAGCAACAGGTGCCTTTATGGCCGGATGCGGATTATAATTTTCGAGTTTAAAATCAGCGTAAGTAAAATCAAAAATAGAGGTAACCGCCGGGTTCAGGTGCATTTGGGGCAGCGGTCGTGGCTCGCGGTTTAGCTGCAATTCGGCTTGCTCCAAATGGTTCAGGTACAAATGTGTATCCCCGCCAGTCCAGATAAATTCACCGGGTTCTAACTGGCAAACCTGGGCTACCATTAAGGTAAGTAAAGCGTACGAAGCAATGTTAAACGGCACACCCAAAAACACGTCGGCGCTGCGCTGGTACAATTGGCAGGATAATTTACCATCGGCTACGTAAAACTGAAAAAATGCGTGACATGGCGGCAACTTCATGTTATTTATTTCGGCCACGTTCCAGGCACTTACAATTAACCGGCGCGAATCGGGGTTGGCTTTTATCTGATTAATTACCTGTGTAATCTGGTCGATGTGTCCGCCATCCGGTGTGGGCCAGCAGCGCCACTGCGAGCCGTATACCGGACCTAAATTGCCGTTTTCATCGGCCCATTCGTCCCAGATAGATACGCCATTATCTTTTAAATACTTGATATTCGTATCGCCTTTTAAAAACCACAACAACTCATGAATTATAGACTTGAGGTGCACCTTTTTAGTAGTAACCAACGGAAAACCATCGGTCAGATTAAAGCGCATCTGATACCCAAAAACGCTTAAAGTACCCGTACCGGTACGGTCTTTTTTCTTGGTACCCGTATTTATAATATGATTCAGGAGGTGGAGGTATTGCTGCATAAATTTACGTTGGCGAATAAAAAAACAGGCTTTTATAAGAAATTGGCGGTTTAAGATAAGATCAAAATTTAAAAATTTTAAAAATCTACTATTTCTCTGTTGTTATCTTCCTAATACCTGATTCGTCAAAAATAAAAAAGTCCGCTTACAAAAGCAGACTTTCCAGAATTTAATATTTTTAAAATTTTTATTCACTCACAGCTTCCGCCTAAAGTATTTAACTTAACCGTTGCTTGGTTTAGCCTAATAGAAATCAGGAAAGAATATCACATTAGCTTTTATCCTGCTTCTAGTCCTAAAGAAACTAAGATTTTCTGCTGCAGTTGCTAAATACATATTCTACTTTAGCGTTACAAATCCCGCTTTTCACAGTAGTTGTTTTTTCCGGAGCAACGCATACCTTATTAGCTGGTTTTACCTGATGGCTTGGCTTAGGCGCTATTTTGGTACTAACCGCCGGTTCCGGCAAATCGGCGAAGGATACTGTATTCACCAGCAAAGAGCCTTTTAAAGAAGAATTACCCGAATACGCTATCATAGAGCATACAAGGGCAAGAACAATTTTTTTCATGACGATAGTGGTTAAAAAATCAAACAATGAGGATTTAAATTGGGTTACTTACCTTTGTAATGGGTTCTATTGGGGAACGCCAAACCCGGGCGTTATATTTTGAAATGCTATATAAAAAATTAAGTTATTTTGTTCTTACTCTTATTACGCTAATTACCTGCCTTAGTGTATTTTATACTACCCGGTTACGGTTTGATTATAACTTCGATCACTTTTTTCCCCGCCATGATCCGGATTTAGATTTTTATTTACAATACCGCGAAAAATTTGGTAACGATAACGATTACCTATTGCTGGGCATCACCGCTGAAAAATCCATTTTTAATCAAACGTTTTTATCTAAAATTGATTCTTTAACCAAACAAATCGCTAAAATCCGGCACGTGGAGCAGGTGCAATCGCCCACTACCCTACGCAGCCCCATTATCGAAACTTTTGGCTTGTTTGAAGTACCCTACTTGCACACAAACGAACCCGGGCGGTATTTACAGGACAGCCTTACTATTTACCAGGAGCCCGGATTAGTAGGTACCCTTTTCTCGCCGGATGCAAAATCGGTTTCGTTGCTGATTCAAACTTCGCCGAACTTAACTAAACTCCCCAGCGATTCGTTGCTGGTTACGCTTAAGCACAACCTACACACGCTCGGTTTACCTAACTACCACATTGCCGGCAAAGCGGTGGCACAATCTATTTTCGTAGACCGGATGCGCTACGAGCTGGCTTTGTTTATGTCTATATCCATTGTAATGGTGGTTATTTTTCTGTACATCACTTTCCGGACGTGGTGGGGCGTGGTAATGCCTTTGCTGGTAGTTTTAATTTCTATTTGCTGGTCGATGGGCTTAATGGGTTTCACCAACACCACCATTGATTTAATGACCATGCTTTTACCAACCATCATGTTTGTGGTGGGCATGTCGGACTCGGTGCATATTTTAACCCAGTACGTAACCGAAATAGCCGAAGGGAAACCCAAAAATCAGGCGATTATTACTACGGTAAAAGACGTGGGTTTAGCTACTTTTATTACAGCCATTACCACAGCCATTGGCTTTTTTACGTTACTTACCGCCGATATTGGCCCCATCCGCAATTTTGGGGCTTTTACGGGCGTGGCGGTTATTGTGGCTTACGTACTTTCCATGACCATGCTGCCGGCCATGATGCTGCTAATGCCGCTACCACCCCGTACAGCCCCCAAAAAAGAAGCACTCACCTGGCCTTTTTTACTGCGGCGTTTGCTGTTGTTTGTGTTTCGGTTCCGGACTCAAATACTAGTCGCCATTAGTCTGATTATCGTGGGTGCGGTATATTGCCTTACCCTAATCCGGATTGATACTACTTTATTGGATGACTTATCGGATAATGACCCGGTAAAGCTGGATTTTAAATATTTTGAAGAAAACTTTGCCGGCGTGCGCCCTTTTGAGCTGTTCTTAAAAGCCGGCCCGAACCAAACCCTTTATAGTTTGCCGGTTCTTCGGGAAATAGAAGAAATAGAGCAATATCTGGGTAACACCTACGGGTTAAATTTTATTTTGTCGCCGGTTACGGTAGTAAAAACTTTAAACAAGGCCGTAAATGGCGGTTCTCCCGGCTTTTATAAATTACCCGCTACTGAGGCCCAATGGCGTAAACTACAACAGCAATTAAAATTTTTTAAAAAAAGGCCCGAACTCACCCGGTTAGTAAGCACCGATTTAAAAGAAGGCCGATTGAGTGGCAAAATGGGGGATATTGGCAGCGCCAAAGCGACTAAGTTAAACAACCAGTTCCGGGAATTTATGCAAAAACAAACCAACCCGGCTTTGCTAAAAACTCACCTTACCGGCAGCTCAGTGTTACTGGATAAAAACAACGATACCCTCACCCGAGACTTAATGGAAGGTTTGCTGCTCGATATATTATTCATTGGAGCCATTGTGGGCTTTATGTTCCGCTCCTGGAAGATGATTGTCATTACTTTACTGCCCAATATTTTGCCCATTCTGTTAATCGGTGCTTTTATGGGTGTGGCAGATATTAACTTAAAAGTATCTACGTCCATTATTTTTACCATTGCTTTGGGCATTGCCATCGACGATACCATCCATTTTATCAGCAAACTCAAGCTGGAGTTACTCGCGGGTAAATCGTTGTACTACGCTGTAAAACGCACGTACTTAACTACCGGTAAAGCCGTAATTATTACGTCCTGTATTTTAATGGGCGGGTTTGGCACCTTAATTTTTTCGACGTTTGAAGGTACTTTTTACGTGGGCTTACTCATTAGTTTAACCTTATTATTTGCCGTACTCTCAGATTTACTGTTACTTCCTATTCTGGTGGTGTACTTCTTCCGGCCTAAAAGTAAACCTGTATCCCAATCTGCCGAAATGCCGGTGCCGTTATCTTAATTAAACTCAAGTAATGCTGATTCATAACTTCGACAAATTTTTAAAATTTTTACTTTTCAGAACAGTTAGCAATCCTATAAATACCAAGGCGGCTTAGTCCCGGAAGCGGGTAAGGTTGTAAGAAGGAAAACTTTTTGCCTATCTTTCCTGGCAAAACCAATGGTTCTCTCTACTTATTTATTAGTACTTGTATGTTAAAAAAAACTTTGCTGATTTCGCTTTTACTGGTTTTTAATTTTACCCTTCTGGCCCAAACCCAGGATAGCTTACGGACTTTACTGAGCCAGCGCGAACAATTAGTAAAAGACTATCAGTTTTATAATGCCCAGAACAGCAACTTTTGGGGCAAAAAATCAAAAAAAGACTTACTCCGGATTATAGATACCTTAAAAGGAATCATCCGGAAAGACTCGGAAATTATAAATACCATTAAAACTACTACCCTGCGCCAAGCCGCCACCTTAACCGTAGAACAAAACAAAGTAAGCGAGCAATTAAAAGACGATAAGGTAGCCGTAGCCAATACCATATACACCTTAAAAACCCAGATTGCCAATTTAGAAAATCTGCAAAAATCGCGGCAGCGGAAAATAAACGAATTAACCAGCCAGGCCGAGCAAGAGCGCAACAAAAGAATTGACCGGGATAAAATTATTGCTTTAACCGGTATGGGTTTATTGGCATTGCTATTATATACTTTAAACCTTCGCCGGAAACTGGCCGCCTACACCGGTAAAAAAAGGCGCTAAACCCTGAGCCTGAATTTTTCAAAAAACAGGGACATCTAACTTAACTGCTTACTTTAAAACAGCGAAACCTTTTGCCCCTAAAATTGATTATATAAGATGGTTTATAGTTTTTACCACTTACCTAAGCTACTGATTTTTAAAAAATTATTAGTAGCGAATTAAATAACTAAATGATAGACATTTTAGAAGAATTAAGGCGCACGCAAGCCTTACTCAAAATAGAGCAAGAAGAAGACTTAAATCAGTATAAGTTAAAAAGTACCCGTAGCCCCATTAGCGAAAGAAAAGAAAATGGTTTGTGCTGGTATCCCATTGTTATTACTAAAACCGAAATTGGCTTTGGCAGTAAAGTAGTGGTGGAACTGGAACGCACCCAGGGTAAAGATCAACTGCATTTATTTCAGACGGGCAAAGCCGCCCAGATTTTTTCCAATGCTTCGGGGGCGCAAGGCCACGACGGACAAGTACTTACGGGTGTAATTACCAGCTTAAAGCGAAATAAACTCACGCTTGCTACCACCAAAGAAGATTTACCCGATTGGATCGACGAAGGAAAATTGGGCATTGACTTAACCTTCGACGAGATGAGTTACCGCGAAATGGAAATTGCCTTGCGCAAGGTAATGGACGCGGAAAAAAGCCGCTTAGCCCAGTTGCGGGACATTGTATTGGGGTTGGAACCGGCCCGTTTCCGGGAAAACAAAGGCTACCTACCGATTCCGGAATTAAACGAATCGCAAAACCAAGCGGTACAAAATATCGAACTGGCTAAAGACGTAGCCATTATTCACGGACCGCCGGGCACCGGCAAAACTACTACCCTGGTGCAAGCCATTATGCGCACTTTACAAAGCGAACGCCGCTTGTTGGTGTGCGCGCCCAGCAACACCGCCGTCGACTTACTTATCGAAAAACTAGCCGCTCAGGATATCAACGTTATCCGGATTGGAAACCCTTCGCGGGTGTCGGATTTGCTCTTGGAACATACCCTGGATGCCCAGATTATGGCGCATCGGGATTATAAAAACATTAAACTGCTGCGCAAAAATGCCGAAGAGTACAAATCCATGGCTTTTCAGTTTAAGCGCAAGTTTGGCTGGGAAGAACGGGAACAGCGTCGCTTAATGAAAGAAGAAAGCCGCCGCATGCTGCAGGAAGCCGAAAACCTGGAACGGTATATTATTGAAGATTTGCTCGACCGGGTGCAGGTAATTACCTGTACGCTGGTAGGTTCGGCTAACCGGGTAATCCGGCATTTAACCTACGACACGGTATTTATCGACGAAGCGGCGCAGGCCCTGGAACCGGCATGTTGGATCCCCATCACGCGGGCTAACCGGGTTATTCTGGCGGGCGATCATTGCCAGCTACCTCCTACCGTAAAATCCCTGGAAGCAGATAAAAAAGGTTTAAGCAAAACTTTGTTCGAGAAGTGCATCGAGCGGCAACCTGAGGTAGCCGTAATGTTAAAAACGCAATACCGCATGCACGAGCAAATTATGAGTTTCTCGAACCAACAATTTTACGGGGGCGAATTAACGGCCCACGATAGTGTAGCCGCGGCCGACCTGGAAGCTTTTCACGAGATATTCGCGGGTAATTTAGCTGTAGAGTTTATTGATACCGCCGGTTGCGGCTTTACCGAAAAAGCTTTTTTCGAAAGTTCCAGCGTGGCTAACCCCGAAGAAGCGGATTTATTGTTGCAGCATATTCTACATTTACTTAAAGATTACGATGTAACCCAAATGCCGGAGCACCCTTTAAAAATCGGCATTATTTCGCCATACCGGGCTCAAATTAATTACTTAAAAGACGAAATGGAGCACCAGCCGCAATTAGCTGATTTGCAAAACCGGCGCTTGTTATCGGTAGGTACTGTTGATTCTTTTCAGGGACAAGAGCGTGATATTATTTACATCAGCATGGTACGTAGCAACGATGCGGGTGAAATTGGCTTTTTAGCGGACATCCGGCGCATGAATGTGGCCATGACCCGCGCCCGGAAAAAACTGGTTATTGTGGGCGACAGCGCTACCTTAACCCGGCACCCTTTTTACACCGATTTTTTAAATTATACCGAAAGCATTGGTGCATATAAAAGTGCCTGGGAGCTGACCCATATTTCAGAATAGCCGTATACCCAAAATTAATCTGGTAAGCTTAATTATATTCTTACCTTTGTTCACCTAAACTCAAACGATATATGAAAATCAGCAATAATACCGTAGTGTCGCTCACCTACGACCTTAGCGTAATAGACGAAAACGGCCAAAAGAGCCACGTAGAAACTGCCGGCAACGACAACCCTATGGTTTTTCTGTACGGTGTTAGCGGTTTGCCCGACAAATTTGAAGAACATCTCAACGGTTTGGAAGAAGGCGCTACTTTTTCTTTTTCGCTGGAATCAGAAGATGGCTACGGTGACTACGACGAGAACGCGCTGGTAAATATTCCGAAAAATGTTTTTGAGGTAGATGGCGCTATTCCGGATGGCATGTTGGAACCCGGCAACTTTATACCGATGGCCGACAGCGAAGGCAATCAAATGCAAGGCCAGGTAGTGGAAGTAGGCGATGAGGAAGTACAAATGGATTTTAACCACCCTTTAGCGGGCAAAACCATGCACTTCGATGGCAAAGTGGTAGGTGTGCGCGAAGCTACTAAAGAAGAATTAGCGCACGGTCACGTTCACGGCGAACACGGTCATCATCATTAATCTAGATCAAAATTTATTAAAATTTAAAGCGGGAAATACCATCCCGCTTTTTTTATGAGTTATTTGGAATAATGTTCACTGGTTTGCAAAGCTTAACTGGTTGTTAGCAGGTTATCGTTCGAGCTTTTACCTACTATGGCGCGGAAGTTACTTCCGTGACTTGCTATTTGAGCGGTAAATTCTCGTTTGCATAGCTGCTGATGTTGCTTTATTGTTGAGTGGAGTTGTTTCATTGTTAAGGTCTGATTCTTTTTGTCTTGACACAAAAAGAACAAAAAAAACGCAAGACGCTCAAAACTCGCTGAACAAAGGGACAGTTTAGCGTCAATGCTTGCACCTGGAACGGCTATCTGTTGCATAGTTGGCTAGCAGAATTTTAAATTTTAAAAGTTTTAAAATTTTATTCGTATATCTATTTTGTCCTTCAGAAGGAAACTTATTTGCTAGACGAGATTATTTTAAAATACAAGAAACCTAAAATACGACACACCTTTATTCTGATTGCATAGGTAGTTTACCCGAAAGCGCTCTTCCAATTACATGGCTAATAGTTCAGGTATAAACTCGATCAACCTAAACCATTGCCTGTTTAACATAATTTTGCAACTCCGGGAAAAATAGTTCAAAGTCCTGCTGGTATAATGGGTAATCTGTTTCCAGGGCTTGCGTAGCAGTAGCCATGTTGGAGGCAAAAGCGCTCCGGCGGCTTAACCCTTCCAGCGAAGCCTGGATTCCACTAATCTGGGCGTAGCGAAATAGCCAGTTTTGTTTAATCATGTAAGGTAGAAAATACTGCACCTCTGCGGGTAAGTAGGGCTCAAATTTTTGCACGGTGGCATAAACCAGCAACGTAAATTCCAGCAAAGGAGTAGCGCTAAACCGATTAAAATTGGCCGCCAGAAAATGATCGTAAAACATATCGGTAATTACGCCCGCAAACTTTCCGTAACCGGGCCGTAGCCGGTCTTTGGTTCTTTTTACCACCGGATGCATGTCAGTAAAGGTATCTATAAGCCGGTGCAGCTCAATGCCTTTTTTAATTTCTTCGGGGTAAGCCTCTTTTTGCCGGCCTTTTACCGAATCCGCAATAAAATTACCGACCATAATTTCTTGGTTGGTACCGGACAAATACGCGTGGGCTAAAAAATTCAAATTTTTAAAATATACTTACCTGATAAACCATTTTACAGCCAATTGGTTAAAACTACAGAAAGTTATTGATGATGCTACTATTAGCCAGGTATAGACGCAGGATAAATACCCAAAAGAACTTTTCGGGTTGCGAATCGTACTGAAACAAACAAAATAAAACTGAATAGAACTATGGAAAATACGCCCAACCAGGATCTGGAAAAGCTTGTTGATTTAATTAAAGACATTAAAACGGCCATGTTTACCACCGCCGAAACCGATGGTACTTTGCGGAGCCGCCCCATGCGCACCCAGGAAGTAAAACCCGATGGTTTTCTTTGGTTTTTTAACGCCGAGGACTCTGCTAAAACGTACGAAATCCAACAAGACCGGCACGTGAATGTAAGTTACATGGACGATGCAAAAAATACCTATGTATCTGTATCCGGGAGAGCCCGCAACGTTAAGGACAAAGCCAAAATTGATGAACTCTGGCACGAACCGCTTAAAGCCTGGTTCCCGCAGGGAAAAGACGATCCAAATATTTCTTTGATTAAAGTTACTATTGACCAGGCCGAATACTGGGATGCCCCTTCCAGCACCCTGGTGCATTTATATGGTATGGTAAAAGCCACTATAACCGGTGAACCGGCCCACCCGGGAGAAAATAAGAAAATTAATTTGTAGCTTACCAAAACGAAAAGGGGCGATGATCGCTCCTTTTCGTTTTTAATAATATTAGGAAGTTAAAAATAGCTGTTTTGCTCGCACCACCTTTACCTGCCTCTTTTACCACATTAACTTTGTTTGGTTTAAAACCCGGGCAGGTTCGTTGGGGCTTAGCCCAGATGGGCACTTCTCCTCCCCTTCTTAAAAAAGTGCCGGGTTTAACATTTTTTAAATTATTGGGTAGTGGCCAGGGTCGGGTATTTTCTTTAAAACCAGATTTTAACCGGTATGGCTTGTTTGCTACCTGGCAAAACCCAGCCGCAGCTCAGGACTTTTTTAAAAATTCTGCTTTATTTCATGAATACCGGAAACATTGCCAGGAAACATGGACCGTTAACTTGCTGCCGTATAAAGCCCACGGTTTATGGGATGGGCTTAATCCTTTTCCGGAATTAATTAAAGAACCTGAGCCGGAACAACCTATTGCGGTACTAACCCGCGCTGCCATTAATTGGCGCGCTTTGCCGGCGTTTTGGAAAAACGGTACCTTAACCAGCCAGGCTCTTGAAAAAGCAACTGGGGTATTGGCCTCCATTGGTTTAGGCGAATTACCGTTTGTAAGGCAAGCAACTTTTAGCATTTGGCAAAATCAAAAACACATGCAGGCTTATGCCTACCAAAACCCGGCGCACCGGCAAGTAATGCAAAAAACCCGGACTGGCAAATGGTATAAAGAAGAACTGTTTGCGCGTTTTCAGGTATTAAGCTCCGAAGGAACCTGGAATGGCGTAAACCCCATGAAAGAAGTACTACTGGTTCCGGATTTTTAAATTCATTGCTTAAGGTTCCTTATATAAGAACTCGCTCCTAAAAAATAAAAAAGGTGAACTTACAGGTTCACCTTTTTAAATTTAAAAATTTAAAAAATCAGCGTTTAGCAATGGCCCGGGGTTCTGGTTTTTCTTTTAAATACGTTAACTCCGAATGTAAAACATAACCTACTTTATCGTTTACTTTAACCATGGTCCAGTAAGTGTTCCATTTACGGATTATTTCAACTCGGTCGTTGGTAGAGATAGCGTACAAGATGGGGGTGGAAGTACCGGCTTGCTGAAACATTTTAACGTTGTCGTTTTTTACTTGCACCACCATTGTTGGTTTGTTGTCCTTGGCCATGGCAAAGCCTAACTGAACAAATAACACGAAAGAAAGAATAAGCTTTTTCATAGTTTTATTATTTTAGTTTTTAGTTTTATTCTGCGATTAAATCAAGCCTAAATCCCTTGATCTCTTTAATCAGGTTTGCAACGGGTATGCCAAACCAGGAAAAAAGGCCTATACGGCTTAAAATCAATGTTTTTCAAGCTTTTAACTACTAAAAACTGTTCGCAAACGGACGCTAAACCGTCATTACTGTTCGGTAATAGCACAAAAAAGCTGCTCTACATTAAAAAAAAACAGCTTTACCGATGTTTAAAGCCGCTTTTTTACCAATCCAGATCCATTAGAAGAAATTTTAAAATTATTTTTTTAAATTTCTTCTAATGGTTAAACCCCAAATACTTAAAAGCAAAAGGCCATTCTTTATAAGAATGGCCTTCTAGCTACTAAAATGATGTTGCTTCAATCTACTGCATAATTTTGTTATAATGGCTTACAATCAACACCAGATCCCGGGCATTGTCGTAGTCTAGTTTATTCGCCGAAATAAACGCTTTCATTTCTTTACTTTTCTTGCCGAACAGATCTTCTAAATCGCGTTTAGGTTTGCGCAACGCAATTATGTTATTATCGGGAGTGTGCAGGTAAAATAGTTCCTGCACTTGTTCTACGTATCGGCCCATGGTGTTATAACCGTAAGGATCGTAATACCGGCCATAGCCCGCGTACATCGGGCCTGCGTTCATATTCCGGCGTACTATGGTTTCGCGTTTTACTAAACTGTAATTGCCATCGCTCAGTTGTTCAAAAAAAGCAGGCGCTTTGTAGTCGCTGTAATCATTCCCGCGGTTCCACATATAAGGTTTAAAAGTCTGGGAGAACCGACCATCTGATACCGTAAAACTTGCCACATTTACCGGTGCAAAAGCCTGGATCGAACCATCCGGACTGGTAACCCGCACAATATCTTCAGTGCGGTGGTAGGTTAAAGGGCCGCTTAAGGTATCACCGGAAGTTAAAACAACCCGGCCTTTCGGCCACTCCTGTATATCGACGCGTTGCGCCTGGCTATTTATAGAAATACAACTAAAACCTATGAGTAGAAAAATAAAAATTATTATTGATTTAGATACGCTTTTCATCATCGCACACTTGCATTAAAACCCCTTACAATACTCTATTATAACGATTTTAAAGCAAATTGTGACATAATTAATTGCATAATTTTAAACTAGAGCACTACCCAGATTATCTAAATTTAAAATTTTTAAAAATAAGGGCATTAAGTTATTTAATTATTCAATATTTGACCAATTGTGCCGATAATATGTGGGTAACGACTTCAGGATTAATATCGGCACTATTCCCTTTATTCCACATAAAAATTTTTCAACGGTTTTTATACCTATTATGCCCATCTTAAATGTATAGGTAATCTGCTGTGGGTGGGTTGGCACATGGCGGGGATGCATGGTTCTGATTTTTTCTACTCCTGCGTAGGCATTGTTTTCTAGGTAAAGGCCTACATAGCTGACATCCGCTCTCTTTTTGCGGATGATGATTTCGTAAGTTCCAGTTATACGATGCGATTCGTGGTAAACCGACAATGGTACAAAATGATTAATGAGCAGTAAAACCGATATAAAGGTTGGTACAATAAAGGCTACCCGAATTAGTAAATCTTGTTCGTACCTAAGGTTTAAAGCCCAAAAATATTTCTGAATAAATGGAATAAAAGTGAATAAAATGCCCGTAACCCATAGGGCTGCAATTTGCCAGGTACTTAAGACTACATAGGGCCAGATATACAGATAGGTTAGTGTAGTGCTAAACAAGCCTATTACTAAAATCCAGGCTACTATTTCCTTTACTATCCCATCTACCCGCACCGGTTTAGGTGCCAGCGACAAGTTGGTATTTGCTTCCAATAAATTATATAATTTAAATTAACAACTTCTATCATATCGAAGTAAAAATATATTAATTTAAATATATAAAAAGCCTATTTTAAAAAATTTAAATTCCGGTGGGTAAGCTGTCGTTTAATCTTTCTAATAATTGATCCGTCGACAAAGAGTCGGTTTTTGGGGCGGAGTACCGCGGCGTAGGGCAATAATAATTCTTCCGGATTTTAACAGTTGGTTTTGGAAAGCGGCCCATTTTATAACCTAGTTCTTTTTCTTTGTAGAGCTTTTCCATAAACAAGCCAAAAATAGGTAAAGCTGTTTTAGAACCTTCACCGGTAGCTGAGGTGCGGAAATGGATGCTGCGGTCTTCGCCGCCTACCCAAACGCCCGAAACTAAATCTTTGGTGATGCCCATGTACCAGCCATCCGAATAATTAGAGGTAGTACCGGTTTTTCCGCCAATTTCGTTGCCGTTTTTCCAGAGGTCGTACTCCCATAAAGCCTGCGACGTACCGCCGGGTTCTTCCATCCCTCCTTTTAACATGTGCACCATTAAAAAGGCCGTTTCTTCGCTGATAACTTTTTTCTGCCGTGGGCTAAACTGATGAATTACGTTGCCATTACGGTCTTCGATGCGGGTAACAAACATGGGGTCGCTCCGGAAACCATTATTCACGAAAGTAGCATAGGCGCTCACCATATCGTACACCGACACATCGCCCCCCGAGCCAAGGCCAATAGAAGGCACCGATTGCAAGGGCGTAGAAATGCCTAAGCGGTGGGCGTACTGCGCTACCCGGTCCCAGCCTACTTGCTCGGTTAGTTGCGCCGTAACTGAATTCACCGAACGCGCCATGGCTTGGCGCAAAGTCATGTTGATGCCCGTGTAGGAGCGCGTAACGTTATTGGGCTGCCACTCCATGGGCTTACCGTTCTCCACGTATTTAATGGTAATCCGCTCGTCGCGGATGCGGTCGCAGGGCGAGTAGCCATTATCAATGGCGGTTAAGTAAACAAAGGGTTTAAAGGTAGAACCTGCCTGTCGCTTGGCCTGACGCACGTGGTCGTATTTAAAATATTTAAAATTAATCCCTCCTACCCAAGCTTTAATTTGGCCGGTAAACGGGTCCATGGTCATCATGCCGGCGTGCAAGTACCGCTTATAAAAACGCAAAGAATCCAGCGGACTCAAAGTGGTGTCTTTTTCCCCTTGCCAGGTAAAAACCGTCATTTTACGGGGGGTATTCATTAGCTCGTTAATCTTCGCCTGGTCGTTGCCGTAAAGGCGTTTTAACTTGTGGTAGTATTCGGTGCGTTGCGCAATGGTTTCGATAAAATTGGGGATTTCCTGATCTTTCTCATCTACCCAAGGGTTTTTACCTTTCCAGTGCCGATTAAATTTCTTTTGCAAATCGCGCATTTTTTCTTCCACGGCTTGCTCGGCTAAGGCTTGCATGCGCGAATCAATGGTGGTGTAAATTTTTAAACCGCTGGTGTATATATTATACTTTTCGTAACCAACTTTCTTATTTTCTTCTTCGCACCATTTTTTAACGAAATCATTTACCGCTCCCCGGAAGTAAGTAGCTGGCCCTTCGTAGTGTTTTTCTACTTTATATTTCAGGGCTATAGGTAAAGCTTTTAAAGAATCGGCGGCGACTTTACTTACAATTTTATATTTGGCCATTTTGTCAATCACAAAATTGCGTTTAGCCAATGCATTTTTAGGATTAAACTTAGGGCTGTAGCGCGATGGTGCATTTACCAAACCCACCATCATGGCGGCTTCTTCGGGCTTTAAGCTATCCGGCGAGGTACTGAAAAAGGTTTTAGCCGCTACTTTTATCCCGTAAGAATTGGAGCCAAAATCCACGGTGTTCAGGTACATGGCCAAGATTTCTTCTTTGGTATAATTACGCTCGAGCTGCACCGCCAAAGTCCACTCCTTGGTTTTACTAATAACGGTATTCAGGACAGGAATATGACCTAAAGCCCCGCGGGAATCATCGGTACGGGTTTTATACAGGTTTTTGGCAAGCTGCTGGGTTATGGTACTGCCACCGCGTTTTTCGCCGCGTAAGGTAAAGTATAGAATCGAACCCAAAGCATGGGCATCGATGCCGGAGTGCTGGTAAAAACGAACATCTTCGGTAGCTACCAGGGTTTTTATAAGTAAAGGCGAAATTTTAGAATAAGGAACCGGGCTCCGGTTTTCGGTAAAGTACTTGCCAATTAATAAACCGTCGGTGGTATATAACTCGGAGGCAATTTCGCTACTGGGATTTTCTAATTTTTCTAAACCGGGCGAGGAGCCAAACAAATAAAGAAAATTTACCGAAACAAAAACTACGTAAATTACCAGCAAAGCGATACTTACCAGAAAACCCCGCCAGAGAAAATTAACAACCTTTTGGTAACCAGATTTATGTTGCTTTTCAGCCATTCTATCGAAACAAAATCAACAATAAGGAATGGAACCCTGCCATTCGCTAAAAAAACGGACGTAAATATACTTTATCCTGCTTACATAAAAGGCTATATTCCGGAAAAAATGCGGTTCAGCCTTACCTTGCCAATTAAATTAAGGCGGATGTATTTGCTTAAAATTTATTTTTGCTTAACGCTAAACTTAATGATTGATTATAAAACAAGTAACATTAAATTTTACTTTAGCCAGTTTATACGTTTCTAAAATTTTATTCAAAATCAAAGCTATTGCTGTTAAACAACGTTCATTTTTAAAAAATTTAAAATGAGCAATTATAAATAAAAAGCTGATTAACAGCATCCCATATCTGCTAATCAGCTTTTTATATAAATCCATTTTCCCCGAAAAGAAATTTTTTAAAATTTTCTATTTTGCGGAGGCTTCCAGGTCATCTAAGGTCCAGTACTTCTGGCGGCTCACGGTTTGCGAACGAATAACTTTTACTTCTTCCGGTTGAATGAGGGGCGCCTTGTTGTACATGTCGTTGCGCACGTAACTCAGAACGGCCGCAATCCATTCATCGTCGTTATGGCCCATAGCGGGCATTACATCGGGGTAGGTTTTCCCTTCTACCGGACCAGATAAACCGTGGAGTAAAATCCGGATAAGGTTGGCTTTTTCGCCGTTAACCCTTTTGGATCGGGAAAGTGGCGGCGCTACCATATCGTTGCTCCCTAAGGCAATGCCTTTGCCGTCCTGGCCGTGGCAGGCGGCGCATACCTGCTGGAAAATAACGGCTCCTTTGGTTAATAGAGCTCGGTTGGTGGGGCTTAGTTTCCGGTTTTCTTCTTTCCTGCGAGCTAAGGTTTCTTCGGTTTTCAAACGGCTTTTCTCCGATTCGGCCAGCATGGGTACATTGGGATTTTGAGCGATCAGGTTTTGTACCATTTTGCGGCCCTGTTCGTTTTTAAGTTGCCGTAAGGTTAAGGCCAATTGTATTTTTACTTCGGCATCCGGATCGTTCATGAGTTGGCTTAGCTGCGCTATTATTTCAGCATTGTTTTGTTTTACAAATTTTTCGCTGATCCAAACTGCCGTTTTTCTCACCTGCGGATGTTCGTCTTTAAAAGCCGCCAGTAAAGTTTTCTGATCGATGGCTTCTAAACCTTCTAAAGTCCACAAAGCGTGAATTTTACCTAAATGGTTGTTTTTATCTTTTGCAAACAATTTACCCAGCCAGGAGGCTTTTTCGGTGACCAAAGCTTTTAATGCTGGCACTACGGTTTGCTCATTCCGGATAATAAGGAGCTTTTGGGCATTGTCGCGCCACCAGCCATTAGGGTGGTTCAGGTAAGAGACCAACTTTTCGGCGGGTTCGTTTAACAGGTTAGGTTTGGTAGTGTCCGGTTTATATGCCTCGTGCACAATGCGGTAAATACGGCCACGGCCTTTGTTTTTGTCTAAACCCCGGGCTAATATTTGCGGACGAATGTAACTGCCTTCTTTGGTCCACTCGCTTTCCTGGATAATGCCGTGATACATATCAACCACGTACAAACAACCATCGGGGCCCGTAGCCATATTTACCGGCCGGAAGTTCATATCGGAAGAAGCCAGAAATTCTTTTTGCTCGTAGGCATTTTGCAGTGTTAATTTCCCTTGCTGATTAATTACTTTTGCCCGCCGGATTAACCGGCCTACCGGCTCCGGTGTGAAGAAATCACCCTGTAAACCAGCGGGTAAGCGGTCGCCGCGGAAGATGGTTTGGCCACCGCTGGAAGTAAAATGATTTAAAGTATTATCTTCCGGGCGCATTCTTTTACGGCCCCCTTGCGCATCCAGGGTTCCGATAATGGGATATGTGGCTAAAAATGCTTCGTTGTACTGGTCTTTAAAATCGAGGCGGCCATACGCCGGGTTTTGCTGAAAAGAAACGGCCGGTCTTTCGGCCCCTCCCGCCGAGAAAAATAAGCGGCCATAATTATCGTGCGCCACGCCCCATTGCCCGCCCGGATCTTCCACCAACGAATCAGCCTCAATCAAGCCATTTTTGTACCGGAACCGGATAGGGTCCCGGGAAACGTACAAGTAATTATCAAGGTTCCAGATTAAGCCGCTTTTCTGGTGCTCGAGGTTGCGGGTATCTACCAGGTTGTTTTCGTATACGCGTTTTTTTTCATCGGCTATGCCATCGTTGTCTGTATCGCGGTAGCTCCACAAATGGTTGGTATTGGTTTCGTTCACTAGTAACCGGTCATCGAGCGGTAAAATCATGCGGGGCAATACCAGGTTGTCGATGAAAACGGTAGCCTTATCCATTTTTCCGTCGTGGTTGGTATCTTCCAGTAATTTAACGCGGCTAACGGGTTTGTATTTATCAGTGCCGTAAACATCCAGCATGTAGGTATTCATTTCGGCTACAAACAAGCGGCCATTGCCGTCCCAGGCAATGGCAACCGGTTCCTGCACCATCGGCTCACTGGCTACTAACTCCAGGCTATAACCGGGCAGTAGCTGCACTTTTTTCATGCTTTCTTCCGGAGTTAAAGGCAGGGCTGGCGGATCTTTATCTATTACGGTCCGGGTAAAAGAATTATTGGTGGTAACGGATTCCGGCCCTTTACAAGTAAAAAACAGGAAGAATAAGGCTGCACTAAAACACCGGTATTTGTTTCTCATAGAAGTTTTTAAAAATTAGAAACTTTTAAAATACTAAGTTTTAGTCAGGTAAAATCTAAAATTTTAAAAATTTTAAATTCTGCCGCTTTTAAGATGATTAACCCGGTGATTTAATTTGGTCTTTATATAATTCCGCAAATATTGTAAAGTAGTTGGTTGGTTAATTTTTAAAAAGTGTAACCAATTTTTTGAATTAACAACTGCCAATCCATGCCTTTCCGGAAAGCGGCTTCGGAGTAGCCCGAGCTGGTGCCTAATAAACTATCTAGTTGCTGAAGGTAGGTTTGTACTTTATTCTGCACCTCTTTATCATCGGTCCAGGCCCCACTTGCCCGCCGCATAGAATTCCGGAACAGCCGATACACTTTGGGATCTGATAAATCTTCGTACTGCGACCGGGGCCAATCCTGCGGATTTAAGGTAAACTGTAGCATAGCCATAATGGCTTTTTTAACTGAAGAACCAGTAGAGCTGGTGTAATTATATAAATCAATGCCTACATTTTCGGCCAGAATGCAAAGTCGCAGTAACAAATCCAGATTTTTTTGACAGTAGGTGGCGGGTTTCGCTCGCTTTATTTCTTTTGGCATTGCCCCGGCGGGTACCGGAAATGTTTGTTCGGTGCCACTGCTATCTTTTGTTATAAAATTACCAGATTCCGGTAATATTTGCTCCGATATTAACCCTTTGGAAGTTTCGGTATCTTTTAAAACCTGGTTAATTTCGTTAATGGCCCAGGCTTCTTCGCCAAGAAACAAAGCATAACTAATTACTTGCAGCTCAAAGGCACTCCGGATGTTGTTTTTAGCCGCTTTTATTTCTTTCATCATTTGGCAATGATAAAAAGCCTCGGTTCCTTTTTTGGGTACCGCGGAGTATTGGGTAGTTAACCATTTCCAAAATTCCCGGAACCACGCTTTCATGCCGGCATCTACTTCGGGAGCATCTACTAACGCTGGCGATTCTTGTAATAATTGATAGCCGTTTAGTAATTCGGGCAATAACTCTGCATCTACAAATCCGATACTTCGGCCATAGCCCTCATTAACCCCCATAATTATTTGCGCATATTTTAAATGCGGATTCATGCGGGTAGCCGGATCCAGGAAAAAAGCACGCAACAGCGCAATAGCTTTACTGGCATAAGCATCTTTTTTGGTGAAATAATAAGCCAAGCCTAGTAACTGAATATCGGCGCAAATAGCACGCAGTAACTTATGATCCGGAATGGCATTGTTTTCGGGATTCACTTTACCATCGTGCACGAGGTAAGGCAATCCGTTGGCAGCATTCGGATCGGGCCACCAGTAGGTTGCCAGGCTCACATAATCGTTGGGCGAGCTGGTAGCTATCATGGGCTTGGTTATAGTGGCTCCGTTAGTATCGGTGTAACTATAGGTTTTTAATTTAGGAGCAATGCCGTACGGCGCTTTGTCCAGCAAATTATTATTGGCAATAATCGATTCGAGCCGGTTAACTGCATTTTTTAAAAAAATGCGATCGGAATCGCCAGATAAAACCTGCTTGTATAAAGTAGCATTGGTTTGTAACGACGGAAATGACCAGGATATTGGTGGTTGCCGGTTCGCAAACGTTCCTACGGTTATATTTGTATCGGTTTCCGAAAGAGGTGGAATCCGCGGATCATCGGGTTTGGTTTGTAAACTTGGATCGGTTTCAAATTCGGTTTGTAAATAATCCGCGTCGAGTTCTTCGGTTTCCCAATCTAGCCCCTCGTTTTCGGAATGGGCCGCAGTGGCAGTAGCTGCAGTCGATTGATGCGCAGCTACATTTAAAGGATTAAAAGCACTTTTTTCCATAGAGCACAAGCAAGAAGTATACGTTAAGAGTTATTTTATTCCGTTACAGCAACAAACGCAAGCACCTCAATCATTTTAAGTAAAAAGACACAAGTATCTGGCTATTATATGCAAAAATTAAATCAGGTAATTTTCTTAGGTTTCAGAATTTTAAAAAATTTTAATTTTACTTAGTCCGTATCCACTTTGTCCGGGTGCTTCCTGTATTTTACCAATAAGCCGGCTTTAAAAAGGAAGAATGCACAAGCGGATTAATACTATAGCTCTACCCGCCGCTAACCCGAATAACGAAACAGCCGCCTCATTTTCCTGATATTCCCTGGGGCAAGTCATCTTCCTTAAACTTCTTAATTAACTTAAAACATTTTTAAAATTCATGCAATGTTTTACGGGTAAATATTAATCATTCGTAAAAAAAAGTAATTTTGCGTTTGGTCTAAATCTTATCGGGAATCTTTTACTTGCGAATCTTATACATCAAGCAACCCAATGTCAGAATACAACTTTAACCAAATTGAAAAAAAGTGGCAGCAGTACTGGAATCAACAACAAACGTTTAAAGTTACGATAGACCCTAACCGGCCTAAGTACTACGTGCTGGATATGTTTCCGTATCCTTCCGGCGCGGGATTGCACGTAGGTCATCCGTTAGGTTATATTGCTTCTGATATTGTGGCGCGGTACAAACGTATTAAGGGGTTTAATGTTTTGCACCCCATGGGTTTTGATGCCTTTGGCTTACCCGCCGAACAATACGCCATCCAAACCGGACAGCACCCGGCCGTAACTACCGAGCAAAACATTGCCCACTACAAAGAACAATTAGCTAACCTGGGCTTTTCTTTTGATTGGAGCCGCGAAGTGCGCACTTCAGACCCGGCGTATTACAAATGGACACAGTGGATTTTTTTAAAATTATTTGATTCGTGGTATAACCAGGAAACCGATAAAGCCGAACCCATTAGTACCTTAATTGCCAAGTTTCAAGCAGGCGGCAACACCCAGGTTAAGGCAGCGGGCCACGAAGATGAAATTCCGCAGTTTAGCGCCCAGGAGTGGCAGCAGTTTTCAGAAAAAGAACAACAAGCCATTTTATTAAACTACAGGTTGGCGTTTTTATCGGATGCTACGGTAAACTGGTGCCCGGCTTTAGGTACGGTGCTGGCTAACGACGAGGTAAAAGATGGCGTATCGGAACGGGGAGGCTACCCGGTAATCCGGCAAAAAATGAAGCAATGGAGTTTACGGATTTCAGCTTATGCCGAACGTTTACTGAACGACCTCGATCAGATTGATTGGACCGAACCCATTAAAGAAATGCAGCGCAACTGGATTGGTAAATCTATTGGTGCCGAACTAAATTTTAAAATTAAAGATTCTGAGCAACAACTTAAGGTATTTACCACCCGGCCCGATACCATTTACGGGGTTTCTTTTCTGGTAATTGCGCCGGAGCACGAATGGGTGCCCGAGTTAACTTCGCCGGAACAAAAAGAAGCTGTAGAAGAATACGTAAACACGGCCAAAAACCGCTCTGAGCGCGACCGCATGAGCGATGTGAAACACATTAGCGGGGTTTTTACGGGCTCTTACGTTATCAATCCTATTAGCGGCGACGAAATACCATTGTGGATTGCCGATTACGTGTTGGCCGGTTACGGAACAGGCGTTGTAATGGCCGTACCCGCCAGCGACAGCCGCGATTTTAACTTTGCCCAGCACTTTAATTTACCCATTATACCGGTAATCGAAGGCTCTACGCCCGACGAAGTTTACGAAGCCAAAGAAGGCATCATGATGAACTCGGGTTTCTTAAACGGATTAACCGTGAAGGAAGCTATAAAAGCCGCAGTTGCTAAATTTGAAGAAATGGGAATTGGTAAAGGCAAGGTACAATACCGGATTCACGATGCGGTGTTTGGCCGGCAGCGTTACTGGGGCGAACCTATTCCGATTTACTACAAAGACGAAACGCCTTACCCATTACCAGAAAGTGAATTGCCGTTAATTTTACCCGACATTGATGCGTTTTTACCTACCGAAACCGGAGAACCGCCGCTTGGTCGCGCAAAAGATTGGAAATATCAGGACCAGTATCATTACGAGTTAACTACAATGCCGGGTTGGGCCGGCTCTAGTTGGTATTACTTGCGCTACATGTCGCCGGATGATAACGAACAATTTGTATTGCCGGAAGCAGAAAAATACTGGAACAGCGTTGATTTATACATTGGTGGTTCCGAACACGCTACCGGCCACTTGTTGTATTCGCGTTTTTGGTATAAATTTTTAAAAGATCTGGGTTATGTATCAAATGAAGAGCCGTTTAAGAAGCTCATTAACCAAGGCATGATCCAGGGCCGGTCTAATTTTGTATACCGGATTAACGGCACGAATACGTTTGTTTCCTATAATTTAAAAAATAAACATGAAGTTACCCCCCTGCATGTAGATGTAAACATCGTGGAGAACGATGTTTTGGATATAGCGGCTTTTAAAAACTGGCGTTCAGACTTAAGCGACGCTGATTTTATCTTGGAAGAGGGCAAATACATCTGCGGTTGGGAAGTCGAGAAAATGTCTAAATCCAAATACAATGTTGTTAATCCGGACGATTTGGTGCATAAAGTTGGGGCCGATACCTTGCGCATGTACGAAATGTTTTTAGGCCCGCTGGAGCAGTTTAAACCCTGGAACACCAACGGCATTGATGGGGTACACAAGTTTTTAAAGCGATTCTGGAAATTGTTCTTCGATGCCGATAACCGTTTTTCCGTTTCGGAGGAAGAGCCAAGCGCCGCCGAACTTAAAACCTTGCATAAAACGATCAAGAAAGTAGAAGAAGATATTGAACGCTTCTCCTTTAATACATCCGTGAGCACGTTTATGATTTGTGTGAATGAGCTTACTTCGTTAAAATGTAACAAGCGGGCTGTTCTGGAACCATTAACCATCATTTTATCGCCATACGCGCCGCATATTGCTGAAGAATTATGGCATTTACTGGGGCATCAGGATAGTATTTCGTACGCCCGTTTTCCGGTTTGGGAAGAAAAATACCTGACAGAAAGCACGTTTGAATACCCGATTTCGGTGAACGGCAAAATGCGCGGTAAACTTACTTTCCCTACCAACATGGCTAAAGAGCTTATTGAACAAGAAGTAATTGGCTCGGGAGTGATTGATAAATATTTAGAAGGAAAATCGCCGAAAAAAGTAATTGTAGTGCCAAATAAAATTGTAAACGTAGTAGTTTAATAAAATCTACAGCAAACAAAAAGCGGCTCAGGATAACTCCTAAGCCGCTTTTTTAATTTATAAAAATAAGAATTTTTAAAATTCTATTGAAGCAATATCAATGTCTAGTCGCAATCTGCATTTGCTGGCAAACAATACTTAACAATCCGGTTATAAAGTTCGTCCGGGTTAAAGGGCTTGCTTAAGTAATCATTCATCCCCACCTGAAACGCACGGTCCTGAATATCCAACATGGCCGAAGCGGTTAGCGCAATAATTGGCACTTTCTGGTATTTTTCATCATCTAGCTGGCGAATAGCTAACGTAGTATCATAACCATCCTGCTCCGGCATTTGTAAATCCATCAGAATTAAATCATAATCATTGGCTTTTACCAAATCTAACGCTACTAACCCGTTTTCGGCAATATCAAAATCAATTTGCCATTGCTCTAAAAACTGCCGTACCAGAAAAATATTAATTTGGTTATCCTCGGCAATTAATAAACGGGTTCCTTTTAAGCTTTTTGGCGCAGAAACTACGGTTTCTTTGTTATTAGCCGCCGGACGGTTGCTGTTTTCAAAAGTAAGATCAAAATAAAATGAACTGCCTTTTCCTATTTTACTTTCCACAAATATGTCGCTGCCCTGCAATTTAAGCAAATGTTTGATAATGGTTAAACCTAAACCGGAACCGCCATACTCCCGGGTGGTATCTGATTTAGCCTGCGTAAAGCTCTCGAAAATAAGCTCCAACTTGTTATCCGGAATACCAATTCCCGTGTCGGTTACTTTAAAGTTTATGGTGGTGTTCGCTTGGGTAATTTTAATTACTTCCGCCATTACCATCACACTACCTTCTTTGGTAAATTTTACGGCATTACTAATCAGGTTGGTTAATATTTGACTTAAGCGAACCGGGTCGCCCACAATCATAGATGGTAAATCCTGATCCAATAAAAGCTTCAGTCGCAGACCTTTTTCGTCAGCTTTTTGCTGAAAAGCATCGCATATGTTACTAATAAGCTTCTTTGGATTAAAATCAATTTTTTCGAATTCTATCTTACCCGCTTCAATCTTACTAAAGTCCAAAATATCATTTATAAGAGTTAATAAATTGTCGGCCGAAAATTTAAGCACCTTTAGGTATTCTTCCTGATCCAGTCGGGGATCATTTTTCAGAAGTAAATGGGTAAAACCAATAACGGCATTCATGGGAGTCCGTATTTCGTGGCTCATCGTAGATAAAAAACTGCTTTTTGCCTCGTTTGCTGCCTCGGCCTTGTTTTTAGCTTCAATTAATTCTTGCTCCGTTTGTTTTTGCTTCGAAATATCTTTCGCAATAATTAAAATGCCGTCGGTTCCTTTAGTATTATTTTTTAGTAAAGATAGTGAACAGGAAGTTGGCAGCTTATGTCCATCCTTGATTGTAAAAAGTAATTCTTCGTTTAAGCATTTGCCGTCGGTTTTAAACCGCCCCAGTAATTCTGAGAAAAAAGGGTTATCCTGTAGCTGAACAAAATCAGAAAGTGGTTGATCATGCAGTTCATACTCTATATAACCAGTAAGTTCTTCAAAGGCTGGATTAACATTACGGATAGTAAAATCTGTATTCAGAATCAAGAGCATATCCACCACTCCCTGATAGATGCTTTGCATAAAGTCCCGGGAAACGGTAGAATTTTTAAGCTCTTCGCCCAGCATATTTACGCCGGCAATTATGGCATCTAACTCATCCCCAGTTTCCGAAGCATCTATTTTGTAGTCAAAATTACCATTGGCTACTTCCGCAATCAGAGTAGAAATTTCCTCGATTCTATCGTTCAGAATATTCACGTAATTGAATAGTTTCTATATTTTTAAAATAGTTTTACTCTTTTTCTACGGCAATCGTAGCTTCTATTAACTCCATGGCGTAATTATCTTTAGCCTGGTAATAACCTACTTTGGGGTAAAGCGTGGCACCTACTCTTTTCTTTTCAATGCTGGCCGAGATACCAAAGTTTACTTTAGCGCATTTTAAAGCATTAGCCCGCTTAATTACCTGATATAATGTTTGGCGATAAACACCATATTCCATTAAGTAATCATAATCCATACCAATTAACATTGGGCTATACACTTGCGCCGAATTAATGTGGCAAAAACAAACAGAAACCGGCAATTTATTTTGAGAATACTCTTCTTTAATATACAGCACTACAAATTCCCAATCTTTACTTTCGTTCATTAAATGGAAAAGCTTTTCCGGGAATAAGAAGTTGTTTAATGAAAAGTTATTGTCTTTTACGTTTTTGAACAACGTAATGGCGTGTTCTAGTTCCTCCGTTGCCAACTGGGCTTTTACTTTAACATCAAAAAATGGCTCATTTCTTTTAATTTTCTGAACATAGTGTCTCCGGTTCTTGCGGGAAAGGCTTTCTACGTATTCTTCTTCTGTAGTCCAGTTTAGGTTTTCTATTACGCAGGACTCCGGCATATCTATTTTCACAAAGCCTTGATCCACCATAAACTCATCCATGGATTTATCTTCCGCATCAAAGTCGCGTAGCACAATGTTACTCGCTTGGGTATTTTCCTGCACCCGGTAAAGCTCATCCATTACCAACTTAAAAGCTTCTTTCCATTGGGCGTTGTTTTTATTTAAGTAAAGGTGGTTGCCCTCCGTAAATAAACTTCCCATGAAAATACCTGTCGAGGTTAAGTAGTAAGGATTAAACTCTCTCTCCTTCTCAATAACTTTAGATACCGAAGCCTGCGAAAACATGTCTTCTTTATGCAGCGCCACTACAAACGAAGTTAGTAACACCAATTCGCCTTGGGCATCTTCTACCACGTAATATTTAAAATCCCAGTTATTTTCCTGTTCTTCATTATCCCGGAAAGAGTCTTCTAAAAACTTCATGCCGTTCCAATCAACCATCCCGTCGTTGCCGATGTAATTATTCCAAACCGCGGCATTTATATTTTGAATGGTATCAAATTTTTTAACTATTAATTGCGAAGAGGCCGGGTTTGCAGGAGTTTTAACTTCAACTGATGTGGCTAAAGGAGCCATTTTAAAGGCCTTCCGGATTTTCTCATCGGTTTGGTTAGTTTCTTCTAATGCCCGCTTAAAGTGGAGTTGTAACTTGTCGACCAAAGTTTCGATTTGCTCCAAGGTATTGTTTAAGGAAATGGTGATCCGGATGCCGATATTTTTGGCTGGTACCGCTGGGAAAGTAGCTAAATTTACGTAGATACCATCGTTAATCAATTCCTGCACCAGGTAATTTCCGGTATCCATAGAACCCGTTCCGATAAAAAAGATCGGGCTGTTATTTTCGTGCACCAATGGTAAATTGGTTCGCTTTAATAACTGGTTAAAGTATTCTATTTTATGTTGCAGCTCTTCCTGGTACTCGTAAATCTCATCGCTTAAGTGAATGCGGGCCGAAGCAATAGCAGCGCCTAAGGTGGCCGGCTCAATTTGTACCGAAAAGGTTAAAGGGCCACCAAAGTTATTTACTTTATTATACCATTCTTCGTTCGGGAAAAGCGACAAACCGCCACAGGCCCCAAATGCTTTGCCCAAATTTGCCGTTAAAATCATTTTGCGGTACAAGCCTTCCGGCATTTGACTCATTACGTAACCTGTACCATGTTTGCCAGCCCAGCTCATGCCGTGGGCATCGTCTACGTATAAATGCAACTGCTCATATTTTTCCGCTAAAGCAATCAGCTCTTTAACCGGGGCAAAATCGCCGTACATCGAATACACGCCATCGGCCATGTACCAGATTTTATCGTATTTGTTTCTTTGCTTTTTAATGCGGTCTTCCAACATTTCTAAATTATTATGCCGGATCATCTCTACCGCTACCCCTTGGCTCAGCAGTTTTTTTACAGCTTCCTGGATACTGGCATGAACCTGATGATCCAGAATAACTAAATCAGTGGACCGAATAATGCTGGGTATAGTTGTAAGGTGCGAAAGTGTGCAGTTCTTGGAAATAACAACCGGGGCATTATACATGGTCCGGATCATACTCTCTAACTCACTGTATAATGGGTTGGAAATATAAGTACGCGACATAGGAAACTGCGTACCATAACGCATGATTGCATCAATAGAACCTTCTTTCAGCTTCGGATTATGTTCCAATCCTAAATAACCGCAAGTACCAAAATGAAGTACCTGGTGGCCATTTAAAGTTAAAACCTGACCGTTTAAAGTTTGGTCTTGCGCATGTAAATGAATAATACCTTTCTTTTTAGACACCGATAATACAGAATCAACCGTATCTATGATGTTGTTATGTCTAATTTTTGCCATATTTTTTTGCTATTATTGTGCTCTTGAGTTTTAACAACACCAATATTGCATTTTATATTCAAATTAAATGTCACAATTCCAAGAAGGTGATAGAACCCTAGCCAAAGAAACCGAATATGTCAACATGTTCGTTCAAGACGGAATATTCCAATGCTACTTCAAGCCCATGGAAGTTCTGGATATTAACGTTGCGCACGTTACGGTAAGAGATAGATTGAACTTTTTGAAGAAAAACTCCTATCCGTCTTTGTTTGATATATCGGAAGTAAAACAAACCACTAAGGAAGCCAGGGACTTTATGGCCAATGAAGGGAACGAATTGGTGCTGGCAAGTGCTATGATTGTGTCAAATCCGATGCTTAAAATGATGGCTAACTTTTATGTAATGGTAAATAAGCCTAAAAACCCAACAAAATTGTTTACCGATGTAAACAGTGCTTTAGAATGGCTGGCTCAATTTAAAGCCAAGTAGTTTCGCTTAATTGTATTTTGCTTAGTGTTAAACAAAGCTTGTTTCTATCTTTTAAATTAAAGATAAATCTAGCATTATAGCACAAGTCCTATTTTTAAAATTTTATTTATTTGGCCAGGTATAGTTCAGTTCACTTTTATAGCACACTTTTATTATTAAACTTTACTAAGGTTAAAACAAACGAATTTTATAAAATAAAATAAAAACCCGGTAAGAACTACTGAACTTACCGGGTTATATTAATATAAGAGAAGGCTCCTAACTATTCGAGGTCTAGTTTCTGAACACGCGTAAGTTTAGAAAAAACTAATTCGTACGAGTGGTCAATCCATTCCCGTAAAAGATTATCTGAAATATTGCCCTGGGTGCTCACGGTATTCCAATGTTTTTTATTCATGTGATAACCGGGTTGCACCTCATCATGTAATTCCCGCAACTCCATTGCTTTATCTGGGTCACATTTTAAATTAACGCTCGCAAACTCGTTGATATCGGTTAAGGCAAAAATTTTGCCGGCTACCTTAAATACTAAAGTATTGTCACCAAAAGGAGTTTCTTCGGTAACACCAGGTTTGGCGAGGCAATAATCCCGAAAATCTTCAATGTTCATTAAAACAGGTATTTAATTGCCATGTAAATTAATCCTGCCAAAAACATGCTCATTGATAACTTATTAATAAAATGCATGGTGCGCAGGTTAAAATTAGATTTACGTCTCGGATCTTTCTTACGAAAGAAATAAGTGGCCACTTCTGAAAAATCGAATAATCCCATGAGATATGCTATTGGTTATGAAGGTTCTAACTTAAAACAAAAATGCAGATAAAAGAATTTACTCCGGGCAAATATTTAAAAAAGTAACATCTGCTGAGTCACTGATTTTTTAAATTTTATGAGGTAAGTTCTACGGGTATAGTTGCGGGTTCTACCCAACGGTTATCTTCTTTTATTAATTCAATAAGCTCATCTACAGCGGCATCTTCCGGCACTGATTTTTTAATTACACTCTGGCCGCGGTATAAAGCTATTTTTCCTTTACCCACGCCTACGTAACCGTAGTCTGCATCAGCCATTTCGCCTGGGCCGTTTACAATACAGCCCATAATACCTATCTTTACTCCTTTTAAATGGTCAGTCCGCTTCCGGATCATGGCAGTTGTTTCTTGTAAATCAAACAAAGTGCGGCCGCAACTCGGGCAAGAAATGTATTCGGTTTTGCTCATGCGGGTACGGGCGGCCTGCAAAATACCAAACGATAAGCGGTTTAACTGATCAATTTCGTGCAACCATTCTGGTTTCGGTTTATCAACTAAAAGCTCCGTACTTAGTAAAACGCCGTCACCCAAACCATCTATCAACAAACCACCAACATCTGTGGAGGCGTATAACTGGGTTTGCTCTGCCAACTGTTTCGGGAAACTTCTTTTTATAATTACTGGCGTTTGCAAGCCATTGTTCATTAACCGGAAAAAGCATTTACGCAATTCAGCCATGGCATGGGCATTAGTTGTTTCTATCATTAAAACAACAGAAGAATCTGCCCGGAGTTTGTAAAGAAAAGGCTCAGTTAAATCATTAATGGTAACCAATACAAAATTAACTTCCGGATGTTGTTCCGGATTATTTACATACTCCTTAGCCCGCATGCAAGGGTAGCGATCCAATCGGTTTAAGGCTGATAACCACACCGGATAATCAACAATCTCCTTTAAGCCATTGGGGAGCATAAAAGAAATAGGGTTTTGGCCGGTATAGATGTAGTCCGCCCCTAAATCGTTCATGTTAAACTTATCCAGCAACATGGAGTATAAATGGCCTACGCATTTCAGGTCGGCGTATTGGATGTTGGTTAAGCGGCTTAAGTCGGCCACTACCCGGGGCACATTTTGCCCGCCTATATTTCCAACTTCCTGGGTTTCGCGGCGGGAGTAGGCAAACGGATTAAGGGGTACCTGGCAAACAGGTTTAATAGGCTGGTGTCCGGCCCGGTCAGCGTAACGGTCAATTAATAACCGGGCAACCGGAGCTTCAAATTCCGGGGCTTCCGTTAAAGATACCCGTACCGTATCGCCAATGCCATCTTCCAGCAAGGTACCAATACCTACCGCTGATTTTATCCGGCCATCTTCTCCTTCGCCGGCTTCTGTTACCCCCAAATGAAAAGGATAAGGCTGCAAACCTTCTTCTTCCAGTTTTTGCGCCAATAACCGGTAGGCCTGCACCATTACCTGGGTATTGCTGGCCTTCATGGAAAGCACAATGTCGTAGTAATTTAAATCTTCGCAGATCCGGAGAAACTCCAGGGCACTTTCTACCATTCCCAGGGGAGTATCGCCGTAGCGACTTAATATCCGATCAGATAAAGAACCGTGATTGGTACCGATACGCATGGCGGTGCCATATTCTTTACAAATTTTTACCAGCGGAATAAACCGTTCCCGGATCCGGTCCAGTTCGGCCTGGTAAGTAGCATCGGTATATTCAATTATTTCAAATCTTTTTTTGTCGGCGTAGTTACCCGGGTTAATCCGCACTTTTTCTACAATACGGGCCGCTAATTCGGCTGCGTTCGGGGTAAAGTGAATATCGGCAATTAAAGGCACCTGATAGCCGCGGCGGCGAAGTTCGGCTTTAATATTTTTTAAATTTTCGGCTTCTTTCACGCTTGGGGCGGTAATCCGCACGTACTCGCAACCGGCTTCTACCATCCGGATGGTTTGCTCCACCGAACCTAAGGTATCCATGGTGTCGAAGGTAGTCATGGATTGCACCCGGATGGGGTTATTTCCGCCCAAGGGTATTTCTCCAATGTAAACTTCGCGAGTTTGCCGACGAAGGTATTCCGTTAAGCTGCGGCAATACGTATTATTCATGTTAAATGCGGGTGTTTTTCTTTAAAACAAACTTCCGGGCAGCTTAGTGTCCGGATGCACAAAATTACTAGTTACTCCTCGATTTAACACAAGGCATTAATTATTTTAAAAAACTTAATAATAAATCTTATTAACCGTTTAATTGTTTTAACTTAAGTATTAATTTTTAATTTTTTGATTTTAAAGAACATGGATCCACTTCATTCCCGGGCTAATTGGCGGGGTAAAATATTTCAGCAAGCAGAGGCTTTTGGTATGAAGAGCCAGCAAGTGTTAGATATTCTGACATTAACCAAAAGCGCTATTAAAGAAGAATTACAAGCCGAAATTAAAAATGGCCAATATAAAGTTGTATTGCAATTTCTGGTGGACCAATCGGTACGGCACGGTAAAAATTTGCTTTTTGATAAAATTATTCAGAAAGTTGCCGCTCGTTTAATTTTACGTTTAGGTATTCCGGGTGGTTTAGCGGTAAATATTGCTACTTTATTGGTGCCGGTATTATTAAAAGGAGTAAGTAAAAAAGTACTTAAAAATACCGATATACAAACTTGGCTTACCCAGATTAACCATAGCAAAATTGTGCCCCAGATAAATGCGCTTAAAAACTTTTTTAAAAAAGATAATAATGCGGCGGCGGCTTAATTTTTAAATTTTAAAAATATGATTTTTTTTAAAAACAAGAAAGGCGCTGATTTCAGCGCCTTTCTTGTTTTATTATGGGTTTGTATAAATTAATGTTTGAACAACATTTCGCGGTATTTAACTAAAGGCCAGTCTTCGTCGTCTACCATTAGTTCCAATTTATCTACGCTGTAACGGATTACATCAAAGTAAGCCCGAACCACATCGCAGTAATTAATGGCACGTTCGCGGGCATCTTCAATTTTGTTGGCCACTTTACGCGCTTCAATCATTTCTTCCACATTCTTTTTAATAATGTTAATGTGTTTCGAAATAAATTTAATGGATTCAATGGTTGATTCAGTATACTCGCCTTGATCTAAACCTAGTTCGCGTAAACCTTTAATGTTATTAATTAATTTGTTCTGATAAGCTACTGCCGTAGGAATTACGTGGTTATTGGCTAAATCGCCTAACACCCGGGCCTCTATCTGAATTTTCTTGGTGTATTCTTCCAATAAAATTTCGTGACGGGCGTGTAATTCTACTTTCGAGAAAATACCATTCCGGATAAATAAATCTTCTGAAGTAGGGCTTACTAAAAAGTCTAAAGCTTGTGGGGTGGTACGTACGTTAGATAAACCACGGCTGGCGGCTTCATCTTCCCAGTCTTGTGAATAACCATTGCCTTCGAAACGGATCGCTTTAGAAGCTTTAATGTACTCGCGGATGATCTCCACAATAGCTACTTCTTTTTTCTTGCCTTTATCAATTAAGGCGTCAACTTTCTTTTTAAAGTCAATTAGTTGATCAGCCACAATGGAATTAAGAACGGTCATTGCAGAAGAACTGTTGGCAGAAGAACCAACTGCCCGGAACTCAAACTTGTTACCGGTAAAAGCAAACGGCGAAGTACGGTTACGGTCGGTGTTATCTAATAAGATTTCAGGGATTTTATCGATACCTAATTTCAGGTACAGGTTATCACCTTTATCAATAGAAATTTGCGAGTTGTTTTCCAGTTCGTTTAATACGGCATCTAACTGCGAACCAATAAACACCGACATAATAGCGGGTGGCGCTTCATTGGCACCTAAACGGTGGTCGTTGTTAGCCGAAGCAATAGAAGAACGCATTAAGTCAGCGTGCTTGTAAACCGCCATAATGGTGGAAGCAAAAAACGCTAAGAATTGCAAATTCTCTTTTGGCCGTTTGCCGGGGCTTAATAAGTTTACGCCGGTATCGGTAGAAATTGCCCAGTTGTTGTGCTTACCGCTACCATTTACGCCTTTAAACGGCTTTTCGTGCAATAAAGCTTTAAAGTTGTGACGCTCCGCTACTTTGCTCATCACATCCATTAATAACTGGTTGTGGTCAACGGCTAAGTTGGCATCTTCAAAAGTAGGAGCGCACTCAAATTGGTTCGGAGCTACCTCGTTGTGGCGGGTACGCAACGGAATACCTAATTTTAAAGCTTCCTGCTCAAAATCAACCATAAAGGCGTGTACCCGCGGCGGAATAGAACCAAAATAATGATCTTCGAGCTGCTGACCTTTCGCTGGCGCGTGGCCAAACAAAGTACGACCTGTCATTACTAAGTCCGGACGCGCTTCGTACAAAGCTTTATCTACTAAGAAGTATTCTTGCTCAATACCTAATGTAGCTGTTACCCGGGTAACATCTTTATCGAAGTACTGGCAAACCTCTACTGCTGCCTGATCCAGGAAAGTTAAAGATTTAAGTAAAGGCGTTTTGTAATCTAAAGCTTCGCCGGTGTAAGCAACAAATACCGTAGGAATACATAAGGTTTTAGCACCATAAGTTTCCATGATAAATGCCGGAGAAGTTGGGTCCCAGGCAGTATAACCGCGGGCTTCGAAGGTATTCCGGATACCACCGTTCGGGAAAGAAGAAGCATCCGGTTCTTGCTGTACTAAAGCCGAACCTTTAAAGTTTTCGATGGCTTGGCCATCGTTATTTAAATCAAAGAAAGAATCGTGTTTTTCGGCAGTGGCGCCGGTTAGTGGCTGAAACCAGTGGGTGTAATGCGTAGCACCCTTAGATAAAGCCCAGGTTTTCATAGCGGCAGCAACCGCATCGGCTACGGCGCGGTCTACTTTGGTGCCATGTTTAATAGAAGCAACCAGTTTTTTAAAATACTCACCAGACATGGTAGTACGCATGGCTTCCATGCCAAAAACGTTCTTACCAAAGTATTCAGAAATTTTTTGAGTGGTTAGTGGTACATCAACTGGTTTGCGGTGATCAACCAGTTCTAGCGCTTTAAAACGAAGTACGGCCATAGTTTGATTAAAGGTTTATGATATGGTCAAAGGTAATAATTAATCTTTTCCCTCAAAATGCATCGATTAAAATTTTAAACATTTTTTTTTAAAAATGATAGAAATATGTTAACACATTGCTTTAAATCAAAGAGTATTTTTTTAAAAATTACTGTTTTTAAAGGTTAACAGATAATTTTAACATCGTTTTTTCAATTTTAACAATAAACAAGTTTCTCCGGTGAATTTAAATTAAATATATATTTGCTAAGTGAAACAAGCTTACCTCCGACCTGCCCTGTATTATGGTTTCTGGCTGTTTGTTGGCCTAATTATTAAAGCTTTATTTTTAGCGTACCAACACACCCAAACCGCTGACCTGAATCCTGTTGAAATTTTAAAAATTTTTGTTAATGGGTTGCGCATGGATGCTTCTTTTGCGGCGTACCTGTGCATTTTGCCTTTTTTTTGTTTTTTGCTGGAAACTTTTGAAAAAAGCATCAACCTGAGCAAAGCAGTAACTATTTATACGCTGCTCATTATCGTACTTACTTCTATTATATGCCTCGCCGACCTGGAACTGTACAAAGCTTGGGGATTTCGGTTAGATGCTACTCCCCTGCAATACCTGAATACGCCCGGCGAAATGATGGCTTCGGTAGCTGCTACGCCTATTTTTTTACTTTCCGGCTTGCTGGTTTTACTAATCGCCTTTTTAATTTTTGTTTACCTCCGGATAGTTAAACCTCATTTACAGGCAAATTCGCCGGAGCAAGCTTCTATAAAATCTAAAATAATGGCGGCTTGGTGCTTGCTGGTGCTTATTGTGCCCATGCGCGGCGGCTTACAACATATTCCGCTAAACCAAAGCGATGTTTATTTTTCTAATAAATTATTCGCCAACCACGCAGCAGTGAATGTACCCTGGAACGTTTTGTACTCTTTGAACAAGCGCAATCTGGTATCTACTAAAAACCCTTACAATTACCTGGAGCCTAGGCTGGCTAAAAATCTGGTGGATTCGCTGTACGCGCTGCCGGCTACCGATAAAGATTTATCTCCTTCTATTTTAAAAGTAAACCGGCCGAACGTTTTATTTATTATTCTGGAAAGTTATACGGGTAAACTAGTGGGTTGCTTAGGCGGCGAACCTGGGGTTACGCCCAACCTGGACTCGCTGGCGCAACAAGGCTTACTTTTTAAAAATATTTATGCCAGCGGCGACCGTAGCGAAAAAGGTTTGGTGGCTTTACTAAGTGGTTATCCGGTGCAAACTACTACCTCTATTATAAAACTGCCGCGCAAAACCGAACACTTGCCACATTTAAATCTTATAATGAAGGCGCAAGGGTACACCACCAGTTATTATTATGGCGGCGAACTGGCTTTTGCTAATATTAAATCTTATTTGTTAAATGCCGGTTACGAAAAGCTGGTAAGTAAATTTGATTTTAATTCCGGTGATTATAACTCTAAATGGGGCGTACACGACCACGTATTATTAGAAAGGTGGTTATCTGATTTAAAAACCGAAAAACAACCTTTTTTCTCTACTTTATTTACCCTGAGCAGCCACGAACCTTATGATATTCCGATACCGGCTAAATTTCCGGGAACAGATGAGGCTACCCTTTTTAAAAATTCGATGTATTACACCGATTGGGCCATCGGCAAATTTATACGCGAAGCTAAAAAACAATCTTGGTGGGCTAATACTTTAATCGTAATGGCTGCGGATCATGGCCACCGCTTTCCGAACGACGACCCAAATTATAAATCCAGTAAATTCCGGATTCCTTTTTTACTTACCGGCGGAGCCCTGAAACAAGCATATCCGGCTAACACCTTAATTGGTTCGCAAACCGATATTGTACCCACCGTTTTGCAGCAATTGCAATTGCCGGCAGAGCAGTTTAAGTGGGGCAAAGATTTATTAAATCCCGCGTCTAAACCATTTGCCTTTTACGTGTTTAACGATGGCTTCGGCTTTGTAACGCCAGCGGGCGTAGTAACCTACGATAACATCGCCAAAAAAGTAATTACCCAAGACCCAGGCGTTCCAGAACAACAAATCACCACCGGCAAAGCCTACATGCAGCTTTCTTTCGGCGATTATATTGATAAATAGTCTTTAGTTTTTAGTCATAGTCCATAGTCCATAGTCGATAACTCATATTCTGTAATTTATAGACAACAGATCATAGACCACATTACTATTTTGTTTTGTGCTTAGAAGTTAGACAAACCTTTACCCCCAAGAGGTTTCTTGTTTCCTATTCTAAAGAACAGCTTTTTATGAAATACTAAAAAAGTAAAATTTTAAAATTTAAAATTTTACAAGCCACCCATGCAACAAATAGCTTGAGCCAGGTGCAAAGAACGACGCTAAACTGTTCGAGCGTTCAGCGAGTTTTTAGCGTCTTGATTTTTTTGGTTCTTTTTGTATCAAGACAAAAAGAACAAGAAGCGAGCAATGAAACAACTCCAGTAAGCCATCAAAGCTGGTACAGCAGCTATGCGAACGATAATCCACTTTATAAATCGTAAGGCACAGAAGTAAATCCGCGCCATAGTGTGAGAATAAACCAGCATCAGCCGCAACGAAGTAAAAGATAATTATATCATTATAATGCTAACTCCAGTACAAAAAACACGAAAATTCAAAATACAAACCATCTCTAAACATCAAAGGTTTAGATAAATGTACTCCGTAAACTAGGGTCTGTCATCTAAAATAAGTACCTTTGCGGCGCAATGAAAAAAGTGGCCTTCTATACGTTGGGATGTAAACTGAATTTCTCGGAAACGTCGTCTATTTCCCGGATTTTTCAGGAGCGCGGTTTTGAAAAAGTGAATTTTGAAGACCGTGCGGATATCTATGTAATTAATACCTGTTCGGTTACCGACAACGCCGATAAAAAATGCCGGAAAGTAGTTAAAGAAGCTTTAAAGCATTCTCCGGACGCTTTTATTACCATTGTGGGCTGTTACGCCCAGTTAAAGCCCGAAGAAATCTCGAATATTCCGGGAGTAGATGCCGTATTAGGCGCTGCCGAAAAATTTCAGTTAGTAGATATTCTGGACGGTTTTGTAAAAAAAGACAAGCCACAAGTACACGCAAGCGCTATTTCGGAAGCCAATACGTTTCATAATGCTTACTCCATTGGCGATAGAACGCGTACTTTTTTAAAAGTGCAGGATGGCTGCGATTATTCCTGTTCTTTTTGCACCATACCACTGGCTCGGGGCAAGAGCCGGAGCCAAACCATTAGTTCAGTAGTAAATTCGGCCCAGGAAATTGCGGCATCTGGCGTTAAAGAAATTGTGTTAACCGGCGTAAACCTCGGCGATTTCGGCATTTTGCCGGGGCAAGGCCGCCAGCAAACATTTTACCACTTAATCCAACAACTAGATCACGAAGTTACCCAAATCGACCGGTTCCGGATTTCTTCCATTGAACCTAATTTATTAACCAACGAGATTATCCGTTTTGTGGCGCAATCGCAACGGTTTGTGCCGCATTTTCATATTCCCTTGCAATCCGGATCGAACAAAATTTTAAAATTAATGCGGCGGCGCTACCAGCGGGAATTATACCGCGAGCGGGTAATGGAAATTAAAAAAGTAATGCCGCACGCCTGCATTGGCGTAGATGTAATCGTGGGTTTTCCGGGCGAAACCGATGAAGATTTTATCGATACCTATAATTTTTTAAACGAACTCAATATTAGTTACCTGCACGTTTTTCCGTATTCGGAGCGGCAAAATACCAAAGCCATCAACTTGCAAGGCAGCGTGCCCTTAGGCGAAAGAAACCGGCGAGCCAATATGTTGCGCATTTTATCTGAAAAGAAAAAGCGCTTTTTCTACGAACAACACGTGGGTTACGAAACTACCGTATTGTTTGAGGCCGATGTAACCAATGGCCTGATGGAAGGCTTTACCAATAATTATTTGCGGGTACAGGTGAAATATGATCCTATTCTGGTAAATGAGTTAAAACGGGTTCGTTTAACCGGGGTAAACGCGGCAGGTTTAATGGAGGCCGAAGAAGTATACGCGGAAGTATATCAGCATTAATTAGTGAGTACCGGTAACGCAGATACCGGAGTTTCCGGAATTACAGGCTGTTTCTCCCGTTCTTTATGTAACCGAAAACGTACCCCAAAAGATAAACTGATTAAGCTGGGATAGCCGGGCACAAAGGTAGTCGAGAAATCCAGTTTATCGGTTAGTTGGTAATTGTACTCCAGCTCGCCGGCGTACGGAATAAACTTATACTGCCATTTAGCATCCGGTTTTCCGTTAAAAAAACCCGAATCCTGGTAGCCAGGCAAACTATACCAGTTGCGGCGGTAGATAAAGGTGGGCCCCATGCCCCCACTCAGCTCGTGTCGCTTATTTTTAAAAATCATGGCCCGGAAACCAATGTGCGTAAACCCACCCAGGAGCGCTGCACAATCGGTATAAAGCGCCTGAATGCCTTTCACCGAAAATTTATCTGGTTTTATAAAGCTTTCGTAGGAGGCCATGCCGCCTAAGTTAAAAACAAAATACCCTTTATTATCGGGGTTAAGGGGCATTAACGGTGCATTAGGGTCTCCTTTGGGATGCAGGCTTAAACCAAAGTACTTAATGCCGAAATAGTTTTGGGAAAAGGTTTCTTGCGTTAACCCGACCGAAAGTAGTCCCACAACAACCCAAACTCGCTTAAACTGGTTACTTAAAGTACGCCGCATCCCAAAAAATTTAAAAATTTGAATGTACTCGCTGCTGCAATTGTGGGTTTATAAATATATTATTCCAGAAAATCTTAAAACGTAACGCTTCTCAAAATTCAGCAATCTAATCCGCTTTATTTCTAACCTAATAACCTGATTTATAACATAAAGTTTAACTTTTGGCAAGAAGCTTTTACCTACATTTTATTAAAATCAGGCGATTGTTTCTTCCTCTATGGGGTATTGCATCATCCGGTCTAACCGTCCTTCTTTCAGGTAAAAGTAATTATTTACAAAATGCGGTACTTCGTCGGCGTAATGCGATACCAGAATTAAAGTAGTATCGGGGGTGCAGTAATTTTTTAAAAGTTGGGTAGCCCGTTGGATGTACTCCCGGCTTAATCCCTGTAAAGGTTCGTCCCAGATTAACAAAGCCGGATTTTTAAGCACCGAACGGATAAGTAAAACCAATCGTTGTTCGCCCGCTGACATTTGCAGGAATGGTTTGGTGAGTAAATCTAACCGGTCAAAAAAAGCAAAATGATTCTGAATTTGCGCTTCCTGCTCGGTAGTTAAAGTTTTAGGCCGGGTTAGGGTATCGGTATAACCGGTGGCCGCTACTTGCTGCCCCGATAAGGGTTGCCGGAAATACAAATGCAACTCCGGCGACACAAACCCCATGCGTTTTTTAATATCCCAGATGCTTTCGCCGGTGCCTTTCCGTTTATCAAACAAATAAATTTTATTCGCAAAAGCCTGCGGATTATCGGCATAAATTAAAGATAGAATGGTGGTTTTACCCGAACCGTTAGGCCCGATTAAGGCCCACTTCTCCCCTTTCTGCACCGTCCAGGAAATGTTTTCCAGAATGGTTTTATTCTGATAACGCACAAATACGTTTTCAAACTTTACGGCAGTTGCAAAGTCAATTTTTGCTTTAGGTATAGTAGTTAATTGTAAATCTTGGCTTTGATCCGAATTCTCATCCTTTGCGGCGCCCTCTGTTTGTAATTTTTTAAAAAAGTCGGCGCGCGATAAGACAGCTTTTATTTTAAAATCGTCCAGCCAAAGCACTTGGGTAATGCTTTCGGGGATTTCCTGTTGGTTAGTGGCCAGTAAAATTTGCGTGCCCTGCTTTATTACATTGTTAATAATAGCGTTTAGTTGCTGTCGCGATTTTTCGTCTAAACCGGTAAAAGGATTATCCAGGATGAGTAGTTTTGGTTTTTGCAGCAAAGCCCGCGCAATTTGCAACTTGCGGGTTTGGCCATTGGATAGTTTAATTAAGGTCTCGGGCAATAACTCTTTTAATTGTAGCAGGTCTATAATTTCTTCTATCTCGGCGTAAGTACAGGTTGTGGTTACATTGGCAAGTATTTCGCGCACGGTAGGTATGGCAATTTCACTTTCCAAACTTTGGTAGCGTTGCTGGTAAAACGCCCGCTCGTAATTAAAAAAGGAGTTTTGCTGCTGAAAAGTAATTAAGGCCGAATGCGCCCGGAAGCTAGAACGATCCACGGTTTGCAGTTCAGCGTCCGTATTTACCCGTACCTTCAATTCATAATTACCCGACCGCAAAGGCAATTGCCCCGCTAGAGCCGACAAGAAAGTAGTTTTACCGGCCCCCACGGCTCCGTAAATGGCCCATTGTTCGCCGGGTTTAAATTGCCAACTCAAGTCAGAGAAAACTACTTGGTTTTGGCGGGTAAAAGTAGCCTGGCTCAAGGTAATGGCTACCGAACCAGCCGTATCATTTTTTAAATTATTCATGAATTTACAAGTACGCAACTGCTCCTTATGGTGTTCACACCGGAATTTAAATGCGCAGTAGTTGTTTTTCTGTGGCAGTTTACCGGTTAAAAAATGCCGAACAAAGTGATTTTTTAAATTTTTGCCTGCGTAGCTTCCGGTTAAATACTATTTAAGCAAAACACTTCCAATTTAAACTGGCCGAAATAAGTGGCGGGTTTTTACTCGCGTCCGTAAAAGTAAAGCTTTACTTGCTGGGCTAAACCTTTCTCGCTTAAGGTAAAAAATCCGGAATTGTCTGTGGCAAAAGTAATAGCTTCGCCTTGCGGCTCAATATTATAAGGCAGGTTAGTGAAATCCCGCTGCAAGGCGTCGGCCAGTGTTTCGTTATTTGGCCGGGCATAATAGTACAGGCTGGTGTAGGTTTTTAGTAATAATTCTTTGCCATCCGGCGAAATGGCCGCGGCTACAATGCCACTGTATTTGGTAGTGCCTACCAACGTAGCCGTATTTACCGCGGCATAATTAAAAGGAGCAGTTAAGCGGTACAACTTACCCGGGCTATCGCGCTTGGTTATAATGTAAATGTCCTGGGTGGTAGGGTCCACGAGAAAGGCTTCGGCATCGTGCGAGCCATCGGGGTATTTAAATTTTATCTTTTTTACATTATCTACGGTGGTGGCGGTAGCGGCTGGTTCGGCAAACTGGTAAATGGTATACTCCGGGTATTTACTGTCGTTGTCGCCGATGTCACCAATAAAAACATCCGTGTTGCTTAAAGCCATTTCTTCCCAATCGCGGTTTACGGCCCCTTTTATGGTTATCTGTTTTACTACTGTTCCGTTATGGTCCAGTAAGTAAAGTTGGTTGGGGCGGCCACTATCTTCCTGCACCCACATTTTACCCGGGTTTGTTTTACTATCGGCAATGCCGGAGGCTTCTTCAATAATGGGGGTAACCGTTACTTCGGTAGGTGTTTTTTTAAATTTTTCCTTTTGGCTGAACGGCGACTGAATTTTGTCGTCGCAGGCAGTTTGGCTTACCAACAAAGCCATTAAACCCCAACTTTTTACTACTGTTTTCATGTACCAATAAGTATCGTTTTTACTTTAATCTTTTTTAAGCACAATAACTGTAATTTAAACTTTTCGGTTGATTGTGTTCGGTGTTTTTCGCAAACTCAAAATTAAGGGTTGCTTTTAAATTACTTTATCTATATTTAACAAGTAACTGCTGCCACTTAAAAGAAAAGCGCGCATTTATTTTTTAAAAATTTAAAATCTAACGTTTTAAGAACCAAGGCCTATTCTATGACATTCGCTGATTTACAACCTTCGCCCACCTACGCTAGCGCTTATAAAACCCGGGTAGCTTATTTTTCCATGGAATTCGCCATTCACCAGCCGTTAAAAATTTACTCCGGAGGCCTGGGCTTTTTGGCGGGCTCGCACATGCGCAGCGCCCACGAATTACAACAAAACTTAATTGGCGTGGGCATTCTCTGGAAGTTTGGTTATTACGATCAGATTCGCAAAGCCGACCAATCCATGAACGTATTGTTTCAGGAAAAGCTGTATTATTTCGTAAAAGATACGGGTATTCGGTTTCAAATTGATATCAACAACTCACCGGTTACGGTAGCCGCCTATTACCTGGCTCCTGAAGTGTTTAACACGGTGCCGATGTTTTTTCTTTCTACGGATTTACCGGAGAATGATTACCTGGCGCGTACCACTTCTTATTACCTGTACAACTCCGATACGGCTGGCAAAATTGGCGCCAGTATTTTACTGGGCGTAGGGGGCGCCAAACTGCTGGACCTGCTCGAATACAACCCGGAAATCTATCATTTTAACGAAGCCCACCCTTTGCCCGCGGCTTTTTACCTGTACAATAAATTTAAAAATTTAGCCGAAGTTAAAAAACGCGTGGTATTTACCACCCATACCCCCGAAGAAGCCGGTAACGAAAAAAACGACATTCATTTATTAAACAAAATGAGCTACTTCTGCGGTACCCCGCTCGAAGAAGTGCGGCAAATTACCGGCGAATGGGGCGAAATATTTAATCATACGCTGGTGGCTTTGCGCATGGCCAAAATTGCCAACGGGGTTTCGGAAATGCACGGCGAAGTGGCCCGCCAAATGTGGAATGCCTACCCCGATATTTGCCCGATTTTACACGTTACCAATGCCCAAAATTTTAATTATTGGGCTGACAGCCAATTGTACCAGACCTTAAAAACTAACGACAATGAAGGCCTATCGAAAAGAAAAAAAGAATTAAAAATAGAATTGTTCGAAGAAGTTGCCAACCAGGTAGGCGATATTTATAAAGAAAATGTAATTACCATTGTGTGGGCGCGCCGCTTTGCCGGTTACAAACGGGCCGATTTGCTGCTCCGGGATTTGGCTCGTTTCGAGCGGTTGGTAACCAACACCCAATACCCAGTACAAATAATCTGGGCGGGCAAGCCGTACCCCATGGATTACGGCGCCATTGGCACCTTCGACCGTTTGGTGCAGGAATCTAAAAAGTTTCCGAATTGCGCCGTTATGGTGGGCTACGAATTAAAACTATCTAAATTATTAAAAGGTGGCGCCGATATTTGGTTAAATAACCCCCGCATCCGCAAAGAAGCTTCGGGTACCAGCGGCATGACGGCGGCCATGAACGGTGCTTTAAATTTCTCGATACCCGACGGCTGGATTCCGGAATTTGCTCAACACGAGCACAACAGTTTTATCGTGCCGCCCGCCGAAGGCAACATGACCGAGTTTGAAATGGATGAATTTGACCACAGCAATATTTTGGACATGCTCGAAAACGTAATTTTGCCCATGTACTACGATGAGCCGGAAAAATGGCAGCAGATGGTAAAAAACAGCATGACCGAAATTATTCCCACTTTCGAATCAGGCCGGATGGCCGATGAGTATTACAAAAAGATTTATAACGCTTAATTTCTATAAATTATACCTACGGCAGAGCTTCTGATAAATAAGTATGTATAAATCAGAAGTTCTGCATTTTTTAAATTTTTTCTTTTCCCGGAGCACCTAAAAACAAACCTGATCTGGTGAGATTGGCTAAAATTTTAAAAATTCAGTATAAACAATGTGCTTGATTGCCGTAAGATGAGTTAAAAGCAAACAAGTAATTGCATGAGTGTAGAAAAAGGACCGGTGACGCCTCAACAGGCAACCTCCGGGATGGCGCAAATTGTAGAACGTAACATAAACGCGCTTTTAAAGCGCCGGCAGCATGAAGCCGCCAATCGAACCTGGCAAGATAAACTAGCGGATGGCGTCACAAAATTTGCCGGCAGCATGCTGTTCGTTATCATTCACCTGGTTTTATTTGGCACCTGGATTTTGTGGAATTCCAAGTTATTTCCGGTTAAACCTTTTGATCCATCGTTGGTAGTTTTGGCCATGTTTGCTTCGGTAGAGGCCATTTTCTTGTCAACTTTTGTGCTGATTAGCCAGAACCGGATGGCCGCCATGGCCGATAAACGCGCGGATTTAGATTTACAGGTAAGTTTACTAGCCGAGCACGAAATTACCCGCTTAGTTACTTTGGTCAGCCAAATCGCCAAAAAAATGGACATTCTGGAATCGCATAATCCGGAAATCTCGGAACTGGAACAAGATGTTCACCCGGAGAAAGTGTTGGATTCCATCGAAAAGTTTGAGGACAAGTACAACGCTGCACCTGGTACAGACCTGTAATGCACTACCTATTCGTAACGCAGCGATTCAATGGGATCTAATTTCGAAGCCCGGAATGCGGGATAATAACCCGAAATTAAGCCTACGCCCACGCAAACCATTAAACCCACAAATACCCACAACCAGGGCACTATAAAGCCCCCATTCCCAATTAAAGAAGCAACGGCATTGCCCATCAATACCCCGAAAAGTACGCCGGCTATGCCGCCCAAAAAGCAGATCACAATGGCTTCAATTAAAAATTGCTGTCTGATTTGTTTGGCAGTAGCGCCCAAAGCTTTTCGGACGCCGATTTCCCGGGTACGTTCGGTTACCGAAACCATCATAATGTTCATTAAACCAATAGAAGCACCCAGCAATGTAATAAACCCAACCAAGCCGCCGCCTACTTTTAAATAACCGGTTATTTCGTTCATGGATTTCAGCATGGAGTCGCTGCGGTTAATTTCAAAAGAATCTTCCTGTCCCAGTGGGTCGCGCCGTACTTTCCGCATAATGCCCGTAGATTCGGCCATGGCGTAAAACAAGCTTTCTTTTGATAAAACTACCGTTTTAATTTCGTAGGTAAGTGCTTTTTGGCGAGGCATTTGGTTGCCGGTAACTAAAGGAATAATGATTAAGCGGTCCGCGCCACCGCCCCCCATGTTATTGCCGCTTTTTTCTAATTGGCCCACCACTTTAAACCGGCGCCCCAGCATAAATATGGAATGGCCCACCGGGCTTTTTCCTTTAAATAACTTTTCACTGATTTCGTTACCCACAATGGCTACATTGGCACCATTTTCTAACTCACTGTTAGAAAATGGCCGGCCCACTTCTACGTTGTAGTTTTCGTTGAGCAAATAATTTTCGTCGCCGGCCTGTACGTTAATGTTGGGGTTGGTTTTAACGTTACCGTTTTTAACAATGGTAGCGCCCGAAATAAAAGCCGATAAACTTACCCGGCCATTATCGCCGGTAAGTTCTTTGTACTGCCGGGCTTGCAAGTAAGTAATGGGCGGATAAATCCGGCCTTGCCGGCCATTTTCGGAGTACCGGTTGGTATAGCCTTTGCTCACAATATCGTAAGAGTTGGCACCTAACGAAGAAAACGTTTGATCGATGGAGTATTTTATAGAATCTACCGCCGTTAATATTCCCACCAACGACATAATGCCGATGGATACAATTAAAGCGGTTAAAATCGTGCGCAACAGGTTACTTTGAATCGAGCGTAAACCTTCTTTAATATTTTCAATTAAATTCATGCGTTTTCTACATTTAAGTAACCCACCTTTAAATTTTAATCGTTAAAACCAGTTCAGGTAAGTTTGTTTAAAATTAAGGGCAATTTCTGAAAAAGTACGCGTTTATAAGGTAAAAATGTGTAAGTTACACTAGTTTAATATTCCGGAAAGCAAATGATTAATAAGTTTATAGGCACTTGCGTGCTGTTACTAGGTATCGCCTTAAAAAGCTTGGCGTCGCAGGTGCTCATACCCATGGATGCCACCCAGAAAGATCACTTAAAATCGTATGGTTTAGCTTACTGGGTGCTTAAAAACCAGGTGGAGGTAGATTGGCTGTTAAATTATAAAGGCGGGGCTTTTGCTTTTCCGCACAGTTCCCGGCTGGAAAACGAAATGGTAGTGCGGGGTGTAAGTTACCAGGTTATTTCGGATGCGCAATACAATCAAATATTGGCGCAAATTGCGGCGCCGGAATCGAACATGGATGTTATGAAATTGGAAAAAGTGCCGAAAGTAGCCGTATACTCCCCTAAAACCAAGCAACCCTGGGACGATGCCGTTACGCTGGTACTTACTTACGCCGAGATACCTTACGACATTATTTACGACGAAGAAGTAATGGAAGGCGTGTTACCCAAGTACGATTGGCTGCACTTGCACCACGAAGATTTTACCGGGCAATACGGCAAGTTTTACATGACTTACCGCAATTACCCGTGGTACATTGCCCAGCAACAAGAATCTGAAGCCACTGCCAAGAAAAATGGGTTTAATAAAGTATCTCAGTTAAAATTAGCGGTAGCAAATAAAATCAAAGAATTTTGCGCCGGCGGCGGTTTTATGTTTGCCATGTGTTCGGCCACCGATACCTACGATATTGCCCTGGCCGCCAACGGTGTTGATATTGTAGAGGCCATGTTTGACGGCGATGCTGCCGATCCCAATGCCCAGCAAAAACTGGATTACAGCAAAACATTTGCGTTTAAAGATTTTATCATAAGCCGCAATCCCTACGATCCGGAGTTCTCTAACATTGATAACCAGCAGCACGAACGGGGTTTAATGGAAAGTAACGACTTTTTTCAATTATTTACTTTTTCGGCCAAGTGGGACCCAATCCCTACCATGCTTACCCAAAACCACGAAAAAACGGTAAAAGGTTTTATGGGCCAGACTACCGCTTTTAAAAAGCAATTAGTTAAATCGGATGTGATTGTAATGGGCGAAACCAAATCGGCGAACGAAGTGCGCTATATGCACGGTACGTTGGGCAAAGGTACCTGGACTTTTTACGGCGGCCACGATCCGGAAGATTACCAGCACCACGTGGGCGAAGAACCCACCGACCTGGCCTTGCACCCAAATTCGCCGGGTTACCGCTTAATTCTAAACAACATTTTATTCCCGGCAGCTAAAAAGAAAAAGCTGAAGACGTAGCAGTTGGTCGTTGTTACTCGTTATTCGTTTCTAGCTGCTAAATAAAATTTTAAAAATTTATTAATTTCAGATAGCGCCTAACGGACAACAACTAACATGAAAGCTGTTTCGCATTCTAAAATCAAATAATTAAAGGTACCAACCAATAGCTTTTAGGAGTAGTATTTTGTGGAGCTATCCCGTTTTGGTGGTGGAGACACCCTCAAAGGCGAAAAGATTAATAGACTTTGGTAAACGGTACTTAATGCATTCGGTCGGGTCGGTGCTCCAGGTTATTAATGATATCGGCTTCAATCTTTAACAATTCTTGCAATCGGGCATCTACTACATCGGCGGGCATGTATTCTTTGGCTAGTTTCACAAAACTCACGTAATGCCCGGCTTCTGATGCCATTAATTCGTAGTAGAATTTTTGCAAACCCGGATCGGCAATGTTTTTCCAGAGCAATTTAAACCGTTCGCAACTGCGGGCTTCAATTAAGGCATTAATGAGTAAGTGATCCATTAATTGGCGTTCCCGCTTATCGCCCTTCCGGATGTGTTTACTTAACTCCACTACGTATTCATCGGGCCGGTTACGGCCTAATTGGTAGCCTCTTTTTTTTAACTCTTCCAGTACCCGCTCAAAGTGTCCCCATTCTTCGGCCACTAAAGCCGTCATTTCGTCAACCAATTTGGTTTTGTCGGGGTATTTCACAATTAACGAAATAGCCGATGTAGCCGCTTTTTGTTCGCAGTAGGCGTGATCTACCAAAATTTCTTCGATGTTTTTCTCGGCAATATTTACCCACCTTGGGTCGGTCGGTAATTTTAATTTTAATATAGTTTTGCCCGGATTATTTATTTCTTCCATTGTGTAAAGTTACAGGTTATTTAGTTGAAAAGTTGGAAGGTTTTAAAGTTGAAAAGTTAACCTTCAACTTCTGTCTAGAAATGTTTTGTTTTCAACTCAAGTAAATGTATCCCATTGGTCAGTTAGAATTAACGCACCAATCTTCTGAAAATCGGAGAACAACTAATACTAATTTTTAAATATTCAACCTTTTAACTTTCCAACCTTCCAACTCTTTAATCAAAAAACATCCAGCGGATGCCGAAGGTTAAGTTGCGGGGCTGGCCCAGGTAAATAGGCGTAGTAAAATAACCATCTGCCGGGAAGCCTTGGTTTACGTGCGCCATTTTCACGAAAATGTTAAAAGACTTTATATCCGCCGTTACAAAAACATCAACTAAAGGATAGGTTGGAATGGAAAAACCGTTTTGCAAATAGAACTGCTGGGTAGCAGGCATGTAGGCATCAGCAAAGTATTTGTCCTGCACGTACACTTCCCCTCCTACCTGACCGTACAAAGCTTTTTTAAACAAATGCCCTTGGAAATACACTTTGCTGTTCACCATCCATTGGGGTATTCTAATTACCTCGGCCTTGCTGTTATCGGTGTAGTTAAAATTGTTCTCCCAATGAAAATTCTTCAATGCTAAATGGTGCTTCAGGGTTAAAGTGTACAGCTGCAATTGGCCGGGAGCCTGCACCGGAATAGCTTTTTCGTTGTAGTAAACAAAGTTTTGCAGGTTAGTCCGGGCAAATTCCAGGTTTACCGTATTCCGGAACAAAGTACCATCTACCCGAATAGCGGACCGGTCGGCCACCACATTCCGGTAGTCGTTTTTCCATTCAAAATGGTTAGAGATTACCTGCTGCTGGGTTAAAGTAGGCGAATAAGAAGTACGCGATTGCGATACGGTTAAAAACTTGAGCCGCAAGGCTGCATCCAAACGGTAATCGCGGAATAACTGATACTCGCCGTTAACGGTAATATTAAAAACATCCCGAAAAATAAATTCTCCGTGTCCGCCTAAAAAGTACTGCTTCAAATTCTTCTTGAATCCTACCTGAACGGAATCATTTAGCGGGCCTGGCAAAACCTGTTCCACGTTAAGCAACTGGTTGCGGTAACTTACATTCCTGTTTTTAAAATATGCCTGAAAGAAATGCAGTTTGCTATCGCTCATTACTCCAATGGAGTTTTCGAACATCCGGAACTCACTCGCATCGGAAGTTCGAAGAGTATCGTAATAAACATTGGGGTAAAAATAGGTGCTGTCATTTTTTTTATTTACAGTAAAATAATTTAACCCGGTGTCTTTAAAGCGGTTAAACTGCGACCGGTAATCTAAAGTGTGGTACACTTTAAAGTAATCTTTGGCGATGCGATATACCTGACCCAAATGGGCATTTTTACGATATTCCTTGTTCGTGGCAGTGTTTAAAAATACCTGTACGTTATCGGTTTGGTATAAACTATCAACACTGCTTTCGGGATCATCCCGCTGAATCCCTCCGGACTCTACAATGGCATGTTCAGCATAATTTACGTTGGCAAACAAATGATACCGGTTTTCTTTGGACTGAATATGCGTAAACAAAGTAAATCCGGTTCGTTCTACTTGCCGGGCCCCCCGGGTGGTGGCGGTGCCGTAAAACTTTTCGCTCGAAATCCGTTCGTATGTAAAACCTACGCTGGCATTTTCGTTCACGTTCCGGCTAAAAGTACCGTCGAAAATTTGTTGCCCGTTGCCCCCTTGCACGTAACTTAACCGAGAATAAGGCGATTTAGAGTCGAAATACGTTTGATTGGCCGGATTGTAGTTATACCGGTCGAAAATAGAACGGCCATACCGGGCACCAATCTGGTCGGGCAACGAAAAATGCAAGCGTTTAGCAGGCGTAGCCAGATTGCCTAAGTCCTGGTAAAAAGTAGTATCGTGGTACCAGTTCCGAATTTGTTGCAGGTTATTTAAGGTAGTATCTACTTGCCTCAATTCGTATTTACCCCGGAAAATATCATTTTCCTTAATTATGCGGGTAGTTTTGGGGCTGTAAATGTTAACGGTTGAGTCGTTTAAGATTTGAGCCTGGGCATCAAACAAGCCGGAAAGGCAACAGGTTAGGGCTAATACAACGGGCAGAATATACTTCACGCTCAAAATTAGTTATTTTCCGGTTTACTTTGGTTAGCTATATGGTTTAAAATAAGCGCATCAAAATCTTCCTGATCTTTAATAAAAGCAACTTTTATGGGCAGGTAAAATAAAGGTACGTTTTGCCAGTTGGGTGCTGTTATTAAATTGGCGAGCTTCACCGCATCTTTCCGGGTGGTAATAATTGTTACCGGATTATTTTGGGAATAACGTTGCCAGTCCGCAAAAATTTTCTTTAAATCAGATTTGGTAAAAGCATGATGATCGGGAAATTGGTAATGGTGCAACACCTGATAACCTTGATCTTGTAAATACCCGATTAATGGTTTGGCATTAGCAATAGCCGTAATAACCAGTATTTGATTACTTACCGGCTGCTTTGCAATGCACGGAACTAAATTACCGTATTGGTAACGCGTAAAAAAAACGGGTATCTCTTTTTGGGCGTAAGAAACTGCCAATTTTTTAATTTTTTGCATTTCTGCGTTCGCTATAAACTCCGGGCACTTGGTAACAATAATAACATCGGCTCGGTTGGCGCCCGCCGGAAATTCCCGCAGCCGCCCGGCCGGTAAAACCAAGTCCTGGTAAAACAAACGGGCGTAATCCGTTAACAAAATATTCAGCGAAGGCGTAACCCCCCGGTGCTGAAACGCATCATCCAGAACAATAACGTCTAAATCCGGTTTTTGATCCAGCAAGTTTTTAATGCCTAAGGCGCGGTCTTCTGAAACCGCTACGGTAACCTGCGGGTAATCTAAATAATATTGGTAAGGTTCGTCGCCTAGGCTTTCGGCGGAGGCAGAAGCATCGGCCAGGATATAGCCTTTGATTTTCCGTTTGTAACCGCGGCTTAGGGTTGCTGTTTTTTTATGATTGAGTAAACGTAAAAGGTATTCTACGTGCGGGGTTTTGCCGGTGCCGCCCACCGTTAAATTACCTATACTAATTACGGGTACAGTAAAATGGTTGGATTTTAAAAAATTTTGATCGTACAAGGTATTGCGCACCCGCATGACACCACCGTAAAGCAGCGAAAAAGGATACAGTAAGCGCGCGATAACCTTCATGTTTCTGTAATTTTGGGCAAAAATAAACTATTTTCAAGCTTTCAATCTATTGGGCATCATTAATTCTGTTAACAAAAATGACTAAAATTAAAGAGGTAATTGCTTTATTGGAACAAATTGCCCCGCCGGCTTACCAGGAATCGTACGATAACGTGGGCCTGCAAACCGGCAACCCACAGGATGCAATAACGGGCGTATTATTAACCTTGGACTGCACCGAAGCCGTGTTGGAAGAAGCTATTGCGAATAATTGCAACCTGATTATTGCCCATCATCCGGTTATCTTTAAGCCTTTAAAAAAACTTACCGGCCAAAACGCAGTAGAGAAAATAATCATTAAAGCCATTCAACATAATCTGGCTATTTATGCCTGCCATACCAACCTCGATAGCGTGTCTACGGGAGTAAACAATAAAATTTGTCAGAAACTGGGCTTGGTTAACACCCGTATATTGGCGCCAAAATCCGGATTATTTAAAAAATTAATCACTTTTGTGCCGCTCAACGATACCAAAAAAGTGCTGCATGCATTACACCAGGCCGGGGCGGGCACTTTAGGGAATTACCAGAATGTGTCGTTTCAGGCAAAAGGCATTGGAAGTTTTCAGCCGGTGGCTGGCGCAAATCCGGCAATTGGGGAAATAAACCAGCAGGAATTTGTAGACGAAAACCGGATTGAAGTATTACTGCCGGGTTATTTAGAAAGTAAAGTAGTAGCGGCTTTACTGGCTGCTCACCCATACGAAGAAGTGGCCTACGATGTAATTTCTTTAGCTAACCTGAACCAACAAGTGGGCGCCGGCATGTTGGGCGAATTACCCGCTGGGCTTTCGGGACCAGAATTTATTGGTTACTTAAAAGAAAAAATGGCATTATCGGTAGTGAAGCATACCGAATTTTTAAAAAATAAAATAAAGCGGGTAGCCGTTTGCGGCGGCACCGGTAGTTTTTTAATAAAAGACGCTATCCGGCAACAGGCCGATGTATTTGTAACCGCTGATTTAAAATACCATGAGTATTTTGACGCCGAAAACAAAATTGTACTGGCGGATATTGGCCATTACGAAAGCGAAGTTTACACAAAGGAATTATTTTATGATATAATTAAAAATAATTTTTCTAATTTTGCAGTCTTGTTATCAAAAGTAAATACCAATCCTGTCAGATATAGTTAAGCACTACATGGAAAGTACCGTAGCTAGTAAATTAGAAGCCCTCATGAAGCTTCAGCAAATCGATTCTCAGTTAGATGAAATCAGACGTGTTCGGGGTGATTTACCGGAAGAAGTTAGGGACTTGGAAGATGAAATAGCCGGTTACGAAGTTCGGGTAAACAAATTTGATGAAGAGATTGAAAACTTAAATCAAACGATTGCTGCCCGGAAACAAGCCATTAAAGACTCCGAGAGCTTAATTCGTAAATACGAAGATCAGCAATCTAATGTGCGTAACAACCGGGAATACGATGCCATTACCAAAGAGATTGAATTACAAAAATTAGAAATTCAGATCTCGGAGAAAAAAATCAAAGAAGCTCACTACCAAATAGATCAAAAACACAACGAAATAGCCGGTACCAAACAAAAACTGGAAGAACGCCGCAAAGATTTAGATTCTAAAACCGGTGAATTAAACGTAATTGTATCGGAAAGCGAAGAAGAAGAACGTGTACTGTTATCGGACCGGGAAAAAGCCGTTAAAAATATTGAAGACCGTTTATTAAATGCCTATACCCGCATCCGCCAAAACGTACGCAACGGTTTAGCAGTTGTAACGGTTAAACGCGATGCCTGCGGCGGTTGCTTTAACACCGTTCCCCCGCAACGTCAGTCGGATATTGCTTCACACAAAAAAATTATTGTTTGCGAGCACTGCGGCCGTATTTTCGCTGATGTAGAACAAAAAGCAGTTATTTAATAAGATCAACAAAAATTTAAAACAAAAAAGGATGGCCGTTGGTCATCCTTTTTTGTTTTAAGCACCGGTATAAAAATTTAAAATTTTAAAAATTTAAAAATAGCGGCCCCATTATGTACCAACTAGAAATATTACATATACACTTACCGGAACCTTTAACCGCTTTTAAAACAAAAGCTTTGGGATGGGCCAATAGCTTATATCAACAAGTAGCCTATTACGAATCCAACCAAATAGACTTTCCGCATCACGGATTTTTAAATTTTCTGGCCGCCAGTAATACGTTTCTACCCATTCACTCAGATCAGGCTTTGGCATCCTTAGAAGCCGAAATGCGCCGGCAAAAACAGGTGCTTTGTTGCACATTGAGCTACGAACTTAAAAACCAAATCGAACCGCTTCGCAGCGCTCATCCGGATTTTATTCAATTTCCAGTTATTCATTTTTTCAACCCGGAAGTACAAATACATTTTGCCGCGGATAAAATTATAATTAACTCTCCTCAGGACAATTGTTTAAAAATTTATCAAGCCATTCTTGAATATCAGGAATCTAAAACACTAAATAATAGAAATTTAACAATAGAACAGCGCATTTCAAAAGAAGAATATATTAATCAGGTAAACAACATTAAACAGCGGATTATTGAAGGCGATGTATACGAGATAAACTATTGCCAGGAGTTTTACGCGTCAGCGCCAGGGTTTGACCCGGTGAGTGCGTTTTTAGGTTTAAATGAATTATCGCCGATGCCTTTTGCTGGCTTTTATAAAGTGCACGATAAATACGTGATGTGCGCATCGCCGGAACGTTTTTTAAAAAAATCACAAAACATGCTGATTGCCCAACCTATAAAAGGCACCATCCGGCGCGGCAAAACTACCCCGGAAGACAATTTTTTAAAAAATGAACTGGCTACAAACGAAAAAGAAATCGCGGAAAACATGATGATCATGGATTTGGTGCGGAATGATCTGGCCCGTTGCTCTGTAACTGGTTCGGTGGTGGTAGAAGAAATGTTTGCCATATACAGTTTCAAGCAGGTGCACCAAATGATTACCACCATTCGATCGCAGGTGTCAAATCAAACTTCTTTAACAGAAATATTAAAAAGTACCTTCCCGATGGGCAGCATGACCGGCGCGCCTAAAATTGCCGCCATGCGTTTGATTGAACAATACGAAGCTTTTGCAAGAGGTTTATATTCCGGGAGCCTGGGTTATATTTTGCCCAACGGTGATTTTGATTTTAACGTGGTAATCCGGAGTATGCAGTACAATGCCTCGACCAAGCACCTCAGTTTTGCGGTGGGCAGCGCCATCACCTACGATTCAGACCCGGAACAAGAATACCAGGAATGTTTACTAAAAGCCGCCGCCCTCCTGCAAGTCCTCCAACCTAAGCTGTAATAAAGTACATAAGGTATATAACGTATACAAACACATACAACTCAACTTAGTAAATTTCCCATTCACCGGAAATTACCCTTGGACACTATGCAACAAGTAGCTTTAGCCAGGTGCAAGAGTTTGACGCTAAACTGTCCGAGCGTTCAGCGAGTTTTTAGCGCCTTGACTTTTTTGGTTCTTTTTGTGTCAAGACAAAAAGAACAGAACCTGAGCAATGAAACAACTTCAAGTAGAAATTAAGTAACAGCCGCCGCTATGCGAACGATAACTATTACTGCTCCAATAAATAGTAAGTCACGGAAGTAAATCCGCGCCATAGTAAGCCATAGTAGAGCAATTTTTAAAATTTCCAACTTTCCCCGTTGCTTCCGCAACTTTATAACCCTATTTTCCACTTTCCTCATTACCCTGGCAAATAACTAATTAGATAATTACGTTTTTATAAGTAATTACCAAATTTAAATTAAGTATAACTGCCATTCTGTCATTCAAAATTAAATTCGTAAATTTGCCTTTCAAAAATTAGTATATGAATAACTTAGTGGTAGATCTGGATTTTATCGATAATCGCACCGCCGAACAAGCTGCTTGCGAAACTAAAATCAGCGCTGAAACCAATACCGGCCTTTCCCGAAAATTATATATTGAAAGTTACGGCTGTCAGATGAATTTCTCGGACAGTGAAATTGTAACCTCTATCCTGTACAAAGAAGGTTTTGACACCACCTCCGATATTGAAAAAGCTGATGTAGTTTTTCTGAACACCTGTTCCATTCGCGAAAAAGCCGAGCAAACCGTGCGGCACCGGTTAGTGCACATCAACGGATTGCGCAAACGCCGGCCCGGTTTAATTATAGGGGTTTTGGGTTGTATGGCCGAGCGATTAAAGAAGAACTTCCTGGAAGAAGAAAAAATTGTGGATTTGGTGGTGGGCCCGGATGCGTACCGCGACTTGCCTAACTTGATTAACGAAGTAGATAACGGGCAGAAAGCGGTAAACGTGCTGCTATCACGGGAAGAAACTTACGCCGATATTAACCCAATCCGGTTAAACTCCAACGGCGTTTCTGCTTTTGTATCCATTATGCGGGGTTGCAATAACATGTGTTCTTTCTGTGTGGTGCCCTTTACCCGGGGCCGGGAACGCAGCCGCGATCCTTTTTCCATTATCCGCGAAGTGCAGGAGTTGGTAAACAACGGTTTTAAAGAAGTTACTTTACTGGGCCAGAACGTAGACTCATACCATTATGCTTCCGAAGATAACCTGGTGCAGGTAAACTTTGCCGGTTTGCTGGAAAAAGTGGCGCAGGTAAGTCCGGATTTACGCGTTCGTTTTTCTACCTCGCACCCCAAAGACATTACCGACGAGGTGTTATACACCATTAAAAAGTACGACAACATCTGCAAATACATTCATTTGCCGGTACAAAGCGGCAATTCGCGCGTTCTGGAACTTATGAACCGGACCTATGACCGGGCCTGGTACCTGAACCGGGTAGATGCTATCCGGCGGATTTTAGGCGAAGACTGTGGCATTTCGTCGGATATGATTGCCGGCTTTTGCTCCGAAACCGAAGAAGAACACCAGGATACGCTTACTTTAATGGATTACGTGCAGTACGATTACTCCTACATGTTTTACTATTCCGAGCGTCCTGGTACTCTGGCTGCCCGTAAACTGCAAGACGACGTACCCCTGGAAGTTAAAAAACGCCGCTTAGCCGAAATCATTGAAAAACAAAGACAGCTTTCGTTACAGCGTAACCAATTAGCGCTCGGCCAGGTGCACCGGGTATTAGTCGAAGGTTTTTCTAAAAAATCAACGGAACATTTAAGTGGCCGCAACGACCAGAATAAAGTAGTGGTATTCCCTAAAAAGCACTTTAAAAAAGGCGATTATGTGGATGTATTAATCACGGATTGCTCGGTAGGTACTTTAATGGGAGAAGCCATAAATTAGTCGATTGGCCAGTAGTCCACTATTGATGGACTACCAACTGCTGATACTTCCTTACATGTTAGATTCTTGCAGGAACAGTTTAGGAAGGATCCTTTTTTAAAATTTTAAAAATTCTGTGGACCATAGAATATGGTTCATGGACTTTATATTAAATGAATCAATCAGAGATCCAAAGTATAAAACAACGGTTCGGTATAATTGGTAATTCGCCTTTGCTGAACTACGCCATTCAGGTAGCCGTGCAGGTAGCACCTACCGATATGACGGTACTTATTACAGGCGAAAGCGGGAGCGGAAAAGAATCTTTTTCAAAAATTATTCATTCCCTTAGTCCGCGGAAGCACGGCCAGTTTATTGCTATTAACTGCGGCGCAATCCCCGAGGGCACCATTGATTCGGAATTGTTCGGGCACGAAAAAGGCTCGTTTACCGGTGCCCAGGAAGCCCGCAAAGGCTATTTTGAAGTAACCAACGGCGGTACCATATTTCTGGATGAGATTGGCGAAATGCCTTTAGGCACCCAAGCCCGCCTGTTACGCGTACTTGAAAACGGCGAATTTATTAAAGTAGGTTCTTCAAAAGTACAAAAAACCGATGTTCGGGTGGTTGCGGCCACTAACGTTAATTTATTAAACGCGGTACGCGAAGGTGCCTTCCGGGAAGATTTGTATTATCGTTTAAATACGGTGCCTATTACCGTACCGCCTTTGCGGGAACGGGGCGATGACGTTTATTTACTTTTCCGGAAATTTGCCGCCGATTTTGCTGAGAAATACCACGTAAAACCGGTTACTTTAACCCCTGATGCTGTAATAGAATTGCAGCGTTTCCGCTTTCCGGGTAATATCCGGCAGTTAAAAAATATTGCCGAGCAAATTTCGGTACTGGAGTACGACCGCGAGATTGACAGCTCCAAACTGCGCCACTACTTACCCCAGGAAGAAGTTAGCACCCTTCCCATGATACTGCCGGGCAGCCGCGCCACGGATCAAAACTTTTCGGAGCGCGACTTGCTGTACAAGGTTTTGTTTGACATGAAAAAAGATGTGACGGATTTAAAAAAACTAGTGTACGAGTTTATTAGTCCGCAATCGAACAAAGCTTCTATTTTGCAGGAACATAGTCATTTATTCGAAAACCTGGATAATCTGGACCGACGCTCCTACCCTGCCGCCGAAGCCCCGGATAACCGCTTACTGCCCGTAGATCATCACACCGATGATTACGATAAGGTAGAAGATATTCCGCATGAAACCGAAGAGGAAACTTTATCTTTAGAGAGTAAAGAAAAGGAAATGATTTTGAAAGCGCTTAAAAAACACAATAACAAACGGAAGTATGCGGCCCATGATTTAGGTATTTCGGAACGTACGCTTTACCGTAAACTTAAACAGTACGACATTGAAGAATTATAATCTCATTGCCTTCAACTTTATTCTTTTTTTAATTTTTGGTTTATCGGGCTGCGGCGTTTATTCATTTACGGGCACAAACATCGATCCTTCTATTAAAACCATGAGTGTGCTCAATTTTGAAAACAACTCCGGGCAAGGCCCTTCTAACCTGACGCAATTGGTAAGTGAAGAATTCCGGGATTATTTTCAACGGAACACCAACTTAAAACTGATTCCGCAAAACGGGGATTTACAGTTCGAAGGACAAATATTATCTTTTAATTTCAGCCCGGCGGCTTTGCAGCGGCAAGGCGAATTAGATGTAGCTTCGGTAAACCGGTTAACTATTAGTTTGCAGGTTCGCTACAAAAACAACAAAGATTCGAAGCAAGATTTTGAACAATCATTTTCAGCGTTCCGGGACTTTCCGCAGAACCAAAATATTTCCCAAATAAACGATGCGGATATCCGCCGCATTACTGAACAGTTAGTTATGGATGTTTTTAATAAATCCCTGGCTAATTGGTAGATGGGTTGGAAAGTTTTAAAGTTGAAAGGTTAGAAAGTTCTCCTTATTTTCGATATTAAATTGATTCGAAAATAAGCTTGTAAATCTTGCTGCTTTCGTCTTCAATTTTTAAAAATATTAAGTTCAGCTAAACTTAATTCTTTCCAACCTTTCAACTTTCTAACTTTTCAATCTTCCAACTATATAACATGAATAAATCAGCTTTACTCCACATGATACGCAACGTGTCGACTTTGTCGGATCAGGATGTGGAAGAAATGGAAAAGCTGGTGAACAATTTTCCGTATTGCCAAACGGCGCATTTACTTATTGCCAAAGCTTCCTACGACAAAGGCAGCATGCTGTCGAACCAAAAGTTGCGCAAAGCGGCTGCTTATGCCACCAACCGGCAATTATTAAAAAAACTTATTTATACCACCGATGCCGCTATTCCGGTAACGGCTATTGCCGAAACTACCAACGTAGCCAGCCACAATACCGATGGTACGGCTTTAGACCAAGCTGCTTTTGTAGCAGAAAACCAAATCACGCATTTACCGGAAACTAAGACGGAACCAGATAAACCGGTTAGTGCCGAAATTTCGGAGCCAGAAACTCAAAATTTAGAAGGAGCTGAAGATACCGCAGTATCTGATTTGGTTGAGATGACACCTACTCCGACAGATGAAGCAATAGCAGCAGAGTATGAAATTTACGAGGGCGAAGCTGTTTCTGAGGATACAACAATCCAACCAGAGACCTTATCATTAGCACCAGCAGAGGTATTTATTCGGGATGAAGCCGTAAATCAAATTCCGGAACCTGAGCCTGCTATTACAGAAGAAACGATCCTGTTGCCTAGCTTTGAGCCGGCTTATACTTTAACGCTGTCGGAGTTAGAAGAAATGCTGCAGGTTGAAAAGTGGACGAGTACCTCCGAAACAACGCAACCAACAGAAGAAGCTGAACCCACTCCGGAAGACCAACCGACTACGGCTGAAGCAAGTAACACCGGGCAACCAGCTTCGCCCGAAATTATTCGCTATGAGTTAGAAGTACCCGCCGAAACGGAAGAAAATACCCTGGATCAAACCTTGGCCAGCTTTGATTCTTATTTATTTAAACCAGAATCGGACGAATATTTTAACAGCGAATTAAAACCTGCAACCAATGAGGAGTTTATCAAGGAAGTATACACCTCAAACCAGTTAGGCTACTGGATGGGCTCCAGCCGGTTAGGAGAATTGTTACAGGTAAAAGATGAGCTAACGCACCATACGCCGCTGCAGTTCTATCCGGATTTAATTCTGGAATACAGCAAACAAAATTACCTTACTCCTACCGATCCGCCGAAAGCCACTGCGGTAAACCGGCAGTTCGAGATTATTGACCAGTTTTTAAAAGCTAATCCAAAATTAAAAACATTTTCGAACGAAAAGCTGCGTTCGGAGCCACAAGATGATTTAGCTTTTAAAAGCACTAAAAACACGAAAAACCTGGCTTCCGAAAACCTCGCCAATATTTTGGTGCAACAAGGAAAAATAAAAAAAGCGATTAAAATTTATGAGCATCTAATAGTGAAAATACCGGAAAAAAGAACTTACTTTGCAGCTCAAATTGAAAAACTTAGAAATCAAATATAGTTTATGTACATTGCCCTGATTAGTATCATTATTTTTGTTTGTGTTCTGCTGATTTTGGTAGTATTATCTCAGAATTCTAAAGGTGGGGGTTTATCTAGCCAGTTTGGTGCTGGCTCCAGCCAGTTAATGGGCGTAAAAAGAACCGGTGATTTACTGGAGAAATTAACCTGGGGTTTTGCCATAGGCTTAGTATTATTAACTTTAACCTCGCACATTATTTTAGATACTGCCGGCGGCGCCGTACAATCCAGAAGCGTGAACATTGAAAAAGCGCAACAAGACCGACCAGCGGCTACCCAAGCACCTGCTATTCCGCCAGCTAGTAACGGTACTACTAATCCAGCTGGAACCAACGCGGCTCCAGGTGGTACTGCTCCGGCGCAACAGCCTGCCGTAAGCACTCCTGGTGTTACCATAGATTCAGCTAAATAAAAGATATTACACCCGAATACGATTTACCGGTATTGCCACCTGCAATACCGGTTTTTTTTTACAGTAAAAATAAATTTTTAAATTTCACCTGTTTCACCAGTTTGGTGCCTGTCAGTTTTCATAAAGTATGACAGCGTAATTCTGACAATTATGGCAGAGATACAAAATAGAAAACTGAAATTTTGACGATTATTAAGTGCTTTTGGCGCTTGGCACAGGAAATGTAGCAATGGTTCACGCAGGTTCTACCTGAAGCCTTTACTCCCAGAATTTAAATAAAAATTAACATATCTACTTTAAACTATAGAAAAACCTATGGCAATTAACATTAAACCATTAGCAGACAGAGTAATTGTTGCTCCTGCAGCAGCAGAAGAAAAAACCAAATCAGGTATTATTATTCCGGACACTGCCAAAGAAAAACCACAGCGCGGCGAAATAGTGGCAGTAGGCGAAGGTAAAGTTTCGGAGCAAGGCGTTTTGGTTAAACCGCAATTGCAAGTAGGCGACCAAGTGCTTTATGGTAAATATGCTGGTACTGAAATCACCGTAGATGGCCAGGATTATTTAATCATGCGCGAGTCTGATATTTTTGCGGTAGTTTAAGGTAACCGTACTTTTGTCAGTAATTTAATAACAAGAACTTTTTAAAAATTTAAAATTAAAATTATGGCTAAGAACATTTCGTTTGATACCGATGCCCGTAATAAAATTAAAGTTGGTGTAGATAAACTGGCCAACGCTGTTAAAGTTACTCTCGGACCAAAAGGCCGGAACGTAGTAATTGACAAAAAGTTTGGTGCACCCGCCATTACCAAGGATGGGGTAACTGTAGCAAAAGAAATTGAGCTGAAAGATGCTATTGAAAACATGGGCGCTCAGCTGGTAAAAGAAGTAGCTTCTAAAACTGCTGACCAAGCTGGTGACGGTACTACTACGGCTACCGTATTAGCACAGGCTATTTACACGGCCGGTTCTAAAAACGTGGCAGCTGGTGCTAACCCTATGGACTTAAAAAGAGGTATTGAAAGAGCAGTTACCGCTGTTGTTGAAAACCTGAGAACACAGTCTAAAAAAATCGAAAATTCGAGCGAAATCGCGCAAGTAGGTACCATTTCGGCTAATAACGATTCCGAAATTGGTAAAATGATTGCCGATGCGATGGACAAAGTTGGTAAAGACGGCGTTATTACCGTAGAAGAAGCAAAAGGTACTGAAACCGAAGTAAAAACGGTAGAAGGTATGCAGTTCGACCGCGGTTACCTTTCTCCTTACTTTGTAACCAACCCAGAGAAAATGGAAGCTGATTTAGACAATGCTTTCATTTTAATCTACGACAAAAAAGTATCAACCATGAAAGAATTACTGCCCGTATTAGAGCAAGTAGTTCAAACTGGTAAGCCTTTGGTTATTATTGCCGAAGATGTAGACGGCGAAGCTTTAGCTACTTTGGTAGTGAACAAGCTGCGTGGTTCATTAAAAATTGCAGCGGTTAAAGCTCCTGGCTTTGGCGATCGCCGTAAAGCGATGTTGGAAGACATTGCCGTGTTAACTGGTGGTCAGGTAATTTCGGAAGAAAGAGGCTTTAAATTAGAAAACGCGACTTTAGATTACTTAGGCCAAGCCGAAAAAATCATCATCGACAAAGACAATACTACTATTGTTAATGGTAAAGGCGAAAAAGCCGATATCACTGGCCGTATTGCGCAAATTAAAGCGCAAATGGAAACCACTACATCTGACTACGACCGCGAAAAATTACAAGAGCGTTTAGCTAAGTTATCTGGGGGGGTAGCTATTCTTTACATTGGTGCTTCTACTGAAGTAGAAATGAAAGAGAAAAAAGACCGCGTAGATGATGCTTTACACGCTACTCGCGCTGCCGTTGAAGAAGGTGTTGTTGCTGGTGGTGGTGTTGCCTTGGTACGTGCTATTGAAGCTTTAAAAGACGTACAAGTAGAAAACGACGACCAATTAACTGGGGTAAACATTATCCGCACTTCTTTGGAAGCTCCGTTGCGTACGATCGTTTCTAACGCTGGTGGCGAAGGTTCTGTAATTATTCAGAAAGTTCGCGAAGGTAAAGATGATTTCGGTTACAATGCTCGCGAAGATAAATTTGAAAACTTATTCGCGGCTGGTATCATCGACCCAACTAAAGTTACCCGTTTAGCTTTAGAAAACGCAGCTTCTATTGCCGGTCTGTTATTAACTACTGACTGCGTAATCTCTGACGAGCCAGAAGAAGAAAAAGCTGGTGCTGGTGCTGGTATGCCAGGTGGCATGGGCGGCATGGGCGGCATGATGTAATCCACTCCCATTATATAAACAAAAAGCCCCTGAGTTTTCAGGGGCTTTTTTATTGGCATTATTTTTTAAATTTTATCTGTTCCACTTTTATTTAGGGTAAATCCTTAATCTGAATAGTTATGGCATGAGGCGCCGTTTCATCGCCTCCAAAATAAGGGAACAACTTATATTTACTGGTATTACCGTTGCAACCACGTTCCATTTCTACGGTTTTTCCATCCAGTTTAAATATGTATTTGCTGTCCTGCGCTTCTAATTCATACTCGTACTCTTTATTAAAATCAACAGTTGTAATAAACTTGTCGGCCCGCACCTGATCTTTATAGGTGTATGCCAAAATCTCTAACCGGTTATTATACCAACGCCAGCCAAAACGCGCACTGTTACTCTGGTGGTCGGTGCCACAGTCCGAAAAACCATATAGCTTATTTATATCGGCTTGGTTTGCTTTATCGCGGGTAGTATACTCCGCCGATTCGTCGAATTTAACAATAAACTTAAGCTTGTTAGAGGTAACCAGGCCAATGTTATTGCTCGTAAAATGGTTGTTTTCCGGAATTACGTAGGAAGTAAAATTATCGGTACCTTTATCAATAACTTCTTTGGGTACTATTTTTTCGATTTTATCACAACTGGTAAATACAAGACAGGCAACAGCATATGCCAGATAAAGAGTATATTTAAACATGAATCTGAGAAATTGTTTTTGATTTAATGTACCAACATAGTAGCGCTTAAACTAAGTTCTTTTGCCAATCCGCTAATTCAGTTTACAGGTGAATATACCATAGTAATCTTGGCTATATTATATTTATTTAAAATCTATTTGTAAAAAATTCTAACTAAAAAAGCCGGTGGTAATAATACCAACCGGCTTTTTTGTTTATTTGGCTAGCTGTGACTAAGCCGGTGCATTCATCATTTTTACCAATTTACGGTTCACCAAAAATAAGATTAAAGAAGCTATCGCCGCGGCAAAAACAAATACCATAAAGAAGCTGTACAAATCTGTAATCTCGAAACCTAGCAGTTTAGGACTAGGTTTACCGGCTTCCGGATATAAACTGCTCATAAAGCCCGCCAGGTAATTAGCGGCGGCGTTGGCTAAAAACCACACGGCCATTAACAACGAGCTAAATTTTAAAGGTGCCAGTTTATTTACCAGCGACAAGCCAATCGGCGACAAGCACAACTCCCCGATGGAATGTAAAAAGTACAAGGCCACTAAGAAAAACATACTTACTTTAACGCCCGGTTGCAAATCGTTTACTCCGAAACACATTACCAAATAGCCAAATGCAAGTAAAGCTAAACCAATGGCCATCTTCATGGGCGATGGTGGTTCTTGTCCTCTTTTGCCGAGGGCGGTCCAGAGCATTGCCATTAAAGGAGCGCAGGTAACAATAAAAAAGGCATTTAAATTTTGAAAAATACTGGCGGGCAAAGTATAACCCATAATGGTACGGTTCATTTGCTCGTCGGCGAAAAAAGTAAGGGAGGCCGGCGCCTGCTCAAAGGCGGCCCAGAAAAACACCACGAAAAAAGCCACCGTAAAAATAACGTAAACCCGTTGCCGGTCGCCGTGCGTTAACGATTTATCCAGTAAAATCAGCGCCGCAATACCTACGGCCGATAAAATTAACAAAGGCATAATTACCGGTAAAGTAGTAGAATCCAGCCACAAAAATCCTAGGGCCAGGGCCAGCATCACCGGTAAAATGGCAAACACACCTTTCACGCCGGGCGAATTAATGGGCGTATTACCCACCTGCTCGCCTTCGGGGGTATGCAGGTATTTGTTTTTACCCCACTGAAAAAGTCCGGTACCCAATACCATCGCAATGCCGCAAGCTAAAAATGCCCACCTAAAATCTTCAGGCCGACCGGTATCGCCAATTAAGCTGGTAATGGTGTTACCAATAAAGGAACCTAAGTTAATGCCCATGTAAAAAATAGTATAAGCCGCATCGCGCCGTTTGTCGGTAGCCGAATATAAAGTACCCACCATCGACGAAATATTGGGTTTAAAAAAGCCGTTCCCGATAATCATGCTGCCCAGGCCCAAATAAAGTAAACCTTGCCCGAGCGGCGTACCATACGCACTACCGGCCGCGAATAATATAAACTGGCCTACCGCC